>JAWKPW010000061.1:0-34256 GCA_041390465.1 Desulfobacterales bacterium | reverse complement strand
CCAGTTCCCTGTCAGAAGCTCCGTTTCGAAGAGGTGTTTTGATGTCAATCTCCCGGTCGGAAAGGAGGCAGGGCCGGAGTCCGCCTCTGGCGGTAAGGCGCAGCCGGTTGCACTGCGTGCAGAAATGATGGCTGACGGGACGGATGAAACCGATTTCTCCCCTGCCGTTTCTGAATCGATACCGTTCCGCAGGGCCGTCCCGTGCATTTCTGTCCACCGGCAAAATTTCATCCACCGTGCTGAGGAGTTTCATGATTTCCGGAGCCAGTATCTGTCTGTTTCTGTCCTGCACCGCATCACCGATGGGCATATATTCGATAAAGCGCATGTGAAAAGGCCGGGAAAGGGAGATGCGGGCAATATCAATCAGTTCCCCGTCATTGATGCCTCTCATGACAACCGTATTGATTTTGACAGGATCAAAACCAAGTTCTGCCGCTTTTTCAATTCCTTCCATAACCTGAACAAACGCGTCCATTCCCGTGATCTGCGTGTATTTTTCCCGGCTGAGGGTATCCAGACTGACATTGAGACGCCGGATGCCCGCTTCTTTCAGTTTTTCCAGATTTTCCTTGAGCAGAATCCCGTTGGTTGTGAGGGATATATCGCAAATGCCCGGAATCCGGTTCAGTTCCCCCAGAAAATCATACACATCTTTCCGCACCAGAGGCTCACCGCCTGTAATCCGGACTTTGCTGATCCCCAGGCCGACACCGATACGGACAATGCGGAGAATTTCCTCATACCGCAGAATTTCGGAATGGGACAGCCAGCGAATCTGCCTGCCCGGCGGCATGCAGTACATGCATTTCAGATTGCAGCGATCTGTGATGGATACCCTGAGATAGCTGAGTGTTCTGTCAAATCTGTCAATCAAAGGGGATGAATGCTGTTCAGGGTCTCTGTCTGAGGGTGAAGGTTCATTTTTTTCTGTTTTCATATTTGTAAAAAGTCTGTCCGTATTCCGGGTGTTGCCGGAATCAGGGTGAATCTGATTGTTAAGGTGATTTCCGAAAAACAGGTTGCCAAAGGAGTGGCAAACGGAAAGTCTGGCAGTTTCACAAACTTTCCGTTTGTGATCCCTTCAGATCCGGCAAATCCATATTTGGAAATCACCTGAAAGGACTGCACGGCAGGGGTCAGGAAATCAGTTTCTCCAAATCCCTGATGAGTTCACGTATTTCAGAAGGAGTGAATTTCAGCACCGCTTTTCCGCCTCCGGGATGGGCCAGGGTGAGAGCAATGCCATCTGTTTTTTTTTCCGCTTCCCAACGCTTTCCGCGCGGGAGGGTTACAGACGGAGCCAGCCATTCATCAGGACGGAATTCAGCCAGTTGGATCAGCACACCGAATGCATCTTTGGGATGAATGAAAAGTTCCTTCCATGCCGGATCACTGTCCCGGAAACCGAAATAAGGGATTTTCAGTTCTTCCAGACGTTTTTTTGCAGCAAGAATGTCAGGCGTTTCAAAGGTGATATGATGGACTCCGCCTGCTTTGTTTTTCAGAAAATTATTCAGAAAACTGCCGGAACCGGTCGGTGTGAGGATTTCCAGACGGGACAAATCTCCGGCAGAAAGAATCTGCCAGGAGTATTTCAGATGATTGTCCGAACCGGATGCTCCCGGAATCACGCCCATCAATTTTTGCAAAAAATCCAATGCCTTCTGACTGTCTGACACAGCAATGGACACATGGTCTATACGGGAAATCATAAACAAATCCTTTGAATATGAACAATTGCAGATAAAGGGCAGCAGCCTTTGACTGGCAAAGTTGGAGATGAACAGAATCTTTCCGGAAAAACGCTGTGTCCTTTGCCCTGTTTTCCCTCTCTGGGGGAATGCAGCCTGTCAGAAAAGAAGCTCTCTCCCGCTTTTAACCGTTTGTTTAAAAATATAAACAACGAATTCAAAACAGTGGGACATTTTGCACCCCGGAATTATCCGTATCAGAAAACACCGTTATCTCCCACATGTTCAGCCCGGCATTTTTTAGAATGCAAACAAAGGGGCCGGCAGTCTGCACAGCCTGCCCAATCATAAATTATACCCTGAAAAAGTCAAACAAAAAATCCGTTTCCCAAATAAGGAAACGGATTTTTTTCATCTGCAAAATGCAAAAGAATTTTTTCGCAGATCATCAGGGGCGTTGCGCATATGCCTCTTGAATCTGATCCATGTATTTCTGCAGCACAGCCGGTCTTTTGAGTTTCATGGTCTGGGTCAGGGTTCCGTTGTCCAGAGAAAAAGGCTCGTCAAGGAAAATATATTTTTTCGGGATTTCATACCCTCCGAATTTTCCCTTGAGGAATGTGTTGATTTCTCCGCTGATCATTTCCTGCACCTGCGCATTCTGCACCAGTTGCTCTGGATCAGGGGGCAGCCCCTTTTCCCGCGCATATTTTCCCAGCACATCAAAATCCGGAATAACCATGCACACATTGAACGCCTTTCCCTCGCCGTAAATCATGGCATTTTCCACCCAGGGCAGAAGTTTGATTTCCTCTTCCAAAGTGGCGGGAAATACATATTTTCCGTTTTCCAGTTTGTACTGCTCCTTGATCCTGCCTGTGATAAACAGATAACCGTCTTTATCCAGTTTTCCCCGATCTCCGGTGCGGAAGCCTCCGTCTTCGGTCATCACGGACTGCGTGGCTTCAGGATTGCCGTGGTATCCCTGCATGACATTGGGGCCGTACACAATGATTTCCCCGTCTTCCGCGCCTTCCTCACTGAGGGTTTTGTCAATCACCACCCTGACTTTTTCAATGGCACGTCCCACACTTCCGGGTCTGTGCGCGGCCGGGCAGTTCATGGTGGCGGCCGGTGTGGTTTCCGTCAGACCGTAGCAGTCATAAACCGGAATGCCGATGTCCGCGAAAAAATACCCCACTTCCACATTCATGGTCGCGCTGCCGGAAATTGCCCCCTGCAGACTCCCCCCGAAGCGCTGCCGGATTTTGGAAAACACCACTCTGTCTGCAATTTTGTATTTGAGATTTGTCAGAAAATCGGGGGACTGCCCCTTTTCACGCAGTTCACGGCGTTTTTTTGCGCTTTCCATGCCCATGTCAAAGAGTTTTTGGGCAAGTCCGCCTTTTTCCTTTATATTTGCCTGCACTCCTGCATAGATTTTGTTGAAAACTCTGGGAACCGCGATGATGAACGTGGGCCGGATTTTTGCCAAATCCTCAGCCAGAGTTGTCACATTTTCCATGAATCCGATGGAACCGCCGACATGGATGATATTGTACAGATCACCGGTCTGACCAAAGGAATGTGCCCAGGGCAGAATGGAAATAAGCCGCGCTTTTTCCGTGAGATGATCCGGAAAGAGTTTGCCTGCGGCTATGAAATTGCTGGTGAAATTTCCATGAGACAGAAGCACGCCCTTGGGATTGCCTGTGGTGCCGGAGGTGTAAATCAGCGCGGCTGTGTCCTGAGGTTTGGGACGGAGGGAAGGCACAGGTTTTGCAGAGCCTGCCTGTTCCAAAGCGGACATGGAATCCTGTCCTTCACTTTCAATGATATATACCCGCTCCAGAGCCGGAGTTTCCTTCTGAAATTCTCTGACCTGCGCACATATCGCGGGGGTGGAAACCACCAGCACTTTGATCCCCGCGTTCCGGATGATATATTGCCATATTTTCACCAGTTCCTTTTCATACATGGGAACAAAGCGGGCACCCCGTCCGTATGCGGCAAAGGCCGCAACCGCCCATTCCGGCCGGTTGCCGCCGATAAAGCCCACAGCATCATCCTTTCCCACACCAATGCCTGCAAGCCCTGCACGGAAATGATCGATGCGGGTGCCGATTTCCCGGTAAGAAATCCACTCATATTCCCCATCTCTGTTTTTGCTTCCAAACAGAGGTCTGTCCCCGAACTTGGAAACACTGTCCTCTATCAGTTCCACGAGATTGTCGGGCTTGTCATACTGATACATATGCTTTCCTTATTATTTTACCTGTTGCTTGCGCCCTGTTCAAAAACAGTGCTGATGAGACTTGCAGGTGTCAGGTTTCAGTGTTTGTTTTCCTGAAACCTGACATCTCAAACCGCTATTTCCATCCCAGGATTTTTTTGGCTTCAGACAGGGAAGTTACCACTTCTGACATACATCCCAGATTTTTTTCTGTCCGGTTGAACTGTATGCTGCCGATACTCGATGTGAGATTGTTGGATACAATGCGGACTGTTCGCCCCAAACCGTGTTTGACCGCATATCTTGTGGCATCCCTGAGGATGTTGCGCACCTCCTCGGTTGTGGGCACAAAATCCGTAATGTCCGTGATTACGGCAAAACCGGGTTTAAGCTTGTTTACACCTTCCTGGAATTTTCTGACAATGGATCTGGCCTCTTCAGCGTCAATGCGTCCGCTCATGACATTGAGCAGTGCATTTCTTTTGTAGTTGATCTTGATCTGAAACATAATCCGTACTCCGTTTGCCTGTTCCTTTTCCTCAGTAAGGGTTTGCAACGAAACAGCCTGTGCGGTTTCCCTGTCCGGAAATTCTGATGCTTTGCGGCAGGCTGTTTTGATGCAGATCCCAGGTTGATACTGCATATGGCTGTCCTGCGTCATAACAGCCATATTTTCTGAGATTGTCTGCGCGGTAATCATTGCAAAAAAACTGGTACAGGATATAAAGGAAATACGGATTTCTGTCAACAGCACCCTGTGAAAAACGCATCAAATCAGGGATTCATCTCATAACTGTCTGCAAGAACCCGGACATATTCCTGCCAGATTTTCTGAAAACACGCGGGATTCACCTGGGGTCTGCGGATCATTTTCATGCAGAAATCCATCTGGGGCACTGTGGTTCCGGGTTTGGAATAAATCTGTAGGGCAAATTTGGAAAAATCCCTGACCATGAAATCAAAGATCTGATTCACCAGATCTTTGTCCGTGTTTTCCATGTTTGTCTTTTCAATGACAAGCTGTCCGTAAACCACCAGAGTGAACAGTTCCCCCAGACTCAGGAGAAAATCTATGTCCTTTGTCTGTTCTTTGTCCGGAGCCGCTTTGAGCAGCAGATCCTTGAGAACTGCAATCTGCTCTTTGAAGATATTCACATTGGGCAGATTCACACTGTCATATGCGGCATTGTAATCATGGAACTGAATCTTTCCCAGTCCCTTGGTCGGGCCTTGGCAGAAAAGGAAATCATCATTGGCTGCGTCATCCCGTTTGGGAATTTCCGGAAATTTTCCCGGATTGAACAGATAATTGGCCATAAACTTGACCACCAGGGCCATGTTGACATGCACGGTTCCCCAGTTTGGGCAGAGACCGGATTTTTCGCGCCATTTCAAAATAGGTAGTTTTTTTTCAAATCCTTTGGCTAATCACATCCCAGAGCAGATTGATGACCCTCGCCCTGTGTGGTCACTTTCATTTTCACCAGAGGATTGTAGAGCAGATACCGCCGATCCTGTGCAGAGGCCGAGCGCATATAGTCAATGGCACGGGCGGAAAACAGTTTCATTGCTGCAAGCCGGGTATAAGCATCCGGTGAACAGTTGGCGGATATGGGGAAAATCCGTGACAAATTTGCTGTAAAGATTGCGATGCGCCGCGTGGGTGATGGCTTCATAAAACGCATGGGTGCAGATGCCGATGCGCCCAGCCCAGATTGAATTTGCCCACATTCACGGTATTGAGCGCAGAGTCCCAGTGCTCCTCCCCTGTGGAAAGAATATCGTCTTCTGTAATCGGGTAGGCATGAAGTGCGTATTCCGCCACATAGCCCTGCCATGCCACAACATTCTGGATGCATTCATAACTGGATATTTGGAATTCGGCAAAGAACACATATTCATCAGTTTCGGAATTTTTGGCAAAAGTGGAGACCATTGCAGCTTCATTGCCGTTGCCGATATAATATTTGCCTCCAGTCTGCCACATATTTGCCATCTCCCAAAGGCGTAAGGCTCATGTCTGAAGAATAGAGATCTGCGCCGTGGGCTTTTTCAGAAAGACCAAACGCGAAAATGGCTCCCTCTTTGAGAAGTTTTGCAGCTTTTTTCTTTGCATTTTCATTTGTTCCCATCCAGAGCGGCCAAGTCCCAGAATGCTGACCTGCCATGTGTACCAGTAGGGAAGTCCGTAAAATCCCAGAATCTCGTTCATGTCACAGATCCGGGCTGTGTCCCAGCGCATGTCCGGATCGCCATCTGCATACTGGGAAGGCGTGAGCAGCGTGGCAAAATTTTTTTTTGACAAAGTCCAGAAAATCCCGGGTACCAGACCATATTGCGGTAATCTTCCTTGAGTTTTCCTTTTCCTTTGTTTTCAAAGAAATCTATGGTTTTCAGCATGATCTCTCTGGAACGCGCGCGTCCAGATGTTCATATTTCTCTTTTTTGGGGTGAAGAAGCATTTTTCTCCTTGCAGTTGAAAGGGTTAAGATTCAGAAAATAAAACATATTGCAATTGTGCAGAAAAATTTTGGCATTGTATCCCTATGGAGTTTCCCGCAGAGATCACAGAGAATTTCCCGCAGAAAATGCAGAATCATAACAGTTTGCCTTTAGAGTTTGTAAAGAAACAACCTGTACAATTTTTCTGTCCGGAAACCTCAGGGTTTTTGACAGATTTAATCTCGTTCCCACGCTCCGTTAATGCCGTCAAGTTAAGGAGGAAAGTTCACCGTCCCTTCGATGGAATGTTTGTAGTAGCAGAAAATCCGGCATATTCTGAACAGAAAGCTCCGTCAGGAGCGGCATGTGGACACATCCGGAACATGCTACCCCGCCGGGGCTTAACCCTTTTAAACGCACTGGTGTGCAAACATTAAGCGCTTCCGGGGCAAAATACCCCTTAACTTAATGGCATTGACGCCCGCGGGGAATGCAGTCTGTACGCTCGTGTTGGCAGGTCATGCTGAAAAACGTTCCCACGCAGAGATGGGAACGAGTATATAAATTCAATGGAGAATTGGTATAAGGGTTTTGGAAACCCTGCGGTTTTTTGACAGATTAGACACTTATCGTTTTTTCGTGTGATTCGTATAATTCGCGTTGAAACAGGGATTCTGAAAAAATTTTCCCATTAAAACCTTTGACAACAGACGAAATGCTTTCGGCAATCCGGATCATCAGCGGCGGTTTGTATGCTTTGCCGGAAATCTTTCCTGTGTTCACCTTTTTTCGGATATACAGGGTTTTGTGAATCTTTTCACCAGCCGATCTGTTTCATCTCTGACGTCCACTGTCATTTTGGGAAGATATTTTTCCCTGTTTCCGGTATGCGACTGAATATCGGCTATAATTTCATCCGTGACACGGAAATCAGCAGTCACTTTTCCTTTTCCCGGACTGACAAACTCAATGCTTGCGCCCTTGTCCCATACCACATAATCGCGCCCAAGAATTTGGATAATCATCAGGGCATAAAAAGGATCGTCATGGCATACAGACGACCCCGAAATGGGTTCCCATATAATTGCGGTTATAAAAAAGCATCCGCATTTCCACCTGAACATGCCGGAAATCCGGAAATGTGCTTTACAAAAATGCCGGTTCCCAGATAGGGCGGATACCATGTCAGCAGAAATTTGAACACCTTGTGATTCATGATGCGTTCCTCCGGTGAATTCCGTAAGATTCAAAAAACCGGATTTTTTGGAAAAATCCGGTTTTTTTCGTAAGATCCAATGTCTGTGCTATTTTTCTTTTTTCCGCTGTCCGCAGGCAGAATCCACTGTCCGTCACTTGCGGTACTCCAGACTGATTTTCTTCAACTCATCTTTAGGTTCCAGAAAACGGGATTTCATACCAATCAGCCATTCCCTGTGTGCAAGGGCATCCTCACGGGTCAGAAAGAGTCTCATGATCGCCTTTTTCAATGGCAAATACCGGATTTCCCTTTCACAGAAATTGGTTCCGGTGTTGCCGCACAGCATGCACCGCACCTGACTGTTTTCCAGAAAACGGAAGGTCTGACCTCCGCACAGGGCAGCAGGGTTGTGTTTTTTCTCGCAGGGCCAAACAGGGCTTTTCCCAGTCTGGCGGCCACCGCCTTGTTTTGTCGCATTCAGGAAGATTTCACCCGGCAGCGCACCGTAAATCATGCGCCGATCTTTGATGTCTCGCCATAAGCAGCTTCAGGAAACTCAATGCCCAGCAGGGTGTAGCCTCCCCGTCCCGGAATCCCGCAATGCCCACACCCACTAAGCAGTTTTCCTCACAGGGTTTCGGCATGGGAATAGAGCGCAATGCCCTGTCAATGAAGCGTTTCAGGGAAGCGTTAGGGCCAAGAAAATAGGTCGGAACCGACACAATCAGCGCATCCGCCTGCCTGATGGCCCAGTGCAACCGTGTTGAAGCCGTCTTCCAATATACATTTGTTTTCCTTGAACAGGCAGATATAGCAGCCTGCGGCAGGGTTGAATGTCAAAATCTGAAAGCCGCAGCAGTTGCAGTCCAGGGGGGTTGATCAATATTTTGCTGATTTCCTTTGCCATGATTTCACAGTTCCCCAGTTCTCCAAGCGAGCCGATAAGAGCCAGTATCTTTTTCATGAAATTCTTCCTTGTTCTGTGAAAGATTTTTGTTAGCATACAAACTTTATGGATAAAAAAATATCGGATCACACTGCTGCCAATCCGATTTTTCCAATGATTGCTTAAACTGTTTGTCATCTCACCTTGCGCACTTCCGTCCTATCTGCGAAAGTCAGTATCCGGAATCATTTGAAATTAATGGATTTCAGCTTTTGCCGGAATGACGAGACTATTTTCATGCCGGAAAAACCAAATCCGGCTCGTCATATCCGTTATACTGTCAAGTCATCATACAACCTGACACCGAACACCTGACACTCTTCATATCATATCCCGCAGCAGCCGCCTGAACAGCACCTGCTCTTCCAAAGTGAAACCGGACAGGAGTCCCTGCGTTGGCCTTTTTTCTTTCCGCGATAAGCTGCTCTTTCATTTCATTGGCTTTGACCGAAGGATAGAGCCGATACACCTCCGGTCTTCTCGATCCGGTTCTTTGACAATCCATCCGGCCCGGCCATCCGATCCAGCACGCCTGACAGGGTGGCTTTATCCAGAATCAGTGACCTTTCCCAGCTCAGCCGCAGTCATCCTTTCCTGATACCACAGTCCTTCCAGCACCAGATGTTGCATATTGGTCAGTCCATACGGTTTCAGGCGTTTCTGAAAATCCCCGTGGGCTTTCTGATAGGCTTTTCCCAGTAAAAAACCGTGCAGTCAGGCAGATCTTCCGGCAGATTCGTCATAACAGTTCCTTTGCATACGAACCATTATTCTTTTTCCGCCTTTCTGTCAAGCAAAATATTTTTCTTGTCCTGCTTCAGTTGGCCTGCTGCCAGATCAGCCGCCATAAATTGTTTTAAAAAAATTTAAAACAATATGTTATAAACTTTTGAATCTGTTTTGTCCGAAAATTCTGCTGCTGGAATCATTGTACCGATTCCCCATTGAAATTTTAACCGCAAAGGACACAACCATGTCACAAAGGTCACAAAAAAACTGACAGCACTGTATAAAATCAACAGCGAATCGGTATTATACCAATTCGCCATTGATCTGAAACATAAGTTTTTCAGAAAAACCGGATTTTTCCGAAAAATCCGGTTTTTTGAACACACGGAAACCTCTTTTTTTCCTGCTTGCAAGTATCTTTTCAATGGAGAATTGGTATTATACCAATTCTCCATTGAAACCATACTTTGCGGAAGGCAATACCGATTCACCGCCGATTTTGTGCTTTGCTTTCAGTCTGTTGTTACCTTTGAGCCCACTTTGTGTCCTTTGGGGTTAAAAGAACGCATGGTTTCAAAGGAGAATCAGCATTACACTTTTCTGTAACTGGCAATACAATGCCATTGACGCAAGGCGGAGATGCTTTGTCCGGGGTCCCGGACTGAAAGATTGGGGGACTGAAATGATTGAAAAAAATTCCGCCAAACTTTCCGTTTGGCACTCCCTGATTTAAGAAATCAAGGAAATTGACCGGCAATACAATATGCAGGCGTTGCAGAGATGCGCAGATGAAAACTGTTTTTGCTTTTGGAATGAAACTCATTTCCTTCTGGAAAGAATGGGAATCAGGGTCTGGGTTTTTTCCACGCCCGGTATTTTCCGGATGCGGTTGTAAACAAAATATCCGATCACCTCGGAATCGGAACTGAGCCAGTCCCTTTCCATGACAATCTTGGCCAGCAGATCAAAATCGCCCGGCACATCATAGAGCTCCCTGACCTCTTCCACAGCAAAAAGTTTTTCCATAATCCGGTATTCCTCCCCCACCTTCACACTGATAAACACAAAGGCCGTGATCATCCGCTTCATTTCCGGAAACTCAAACCCCTTTTTTTCAGCCATCTTGGCCCGGAATTCCTCCATATTCGGAGGAATAATCTGATCCAGGCCAATGCCGAACTCCCTCTCTCTGCCGCTTTTCCACTGATGCAGGGAAATGTAGACATACAAATCCGCAAGGGTGCGCTGGGGAAAGGCTTCAGACAGATGACTGCGTTCGATAATTGCACGAAAGGGCAGATAAATGGTTTCATGCCAGTCCCTTGCCGCAGTCTCAAAAGAAATCTCCGTGTTATTGACGGATGTCAGGGAATTTCTGTGTTCCTCAATCTGTTCCAGCAGGCAGGAATACTGGCCCACCTCGGTCAGATCAATGGCATCCTTGAGACCGGTTTTTTCCATGAATTCCACTTGTTCCCGGTACAGCACATTTTCCAGGGTTTTCCGGGAGGGAAGAAATTCAAGAATGCGGGCATTCACGGTTTTGCGTCCAAGCTGTTTTGCCACGGCAACCCGGTGGTTTCCGTCCAGAATATAATATTCATCCTTGATCTGGTAGAGCAGAACCGGGGGCAGGGGTTTTCCGTCCCGCACAGCCTCTTTGATGCGGCTGAAGCGTTCCGAGGGCATGCCGGTGCGGGGACGGAACCGGCTGTCAAAGTCATTGTAGCGTCCCACGCTGCCCACAATTTTGTCCACTTCCACGTCCCGCAGTCCCAAGTCTCTGGTGTCAAAGGCCTCTTCGCTTTCCTGATGCTCTTTGAAACTTTTCAGATGCCTGTCTTTGGGCTTTTTTTTGAAAGATTTTCTGAATTTTTCAAGCAAGTTCATTTGATGTCACCGCAGATGCCGGGCTGCTTTCTGTGTGTTCACGGATTTCCATCAGATGAAATCCGCATGTGTTGATTACCGCTGTCCGGTTCACTTTTGTCATTCTGTGGGATGGATCGGCAAAGCGCGCATGGATGTGGCCGTGGATAAAATACCGGGGCCGGTACTGGTCAATCAGCCACAGGAAACTCCTGAAACCTCTGTGGCACAAATCTTCTGCATCATGGATGAACCGGGGAGGCGCATGGGTGATGACAATATCCGCACCTTTCCACCACCAGAGCCGCAGCATCAGTTTCCTGATCTTTGTCCGCATCTGGGCTTCGGTATACTGGCAGGAACCGCCGTTGTACCAGCGGGAGCCTTCCAGCCCCAGAATGCGCAGCCCCTGAAACCGCAGCAGTTGGCCGTCTATGTTTCTGCACCCCTCCGGTTTTTTTGCCGTATAGCGGATGTCATGATTTCCCCGGACATAATACAAAGGCGCGCCGGTTTTCACAGTGAGAAAGGTCAGATATTCCGGAGGCAGATCCCCGCAGGAAAGAATCAGTTCTGTTCCCCTGAATTTCTTTGTGTCAAAATCCGGGTAAAGACTTGGCTCCACAACATCAGACACGGTCAGAATTTTCATGGCAAAGCGGTCTCATCTCTTCGGATTCGCATGAAAGATTTCGGATATTTCATTTCTGACCCTTTGATCCGCGTGCATTTCCGGACAATGCAGCCCGCAGTTCTGTTTTCCGTCAGCAGTTCCCATGCGTTTATATCATTGATTTTAATTAAAAAAATTGTGCCGACCCATTTCCTGTTCCATAACTGCTTCAGCATGTTCCATCTGCATCTCTGAGCCGGAGTTCGAATATATTTCTTTCTGCATATGCTTATCTCTATGATGATTGCGCAAAAATGGCAAGATCTTTTCGCGCGGTGCTGTTCTCCGGTTCAAGGACTGGAACTTTTTGCAGAATGTCTGGGGCATTGTGCCCATAATACCGATTCCCCATTGAAATCATGCTTTTTTTGACAGTGGGCCAAATCGGTTGACAATGTCATCCCTTACGGGATTCTGATTTGTTTTTTCAGGATTTTTCTGTAACAATATCAATCCCCGCGGATTTTTTCAACCCCGTTTTCATATCCGAATCAGCGGATTTAACCCACTGCCCTTTTTTTAACCGCAAAGGAGAATCAGTATAACTGGGGATCGCAGGCAGTTTATTATGACTGTTTCAGAATGGCAGGATTTTTTTCCGCATTCCATTCCCCGCAAATTTCAGGGTGCATGCAATGTCTGTCAGAAGACAGTCCGGCTGTTTTGAAATTTTTGGCGAATGAAACAAAAAAAGTGTTGAAAAATTTAAAAAACAGGTCTATATTATTCCGATTAGTCTGAAAGCCGGACAGTGTCCATAAAAAACACGCGTGATTTCCGGCAGCCAGACTTCGCGAGTGTGGTGCCGTCCGGATTCGCCGGCCGGCTTTTTTTATGGATATGCGGGAAACAGGGTTTCCGGCAATTTTGTGAGAGAAAAACATATAATGAGTTTTGAAACATTGGGTCTCAGGGAAGAACTGGTCAGGGCGGCAGCGGAACTTGGATTTGAAAACCCCATGCCGATACAGGAAAAAGCCATACCCGTACTTCTTTCCGGAGAAAGAGATTTTGTGGGACTGGCCCAGACAGGGACAGGGAAAACCGGGGCATTCGGCATGCCCCTGATTCAGCGCATTGATCCCTTTGTGCGGGATCCGCAGGGAATTGTCATCTGCCCGACACGGGAACTGTGCATGCAGATTACCGAAGATCTGAAAAGCTATGCAGTGCACATGGACAAAATAAATATTGCGCCGGTTTACGGCGGAGCCAGCATTGTCAACCAGATTCGGCAGCTCAGAGGCGGAGCCCATATCATTGTGGCCACCCCCGGAAGACTGATCGATCTCATGGAGCGCAAGTCCGTCAGCCTGTCGAAAATTTCCTGCGCGGTGCTTGACGAGGCAGATGAAATGCTCAACATGGGCTTTCAGGAAGATATAGACCGCATTCTGGAGCAGATGCCCGAAGAGCGCAATATCTGGCTGTTTTCCGCAACCATGCCGGAAGGGGTTGCAAAGATTGCACGCAATTACCTGAAAAATCCCGAAGAGGTGGCTGTGGGGCATAAGAACCGGGGAGCGGAAAATATTAAACACTGCTATTATGTCACCCATGAAAAAAACCGGTATCAGTGCCTGAAAAGAATTCTTGATTTCACACCTGACATTTTCGGTCTGGTTTTCTGCCGCACCCGCAAGGAAACCCAGGATGTGGCCGAAGCCCTGATGCAGGACGGGTATCAGGCAGAGGCTCTGCACGGTGATCTGTCCCAGGCACAGCGCGATTATGTGATGCGCAAATTCCGGCAGGGCTCTGTGCGGATTCTGGTGGCAACGGATGTGGCGGCCAGGGGACTGGATGTGGATGACATCACCCATGTCATTCATTACAAACTGCCGGATGAGATGGAAGTATACACCCACCGCAGCGGCCGCACCGCAAGGGCCGGAAAATCCGGAACTTCGGTGGCTCTGGTCAACACCAAGGAGATCCGCCGGGTGCGTGAACTGGAAAAAAGAGGAAAAATCCGCTTTGAGACCGCAAGGATTCCCGATGGCAGGGAAATCTGCGAAAAACAGCTTATGGGCATGGTGGACAAAATTGTCAATACCGCTGTCAACACCGAAGAAATCAACGGGGCCCTGCAGGGAATATACGATGCCCTGGACGGTTTCACCAAGGAAGAACTGATCCAGCGCATGGTTTCAGCGGAATTTGACCGGCTGTTCCATTATTACCGGGAAGCCGGGGATATCAATGTCCGGGTCCGTCAGGAAAGCGCAAAGGAATCCAGACGTGTTTCCAAATACAAAGAGGATTCCCCAAAAGAAAGAAAAAAAGAGCGGTTCAGGGACAGAGGCAGGGAAACCGAGCGTTTTTTCATCAATGTGGGACGCATGGACAAAATCAACGAAGGAGCGATCATCCGCCTGATCTGCACCCAGGCAGGCATCCGCTCCGGCATGATCGGCAGAATTGATCTGAACCGGGAATTTTCCTTTTTTGAAGTGGAAAAAAGCGCGGCCGGCATTGTGCGCAAATCCGTGAACAATGCAAAACTCGACGGCCGGTTTGTGGAAATCCGGCAGGTGATGGACAGAAAAAAATCCTTCAGAAATGAACCCCGGATTCCGCGAAGCTGACAGGCCCGGCACCGACTGAACATTTCTGTTCCGGACAGTTTTTTGTTTTCCTCTTCTCTTCAGGGGCAATGCTCCTGAAATAAGAAGAATGGAAGGGGCAATCCCGGTGGTTGCCCCTTTTGTCTGTCATGGTGCGCACATGTTTCTTTTCTGCGCACCGAAACTGCCTCTTCAGACAGGAGAGACAGGTTTTCCCATCTCAATATATGCCGGCACTGACTGTGCACAGGCAGTACGGAGAGGGAAGGTCTGATTTTCTCCTTTCTCCCCGCGTCCTGATTTCACCTTTTCCATTGACACTGCAAATCCTTTATTCTATATTTTTTTTTCAATTATCACACCATCGGCTGAAAAGGAGGGGCATATCCGCGCAGGCTGAAGATATTTTCCTCAAAAACAGAAGATTGAGTTTTTCAGCCTCCTGGGTGCAAATACACATTATACAGGTTATACACTCTGAAAGAATCCGGCTTCGGCATTAATCTTTGTCAGACTTTGTGTCCCCGGGACGCGCGGGGGGATGCACTGGAAAGCGGCCGGGCTGCAAAAAATATTTTCCGCCAATGCTGATTTTTTCGGATAAGGAGCGCATATGGATGAAAAAACTGTGAAAGACCCTCTGGAAAACGCCAATGGGGAATCCGGTCCGGATGCACCTGCACACAATGCCGATGCCGTGTGGGATCAGTTCATCAATGTTCCACATTCCGGGAATACGGAAAACAATGCAGAATCTTCCTCTCTGCCTGACCATCTGACTGTTTCGGATGACATGATGAAGGATGACATGGGGCCTGGGGCAGAAGACGGTCTGGATGATGTCCTGATTGACACCTCCAGTTTCAAACTGGATGAAATCCTGTCTGAACTCAGGCAGATGCGGAAAGATTTTGATGAAAAAATAAAAACAGATCTTCTCAAGGACAAAATCATTGATGAACTCCATAAGGAACTGCAGTCCCATAAAAATGAGTTTATGAAAAAATACATGGAATTCATGGTGATGGATGTCATACAGTTTACAGACAGCATGAGGAAGCTGATACAGTTTTACAAAGAGCAGGAAGTTTCCTCCCTTGATCCGCAGAAACTGCTGGGCATACTGCAGGGCCTCCCCTCGGATCTGGAGGATCTGTGCGCACGTCAGGGTGTGAATGCCTTTGCCTGTGAGGAGGATACCTTTGTTCCCGCGCGTCAGCGGGTTCTCAAACGGATTGAAACAGAGGAAGCCGCAAAAGACAAAATGATTGCAGAACGCGTCCATCCGGGGTATGAATGGGACGGCAGGGTCATCCGTCCGGAGCTGGTTACCGTCTATGCCTGCAAAACCCCGGCAGCTCAGACAGAAATGAGGGATTCCGATGAGTAAGCAGATAAAGCGGATATTCGGCATTGATCTCGGAACAACCTATTCGTCCATTGCCTGTGTTGACGAATACGGCAAACCCATTGTCATCCCCAACGCAGAAAATCAGAGGGTCACGCCCTCGGTGGTCTTTTTTGACGGTGAGAACATTGTGGTCGGGGATGTGGCCAAGGAAAGCTCCAAACTCTATCCCGGTGATGTGGTAAGCTTTATCAAACGCTCAATGGGCGAAGCCAATTTCATTTTTGAGCATAACGGAAAACAGTACCGGCCCGAGGAAATATCCAGTTTCATCATCCGCAAGATTGTCCAGGATGCGGAACTCAATCTGGGCATATCCGGAACCAAAGACGTGGTCATCACCTGTCCGGCCTATTTCGGCATCAATGAAAGGGAGGCCACCCGGAGGGCAGGTGAGATTGCGGGCTACAATGTCCGGCAGATCATCAATGAACCCACCGCCGCTGCCATCGCGTTCGGTTCCATGGAGGCGGAACACGAGCAGGTGGTGCTGGTCTATGATCTGGGAGGCGGAACCTTTGACATCACCATGATTGACATCAAGCCCAATGCCTCCATTGAAGTCATCTGCACGGGCGGGGATCACAATCTGGGCGGAAAGGACTGGGATGACCGCATTGTGGCCTATCTGGTGCAGGAATTTCAGAAAGCCACCGGCATCAAAGATGATATTCTTGAAGATCCCGACACCTGCCAGGATTTGCAACTGTCTGCGGAAAAGGCGAAAAAAATTCTCACCCAAAGAGATCAGACCCCGGTGCTTGTGACCCACGCGGGCGAGCGGGTGAAAATCATTCTGGAACGCCGCGCATTTGAGATCATCACCCAGGATCTGCTGGAGCGGACCATCTCCCTGACCCATGAAATGCTGGAAGAGGCGGGGAAAAAGGGATATGAGCATTTTGACGAGATTCTTCTGGTGGGAGGCTCCACCCGCATGCCCCAGGTGGCAGAGCGGATCCGCAAAGAGTTTTCCATGGAAGGCAAGATCTTTGATCCGGATGAGTCTGTGGCCAAGGGAGCAGCCATTTACGGATGGAAGCTTTTTCTCCGGGATGAAATCAGGGAAAAGGCTGCGGAAAAAACCGGCAGGGATGTCAAAGAACTGGCAGAACTCAGCGAAGTGGAACTCGATGAGGTTCTCACTGAGGTCGAGGATCTGGTGGCTGATGATACCGGTTATTCCGTTGCGGATATCCGGCGTTCCAATATCAAAATTCTGAATGTCACCAGCAAAAGTTTCGGTGTGGTGGCCCATGATTCCGAAGACAGGGAAATTGTATACAACCTTATTCTGAAAAACCGCAATGTTCCTGTCACTGTCACCCAGTCTTTCGGCACAGCGGTGGACAATCAGGAAATCGTATCCATACAGATCATGGAAAATGAGAGCAGCGAAAAGATTATGCAGCCGGAACATGCAGTGCTTATCGGCACGGCTGTGCTGAAACTGCCCTCTGATCTGAAAAAAAACACCCCTGTGGAAATCACTTTCCGGCTCAATGAGGAAGGCCGTCTGGAGATTACTGCCGAGGAAACCAGCGAAACCAGAAGATCGGTCAACGCAAGCATAGACACCCGATCTGTGATCCAGGGAGAAGAGTTTGAAAAAGCCAAATCCCGCAGTACAAAGACAAAGGTGTCCTGATCGGATTCGGCAGAAAAACGGCTTTCCGTCTTTTCCTCCGGAACCCGGCAGGATGTGCCGCGTTCCGGCATTCCCCTCAATGAAACTGACAAACAACCCCCCTGTGCCGAGGTAACAAATGGAAGAAAAAAATTTCTATCTGCTGCTCGAACTTTCAGCCGATCCGCCTGAAGAAAATCCGGAAATCATTGAGGAGGCCATAAAGACCAAACAGGCTCTCTGGAGCAAACAGCGCAATCATCCCACCAAAGGCACCCTTGCCCAGCAGTATATCGGTCTGATTCCGGAGATCCGGAAAGTCATGACGGATCCAAAGCTGCGCCGTCAGGAAGCCCTGAAGGCAAAAAAGATATTTCTGGAAAAAGAAAAGCGTGCCTATTCAAAAATTGACCGTCATATCGGTCTGTTCATGAGCAAGGGGAACATCAGCAAAAAGGAAATTCGGAAAATATCCGCATTTCATTCCCTTGAAGAGGAAAAGGTTCAGAAACGGGCAAGACAGATGGAACCGCTTTTCCGGATCAACCGGAAAGTGGATGAATTTGTCAGCGCGGGAAAAACCGGAGACAGGCATGCCGCGGCTCTGGCCAAATCTCTGAATCTTGAGCCTGTCAAAATTCAGGAATGGATTGCCAAAAAAATCAGTGACAGGGACAGAGATATTGACAGATATGTCAGCAGATGTGTCCGGAGAGGCTATATTTCCACTTCTGAGATTGGCGGTCTTGCCCGGCTCCATGCCGTCAAAGAGGCTGATTTGCTCAAACGGATCAAATGTCCGGTACGGAAGAAGGCAGGGGAAGGGGAAAAAGCAAAACCCATTGAAAAAACCATTGAAAATCTCATCAGCGACAAACTCCGGATTGTGGGAAAGAACAGTCTGTATGATTTTCTGGGGATGTCTCCGGAAGAAAATCTGGATGAACTGCAAAAGCGCGCCCGGTCCAAAGAGGCGGAAATCCGAAGGATATCCCATAAAGATGCCCTTACCACAGCAGGCGGTGCACTGGCCGGTCACTGCATTGCCATTTTCAGTTCAGAGGAAAGCCGGAAATCCTATGATCTCAGCCTGACCATGTCCCG
This sequence comes from Desulfobacterales bacterium, assembly GCA_041390465.1. Lineage (GTDB taxonomy): Bacteria > Desulfobacterota > Desulfobacteria > Desulfobacterales > Desulfococcaceae > JAABRU01. Next base: position 15,766 of record JAWKPW010000061.1, on the reverse strand, counting down.
AATCAGTGAACTGAACACAGATATTGACATGGCTGAAAGCAAAGGCAGAATCCGGCCGGAATATATGGATATTCTGCTCAAAGCCGCTGTGCGCCTGGGACTGGATATGCAGGAAGCCCATGAATACATAGAAGGATACTGCAAAAGCAAAAAATGGACCATTGAAAAGCCTCGAGTCAATCCAAAAAAGAAACGTCTGATCATACTGGCCGGGCTTCTGATCCTTGTTCCCCTGATTGCGGGCATAGGCATTTACGGTGCTTCCCGGAAAATCAAGGCGGAACGGATCAGAAACGCGTATGAGACTGCTCTGCGGGAGGCTGAAATGCAGCCGGAACTGGAAGGAAAGGAAGTGATTTTTGGCAATTATCTCAAATATTATCCGAACACGGAATACACAGCGGATATGGAGGGGAGACTCCGTTCCATCGGGCAGCAAATCAGAGAACGGGATTTCCGCCAAAGTGATGAGAAAGCCCGGAAACTGGCAAAGGCCGGCGAAGAGGAAAAAGCTCTGGAGGTTTACCGGCAGTATCTTGCGCAGCATCCTGACACAGTGCAGGCAAAAACGGCAGCCCGAAGAATGTCTGAAATTGAGACTGCCATTGATGACCGGGATTTTGATGCCCTGAAATCTGTGGCCGGCAAAGACCATGAAACCCGAATTGCAGCCTACAACGCGTATTTTGACAAACATCCCCGGGGCCGTCACACAGCGGATGTGCAGAAACTCACTGCCTCAATGGTGGATGAATATTTTCGGGATCTGAAAAGCGGTCTCAGCACCTGTGAGGCCCGGCAGGAATGGGAAAAGTGCATCTCCCTGTGTGACACCTTTATCAAAAAATTCAAAAACACGGCACAGGCTGATGAGGCAAGGGGCCTGCAGAAAAAATTCCGGAACAAAATCCAGATCCGCTCGGATCTGGGGGACATGAAACGCAAAGCTGAGGCATTTGGCACGGATTATGAAGGAGCAAGGCTTGTTTATCTGGAATATCTGGAGGCCAACCCGGAACTTCCCTCTTATCTCAAGGAACTGATTGTGGGGGAAATCAGGGTGCTGGATCAGAAGATCAAAGATCTGGAGCAGGCTGAAAGGGAATGGGAGGAAACCCTTGCCTACAGCCGCAGAGATGCAGCGGATATGGGCGACAGAATCCGGAAGATGGAGGCATATCTCGGCAAATATCCGGATTCGGTGCATGTGCAGGAAGCAAAGACCATACTGGAGGATTTGAGACAGAGAAAAAGGGCAGAGGATGAACGCAGACATCAGGAGCAGGAAGACAGGGCTTGGCGGACTCTGGTTTCGGAGGCAGGCAATGCCCGGAAGTCTCTGTCAGAAAGAATCCGCCTGACAGAGGAATTTGTCAACGCGCATTCATCGGGAAAATATATCAAAAATGCCAGGCTCCTGCTCAATGATCTCAGGAAACAGAAAGCCATTGAAGATGAGCGTCTGCGCAGCGAGCAGGCAAATCTGCTGCGGCTGCAGCGGGAGAAACAGCGAATTGCGGCCCTGTTCCGCCAGGCCGGCTCCCGTTTTGCGGACAATGGAAACGGCACTGTGACAGACCGGAGGACCGGTCTGACCTGGACCATGTTTGATTCCGCGTTTGAGCTCAACCGCTGTCTCAATTTTCCGGATGCCCAGAGGTATGTTGAAAATCTGAACACCGGAGGATACAGCGGATGGCGTCTGCCCACGGTGGCGGAGCTGAGCTCCCTTTTCCAGAACCGGCCCGCGTATCCGGCCTCTTCTGCCGCGAAATGGTTCTGGAGTGCGGAAACCTTCTGGCACGGATGGAACAAAGAGACCTATATTGTCACCACAGGAGGGAGCAAAGAGGCCGTCAGTGTGGAAAAATGCGGAGCGGTGCTTGCTGTCAGAAAATAGGCAAAACAGCCGCACAGGAGGAGCAGGATGTTTTTCCGCAGACTGAATATCCATATCGCGGTCAATCTTTTTTTTGTGATGGGAACCGCCATGCTTCTTCTCAATGCGGTGGTCATTCATGTGGAAAAAAATCTGCTGCTGAAGTCCGAATTTTCAAAAGCGGCCATGCTGACTGCGGGGATTGAAAATCTTCTGATTTCAGCCTGTGCTTCCGGCAGCCAAATCAGCCCCTCCGCTCTCACGCCTTATCTGGAAGGAATGCTTGCCGCCTCCCCCTTCTCCGTTCTGTCTGTCACAGACAGTCAGGGACAGGATTTCTGGTTTTCAGCAAAACCCGATACTCCTCACAGGGAACTCCGGCAGGTGACAGAGGAGATGATGCACACGGGCAGAAGGGTAATCCGTTTTACAGGCATCACCTGGGGGGTGTTCTGGAAGCAAAAACGGGATATGCTCATCGCGTTCCCTGTTCTGTACGGGCAGGAACGCATCGCGGGGATAGCTCTGGTTATGCCCCTGCATTCTGTCTATCAGCCTCTGCGCCATTCACAGATCATCCTCGTCACTTACATCCTTGTCAATCTCTTTGTGCTGACAGTTGCAGGGAGTTGGCGTCTGGCCGGCATTCTCCGCAGACCCATGAACAGACTGGCAAAACGGGCGGAAGAATTCAAAGAGGAGGATGACATTCTCTTTCTGAGCGAAGCAGAGGGCAGTGAGTTCAGTCAGGTTTCAAAAGCCCTGAACCGGATGCTCTGCCGGATATCGAGCGGAAAGGAGGAACTGAAACATACAATCCGCTCCCTTGAAAAAGCCAACAGGGATCTGAAAAAAGCCCAAAATGATATTATCCGCGCGGAAAAACTGGCTTCTGTGGGCAGACTGGCCGCAGGCATTGCCCATGAAATCGGCAATCCCATTGCCATTGTCATGGGATATCTGGAGCTTCTCAGACAGCCGGACATTGCAGGGGAAGAAAAAACAGATTTTATCCGGCGCACCGAAAGCGAAGTCAGCAGAATCAATGCCATCATCCGGCAACTGCTGGATTTTTCCCGGCCTTCGGACGGAAGCCGAAGTGAAGCTCCTGTGCATGGAATTCTTGAGGATACTGTGGCCATGTTCCGGTTTCAGCCCCGGATGTCGGATATCGGGATCAGTCTGTCGCTTTGTGCAAATCCGGATACGGTGAAAGCGGATCCTTCCCAACTGCGCCAGATATTTCTGAATCTGATGATGAACGCGGCCGATGCCGTTGCTTCATCGGGAAAAGAGGACCCGGGCAGGATCATTGTCAGCACCTGCACAGAAATGATTGAAAAACAGACAGGGCAGCCCATATCCATGCTGCGGATCGAATTTCAGGACAACGGAGCCGGAATAGCGGAAAAGGATATGGAAAACATCTTTGAACCTTTTTACACCACCAAGGAACCGGGCAAAGGAACAGGGCTGGGTCTGTCGGTCTGTTACATGATCATTGAGGCCCTGGGCGGAACCATACGGGCGGAAAGTCTTGAAGGCAAAGGAACTTCCATGATTATCCATCTTCCGCTTTATGCGGAAAACCGGAATGCCGAAAACGGAGTGCCCAAAGAAAGCCATGACTGCGGAAAAGACACAAAAACAACTGCTCATTATTGATGATGAGGAAAACATGCGTCATATGCTGACAGCACTGCTTGGGAAATCCGCGTACCGGGTGGATGCCGCGGCAGACGGATATGCGGGGCTGGAGAAGGTTGACCGCACCCGTTATGACTTTGTCCTCTGTGATCTGAAAATGCCCAACATGGGGGGCATGGAATTCCTGCGGGCTGCCAAAGAACACCTGAGCGAAACCACTGTCATTGTCATGTCTGCATACGGCAGCATTGACACGGCCATTGAAGCCATGAAAATGGGCGCCTATGATTATATCTCCAAACCCTTTAAGCCGGATGAAGTCCTGCTGACCCTGAAAAAAGCGGAAGAACGGGAGAGTCTGCGAAGAGAGAATGTGATGCTCAGACAGCGTATCCGGACGCTGGAGCACACGGACAGTTTTGCAGGCATGGTGGGAAAAAGCAAAGCCATGCAGGGGGTTTTCCATCTTGCGGAAAAAGCCGCTCATTACAATGCAACTGTGCTGATTACCGGCGAAAGCGGGACTGGCAAGGAACTGATTGCCAGAGCCATCCACTTCAAAGGGGAACGCTGCCAGAACCCCTTTGTGCCTGTCAACTGCGGCGGCATTCCCGAAAATCTGCTGGAAAGTGAATTTTTCGGACACAAAAAGGGCTCTTTCACAGGCGCGGACAGAAACCGGAAGGGACTGTTCGCGGAAGCTGAGGGAGGAACCATTTTTCTGGATGAAATCGGTGAACTGCCTCTTTCCCTGCAGGTGAAATTCCTCCGGGTCCTCCAGGAAAATGAAATCCGGCCCGTTGGGGATTCCAAAACCGTAAAACTGGATGTCCGGGTTGTGGCTGCCACATCCAAAAATCTGGAGGAAGAGGCAGGGAAGGGCTCCTTCCGGACTGATCTTTTTTACCGCCTCAATGTGCTGCCCATCCGTCTTCCCCCTCTGCGGGAGAGAACTGAAGATATTCCTCTTCTGGCGCGCCATTTTATTGATCGTTTCAACCGGTCTTTGGAGAAACGGATCGAAGGAATCAGTTCTGAGGGACTGTCCCTTCTGATGCAGTATGAGTGGCCCGGAAATGTCCGGGAACTGGAAAACATCATTGAAAGGGCCGTGATTTTTGCTGAGGGAAATATCCTGATGCCGGAAAACCTTGCCGTTCATCCGGGAACAAAAGGAATCCTCTCTGAGATTGACAGAGAATTTGAAGGCTATTCCCTTAAAGAAGCCCAAAAAATTCTGGAAAAACACTTGATTATCAAAGCACTTGCCGCAACAGGCGGAAATCGCACCCATGCCATCCAACTGCTGGAAATCAGCCATCCTTCCCTGCTGAACAAAATGAAATCCTACAATATTACCATGTAATGGAAAAAAAGCGGATTTGCTTTTCATCCGCCGCACCGGGTTTTGCCGGCATGATGCCAGTGCTCGGGGTGAAAATTTCAACTGAAAAAATTCCAAAAACCCTGATGAATGAAAAACAGGAGGCTGAAGTCATGCATCCCGAATCGCTGAATATCATACCGATTCCCCATTGAAAACAAACTGATACCAATTCTCCATTGAAACTGTGTTCTGGGAAAAGCAATATCGATTTGCTGCCGATTTTGTACAGTGATGCAAATTTATTGTGCCCTTTGTGCCATCTTTAGTGTCCTTTGCGGTTAAAAAAAGCATGGTTTCAATGGTGATTTGGTATTATATTTGGATCAAATCAATGACTGCCCGGTGTTGCGCTGATCCAAAATCTGCGTTCATCGGCGCACGAAGCTGCTGTATTTTTACGGTCTCAAAGTTCATATGCTGTGCACCGGCAGAGGGGAACCCGTTGAATTTTTCTTCACCCCGGGCAGTGTGAACGATGGTGACGCCCTGAAACTGTTTAATTTCAGCCTTCCGGAAAACAGCACTGTTTACGGGGACAAAGTATGCAATGATTATGAAATTGAAGATTTTCTCCGGGAAACCGGAAAAAATCTTTCTGATGCCGGTACGGAAGAAAAATCTGAAACGGCAGTATCTCCCTTATACAGAATATCTTCTGAAAAAAGCCCGGAAATATGCCGAAACCGCAAACAGTCTCATTGCAGACATGTTTCCGAAATCGGTTCGTGCGGTCACCTCTGCCGGATTTGAATTAAAGATATTTCTCTTTATCCTGACATGCAATTTCAGTTTTAACGTACAGGTGGCAACTTGGGTTGTATTATCAAATAATTTTTTTATCTGCCATACTTACTTCTTGATGATTTTCCCTGATTCTGATAACGGTTGTCAGCAGTTTCCGTTGCGCTTTTTCCATTTTCAGACGCTTATCAGACACTTACGTGATTTCTGAAAATGAATGTCCCTGTTCAGTCACCTGAACGGTTTGGCAACTTTTGGAAAGTTGTCAAATCTGAGGTATGTTTTTTTCCGGAAATCACCTTAAACTTCAAAAACAGATTTTTTTGCAATATGCGATTGCATTTTTTCAGAAATAAGGAGCCGATGCCGAGCAGGATCGTCATACTGACGAAAGGTGGCATCCGGAAGGACTTGAAAGTGCCGGATTCCGGCTTTCGCCGGAATGAAGGGTGAATACTGTGAAATCCCTGATTTTGAATTTCGGGCGCAATATCAGCAAATGAAAAAATGATGAAAAAGTTATGAACACCATTGAAAACACAGCCAGGCACAGCGTTTTTTCAGACAGGGTCATCTGCCGGATTCTTTGTGAACAGGGCCTGATTTCAGAGCAGCAGGCAGAGGAAATTCTCAGAAAGAAAGACTGGCTGAAAAAAGAACTGAAACGGCGCCGAACCGCAAAAGGGCCTCATGATCTTTCTCCGGACACGGTCAGCATCACGGATGTGATTGTTTCTCTGAATCTGAAACGCTCTGATCACATTCCCGGAAATCTGGATGAGGAAAGCATTTACAGCGCACTGGCCAGAGAATGGGGAATTCCCTACAAAAAAATCAATCCTCTGGAACTCGATCTCAATCTGGTGACCACCACCATCCCCCGCTCCTTTGCCCTCAAGCATCTCATTGTTCCCGTTGCCCGGCAGGAAAAGGAACTCATTGTTGCCACGCCCAATCCCTTTAACGCGGAAATCATGGAGGATATTGCCCGTGTCACCCAGCTCCGCATTGTGCCTGTGGTCTCTTCCAAATCCGATATTGTCCGGCTGATCAATGAGTTTTTCGGCTTCAAGCGATCCATTGCCGAGGCAGAGCAGTATTTTTCCGGCCCTGCCGTGGATCTGGGCAATCTGGAGCAGTATGTGCGGGTTCGGGGCGGAGATGAGGCCATGACCCATGATCAGCATATCATCAATGCGGTCAATCATCTCTTCACCTATGCCTTTGATCAGCGCGCCAGTGACATCCATATTGAACCCAAACGGGATATTACTCTGGTGCGGCTGCGCATTGACGGTGTGCTGCATACGGTGTACAAGCTGCCGAAAAGTCTTCATTATGCCATTGTCAGCCGCATCAAGATTCTTTCCCGGCTGGATATGGCGGAAAAGCGCAGACCCCAGGATGGCAGAATCAAAACCGGCAAAGGGGATACAGAGGTGGAAATCCGTGTTTCCACTGTTCCTGTGGCTTTTGGGGAAAAGGTGGTCATGCGAATCATGGACCCGGATATTCTGTTTCAGGATCTGGAAAGTCTGGGCTTTTCCGCAACGGATCTGCTGCGGTTCAACAAATTCATCAAAATGCCCCACGGCATTGTGCTGGTCACAGGCCCCACAGGCAGCGGAAAATCCACCACCCTGTATTCCACGCTCCGGGATTTGTCCACTCCGGAAATCAATATCACCACAGTGGAAGATCCCATAGAAATGATCAACAGCGAATTCAATCAGATTGCCGTGCAGCCCGGTGTCGGTGTCACCTTTGGGAACATCCTGCGCAATATTCTCCGCCAGGACCCGGATATTATCATGATCGGGGAAATGCGGGATTTTGAGACCGCAGAAAACGCTGTGCAGGCCGCTCTGACCGGTCATCTGGTGCTTTCCACCCTGCATACCAATGATGCGCCCACAGCCATCACCCGTCTGCTGGATCTGGGCATTCCCGCGTTTCTGATCCAAAGCACTCTCATCGGGGTCCTGGCTCAGCGTCTGGTGCGCAAAATCTGCAATCACTGCCGCACTTCCTTTATGATGAGCACAGCCGAACTGTGGAACATGGGCATACACATTGAGACAGAAGGCAGTGTGGAGCTTTTTCACGGAGAGGGCTGTCCCATATGCCGGGGCACAGGTTATCAGGGCAGAACCGGCATCTATGAGATTCTTCCCTATTCTGAGGCCATCAAGCGGCTCACCACAAAAGAGACGGATTTGGAAGCCATCCGCCTGAAAGCAGCCGGGGAAGGCATGGTGCGGGAAAGCGCTGTGAAAAAAATGCTCAAGGGCATCACAACGTATCAGGAAGTGCGTGGGTCACATGGGAACCGGTGTGAGAAAAGAATCCGCACTGCTTTTTCAAGGATATAATTTTAAATTCAGCAAGTTATAAAAATATCAACAGAACCTGGGACCAAAATTTTTCACCAAAGCATTGGATACGAAAAAGCCAGAAAATGACCCGTTCCGAAAACATGTCCCGGATACGGAGCACGAACACCAAACCTGAAATCCTGGTGCGCAAGGCCCCAGGGGGCCGAGGACTGCGCTACCGTCTTTATCGGATCTTCCGGGACGGCCTGATCTGGTATTTTCCAAATCCCGTGCGGTGGTGTTTGTGGACGGGTGCTTCTGGCACGGCTGCCCTCTTCATTATTCTGCCCAAAAACCGATAGGTTTCTGGAAGAAACTGCGGCGCAATGTTCTTCGGGATATGGAAGTTGATGATCAACTGAGGGCAATGGCTTGGAAAATTCTCCGCATATGGGAACATGAACTCAAACATCTGGATGAAGTCACAGAGAATATTTCCCGTCATGTTCACGGCAATCTGCCTTATGGGCATGAAACGAAAAGTGCCGCAATGACAGTCAGGAGAAGCCATTTCTGTGTACGGAGACATTCCGGAGCAAACAATGATCTGTCCATGCGGCAGTGCGGATATCCGGGTTCTGGAAGTCATGCGGGTTCCCTGAATGTCACTTCAAAAACAGGCCGGACAGTGCGGAATTCCTCTGTCGGAAGTGCCGGAAACCGCTTTCATTTGCGGATTTTCTGATATGAAATCTGGAAACTGTTTGGCATAAAATTTTTGTGAAACTTGTGGCTTTGCGTTTTTCGTGGAGAAGTGGGAGCATGGGAAAATTTTCTGCTGAAATTTTTATATTTCATATGATTTAAGTATGTTATTGAACAAATTCTTCCTGTTCAGAAAGATGCTTGAGTGCGCCAAACTGGAAAGTTTGGCAAAGAAAATCATGTGCACTCCCAAACTTTCAGTTTGAATTCCTCCAAAATGGGAAGAGACTTATTTGACAAAGCACGCGCTGGTCAGATTTTCCGTATGCAAAAATGCAATTTTGCAATTCTTCAAAACGTTTTATTTTAATGAATCTGCTGTATGAACTGAAAAATCAATGAAAAAAGAAACATGGATACAGGCCGGATGGCTCATTGACGGAAGCGGAGGCCTGATTCGGGAAGATGTTCTTCTGCATATTGCACACGGAATCATCCGGGAAAAAGAAATTTGACAGAGGCACACAGATCAGCCGGGAATGGTGAATCTGTCAGACTGCAAGCTGATGCTCGGGCTGATTGACAGTCATGTGCATCTGTTTCTGTCCGGAACCGGTGCGCCTGCCGTGCGTGAAAGGCAGTTGGATGCTGAATTTGAGGAAATAAACCTTTCATATCCGCCCATCTGACAGGCGCTGCGCTGCGGAGTGCTTGCGGTGCGGGATGGAGGCGATTATGCGGGTCATGCTCTCCGATACCGGGATCTGTATGCTGAGGGATGCCTGTCCGCATCATGGCCGCAGGCGGGCCTGGCGCAAGACGGGCGGTACGGAAAACTATCGGCGGACCACGGGAAAAGGACGAAGTCTGGCTGAAGCCCTTGCCGCAGATCGGGGGGATTGATCATCGTGAAAATCGTGCAGTCCGGAATCAACAGTCTCAAAGAGTTTGGCAAACAGGCGCGTCCCCAGTTTGACACGGAAGGAACTTTCACAGGCTGTTGCCACTGCCCTGGTCTGGGCCTGAAAGTCATGGTGCACTGCAACGGAGAACTGCCAGTGGCATCGGCTGTGCAGGCCGGATGCGATTCCGTGGAACACGGTTTCTTCATGGGAAAGGAAAATCTCAGACGTATGGCAGACAGCCGCGTGTTCTGGGTTCCCACAGCCATTACCATGAAAGCCTATGCCCGGCATCTGGCTCCGGGCAGCACAGAAGCAGAAACTGCCCGAAAAATTTACGGGCATCAGGCAGAGCAGATCGCTTTGGCCAGAGAACTGGGCGTTTCTCTTGCTCTGGGCACAGACGCAGGAAGTCTGGGCGTCCGGCACGGTTTTTCTGTGAGGGAAGAATTGCGCATCCTGATACAGACCGGTTTTTCCGTATCCGAGGCTGTCAAGTGTGCCACATGGAACGGAGCCGAACTGCTGGGCATTTCCCGTGAGGCAGGAAGAATTGCTCCCGGATATCCGGCCATCTTTCTTGCGGTAAAGGGAAACCCTTCTGACTTGGCAGAAAATCTGAAACAGGTGCGGATTTTTCACAAACAGGAATTCCTGCAACTGTAAAAAAATTGCCTTCCCCATTTTTTTTGTAACCTTTTGTGCATCCCTGCGACAATACCTCACGAAGGCAGAAATGCTGAAGCAACAACCATTCACAAAAGGAGAAAAAAATGAAGAGAAAAAAACTTGTCATCACAGCATTGCTTGCGGTAATGATGTTTGCGGGCGCAACCATGGCCGCTGCACAGAACTTCAGAGGACAGGGAAACGGGAATTGTCCCCGTGACGGAGTGGGATATCACAAAGGCAAAGGATTTCATCGCGGAGACAGGGGAATGCACTTTCTCGGCTGCCTGAATCTTACGGATGAGCAGAAAACAAAGGTGCGTGGAATTCTCAACACCCATCTGGATGAGATCAAAGCCAAAAAGCAGGCCGTTATCGAAGCCAGACAGAATATGGCAGAGGTGATTCACAGCGCAAATCCCGCAGAGGAAAATGTGCGGGCAGCGCATAAAACCTTTGCAGCCGCACAGGAGGAAGCCACCGTGCTTCGGGTGAAAATCATGAACGAAGTCAAACAGGTGCTCACCGATGCCCAGAAAGCGGAACTGGAAAAACGCCGTGCGGAAAGGATCGAAAGAATGAAAACCCGATTTGATCGGAAATGGGACAGAATGGAAGAATGGCTTGACGGATCCGATGCATAAGGCATAATTGGAAGTGCGGAAGTTTCGGCTTCCGCACTTCTCCCTTTTCCGGAAATTCTGAATGCACAAAATGGAAACTATCTGTCATACATCCGAACCTGACGATTCTGCCATCATCGAAAGGGTGTTACAGGGAGATGTCAACGCATTTGAAATTCTGCTCCGAAAATATGAATCCCTTGTGCTGCGGATCGCAAAACGGCATATTCCCTTTGCCTCTGTCGAGGAAACAGCACAGGATGTTTTTGTCCGTGCCTATCAGGCACTTCCGGGGCTGAAGAAAAAAGCTGATTTCAGAAACTGGCTTTCAGCCATTGCTGTAAGAACCTGCTATGATTTCTGGCGGAAGAAATACAGAGACCGGGAAGTTCCCATAAGCACCCTCAGTGAAGCACAGCAGGAACGCATAGAAAGCTTTCTCTCAGGTCAGGCGGCTGAGGATTATGAAGAAGCAGGACGCAGAAAAGAGGCCGGAGAGCTGGTGGACTGGGCCTTGGCCCAGTTGTCACCGGAAGACAGAATGGTGACGGAACTGGTGCATCTGGAAGGACTTTCCGGCCAGGAGGCGGCACAGATGCTGGGATGGACAGTGGCCAACGTCAAAATCCGAGCTTTCCGTGCCCGGAAAAAACTCCGCACCCTGGTGAACAGAAAATTCGGGAAATAAGGAAGCACAATCATGAAGATCAATGAGGAAAGTCTGCTGAAACTGATGGCTGAAGCCGGAAAACAAAGAGAGAGAGCCATCATTCCGGATGGATGGCAGATGAAAGCCATGCGCCGGATTCGGAATATGGAACCGCTCAATGCAAAACGCTTTGATTTGGCGCTGTGCAACCGCTTTGTCTGGCGTTTTGCGGCCACAGCCTGTGTTCTGGTGATTCTCCTGTCTGTTTATGTGTTTCAGTCTGATTTTCATACCGAATATGAACTGGCCCGGATGTTTGTCAGTGATCCCTTGGGGTTTGATTTGGTGCAGTCTTTTGGCCTGTTATAGGCGGAATATCTGAAAAATGAACAAATTCAAAATAATAACAGGAATACTTCTGGTTTTTCTTCTTGGAGGACTTGCGGGTTCTCTGGGCACATCCATCTACATGGGGAAGAGATTCCGGACAATGATGCAGGGGCCTCCGGATTTTCTGATACCGAAATTCATCAGAAAACTGGAAAGGGAACTGGAACTGAGCCCGCAGCAGCAGGTGCAGCTCCGGAGGATTTCAGCAGAACTTCGGGAAGAACTGGATGAATTCATGGAAAAAAACCGTCCCCAGGCCGAAGAGATTCTGGATCGCCATATCAACAGCATCAAATCTGTCCTGAAACCGGATCAGCAGGAGAAAATGGAAAAAATCCGGGAAAAAATGAAGCATCGCATGATGCGGCATGGACATGGCAGAAATCGGAGAATGGGAAATCTCGAACCGGTACTCTCCCGACTCCGGGAAAGACTTGGCCTCAGTGAGGAACAGATGCGGCAGATCCGTCCGCATATCCGGGAAAGCATTCGGAAACAGAGGAATATGTGTCCGGGGGGAAATTCATTGACGGAAGACACACTGATCGCTGATCCGGAAATGCAAAAACACCTGGAAAAAATTCTGACCCCGGAACAGATGAGACTCTTGAGAGAGGATACATAATCACTGTCAGGGGCAAAAAATGTGATGGGGGCGAATTTCAAACCCGCCCCCGCAGAAAATCATCAACGGATTTTCTCTGGCAAAATGTATTCTCAGTCAAAACAGCAAAGTCCGCGAATCATCACAGCGGACGTTGCTGTCTGTCATTCTCCGATGCTTCTATTTGTCCTTATGCCCCATGCCGTGCGCCGTTCTGAATTCATGCCATTCCTCATGGGAAAGAGAGCTGTTTTTGTCCAAATCTATGGCATTGAACACGGTTTCCTCTCCTTTGGGAAAAAAGGCTTTGAATTCCTCCATGCTGATCGCGTCATCGCTGTTTTTGTCCATATCCGGGAAATGGGCATTGTAGGGAGCCGGATCCGGCAGATTTGCCTGATGGTATTTTTTCCCCTCATGCCCGGGATGGGGGCCTGCCATTCCGTGCGCGGCTTTGAAATTATGCCATTCCTCCTGACTGATGGAACCGTCTTTTCCGGTATCCAGCGCGTCAAACACCTTTTTTTCCGTGTTGGGAAAATGGGCGCTGTATTCTTCCCAGTTCAGGGTTCCGTCTCCGTCTTTGTCAATCTCTTTGAAATGAACCCTGTACCCGCTGAGACCGGCTCCGGTTCCCATGCCTTTGTGATAGGAATCCGTTTTTTCCTTTCCCGGAGGACATTCTTCAGCATAAACAATTGCCGCAAAAGCGGCCACCATCATAAGACTCAGAAAAACACTTATCTTTTTCATAATGATTTCTCCTTTTTTAATGAGTGCCCAAAATCATACCTGCAACTTTTTCAAATATAGTCCTTTTCCTGCATACGTCAATCATGCAGGAATTTTTTGTTCCGCGCTGATGACTTTTGCATACACAGCCGCCAGCGCGGCCATAAAGGCCGCGTGGACGTTTGCGGCCTCCACTTTCATGCCCTGAAATTCCAGATCCCTGGTCGCGCACGCGTCCGCTATTACCGTACAGGAGAAGTCCAGATCAAACGCGGCTCTCACTGTGGCATCAATGCACATATGGCTCATGGCCCCGCAGAAGACAAGTTCCCTCACCTCTGCCTTTCTGAGATGATCCAGCAGCCCGGTTTCCCGAAAGCTGTTGGGAAAATGCTTCTGAACCACAATCTCATCCTTTGCGGGCAAAACTGATTCATGAATTTCCGCACCTTTGGTATTGGGCAGAAAAAACGCGGCTCCGGGCCGGAGAGAAAGATGCTGCACATGGAAAACCGGCCGTTTTTCCTTCCTGAATCTGTCCAGAAGCAGGGAGGCTTTCTGCACTGCCTGCTCCATTCCCGCAAGCTCCATCGCGCCTCCGGGAAAATAATCCTTCTGAATATCTACCAGAATCAATGCGTCTTTCATAACACCATCCTGTGTTTTTTTGTTTCAGTACGGCGGTTTGTATCCTGCCGGCACGGTGAACACAGATTCATCTATGGGACTGGTGGTCACTCGCCGCAGAGTCACGGTTTTGGTCAGTCCTCCTTCCATTTTCATTACCGTCTGAACAGGAAAACCATCCAGTTTATCCATTTTTCCCACAATGCCCATCTGAAAGAGGGGATTTTTCCGAACCACATCATTTAATCTGTCATTAATGCTTTTGAGTTCCTCATAGCCCTTCACCTCTTTGGAAAGCCATTCCTCATACTGCCGTTCCATAAAGGAAACCTTGTATTTGCGGCAGTTGTATCCCGCGATGTTCCGGGTTTCACTGGTCGGCGTCACCTGAATCTCCTCCTTGAGACCTTCGGGAATCTTGCCCACTGCATTCATCTTCATTTCCATGAACATCCGATCCTGGGTATTGAGCACATATCCGGTCATGGTTTTGAAATTGGCAATCATGACATTTTCCCCAATATCCATGCGGGAACAGCAGGGCGTATAGTAATTCCGGATGGTTTTTGTTCTGGGCTTTTCATCCGAAGGCCCCTGCACGGACTGCAGGCTTTCCCAGTAAATATCAGCGCAACCCCATGAGGGAACGGCAAAAAAAACAAGCAGCGCAAAACCCAAAACTCTCAGCATTCCAGTCTGACACATCGGCACTATTCCTTCCCCTGTTTCTGTTTGATATTGAAAATATTTTTTATATCCAAAAGCCTGTAATCATCCGGAACCTTGTACAGACTTGCGTCCGTTTTCCTTTCCCCGGCCTGTTTTACTGTGCTTGTGGTGGTGATGCCCATGACTTCCATACGGGTCATTACCGGAAAACCGTCCATTTCCTCTTTCAGCCCCGGAATCTTCATCCGCTCCGCAGCCGAATTTTTCCCCACTGCGGTTTTGAGTTTTTCCCTGAGTTTTTTATACTCTTCATACACTTTCATTTCTTTGGACAGCCAGTATTCTCCTTCCCCGTTTGTCAGCGTAACCCGGTATTTCCGGCATGGATAGCCGGAGATATTTTTGCTTTCATCCGTTGGGATGATTTTCATTTCCGCGGACGGGGCTTTCCCCTTTTCTGCCATGGCAGACATATCTGTTTTCATATATGTCTTATTGTTCGGATAAAGGTTGTAAAAAGTCATGGTGCGATAATCCAGAATCATAATGCCCTCTCTGCTTTCTGTGCGCATTCCCAGCTCCGAAAGCCAGTATTTCACGGTGTCGCTTTTGTTGAACTGCCCCATCAGAATCTGGGGCAGATTCGAGGACATGCCTTTGGGAGTTCCTTTGGATTCCACCTGGGATTCCCAGTAAATATCAGCGCAGGCAGGCAGCGCCGCAGAAAAAATCAGCACAGAAAACATCAGGCACAGAAAATGCTTTGCTTTGTTCATGGAAAACTCCTTTTGTCTTTTGGGTTAATCCGGCAGAATTTTGCAGATCTGCCTCATCAGAGGGGCAGTAGGTCTGCACGTACTGATAAAAAATAACCAATTAATATTATTATATTTTTTAAAACATGCTGATTTTGTTTATATGCAATAAACACAGTATGTTAAATAATACATCCATAATACTGCCTATACTGATTCCAAATAACATATTGAATTGTAAATTAAAAAAATCAGCATGGAAAGTCCCGCTGCCTCAGAGGGAACACAGACAGTTTCGAATTCTGCCTGCAAAAAAAAATCACAGATGCCTGAATAGCGCAGTTTTTTGAAAAATACAAGACCTCCGTAATATCGTTCAATCTGCAGATGCAAAAATGAAGCTGGAAACGCAGAAATCTGTTTTTTCTGTAAACATCTGCTTTGGTAATTTTAACCCAGGTTGCCAGTTACA
>JAWKPW010000060.1:0-36265 GCA_041390465.1 Desulfobacterales bacterium | reverse complement strand
GTAAAGTTTGGCAGGTTTTCCGGTTCCTTTCTGACCCGGTTCGAGTGTCATACCGATTCTCCATTGGTTTTGTCCAATATGGAGCACAGAGACTCCGAACGGCGCCGCTCTGCAAAACAGGGATAACTGACAGCATCGGATCAAAGCAATGGCGATTCGGTATCAGGTCTGCTTTCATGGGGTGTGGGCATTTTCAGTCAGTAATTCCCGCCTTTCAGATTTTTTGACCTGCAATCCGGCAGGCTGCGGGACAGCGTGGCAGGAAGGGACAGGTTTGAGAAAATTCTGAAATCAAACTGTGCATATTTCATACAAATTCCCATTCTGAAAGTCAAGATAAAAAATGATTCGGACTCCCTCAGAGATTCGGACAGTTTTTGAAATCCCTTTAAAAGAGAAAATCTCATACCGATTCGCCGTTGATTTTATACAGTCCTGTCAGTTTTTTGTGACCTTTGTACCCTCTTTGTGTCCTTTGCGGTTAAAATAAACCTGACAAAAAGCATGGTTTCAAAGGCGAATTGGTATCAGAGGAAAAATACTGCATTCATTGTCTGAAATTTCTGTCATAAATTTAAAATGATATGAATACGCCATTGAAAATATACTTATAAAAAAGTCTGCTGTTCCATCCTGAAAGATGATAACAGTTTGTGATTATAATAAAAAATATATTCTTAGCTCAATCTCAAGAGGGGATTATATAAAAAATCAATGGCAATTCGGTATTAATGGTGGGGTGCAGAATGGGTTTATGAAATCTGAAAACCCGCTTGAGCATGGAATCTTTGCGAAGCTTTGTGTCCCTGTCAGGACTTACGCAGTTGCTAAAAAAATTCCACTTAAATCCAAAGGGTTTTTGTCATATTGTTATTCTTTTTGAAATTCTAAAACAGTGCCTCCAGCTCATCTGCCCGGTACATCTGCTCCAGTTCCCCTGCATCAATCTGGTGGAGTTTGTTCAGAAGGGTCTGGGAATTGCGCACATTGACATAAACGCTTCCCCCGGCTGTTTTTTTGATGATCGCGATGTTCTCCAGATCAAACTGGGTCATAAAATAGGAATTGTGCGTGGCAATCAGCACCTGGGTTCTTTCTGAGGCTTTTTCAAACAGCCCGGCCAGTACCGGCAGGGTTCTGGGATGCAGTCCCTGCCCCGGATCATCAAAGCAGATCAGGGGCGGCGGGGTCGGGGTGACACAAAGGGTGGCCAGAGCGACAAAGCGGAGAATCCCGTCTGACACATCTGAAAAATTCAGTTCCCCCTCCACGCCCTCCTCTTCCCAGAAGGCATGAACCTCTCCTGTGCCGCTCAGTATCCGGGCATCAATGTTTCTGAAACCGGGGATTGCAAACTGGGTCAGGGATTTCAGATCCGCAAAGGCTTCGGGATGTCCGGTTTTCAGGGAACAGATTACCGCACTGAGATTTCCGCCGTCTTCCGTGAGAACAGGTTCATGGGTGCGCGGGGCAGGCCGTCTCATTTTGCGGGTGTCAATATGGGAAACATTGTAAAAACGCCATCCCCGAATATATTCCCGAAGCTGCCAGAGGCTTGAGAGTCCCGCATCCGTAATGGCTCCCAGCCCCAGTTGATTCTTCTTTCCCAGCACCCATTCCCTGCGGAGAAAATCCCCGTCTTCCGGATCTCTGACCAGTCCCCTTCCCTCCCGGAAATCAAGAAAAGTGAACCCCCCCGGCGTTTTGCTGTCAATGGTTTTTTTGGTCAGAATCCTTTCAAACAGAACTTTGGGAAACTCGCTCCCGCCTTCCAGTTCCCCCTGGTAGAAGATGGGGATTCGGTTCTGATAATCAATCTGTGCATTCCAGAACAGTCTGGCAGGTCCGGGTTTCTGATAAATATTCTGGGAGATGGAACCGGAGATGATCTCCGGCGGAATTTCTCCGTAACAGGAATCCCGAAGAAATTTCAGGAATTCAAACAGGCTTGATTTGCCTGCACCGTTGGATCCGATGATCACTTCCAGGGGATTGAAACGGAAAAGCACATCCCGGAAAGGACGATATCCCCTGATTCTGATTGCCGGTAAATAGAAATCTCCCATAGTTTCCCCCGGATAAAAAATGCAAAAAAAAACCGGGAAAACTGATGCAGACAGGTTTTGAACCCGCCTTGCGGAAAAACAGGGGCATAACCTGCCCCTTTTTTTCCGTATCAGCTCCTGGTTTTCTTGATGAAATGGTGCCGAAGGCCGGACTTGAACCGGCACGGGCGTAGCCCACTACCCCCTCAAGATAGCGTGTCTACCAAGTTCCACCACTTCGGCATATGAAAAAAAGTTTTACTCCGATTTGCCCTCTTGTGCACTGCCTTCTGCTGATACCGGGGACTGCACGGCATCAGAATCTGTTCCGGATGTTTCCGCAGATGGCAAGGCCACCTCCTCCGCTGATTCCGAAACAGAAGAGGACTGTGCCGGAACTTCCTTTGTATCTGCTGCTTCCCCTTCCGGAGTTGCAGCTTGTGTTTCCGCAGATGTCTGCAAAGGGGCGGAAGCTTCCGTTTCCGTCTTTTCCGCTGTCTCTTCTGCCGGAGCGGCTGCCTCCGGTTCCGCAGCCGGAATTTCCACATCTTTCATGATGGAACTTCCGCTCCTGTGGCTGGAAACATAGGCCAGGCTCAGGCAGGTCAGCATAAAAATGACGGCTACCCATGTTGTTGCTTTGCTCAGAAAAGAGGATGCACCTGTACTGCCAAACAGTGTCTGACTGCCTCCGCCGCCGAATGCGGCTCCCATATCAGCACCCTTTCCTGTCTGCAGCAGTACAATCATAATCAGGGCGATGCACACAATAATGTGCACGGTAATCAGTAAAGCTGACATATTTTTATTGATTCACCTCTGTTTTTTCTCTGTGGCGGACGATTTTGGAAAATGTTTCAGCCGAAAGACTGGCTCCGCCCACCAGTGCCCCGTCCACATCCGGCATCTGCATCAGTTCACGGATATTGTCCGGTTTCACACTTCCTCCATACTGTATTCTCAGCGATTTGGCAAGCGAAATTCCAAAAACTTTTTCCACCAGGGATCGCAGATATTCATGCACTTCCTGGGCCTGCCCTGCTGTGGCTGTCTTCCCGGTTCCGATGGCCCATACAGGTTCATAGGCAATCACCAGTTTCTCCAGTTCGTCCGAAAAAAAGTCTTTTAACCCATTTTTAATCTGTTTGTCAAGTACAGAAAATGTATTTTTTGCATTTCGCTCTGTTTCTGTCTCTCCCACACAGAGAATCGGCACCAATCCGGCCGTGAGCGCGGCCCGGATTTTTTTGTTTGCAGATTCATCTGTTTCCCCGAAATACTGGCGCCTTTCCGAATGGCCGACAATCACATAGGTGCAGCCTGCCGACACCAGCATGGAAGCAGATATTTCACCGGTATATGCGCCTTCGTTCTCCCAGAACAGATTCTGTGCGCCCAGTTGGACCGGGCTGCCTTTGACGGCATTTCCGACAGCCGTTACCGAGATAAAGGGAGGAGCGATCATAATATCTGTATCATGCACATCCTGCACAAGTTCTGCCAGTTTTTTTGCTGTTTCCACAGCTTCGGGAAGCGTTTTGAACATTTTCCAGTTTCCCGCGATAAACGGTCTGCGATTTTTCATTGCATCTCCTGTTTCCGGGTTTCAGTGTTCAGGTTTCAGTGTGTTTGATTTTCCTGACACCTGAAACCTGAGCCACTGCTTACAACTGTTTTCCGATCATCGCGGCCAGTTCCACCATGCGCTGGGAATAACCGGTTTCATTGTCATACCATGCCAGCACCTTGACCATGTTGTCAACCACATAGGTTGTGGGGCCGTCCACAATGGAGGACAGCGCGCATCCGTTGAAATCCGAGGACACCAGAGGCAGATCACTGTAACCGAGGATGCCGGACAGGGAGCCTTCCGCTGCCTCTTTGAGGGCATTGTTCACGTCTGTTCCGGTGACACCGGATTTTTCCACTGTGGCAACGAAATCCACAATGGAAACATTGGGCGTGGGAACCCGGATGGCCAGACCGTTGAGTTTTCCCTCCAGTTCCGGCAGCACCAGGGAAACCGCTTTTGCCGCACCTGTGGTGGTGGGAATCATGGAAAGAGCCGCCGCCCTTGCCCGGCGCAGATCCTTGTGCGGAAAATCCAGCAGACGCTGGTCTCCGGTATAGGAATGGATGGTGGTCATCAGTCCGCAGCGGATGCCGAAGTTTTCCAGCAGCACTTTTGCCACCGGAGCCAGGCAGTTGGTGGTGCAGGATGCATTGGAGATAATATGGTGAGTGCGGGGATCGTAACGGTTTGCGTTCACGCCCAGTACAATGGTAATGTCCGGATCCTTGGCAGGTGCGGAGATGATCACTTTGCGCGCACCGGCTTCCAGATGCCGGGATGCACTCTCGGCATCCCGGAACAGACCGGTGCATTCCGCGACAATATCCACGCCCAAATCTTTCCAGGGAAGCTGCGCGGGATCTTTGACGGATGTGATGGCGACAGATTTGCCATCCACCCGCATGCTGTTTCCTTCCACTGTGACACTGCCCTCAAATTTCCTGTGAACCGAATCATAGGTCAGCAGATGTCCCATGGTTGCTGCATCCATCAGGTCATTGACTGCCACGACCTCCACATCCGGATGCTTCATGGCAGCGCGGAACACCACCCGTCCAATTCTTCCGAAACCGTTGATACCGACTTTGACACGCATAATCCCTCCTTCAGATTTTTCATTAATATCAAAGCATCTTCCCCTGTCTCCGCATAATATCCCGGTCTTTGTCCGATGCACCGGAATCCCATGTCTGCATACAGGGCCATCGCCGGAATGTTGGAGGCACGGACTTCCAGAAAACAGACTTGGGCTCCGGCTGCCAGAGCCTTCTGCAGTCCCATGCCAAGAATCTGTCTTCCCACCCCCTGCCGTCTCCAATCCGGAAGCACAGCGATCCGCAGTATCTCCATCTCACCAGCGATCACTCGAAAAAAAAGATAGGCGGCAATCCTGTCATCCGGAGGCTCACGGTTTTCCCTTGCCGTACAATTGTATCCGGTTTCGGCTGCCAGCTCAGCCGTGAAAGAGACAATACCCCAGGGCCGGGAAAAACACAGGCGCTCGGCAGCCAGAAGAGCGTTTATATCCGCTTCTGCGGCATGATCGAGTATCAAATCTCCTTCCATCAGCCCCTCCGATTTCCCCTCAGGATGCCGCTGGCCAGAGAAATGCTTCTTTTCCCAAAGGATTCCAGAGAAACGGCAAGTTGGTCAAGTGTTTTTTTGTCCCGCTCTTCCACGGCGCGCAGGAGTATGGGCAGATTGACTCCGGAAAGGACTTCCACCTGACCTTCCTCCAGAAGGGAATAACTCAGATTGGAAGGCGTTCCCCCGAACATATCCGTAAAAATGAGAATCCCTTTTTTCCGGTTGACCGCCTTGATTCCCTTGATGATCTTTTCCCGCAGTCTGTCCGCGTCTTCATTGGGCATGATGGAAACAGCGGTCACCGCATCGGGCCGGGAACCCGTGATGAGTTCAACCGTTCCGATCAGCGTTTCTGCCAGCAGGCCATGTGTGACAATCACGATTCCGGTCATAATAATTCTGTTATCCTGAAGTCTTCGGATTCACTCTTTTCCGATATCGCGATGGACAATATTCACCCATCGTTTTGAAGTGTTGACATGATCATGCACTGCCCCCGCGACAGCCACGGATCTGTGCTTCCCCCCTGTGCATCCCAAGGCCAGGGTCAGATAGGCTTTTCCCTCTTTTTCATACAGCGGAATCAGATAATCCAGGAGAGCGAAAAATTTTTCCATAAAAATGCCGGTCTCCTCCCGGTCCAGCACATAAGCCCGAACTTCAGGCGTTTTCCCGTCCAGCGACTTGAGTTCCGGCACAAAATAGGGATTGGCCAGAAAACGCACATCCATAATCAGATCCGCATCATGGGGAATGCCGTATTTGAAACCGAAAGACAGAATCCGTATGCGCATGGGCACAGGCATGCCGCTCTCCCCGGCAAGTTCCCGAATCAGTTTCTTGAGTTCATGAACGGTGTAATGGGATGTGTTTACAATCCGATCCGCAGCATTCCGGAGTTCCCTCAACTGTTCCCGTTCCAGACGGATTCCCTCTGCAATGCTGATGTCTTTTCCCATGGGATGATAGCGCCGTGTCTCACTGTAGCGCCGCAGCAGAACCTGATCATCAGCTTCCAGAAACAATATCTGAAAACGGTACCCCTTTTTCCTGAGAAAGTCAAAGACCGGCGCATATCCGGAAAGAAATCCCTTTTCTCTCAGATCCATGACAAAAGCCAGTCCGGCTATTTCTGAACTGCTTTCCACCGGCAGTTCCAGAAACTTCGGCAGCAGAGCCACCGGCATATTGTCCACACAGTAAAATCCGGCATCCTCAAAGGCCGTCATGGCCGTGCTTTTGCCGGAACCGGAAAGTCCTGTTATAATTACAATCCGAAGTCTTATCATCGGGGCTGAATTCCATTGTGCTGAAAAACCGCCTGTTTTCCGGACATGCGCAGCAGTCTGTCCGGCATCTACAGGGAATCATCTTCCTCACGGATAATTTCCAGAATTTCATCCGCGGCAGATGCATTCATCAGCCGCTTTCTGAACACCTCATTTTTCAGGATTCCGGATATTCTGGCAAGCATCCGAAGATGAAGGTCTATGGCATTTTCCGGCGTGAGCAGCAGAAAAAAGATATGGGTGGGTCTGCCGTCAATGGATTCAAAATCAACTCCTTTCCGGCTCAGTCCGAAACCGAGAATCAGGGAGTCAATTCCCTTCAGTTTCCCGTGGGGAATGCCGATTCCGCCCCCGATTCCGGTGCTTCCCAGCCTCTCCCGCTCCATCAGCACCCGGACAAGTTCCTGGCTTTTCACTCCGGCGATACGCGCGGCCGGGATGACCATCTCCTCGATGACCCCTTTCTTGTCCCTGGATCTGAGATCTGCGACAACAGCCTCTTTGTGCAACACATCTGCAATTTTCATCATACGCAATACAAAAAACCTCCGATCCGCAAAACGGATCCGCACACAAAATCCCCTGCGGGGCAAAAGCCCCGCAGGGAAAAACAGACACCCGCAGGAATCTGAGTCAGTGGCTGGGCTGCACCAGACCGTAATTGCCGTCATTTCTCCGATACACCACATTCACCTGCTGGGTTCTGGCATTGGTGAACACGAGAAAACTGTCATCCGCAAGATCAAGCTGCATCACAGCCTCCTCCGGATCCATGGGTTTGTAATCAATGGAAGAAACAATGATTTCTCCACCGCTTTCCTCTTCGCTCCCCTCGGCAGAATCAAATCCCATGTCTCCGGGTTTTCCGCCCTTGCGATCCGTCCTTCGTCCCCGGATCTTCTGTTTGCTTTTTTTGATCTGTTTTTCCAGTTTGTCCAGCACCATGTCAATGGCCGAGTACATGTCGCCGGTTTCCTCCCTGCCATTGATTTTCAGACGGTCCCCGATGATATTGATTTCGGCAATGTGCCGGAATTTTTCCACAGAAAGAACCACACTGGCTTCTGCCGGGTTGTCAAGAAAGCGGTCAAAACGGTTGAGTTTTTCCGTGGCGTATGCTTTCAGAGGTTCGGAAGGATCCAGGTTCTTGAACGTAACAGATGTCTGCATAATTGTCCTCCTGTTATTGTTTAGTATTGCTTTCGCTTGTTGGATGGAAGTATCCGCATCATTTCACGGTACTTTGCCACTGTTCTTCGCGCAATGCTGATATTGGAACTTTCTTCCAGCATTTTTGCTATTTTGTCATCACTGTAGGGTTTTTGCGGGTCCTCACTCTCGATAATCTGCCTTATGCTGTCCTGAACACTTGCAGAGGCCACGGCCTCACCGTGAACGCGGCTGATGGAACTGTTGAAAAAGTATTTCAGCTCAAAAATGCCCTGCGGCGTATACGCGTACTTGTTGGTGGTGACACGGCTGATGGTGGATTCGTGCATGTCAATGTCCTCAGCCACATCACGCAGCACCATGGGTTTGAGCCAGGCTATCCCTTTTTCAAAAAACTCCCGCTGGAATTTCAGTATGCTTTCCATCACCCGGTAGATGGTTTTCTGCCGCTGGTGAATGCTTTTGATCAGCCAGGCAGCGGAACGCATCTTTTCCTGCATATAATCCCGTGCGGAATCACTGACCGGTTCTCCGCAGCGCACGGAATTCTGGTAAAAGGTGTTGATCCGCAGCCGGGGCATACCGTCATCGTTGAGAACAATCACAAAATCATCATCGAGTTTGTAAACATAAATATCCGGAGTGATATAATGGGGTTCATCCTCACTGAACTGAAGGCCGGGCCGGGGATCCAGTCCCCTGATGACATTCACCGCTGCTGCCACCCGTTCCGGAGTTGTTTTCAGTGCCTTGGCAATGGCCCTGTAGTTTTTGTTTTCCAGATGATGAAGATAATCCCGGATAATCCGGATCACAATCTCGTCATCACATTTGAAATGCCGTGCCTGAATCAGAAGACTTTCGCTTAAATTGCGGGCACATATTCCCACAGGATCAAAGGTCTGGAGCATGGACAGCACATTTTCCACTTTCTCGGGGCGGGAACCGCTCACAGCAGCGATATCCTCCACAGACACCTCCAGAAATCCGTTGCTGTTGAGATTGCCGATAATCAGGCTTCCGATTTTTTCCTCCTCCGGATTCGGGGATGTCATGAGAAACTGCCAAAGCAGATGTGCGCTCAGGGATTCCTTCTGTGCGATAAATGCCTCATAGCGCGGGGATTCCCTGTCTTCGGATTCAAAGGCGGCCTTGCCGGGCGTATTGTATTCATCAATATAATTGCTCCAGTCAATATCGTCACGGATTTTTTCCTCAATCACGATTTCTTTTTCCGGCACATCGCTTTTGCGTTCAGGAAGTTCCGCATCTGTGATCCGGTCTTCGGGACTGATGCTTTCCTGCACTTCTTCCAGAGCCGGATTTTCCTCCAGTTCCTGACGGATGGCATCCATCAGTTCCAGACGCGACAACTGCAGGAGTTTGATGGCCATCTGCAACTGGGGGGTCATCACCAGCTGCTGCGTGAGTTTGAGTTGCTGTCTGAGTTCAATTCCCATAACTACCCCTGATTATAAACTGAATTCTTCTCCCAGATAAATGCGCCGCGCGGTTTCGCTTGCCACAATCTGCTCGGGTTTTCCGGACTCAATCACCTGACCGGCATTCATGATATACGCGTAATCACAGGCTTTCAGTGTTTCCCTTACATTATGGTCCG
The DNA here is from genome assembly GCA_041390465.1 of Desulfobacterales bacterium. Taxonomy (GTDB): domain Bacteria; phylum Desulfobacterota; class Desulfobacteria; order Desulfobacterales; family Desulfococcaceae; genus JAABRU01. The sequence goes on along the minus strand of JAWKPW010000060.1, from coordinate 26,980 downwards.
ATATCAGGATTCCAATCCCTCTGGCCCGAAGATGCGCGATAATGTTCTTTATGTCTGTCACGGCCAGGGGATCCACACCGGCAAAGGGTTCATCCAGCAGCATGAAGGCCGGATTTGTGGCCAAAGCCCGGGCGATTTCCAGTCTCCGCCGTTCTCCTCCGGAAAGCACCCCTGCCCTGCGATCCTTCAGGTGCAGGATGCCAAGCTCGTCGAGCAGCATCCGGCTTCGCTGTTCCTGCTCTGCTTTTGAAAGGGAAAAAAATTCCAGTACCGCCATAATGTTCTGCATTGCTGTCAGTTTTCTGAATACGGAATTTTCCTGGGGCAGATACCCCACGCCTTTGCGTGCACGGCGGTACATGGGAAAAGCGGTAATCTCCTCCCCGTCAATAAAAACCTGCCCCCCGTCGGGCCGGATCAGTCCCACAGCCATGTAAAAGGTGGTGGTTTTTCCCGCGCCGTTGGGGCCCAGCAGTCCGACCACAGTACCGCTTTCCACCCGCAGACTGACCGAACTGACCGCATGCCGTCCCCGGTAAATCTTGACCAGTTCCCTCAGCGACAGAACCGTCATAATCAGTTGAGACCCTTTTCACCGGGGAGAAGAAAACCTTCCACCCCGCCCTCGAATCGGATTCTTCCGTCATCCCGGCGGATAATGATTTTATTGCCGGTAATCTCACCGCTGTCCGGTTTGCGGATGCGCGCTCCCGGTCCGTTGAGAATCAGTATCCTGTCCGAAATGGTATAAACCGCCTCACTGGCCTGTGCATCCATATTGTCAAAACGGATTTTCACATTGCCGGATGCCACGATTTTCTGAATGGCATCTCCGGTTTTTTTCGCGGAGCTTTCTTTTTTCTCACCGTATGCGGCAGGATTTCCCTCGTAATATATCTTCAGCCGATCCGATGTGATTACGGTTTCACCCTGCACAGCCTTGACATTGCCTGCAAATTCCGCGTATTTTTTGGCATCATCGGCTTCCAGGCTTTCTGCGGAAATCTGAATCCGCTGGCTCCGCTCTCCTTCCTTTCCTGGGGGAGGCTGTGCAGCAGCCCACTGCGCTGTGCAGAAACATGCCGCAAGAACTGCAAGTATCCGGCAGAAACTGCGCCATGTCTGTTTACAGGGAAATGTCTTCACCGAAAGTCCCCCTCACATTGCCTTTAAACCAAACCTTTCGAGCGTCCAGATCAAGGGTGGCCGAATCTGCCGACAGTTCCGTCTCCGTGCCGTTTCGCGTAATTTTCACCGGAACATCCGAGAAAAAAAGTTTTTTGTCATGCCGGTACTTCAGTTGTCCGGTCTCCAGCATCCACATATCGCTTTCCATGCACACCTGTTCCCTCATTTCCAGATCATTGGAGTCTGTTTTCAGCATTCCCCTGCCTGCCTTCAGACTTGCCTGCCGGTCATCCCTGAGAAAAAACGTCAGCGAGGGATTTTCAAACACAGCCTGATTTCCCTCATTCATGTAATTCACAGCGTCTGCGTTCAGTTTCCACGCAGGCGCCCCGTCTTTGCTTGCGGTCTGATACACCCGGCTGAGGGACATGCCCGCCCCATCCCGGACAGCGGAAACAAAGTCTGCGGATTTTGAGCGCATCTTCCGGTATCCTGCAAAAACAAACACCACGATGCACAATATAAGCACCATTAAGGAAAACAGAAAGATTTTTATCCCTTTGGAACTGATTTTTTTTTTCACAGCACGCATCTGAATCCTTCCACGATCTTCTCCCAGGATCCGCGGGCTTTGAGTATGGCTTCGCAGATTTCCCGGACAGCCCCTCTGCCCCCTTCCCGAAGCGTGACCATGTCAGCCTCCTGCCGGACAGCCTCATGCGCGTCAGCCACAGCCGCGGAAAATCCCACCCGGCGCATCAGCGGAATATCCGGCAGATCATCTCCGGCAAAAGCGGTTTCTTCGGGGGTTGCCCCTGTCCGTGCCAATACCTCTTCCAGCACAGCCCCCTTGTCTTTGACACCGTCAAAAATAAGAGTGATGCCCAAATTCCGGCACCGATGCACAAGGGCTTCTGAAGACCGGCCCGTTACAATCCCCACCTGAATGCCCGCATCCATGAGCAGCCGGATGCCCAGCCCGTCTTTTGCATGAAAGCATTTGATTTCCCTGCCATCTGCCGGATACACAATGCTGCCGTCGGTCAGCACGCCATCCACATCCAGCAGGAGCACACGGACAGCCGCGAGTCTCTCCCGGAGGTTCACAGCAGCTCCCGAATGGCCTTCAACTGGGCCATCAGAGTGTACAGTCCGTCCAGGGGCAGCGAGTTGGGGCCGTCACACAAAGCTCTGTCCGGATCTTTGTGCACCTCCAGAAATATGCCGTCCGCGCCTGCGGCAACAGCGGCACGCGCGAGAATCGGAGCAAAATCCCGCTGTCCCCCGGATGATGTGCCGGCTCCTCCCGGCAGCTGAACACTGTGGGTCGCGTCAAAGATCACGGGAAATCCGGTCTGCTGCATGATGGGGATAGCCCGGAAATCTGCCACCAGATTGTTGTATCCAAAGGAAGTGCCCCGATCCGTAATCAGAATCCGGTTATTTCCCGCAGAAGTGATTTTTTCCACAATATTGACCACATCCCAGGGCGCAAGAAACTGCCCCTTTTTCACATTGACAGTTTTTCCGCTTCGGGCAACAGCCAGAACCAGATCCGTCTGTCTGCACAGAAAAGCGGGAATCTGCAGAATGTCAAGAACCCGGGCCGCAGGCTCCACTTCGCTGATTCGGTGAACATCCGAGAGAACCTGCACTCCCAGTTCCTTTTTGATATGTCCCAGAATTTCAAGTCCTCCGGCCATTCCCGGCCCTCTGTAGGAATTCAGGGAGGTCCGGTTGGCCTTGTCATAGGATGCCTTGAAAACAAAGGGGATATCCAGTTCCGCTGTCATGGATTTCAAAAACGCTGCGATTTCAAAAGCGGTTTTTTCATCTTCGATGACACAGGGCCCTGAAATCAGCATCAGCGGCTTTTTCTCCCCCGGCAAATCCGTTTTAAGCATAATCTTCTGTATTCCTTTTCATATTTCAAAGCTGGCTCCTGCTGATTGCAGATTGAGGGTTTGTCTGCGGTTCCTGACATCAGCCTCTGCCCTATGCTCCGTGCCCCCCTGTTTACCGTGCAAACAGCGAAAAGTCAAGAAACGAAAAAAACAACCCTTGATTCCGAAAGGTTTACCTGCTATTGTCCGGACAGAGAATTCAAAAAAGGAGAAGAGTCAAGGTATTGAAAATGAATCTGAAAACGTTGAAAATCCGGTTTTTGGCAACTGTGGGCGGGCTGACCGTCATTTTTCTGATCTGGTTTCTGAGCCTGCGGCTGGAGGGAATTCCGCCCCTTGTGAACACCGGCGGAATATCCGAAGGCATCCGCTCCTCACACGAAATATCCATTTCCGCATCTGATGAAAAAAGCGGGCTGCGCGAGGTGCGGGTCTTTTTGGAAAGAGAGGGAAAAAAAACATCCGTACTGGAAAAAAACTTCGCTTCCACCGGTTTTTTCGGCACGGGTGAGACAAAAAGCGAAAAAATTGATCTGAAGATCGAGCCCAAAAAACTGGGACTTGAAGACGGAAAGGCGGTGCTGCGGATAGCGGTCAGTGATTATTCCTGGCGCACTTGGTGGCATGGAAACAAAACGGAAATTGTCCGGGAGGTGGAGATTGACACCCGTCCCCCCAGAATAACGGTTCTCAGCGGGCAGCACAATATCAGCCAGGGCGGATCCGGGCTGGTGATTTACAGACTGTCCGAGCTCTGTCCTTCAAACGGCGTGAGAGTGGGAGACAATTTTTTTCCGGGCCGTTCCGCAGCCCGGGTGGAAGGAATTCAGGATGAAAACGTGCATCTGTGCTTTATCGCACTGGGTCATGAACAGGGACGCGGCACCTCCCTTGTCATAGAGGCGGAAGACCGGGCAGGCAATACGGGCAAATCCGCATTTCCCCATTATATCGGAAACCGGAGGTTCAAGCAGGATGTTTTGAACATTTCTGACAGTTTTCTCAATGAAAAAATGTCGGAATTTGATGATCTGCTGGAAAAAACAGATATAAGTCCTCTGGAAAAATTTCTGGAGGTGAACCGGAAATTCCGGGTGGCAAATACAGAGCATTTCGTAAAAATGGGGGAGCAGACGGAAGATATCCTTTACTGGAAGGAAGTCTTTCTGCGGATGCCCGGCACTGCGCCGCAGGCCGGTTTTGCGGATCATCGGGAATACCGTCATAACGGAGAAAAAATTGATGAGCAGGTGCATCTGGGTGTGGATCTCGCGTCCCTGCCCAATGCCCCGATTCCGGCTGCCAATGACGGAAAGGTGGTTTTTGCCGGTTATGTGGGCATATACGGAGAAAGCGTGATGATCGATCATGGTTTCGGCATCTTCAGTCTGTATTCCCATATGAGCATTATTGAGGCAAAGCCCGGACAGACAGTTTCCAGAGGAGAGATTATCGGCAGAACCGGAACCACCGGCATGGCAGGTGGGGATCATCTGCATTTCGGAATGCTTGTGCACAATACTTTTGTCACCCCTCTGGAATGGTGGGATCCGGGTTGGGTCAGACAGCATATTGCTTTAAAAATCAATGCACTGAAGAAAAAATAATCAGACAGCAGGAGTGGAACATGGGCAGATACAAAGTGGTGAAAACCTATCAGGAAATCAATGAAAAAATCAGGGAAGGAAAGGCCGTGGTGGTGACAGCCGAAGAAATTATCGGCATTGTCCGGGACAACGGCCCGGAAGAGGCGGCGCGGGAGGTGGATGTGGTGACAACCGGAACCTTCGCACCCATGTGCTCGTCCGGCGCCTTTATCAATTTCGGCCATTCCGCTCCGGCCATCAGGGCCTCAAAGGTATGGCTCAACAAAGTTCCCGCGTATGGCGGAATTGCTGCGGTGGACTGCTATATCGGCGCAACCGAACCCTGTGAGGATGATCCGCTGAACAAGATCCATCCGGGTGAATTCAACTATGGCGGCGGTCATGTGATTGAAGATCTGGTGGCAGGAAAAAAAGTGCATCTGCTGGCCACAGCCTATGGCACAACCTGCTATCCCAGCACAAAGGTGGAGAAACGGATTGATTTGGAAACCCTGCCCAATGCGATCCTCTGCAATCCCCGCAACGGTTATCAGAACTACAACTGCGCAGTCAATCTCACGAACCGGACGGTCTACACGTATATGGGCGCCCTGAAACCCAAGGCCGGAAATGCCAACTACTGCTCCGCAGGCCAGCTCAGCCCCCTGCTCAATGATCCTTATTACAAAACCATCGGTCTGGGAACCCGGATTTTTCTCGGCGGCGGCGTGGGCTATGTCACCTGGCACGGAACCCAGCACAAGTTTGCTGTGAACCGCACGGAAAAAGGCGTTCCCCTGACGCCTGGGGGAACCCTTTTTGTCATGGGCGATATGAAGCAGATGAGTGCGGACTGGCTCAAAGGCGTAAGCATGCAGGGCTATGGATGCTCCCTGGCTGTGGGGCTGGGAATCCCCATTCCCCTGCTCAATGAGGAAATGGCGATGCATACCTCGGTATCAGACGAGGAAATCTTCACCCAGATCATTGACTACGGATATGAATACGGGCAGGGAAAATCAAAAAGTTACGGCCAGGTCAGTTATGCCCAACTGAAAAGCGGCTCCATCACCTTTGAGGGCCGGACGGTTCCCACCGTGCCCCTGTCCAGCATGGTCAAGGCCCGGCAGATTGCCCAGATTCTGAAAGAATGGATTTCCAAAGGGGAATTTCTGCTCGGAGAGCCCCAGTTCACCCTGCCTGCGGGATGATGCAGAACCCGGATGAGATTCTCTGTCTGAACCATTTTCCCCTGAGACTTGACAATTTTCAAAACGTTGCCAAATTTTGAACCGGAAACAGCGCAGCCCGTGCTGAACGAATTCATGTCACAGGCAGGGTTCAGCACAGGGGCCGGTTTGAGACCCGCGCCCGTTGCCAAACCTCATCAGGGGGTTGCCCCACTGCCAGACTGGAACTGTCGGGGGACTGTTTTTTTGCAGACAGAGAATCCGCGTCTGGAAACCCTTTGAAAATAAAAACAAATTTTCATTTTTTTCATATAATAACAAGGAGGCAGTCATGGATTTCAGACAGGTAATCAATGGCAGAAGAGCCGTCAATTTTTTTGATCCGGCAAAGGATGTTCCGGAACATCTGATCAAAGAGATGGTGGAAATGGCGGCAAAGGCTCCCTCAAGTTTCAACCTGCAGCCCTGGAGTCTGATGATTCTCCGGGATGCGGAAGAAAAAAAACGTCTGCGGGAACTGGCATGGAATCAGCCCAAAGTCAGCGAGGCTCCGGTGGTTTTCATTGTGCTGGCTGACCGGGACGGATGGAAGGCCGGTCATACCTTTGTGGAAAGAAACTTCCGGGAAATGATCAAAGCCGGAGCCATGACACAGGACAAATACGAATGGTTTACCAATGCCTGCAAGGGGCTGTACGGCGCATCCGAAGAACGTCAGCAGGCCTTTGCCTGCAAAAATGCGGGATTTTTTGCCATGTCCCTGATGCTGGCAGCCAAAAGTCTGGGGGTGGACACCCATCCCATGGACGGATTTGATCTGGAGGGTGTGAAAAAGGCTTTCCGGATTCCGGAAAATTACTGGATTCCTGCAATTATTGCTGCGGGATATTTCAAAAGCACAGAGACTCTGGCTCCTCCCAAATGGCGCAAAACCTTTGAGGAAATTGTTGTAAAATTTGACTGAAAAAGCAGCACAGGCCTCCAGTTTGGACCGCTGAAACGGAACAGACTGGAAGTCTGTGCCTCGGAAATAAACAAACCGGAAGCCTGCTCTACGTTGTTTCCCACACAGAAAGGATGATTTTCATGACAGAAAAAAATGTTCAAATCTATTCCCTCAGCACATGCAGCCACTGCAAATCTGTCAAAAAATTTCTCAACGACTGCACTGTGCAGTATGATTTTGTGGATGTGGACCTGCTGGAAGGGGATGAACGCAGGGCCATTATTGAGGATGTGAAGAAACTCAATCCCAAATGCTCTTTTCCGACCATCATTATCGGAAAAAAGATCATTGTGGGATACAAGGAAAAAGAAATCAGGGAGGCGCTGGGACTGTGATGGATGCGGAAAAACTGTATGAACAGCTTCGCGGGGTGCAGGAACCCAAAGGATATTTTTTCAACAAAGACAAAGAAAGAACCCTGGATCTTCTGCAATCCCTGCTGCACAACAAAGAGCGTTACGGCTATATGGCATGCCCCTGCCGACTGGCTTCGGGGAAAAAAGAAGATGACAGGGACATCATCTGTCCCTGTGAATACCGGGAACCGGATGTGAAGGAGTTCGGCTCCTGTTATTGCAGTCTGTATGTGAGCCGGGAATGGAATGAAGGAAAGATTGCCCATGAATATGTGCCGGAACGCAGACCTCCGGAAAAGATCGGCTTCTGATTTTCCCTCAGGCCGGGGAAAACATGATAAATCCGAATTTTCTTCCGACAGATCGAAATGTTTCCCGGGAAATGCAAAAAATCCGGCAAACGGAAACCGTGCTTTTTTGCACTCCGGAAGTTCAGCACTTATCTGCAACCCTGCTGAACCCGGCCTGCGGAAAAACTCCCCATGTGCTGCGCTGTCTGTCAAATAAGGATAGTGGGTCAAACCGCTTGACAATGTCATCCCTTCTGGGATTCCTGTTTTTTTCTGCATTTTTTTCTATAATAATATCAATCCGTTCGGATTTTTCCGGACAGGAATCAGCGAACAGATCAACGGATTTGACCCGCTATCATAAATTCTTTCACATTCAAAAAAACTGCACCGGAGTGCCAAACTGAAAGTTTGGCAGAATTTGCGGCATCCAGACTTTCAGTCTGGACTCCTCAAAATATGAAGAAACTTATTTGACAGATCCGTGCGTGTCACTGTTCTTTTTGACCGATCTGACCTGTTGTTTTTTTTGGCTGGACGCTTAAAACACAATTTTCCTCCCGGCTTCAGGCAGAACAAATTCCACCCCCAGATTATTGCGCTGCGCCAGTTCCCGCATAATGACGGCAGTCATGTCGTTTTTCGGATTCAGCGATGGTTTGATATGCGTCACCACCACCTTCAACCCCTTCAAAGCAGTTTCCGGATGCGCGGGATTGGCAAGTTCTGCCAGATTCCGCAGTTCAGCCATCATCCATTTGGGGGTCATATGCCCAAAAAGCCGGGAATCCGGATGATCGGAGGGAAAAGAGGCTTCCAGAAAAATCCCGGAAACCCGATGCGCCCGCACCAGCGGCGCCACTGCCTTCCACACCGTCTGCATACAGGTGCTGCTTTCCGCCTCGTCAGGCCCTGTATCCCCAAAATAGAGCACATATTTCTGATTTGCGCCAACCAGAAAGGCTGTTGAGAGATAACCGCGTGAATGACTGAGCGGAAACGCTGTCACTGTCATCTTTGTCTGTCCGACAGAATAAGACTGACCGGGTTTCAGCCGGACATACGGATATTTCTTCATCTGAATCCCATCCCCCTCATTGCCGAAATTGGGCCAGATTTTCCAGTTGAACAGATGATCCCGGATATTGTCAATGGTCTCCGGCAGGCCAATGACAGGTTTTGTGCTGTCATCCGGGGAACTGATCACCAGTCCTGCCACATGATCCAGATGCGCATGGGAAATCAGATATGCCTTGATATGCTCCCGAAGAACTGTCTCCGGATTCCGGAGAGATTTTCCAAAACTTCCGCGATGAACCGCCTCCCGCAGACCCGCGTACAGGGTTCCGGCATCCAGTGCGATAAATTCTGCACTGCCAGCCTGCGCCAGCAGATAAGAGGAAAGATTCCCTTCCTCCAGACCGCCTGCTGTTCCCAGAGGAACTGCAATAAAAGCTGCTTTCTCTGCTATGGCTGTTTTCTGTGCCAAAGGATGCGCACAGCCGCCGGTGCAGATCAGGATGATCAGGGAAAAGACAAAAACACAGGCAGAAGAAAACTGTTTTTTCATATAAACCTCCATACAAGCCGCGTTCGGCATGGGGACAGAATTCCCACTGTCAGCAGGGAAAGTTCTTGAACCGCAGCCGCCCCAGCCGCATTTGCGCAATGAGAAAAAGAGAACAAAAAAGAATCTCCCGGGCTGCCGTCCGCAGCATTAACACAAGTTTCCATAAAAGCGCAGAAAAATATCAGCAAAACAGGTAAGTTCCGGAAGCGATCCCTTTCTGTCTGACGAAGCCGCGTCAGGCCATGCCCCTGAGTTCAGAAAGACACCGGAGCAAACAACCTGTTTTATATTGCAGGAACAAATTTTTTGTGATAGCGTTTTTTCTGCATTTCCTGATCGTATTCGGTTTCAAAATAAAGGACAGTATATATTTTTTTATAACTCTCTGCAACAGTTCAGATATTCAGGTTCTCCGAAGCTGCCTTGAAGAACTGATTTCCTCTGCCGCATTCTCTCCTGTCAGTTCCCCAAGGAGTGTTTTTCATATTCTGTCCGGTCTGCCGGGCATCATCTTTTTTTCTGATTCCTTTAACCCGAAAACAAGGGAGGATGTCATGACACTGCATTTTCTGAAATCCATGAAAATGACCGCTGTGATGCGGGTGTTTTTTCTCTGTGTGCTGGTCAGCGCTTTGGGGGGAATTGTCTGTTCCCCGGCGCAGGCTGCGGTTTATTATGTCAAACAGGGAGCAACAGGCGCATCCGGACTTTCATGGGCAGACACAGAAGCCTTTGGCAATCTGCAATCCGCCCTTTCCGCAGCCGCAGAAAATGATCAAATCTGGGTGGCGGCAGGAACCTATTCTCCCGGCCCTTCCGCAGCGGATTCCTTTTCTCTGCTTCAGGGTGTTGGGATTTATGGAGGATTCAATGGAACAGAAACCTCACTGACAGAGAGAAACTGGACAGCAAATGTCACCATCCTTGACGGAGGAAATATCAATGAACATGCGGTAAGATGCGGCACTGTCACTTCCTCTGCAGTTCTGGATGGTTTTACGATCAGAGGCGGGGCAGGTATAAGTGTTTCACAGGGCGGAGGTTTGTACAACAGCGGAGGCAGTCCCACCATCAGAAACTGCATTTTCACAGCAAATGCAGCGAATCAGGGAGCAGGAATATACAACGATGGAGGCAGTCCTGCCATTGAAAACTGCACTTTCTCCGGAAACAGCTCGGGAGGCACAGGCGGGGGAATTTGCAATTACAACAGCAGCCCGGTTATAACAGGCTGCACGTTTTCCGGCAATCAGTCTTCCGGAGGATCAGGAATTTACAACGAAGGCGGCAGTCCAGTCATTGAAAACTGCACGTTTTCCGAAAATGCAGTTTCGGACGGATACGGCGGAGCAATCTTCAATTATGACAGCAGTCCAACGATAACAGGCAGTACTTTTACAGGAAACAGCTCTTCTTCCGGTTCCGGAATATACAACAGCGGGGGCGGCAGTTCCGCTGTTGAGAACTGCACCTTTTCCGGAAACACAGCTTCGGAGGGAGGTGGAATTTACAATGAAACAGGCACGATGAACATAACAAACTCCACGTTCATCGGAAACAGTGCCACCAGCGGTGGAGGAGGAATTTTCAATGCAGGCACACTGACAATTTTTCATACAATTGTTGCAGACAGTTCCGGGGCCACCGGTGTCACAGATTTGTATAACGAGTCAGGCGGAACTGTGACATCCGATTACAATATTGTGGAAATTACGAATATTGCCCCCTCCGGAGCCCATGATATTATCGGAGATCAGCCTTCCCTGAATATCGATTCCCTTGCGGACAACGGCGGCCCCACCAAAACCCATGCCCTGCTGTCCGGCAGTATTGCCATAGATGCAGGAGACCCTTCTGCTGTGAATCTGCCCAGTTATGATCAGCGGGGAAGCGGTTTTCCCAGGGTAAAAAACGGCAGGGTGGATATCGGAGCCTATGAAAGTGATCCGCCTGTGCCGGAAATCGATCTTTCACAAAACACAACAGCCATTGCCGGCGGAGGGAGTTTTGATTTTGGAGAAGTTGCTGTCAATACAGACTCCGGGCCTGTGGTGTTCCTCATTTCCAATACCGGCACAGCAGATTTGATTCTGAGCGGAACGCCTGACAAAATCAGCCTGTCCGGAACCAATGCCTCGGAATTTTCCATTGATCAGGTCGGCCTGATTTCTCCTGTCCAGCCTTCAGGCGATACCACCTTTTCTGTCACCTTTGCCCCTGCAAGTGAGGGAAGCAAAGCTGCTGTCATTTCCATAGCAAACAATGATGATGATGAAAATCCCTATATTGTCAACCTTGCAGGCACAGGCAAAGCTGCCAATCTTCCTCCGGAAATTCTCCATCTTGACGGTGATACAGTTACATACACAGGAGAACCCCTTGCGCTGGATCAGGGAAACGATGCAGCAGTCACTGATTCAGACAACACCACTTTCCTTTACGGGTATCTGACCGTTGAAATTTCGGGAGGTGATGCAGAGGATGTGCTGGAACTCAGCAATGATGCGGACGGAGACGGAAACAGTGCCACCGGCATATTTGCCGATGCAAATGAAACCGTATTTTACGACAATGTTCCGGTGGGATATATCGGAACCGGTTTTGAAAACACCATTTTGAAGGTGTTTTTTGAGACAGGTTTTTCTGATGCTGTGACTGCGGCAATGGTCGGGGATCTGATCCGGGCTGTGCGTTACAGCACCACAGCTTCACAGCCGGGAGCCACTTCAAAATCAATCAGTTTCACACTGTATGACGGAGCAGATTACAGTGTGCCTGCCTGGGTGAGTGTCAGTTTTCAGCAGTTGTACAGGCTTTCGGTTTCCATCTCCGGAAGCGGAAGTGTTTCCGGAGATGGCATTGCCTGCCCTTCTGACTGCTATGAATATTTCCCCGCAGGTCAGACAGTCTGGCTGTCAGCCTCCCCTTACTCCGGCTACATTTTGTCCGGATGGAGCGGGGTGCAGGATCAAAGCGGGCACAGTGCCTCTGTGGCAATGAACTCTGACAAAACGGTGACAGTGATTTTTACAGCCAGTTCGCCCTATTACCCAGATGATCCTCACTATCCAACGGATCTCTGCCCCTATGATCCGCTTAAAACAGAACCGGGCATCTGCGGGTGCGGAGTGGCTGATACAGACACAGACGGAGACGGCACTGCGGACTGCAAAGACAACTGTCCCAACGATCCCGGCAAAACAGAAGAAGGCATCTGCGGATGCGGGGTGCCTGATACAGACACAGACGGAGACGGCACTGCGGACTGCAAAGACAACTGCCCCAACGATCCCGGCAAAACAGAAGAAGGCATCTGCGGATGCGGGGTGCCTGATACGGACACAGACGGAGACGGCACTGCGGACTGCAAAGACAACTGCCCCAACGATCCCGGCAAAACAGAAGAAGGCATCTGCGGATGCGGGGTGTCTGATACGGACACAGACGGAGACGGCACTGCGGACTGCAAAGACAACTGCCCCAACGATCCCGGCAAAACAGAAGAAGGCATCTGCGGATGCGGGGTGTCTGATACAGACACAGACGGAGACGGCACTGCGGACTGCAAAGACAACTGTCCCAACGATCCCGGCAAAACAGAAGAAGGCATCTGCGGGTGCGGTATTGCAGATGAGGATACAGACGGAGACGGCGTAATTGACTGCCTGAACAACACACCGCCTGATCCGCCCAATCTCTCGGATGCAGGCAACAAGGTCATTTATCCTCCAGGGGCAATTACGCTGAAAACCGGGCCCTTTTATGACGAAAACGGGGACAGTCATCTGGAAACCGTCTGGGTGATTTACAGAGCAGACAATGCCTGCGGAGAAATTTTTATGGAACATGCTTCCGCAACGGATTTGACCCAATTTGCCGTGACAGGACTTCCTGCCGGTGTGAAATATGTGTGGAAAGCCGGATTCCGGGATTCCGGAAGCAGAAAACTTGTCTGGTCTGAGGAGATGCTGACCTTTATTGTGGGAGAGAATGCGGAGGGAGAATCTGTGCACTCCGAGCCGGGCACAGAGGTGTCAGATTACCAGATGTTCTCTTTTCCTTACTGGCACACAGCTCCTTCATCGGAAAAAATACTGGGCCGCATTATTGGAACCTATGACAAAAAGTATTTCCGCATCGGAACCTATAATCCGGAAACCGGTCAGTATGTTGAATACGGGCCGAATTTGGAATTTGAACCGGGCCGTGCTTACTGGTTCCTGACAAGAAACGGCATGGACATACCCTGGATTGGCATTCCGGTCAGCACAGAGAAGGATATGAATGTAAAACTCGTGTTTAATCCGATTGCGGAAAATGGTTGGAACATGGTGGCTGTGCCCAATTCGGCTGATTACCTGTGGGAGAATGTGGAAATTGTCATAGGAGATGGATGCATAAGCATCCCCATTTCACAGTTGCCGGAAGACAATCCCTATATCAGCAAAAAGCTCTGGCTGTGGGATGAAAATGGCTATTCTCCGGATGCAGACAGGATGGAAAAGGGCAAAGGATACTGGGTGAAGGTGAAGCAGAAAGGCATATGGCTGCGGTTCCGGGCTGACAAACAGATTCCATCCGAATCCGGTCTGCTGAGCAGAACCGGAAACCGGATATGGAAAAGCCTGAGTCCGGATACGGCCACAGCGGGTGAGGAAGATTCTCCGCCCATGCCTCCCGGAGGATTCACAGAAAGCACAAGTGCCTCAGACAGCGGCGGAGGCGGGTGTTTCCTCCGCACCGCGCAGGAAAAGTAGCGCAAACATCCTGTTTGCGGATCATACCGAATCGCGGCTGGTTCCATTCATCAAATTGTGATTTCAGACGCACAGAAAAACCGGATTTTTTGGAAAAATCCGGTTTTTTTCCAGCTCACGGACACAAACCTGACAGTGCGGCAGTATCAAATCAAATGGGGAACCGGTATCACAGAAACCGCAGAGACGGTGGTCCTGCGCTGTCTCTGCTTTTTTTCCTGCACAGACACTTTGTTACGAAAGTATCTCCTTCACTCTGCCCACCTCACCGCTTTCCAGCCGCACTTTGATGCCATGCGGATGCACCGGGGATTTTGTCAGAATGTCTTTGACAGTTCCCTCTGTCAGTTTTCCGCTTCTCTGGTCTTTTTTCAATACAATGAGAACCCGTGAACCTGCACGGACATTCTCGCGTTTCATGCCATTCATTTTCCCCATTTCCTCATGATGAATATTTTATAATTGCAGACAATTAAATTTCAGATTCAGGCAGAATTGACTGGCATTTTCATGCAGCATTGCAATTTTTTTCTCATAAATATCAGCACTGAATCCTGAGATTTCTTATTGCATAAAATCATCAGATATTCTACACAGAAAAAGAATATCTGATGATTTATGAAAAAAACAAAAAAAGTCTTGACACATATTATTTGAAATGGTATTTCAGAAAAAGAATATCTGATGATTTATGAAAAAAACTGTGAAAAAGGAGTCGAACATGAAAATACTCGGCATATCAGGAAGTCCCCGGAAAGATGAAGTTTCAGGGACTTGCATCCTTGTGAAAACGGTTCTGGAAAATACCGGTGCGGATTATGAGATGATTTCCCTGAAAGGGAAAAAAATCAGCGGATGCATTGCCTGTCTGGGCTGTGCCAAAGACAATGTGTGCAAGGTCAGGGATGACATGGTGGTGCTCCGGGAGAAAATCGTGGAGGCGGACGCGTATGTCATCGGCGCTCCCAACTATTATTCCACCCTTAACGCTCTCACCCATGCTTTTATGGAAAGATGGTTCCAGTTCCGTCACAGGGAGGGAAATCTTTTGTGGGGAAAACTGGGAGTTGCTGTGGGCGTGGGCGGCATGGCCGGACATTTCCCCACTGATGAGATTGAAAAATTTTTCCTTTACAGTTTTATTGAAACAGTTGCCAAAGTGAGCGGGCATGGCGCAGCTTCCTGTTACTCCTGCGGATATGGGGAGGGATGCGCGGTGGGGGTTCCCAGAATGCTGTACGGGGAAAACGTGAAAATCACGCCGGACATAATTCCGGATGTCCGCAAACAGCCGGAGGTCATGCAGGCAGCGGCTGACGCGGGGAAACTTCTGGGCACACGTCTGAAACAGGGGCATGACCGCAAACAGGTGACAGAGAAAATGCAGCAGACAATGATGGAACGGATGGTGAATTCTGCCTGATTCGCTTAATATCCGG
Source organism: Desulfobacterales bacterium (assembly GCA_041390465.1). Lineage (GTDB taxonomy): Bacteria > Desulfobacterota > Desulfobacteria > Desulfobacterales > Desulfococcaceae > JAABRU01. The sequence goes on along the minus strand of JAWKPW010000060.1, from coordinate 11,754 downwards.
AGAATTTTTTCCAGTTCACAAAGCGCACGTTTTCCAGCCCGGATTTGCGGATGACCCGTTCATCCGCATCATCACCGATAAAAAGACAGGATTCATCCAGACCATATATCCGGCTGTATTTTGTCCGAACAGGTTCCCGCAGCCTTCCGGTGAACACCCTGTTTTTTTTCATTTCTGCCTCATTGACCTCCAGAAAAACTGCATCTGCCCGGATTCCCGCACGCTGCAGAGCGCTTTCCACATCCTTTCTTTGCAGAAACATTCGGATGAAAAGGGGAAAGGAACCCTGGGAATAAATTCTGATCTCCGGCACGGTTTCACACTGCTCTATAACATGCTGAATAACAGGCAGAAGTTTCTGGTTCAGATGAATTGCTGTTTCATCCGGATGTGTTCCATGCAAAAAGCGGCTGATTAGGCGAAGAAGCCGGGGAGCAGGCCCGCAGATAAGTTTTTCCGCAGTGTCTGTTTCTATTCCCCTGAAATTCATGCAGGCCACTTTCACGCCCCGTTCCGCTGTTTTTGCAAAACGGGAAAAAAGCAGGGACAGAAAACCTCTGATCATGCTGTTGCAGAAAAAAAGAACTTTCTGGCGCAAACACAGCCCCGGATGCAGCAGAATCACAAGCACCCAGTTTGGAAGGATGTTTTCACAGATCAAAGTTCCGTCAAAATCCAGAACAAGGGTGCGGATACTGCTGTTTTTCTGCATCAGTGTTTTCATGGTTCCGAAGGATGGGGAATGGAAAAGGAATTGCTGTTATCGGGGGCAGTCATGTTTTTTTCCAGCATAGCCCTGATTTTGCCCAGAAGTTCCTTTGAACTGTAAGGTTTCTGAATCATTTCACACCGGGACGGCAGTTGCATTTCTTTTTCCAGCATATTCCGGCTGTAACCGGTCATCAGAATCACGGGAAGTTCGGGATCGGCGGATTTGATTTTTCCCAGAACTTTCAGACCGCCGATTTCCGGCATGACAAGATCCAGCAGGGCAAGGTCAATGCGCTGCTGATGCTCCTGATACAGATGGATGGCCTCACTGCCGTTGACAGCGGCAATGACGCTGTATCCGTTTCTTTCCAGGGTCTGAATCAGCATGTCCCGCACGGCTTCCTCATCTTCAGCCAGAAGAATCACTCCCGCATCTGGGGGTTTTATTATGTTTTCATACGCTTCATCCGGTTCCGCGCAGTCTGTCTGTGTTCCGGCAGGCAGATAAATGCTGACACAGGTTCCCTGTCCCGGTTCGCTGCGGAGGTCTATCCTTCCCTCATGGGATCTGACAATGCCGTAAACCACAGAGAGCCCCAGCCCGGTTCCTTTGCCCACTTCCTTTGTCGTAAAAAAAGGTTCAAACACATGCTCCTGCAATTCCAGAGGAATGCCGGTTCCTGTGTCTGAAACACCAATCATGACAAATTCGTCTGTTCCTGCCCAACCATGACGTCTGCGGAATTCGGCATCTGCATGGATATTTCCGGTTTCAATGAGAATTTTGCCGCCTTCCGGCATGGCATCCCTTGCATTCAGACAGAGATTCATCAGCATCTGCTCCATCTGCCCGGAATCCGCATGAATCTTTTTGACAGCAGAGCCGGGATGAAATTCAAGGGCAATATGTTCTCCGATGAGCCTCCGGAGCATTTTCAGCGCATTGCCAATCAGTTCATTGGGGTCAAGCAGGCCGGGTTTCATGGACTGTTTGCGGCTGAACAGCAGAAGCTGGCGGACCAGCCGGGTGGCCCGTTCCGTGACCTTCATGATTTCCTTCATGCTTTGGCGCAGGGGATCTTCCGCAGCCATCTGTTCCAGTATCAGTTCACTGTAACCGGAAATGACAAAGAGCATATTGTTGAAATCATGGGCCACGCCTCCGGCCAACTGTCCCACAGCCTCCATTTTCTGGGACTGCCGGAGCTGATTTGCCAAAGCTGCCCGTTCCGCTTCTGCCTGTTTCCGTGCGCTGATGTCCACATGGGTTCCAATGAAACGCACAGGCTGCCCCAGTTCATCCCGCTGAACAATTTTTCCCCTGCTGAGAATCCATTTCCATTCCCCGGATTTTGTCCGGAGCCGGAATTCAATCTGATGGGAACGTCTGCCATGTGTGAAATATTCCTTCAGAATTCCCACAGCACAGTCTCTGTCTTCCGGGTGCAGGAGTTTTTCCCAGGATTCCTGACAGGCCGGAAATTCATCCGGTTCATAGCCCAGCATTCTGTAATAACAGGAACTGAAGAATGCTTTGCCGGTCTGAAAATTCCAGTCAAAAATCCCGTGTGTTGAGGCTTCCAGCGCCAGTTTGAAACGCTCCTCGCTTCTGCGCAGAGCCTCCTCGGTCTGTTTGCGCTCAGTAATATCTCTGTAAATGGCCTGACTGCTGACGGATCCGTCTTTTTTCATCAGACTGCCCAGCACCTCCACCCAGCGGACGGTTCCGTCTTTGCGGACAATGCGGAATTCATATTTTGACGGCGGATGTCCGCCTGCAATTCTGCTTTCAATCCGCTGCCGCACCATGTCCTGATCCTCAGGATGAACCAGTTTCCACATTTCCTCTGAGGAAAAGGACAGAATTTCTTCCGTACAATAACCGAACAGATCCGTAAAGGCCGGATTGACCATATTGAATTTCGGGGGATTTCCCGACAGAATGCCGATGGCATCCAGCGAGGTTTCAAAAAGTTTCCGGTATCTTTCTTCGCTGTCTTGCAGCGATTTCTGAGCGATCTCCAGTTCCTTCTGTGTATGGATACCTTGCAGGATTCTCTCAGCAACAGAGGGAAGCATGTCAATGAAATGCACATCCTTGACCAGATAATCCCTTGCTCCCATTTTCATCATGTTCACGGCAATTCTCTCATCTCCGTATCCGGTCATGATGACAAAGGGAATATCCGGAACCATCTGCTGCAACTGCGCAACAAATTCTTTGGCGGTGACTGCGGAAAGACGATAATCCAGCAAAAGCAGGTCAGGGGGTTTTTCAGCAATTGCGGCAAGGCTCTGTGTCTCATCTGAAAACAGGATAATCTCATAGCCCTTCCGCTCCAGTTTTTTCCGGATCAGGGAGGCCAGAATCTCATCATCCTCCAGCACAAAAATGACGGGCGATATATGTTTTTTCTCATTCACGCTGATTTTTCCTGATTCTGTGCAATATGAAATCCAATGCCGTTTCCTTAAGGCTCCCTCCTCTGAGGGAGGGGCAGGGGGAGGGTGAAAACGTCATTGAACTGCAGACTGTTATTTCCCCCCCTCCCCGTACCCCTCCCGCCGGGGGAGGGGAATTTTTTACTTAAGGAAACGGCATTGATATGAAATCTGAAAAACAACTGTGCATTCACACTTTGCGAAATCTTGCATGTTCACGGCAGAAAATGCTGTGTAAGTGCTGAAATTTTTTTTCAAATTTCATATTGCCGGTCTGTCAGTCCTGAATCTGTGATCTGCAAAAACCGGATTTTTCCAAAAAATCCGGTTTTTTTAAAATTCAAGACATAACATCAAAGCTGACAAAACAGCAGTCAATGGCAGCAAATTCCCGGTTTTCAGTTTGGCAGTTCCATTCCGTCAATATTCGGAATTTGAAGAATATTCATAAAGGCGCCGAGATTCTGCACGGCCTGCACAAATCTTTCACAGTCCACCGGCTTGGTGATATAACTGTTGCATCCGCAGGCATGACAGAGTTCCACCTCACGGGGATCATCCGTGGTTGTGAGAATAATCACCGGCATTTTTTTCAGTTCCGGATCAGCCTTGATCCGTGTGAGAACTTCCACACCGTCAATCTTCGGCATCCGGATATCCAGCAGCAGCAGATAAGGAATGCCTGATTTTCTGTGATTTTCGGATATGGTGAACAGAAAGCGGAGAATCTCCTCGCCATCCCCGAACAGAAGTATTTCATTGTGAATACCGGCCCGGCGCAGATTTTTTGTTATCAGAGCGGCATGACCCTCATCATCTTCCGCTATGAGAATTGTCGAGTTGCTGTTCATGTTTTTCCTGTTTATTCTATTTAAAAAAAATCAAAAAGGTAAGCAGGCAAATGAAATTTTTCGTATATTCAGAAAATCCGGTTTTTTCTGAAAATTTTTTGCCAGAAAATTTTTGTGATCTTTGTGCCTTCCTTGTGCCCTTTGTGGTTGAACCCTGTGAATGTTTGCACCTGAAAACCTATGACTGGCAGCTTAAAAAGTTCCGCTTCCTTTATCCCTGTCTGGCAGGGACACATAAAAACAGCTTCCGGTTCCGGGTTCGGATTCGACCCGGATGCTTCCCCCATGTTTTTCCAGAATTCTGCGGATAATGCTCAGTCCCAGCCCCTCTCCGGGCACTTTGGTATCCAGCCGGCTGAAGATTTCAAAAATCCGGGAATGATACGCTTTGGCAATCCCGATGCCCCTGTCTTCCACACAGTACACGTTTTCGCTCTTTTTGGCAATTCCGGAAATGCGGATGAGGCATTTTTTGTCCGGATGGGAAAATTTGAGCGCATTGTCAATGAGATTGGAAAAGACCTGACTGAGCATGGTTTCATCTCCGAAACAGTCCGGCAAATCCTCCAATTCCACCTGTGCGCCCATCTGTTTGATCCGGTATTCAAAGGTTTTCAGAATATCCGCAAGCATGGTGTTCATGCTGATCTTTCTGATATTCATGGCCGCTCTTCCCAGGCGTGACAGACGGAGCAGCCCGGAAAGCAGCATATCCATTTTGGATGCACTTTTGAAGATGTATTCCAGCGATTCCTGAATGTCCGGCTGATAAAAGGAATCTGTTTTTTCCCTCAAAGTCTGCATATCAGCGGATTGACGGATCTGATGGAACAGCTCCCCAACGGTTCTTTGCAGTTCTTTTCCAAATCCCTGAACATTCACCAAAGGCGAACGCAGATCATGGGAGGCCATTTGCACAATCTGTTCCAGTTCTCTGTTTTTTTCTGTCAGTTCCCGGTTCAGTTGCAGAATATTTTCCTCTGCCTGTTTGCGCTCTGTTATGTCAATGGCCGTGCCTGCAATCTGTATGGCAGTGCCTTTTTCATCACGCGCAAAAACCACATTCCAACTGTGCAGTGTCCGCCAGTTCCCATCCGCATGTTTCATCCGGTATTCTGTATTCAGAATCTCTCCGTCCCGGGCATTCCCCAAAAGACGGTGATGATCAGCGATCTGCTGAAAATCATCCGGATGAAGAAGCTCAGGAAAAATCCCGCTTCCCAGTTCCCGAAGCCTTTCCAAGCTGTAACCCAGCACACGGCTGAGTCCGGAATTGCTGTAAACATTGCAGTTTTCAGACAGATCATAAATATAGACAATACCCGGAACACTATCAATGATCCTGCGGACAAAGTGTTGTTTTTCCTGCAATGCCTTTTCCGCTCTTTCCCGCTCCCGGATTTCTGCTCTGAGACTTTCATTGCTTTCAGCCAGTTGTGCATTCATCCTCCGGATTTTGTCAAACGCATTTTTCAGATTCCCGCGCATTTTGTTGAAGGAGTCGGTCAGGGCATCCAGTTCATCCTCTTTTCCTTTCCGTTTCAACACCAAAGGACTGTCCAGATTTTCCCAGTCCATTTCCCTGACATATTCTCCCATAATGCGAAGATGCCTGCCCACCAGTCCGTAAAAGAGAAAAAAAATGAACAGGGAAACCAGAAAGGTTTTGACGGTCTGAGAAATCAGAATCACGGTTATTTTTTCCGTCAGACGCCGGTAAACCCCTTCGAGAGAGACCGTGATGTGCAGTGTTCCCAAATTATAGGCAACCCCTCTGTAAATATACACTATCGGAAATTCATAACGCATCATATACGTTGTTCCGGGCTGACCTGCGGATGCGAGAATCTCATCATCCTTGCGGATTTCCATATACTGCATATCCCGAAGTTTCAGGATTCCTTCCAGTTGAATTCTCACCACTTCCAGATTCATATCCCATACGCTGCGGGTAATGCTTTCCAGACGGGTTTCCTTTATCTGCCGGATACTGTCTTCAATCAGGTCAATATCCCTGCGGTAATCCATATGCAGTTGAACGAGTGTGGACAGCAGCGTAATGACTGAGCTGAACAGAAGAATGCAGAAAATCATTTTTCGGGCAATTGCTGATTTCATGACAAGGGGATGTATGGAGGCTCTGTGCATGGGAACTCCGATTCTCAGTTTTATTTGCGCATAATTTTTCTGTGCGGAATGAGCACCTGTTCTTTTTGTCAGCAAACAGGATGACACGGCTCTTCTCCAATGCGGATTTTTCGGAAATTCCGGCTTTGCATTCCGCAGCAGTTGAAATGTGAAAGATTTTGGTTTAGGATATGTATCATGAGAAAGGAATTGTTGAAAAGAAAATTTATCCGAAAGAGCGGCACAGAATATCAACAGGATACCGAACAGACATTGAATGAAAGGTATGAAAATGCCGACCGGCCATTTTCCGAACAAAGAAGGCTTTGCCATTGTAATTCCGGTGTATAACCATGAACAGATGGCTCCGGAAGTCATCAGGGAAGCGCTGAAGACCGGTTTTCCGGTTTTTGTGACAGATGACGGTTCCACAGACAGCACGTATGAGAGGATAAAGGACATAAAGGGAATCCATGTTCTGCGCCATGAACGCAATCAGGGAAAAGGAGCCGCGCTGCTCACGGCCTTTGCCGCAGCATCCCATGTCGCGGACCGGGCTGTCAGTCTGGATGCGGACGGCCAGCATGATCCTGCCGAAATTGCACATCTCATCCGCGCGGTTTCCGGCAGAGACCGTGCGATCATTATTGGCAGGAGAAAGGAAATGACAGAAAAGGATGTTCCCCTGACCAGCCGTCTGGGAAGGGAATTTTCCAATTTCTGGGTATGGTGCGCGGGCGGGCCCCTGCTTCATGATACGCAGAGCGGATTCCGGATCTATCCGCTTCCGGAATGTCTGCATCTTGGTGTGCGTTCCCGAAGATTTCAGTTTGAAGTGGAGATTCTGGCAAAAGCCGGGTGGAAAGGCATTCCGGTCTGGGAGGTTCCGGTCAGTGTCAATTATTCTCCTGCTTCCGGCAGAATTTCCCATTTCCGTCCCTTTATTGATTTTATCCGCAATTCCAATGCCTTCACCCGGCTGATCTTCCAGAGAATCCTGTATCCCGCGTCCCTGAGAAGAAAATTGGAGCAATGAGGAAAGCTGATATGAAATCTGAAAAACTTTCAGCATAAATTTTCAGCATTTACAACAGGTCATTTTGATAATGCCCCTGATCTGTTTCAAAAATTATTGAAGAAAGAGATATTCACCAATGGGAATTGCATCTGATATTGTCATCATTGTGGTTGCGGCCCTGTTCGGCGCCGTGCTTGCCCAGAAACTGAAACAGCCCCTGATTCTGGGCTATATTCTGGCCGGAATCTGCATCGGCCCCTATACGGGAGGCGTTACGGTTTCGGAAATCCATGACATTGAACTGCTTTCGGAAATCGGTGTCGCGCTGCTGCTCTTTGCTCTGGGACTGGAGTTTTCCTTCAGCGAACTCAAACCGGTTCGCAATGTGGCTTTGATCGGGACACCCATCCAGATTCTGCTGACCATTGCCTATGGTTTCGGCATTGGACAGTTTTTCGGATGGGACAGACCCACCTCTTTGTGGCTGGGCGGGCTGATTTCCCTGTCCAGCACCATGGTTCTCCTGAAAACCCTGATGAATCAGGGATGGATGGGAACCCTTTCCAGCAGAGTCATGGTGGGGATGCTCATTGTGCAGGATTTGGCGGTTGTGCCGCTGATGATTATTCTCCCCCAGTTGAAAGACCCCAAAGCCGGTCTGCCTCTGCTGGGCATTGCCGCAGTCAAATCTGTTTTTTTTCTGGCCTCCATGTTTCTGCTGGGCACAAAACTCCTGCCGCGCGTGCTGGCCTATATGGCAAAATGGAATTCCAGAGAACTGTTTCTGCTGTCCATCACCGCAATGGGACTGGGCATAGGATACGCAACCCATCTTTTCGGGCTTTCCTTTGCCTTTGGCGCATTTGTCGCGGGAATGGTGCTGAGTGAATCTGAATACGGACATCAGGCCTTAAGCGACATCATTCCGCTGCGGGATCTGTTCGGACTTCTTTTTTTCACCTCTGTGGGCATGCTGCTGGATCCGGGTTTTTTCATGGAAAACTGGGGAAAGGTTCTGATTCTGGTTTTTCTGGTCTCTTTGGGAAAAGGAAGCATTTTTGCCATTATCACAAGAAGTTTCGGTTACAGCAATGTGATTCCCCTGGCTGTGGGACTCGGACTGTTTCAGATCGGCGAATTTTCCTTTGTGCTGGCAAAAGTGGGGCTGGAAACCGGTTCCATAGATCACAGTGCATATTCCCTGGTTCTCACCGCAACCGTCATCAGCATGGTGATTACCCCTATGGTATCCGGCCTGACAGCGCCGCTTTATGCCCTGAAAAAGCGGCTGTTCACCCATGAGGCTTTGCAGACCATCAATATTCCGGAAAAAGGGCTCAGAGATCATGTGGTCATAGCCGGGGGCGGCAGAGTGGGGCAGCATGTGGCAAGAATGCTGACCCAACTGGAAGTTCCCTTTGTCATTGCAGAACTCAATTATCAGCGAATGGGACAGTGCAAGGCTGAAGGCTGGCCGGTCGTGTATGGGGATGTGACCCAGCCTTTGGTGCTGGAAGCCGCGAAAATCGAAGATGCCAAACTCCTGCTCATTACCATTCCCTCCATTGTTGCCACACAGACCATTGTGCATCAGGTGCAGCATCTGAATCCGGAGCTGCACACAGTTTAGTGGGCAGAGGGAACGGAACAGATGAGAAATCTTTATGAAGAGGGGGTTTACATGGTGAAAGGCTGGAACTGGAGGCCGGACTGGAAATTGCCAGACAGGCTCTGGTGCATCTCAAAATTCCGGCCACCATGATTCAGCAGTATACAGATGCCATGCGCAGACAGTTGTATACCCATGTGCATCAGGCCAATGGGGAGTATCAGATGATGACCCGGCTGAAAAATGCCGGGGATCTTCTGGAAATTTCCTGGGTAAGCCTGCCGGCAGACAGCCCCCTGATTGCTCAGACACTTCGGGAATCCAATATCCGCAGACAAATCGGGGCATCTGTGGTGGGTGTCATTCACGAAGAAATTTTTTATCCCAATCCCACAGCGGATTACCGTTTTTCCGGCAATGATCTGGTGGCTGTCATCGGCAGTCCGGAGGAAAGAGAGGCTTTCCGGAAAATGGTCAGAGGCGTTTCGCAGCCGGAAGAGGATCTGTCAAAAAATCCGGAAGAAGCACCCCGCAGAGTTTCAGGCGTTGCTGACAAGGTTCCTCTGCAGAAAGCGCAGTCAGAGGAAATCACAGCATACACAGACAAAGACAGGGAAAAAACAGTCCTGCCCCTGTGAAAACACTGTCTGAAGGAGTCACCAACTGAAAGTTTGTGCCCCGGACTTCCATTTGTCAGACACGGCCAAACTTTCCGTTCAGCACTCCCCTGGCTGATTCTTTTCAGGAAATCGCATTAAACTTTGTGAGACATTGTGCCTTTTTGTCTTCGCGGCAGTCTGGAACAAAAGGATGCTGGAGGGAAAATGGATGATTATTATCAGGCAAATTTTCAGGAATACTGCGAACAGACCTTTTCAATCAACCCGGAATCCTTTCTGCTTCCGCTTGCAGACAGACTGAAACCCGGAGCCTGTGTTCTGGACGCGGGCTGCGGTTCGGGCCGGGATCTGCTGTGGCTGAAACAGCGGGGATTTCATGTCATCGGATTTGAGCGATCTCCGGGGCTTGCGCAACTGGCCCGGAAACATGCGGGATGCGAAGTCATTGAGGGAGATTTCCGAATCTTTGATTTTTCTCAGATTTCCGCGGACGCGATTGTTCTGATTGGCGCGCTGGTTCACATCCCCCATGAGGAAATGCCGGATGTTTTTGAAAACATTCTCCATGCGCTGCATCCGGGCGGTCATGTTCTTGTTTCCATGAAACAGGGAACAGGCACAAAAGCCGCAAAGGATGGCAGAATCTTTTATCTGTGGCAGGATGATGAACTGCGGCAGGTGTTTGCGCAGAAAAACTGTCAGGTCGGGGACTTTTCTGTTCAGGTTTCGGCCATCAGGTCCGAAGATGTCTGGCTGACCTATACCATTACGCAGAAGATTTAACGGCACTGCACAGCCAAAAAAGTTTCTGCCTGTGCGGATGAATTTTTCAGGATGTTCTTTCTGATCGGCAGTCAGTGCAACTTCATATTTTTTGCGCTCACCCATGATATTTTCTCCTCAGTTTTTTTGGGAAGAAAAATATCACGATGTCGAATGTGAAAGAGTTTTTGACACGCCGCTGCGTGTGAAAAAAATTTCTTATTCCAGAGAACCGTTAATCCGGTCAATGGGAATCCAGTCTCCCGCGTCTTCAAATTTGCCATTTTTGGCCCGGACAATTCGGGCATAATTGATAAAATACGGCTGTTCCGTATGCCTCACTTCTATGGCCGGAGCCAGCCCCAGAGGATCCGCAGAACTGAAATTGTGCAGTTCATACCGGATGGGCGCTCCGGATTTGACGGTTTTTTCATACCCATATTTTTCCAGGGCTCTTCGGATGGCCGTCTCCAGCACAAACGCCCCCATGAACCCGTTGATGTAATTCATGACAATCTTTTCACTGTCCCGGCCGGCCGCTTTTGCCGCTGCTTTCACCATCTGCATTCCGGGGACATCCGTATTCGGGGATACCGCATGAACCTCTCCGTACAGTCCTTCAACTCCCTCCGGAACCGATGTGAAAATGCTTTCATCCCAGGCACTGAGGCTGCATATCACTGTGATTTTTTCCGGATCAATTCCCAGCCGTCTCAGGTCCTTTGCCAGAACTGCCGTGTGAGCGGATGCGCCTATGAGGATAAGACAGTCGGCCCTTTGATGAAACACAAGTTTTGCAATGGGCGCAGCCATATCCGCAGCATCAAGCGGAATGAACTCTATCCCGGCAGGTTCTCCGCCCTGTTTCCGGATGTAGCTGTCCATCAGACCGGGTTTGCCAAGCACTCTCCAGGATGGCAAATCTGCTGCCAGTATGCCGATTTTCGCTTTCCCCTCTCCCTGCCATTTCCGGTTGAGAAACCATTTGATCATGGGGGTTGCGGATTCCGCAATGGAAGGCAGAAAAGACCAGTAATACCGGGGCCTGGGCCAGTAGGCAACGGGACTTGCATAGGAATACCATGCCAGATAGGGCAGTTTGTCATATGAGGCGAGAGCGGAACAGATCTCGCCGGGTGTGCTGCCGAAACCGATGATGACATTCGCTCCGCCGGCTTTGAGTTTCCAGTAGGCTCTGACAGCGCTGGATATCTCATAGCGGTTGTCCTCAATGCATACCCTTACAGCGGCTTTTTCCTTTTTTCCGCTCAGGGGATCGGTATAAACAATGCCGCCATGCGCGGCCAGATAATTGAGATAATCTGTCATTCCGTCTCCGACATGCTTTCCCACAGTGGCAAATCCGCCGGAATAGGTTCCGGAAACGCCTATGGTCAGAATTCTTTCATCCGCAGCACCGGATCCGGACAGCATCATGAATACAGACAGGCATGACAAAAAGAATCTGGCCTGCATAAGTTTCATCTCCTTTTTCACGGTGAAAATTGACGCTCTGTTCGCAGTTTTTTATATTATACCAATTCGCCATTGATCTGAAACATAAGTTTTTCAGAAAAACCGGATTTTTCCGAAAAATCCGGTTTTCTGAACACA
>JAWKPW010000059.1:0-36410 GCA_041390465.1 Desulfobacterales bacterium | reverse complement strand
GGAATCCAAAACAGAGCAATCCAAAAGTGATACCCGGACAGAGCAGAAAACAGATCAGAAAACTGCTTCCGGAACCCTGCGGGGCGATGTCCGGATTATTGCGGACAAAACCCGCAATGCCCTGCTTATTGAGGCGGTTCCCTCAGATTATCATCTTATTGAAGGAATTCTGCGGCGCATTGACGTGCTGCCCCGGCAGGTGCTGATAGAAGTGATTATCGCAGAAATTTCGCTGGATAACAAAGATGAACTGGGAATGGAATGGTCCTATGACAAATCCCTGGGAGAGGGGAAGGGACTGTCTCTGCTGACCGGAACTGTGGGAAGCAGCGGACTGAAATTCAAAGTGGGAGATGAACGATGGTGGGCTGAATTTTCCGCGCTGGCTTCCAAAAATGATCTCAATGTGCTTTCCGCTCCTGTGCTGCTGGCCTCGGACAACAAGGAGGCATCCATTCACGTTACGGACCAGATACCGGTTGCCAGCGCGGAATATCTGTATGATTCCGGAACAAACGGTGTAACCCAGACCAGCATTCAGTACCGGGACACCGGCATTATTCTGACTGTCACACCCCATATCAATGAACGGGGGCTGGTAAGCATGGATATTACACAGGAGGTAAGCGAGGAAGGAACCGAAAAGACTGTGGGTGACAAAAAATATCCCTCTTTCCGGGAGAGAACAGTGACCACAGCGCTTACAGTGAAACACGGACAGACCATTGTCATCGGCGGACTGATGCGGGAGCAGTCGGAAAAGGGGGTCAACGGGGTTCCCTTTCTCAGTCAGATACCGGTTATCGGTTTTCTTTTCGGAAAAGACAAAATTGAATCCGTCAAAACCGAACTGATTCTGATGATTACCCCGCGGGTGATTGTCAATTCCGATGATGTGGATATCATTACCGAAGAATTCCGGCAGAAAGTCTCGGACATTCGGGAAAGAATTGTCAACAGCGCAAAGCCGTTTCAGATTTCTCCGGAAACTGGCAGATAAATAAGCCAGTTTTTCAGAACAGCCGGTTTTTTCAAAAAATCCAATCTGTTGAATGATACCGAATCGCCATTGATTTGTTCAATATAAGTATAGTGTTTAAGATAATAATTTGGGGGTTCTGCGCAGGTTGGGGTGAGGAACGAACCCCAACAAATTCAAAGTGTTGGGGTTCACTGCATTCACCCCGGCCTGCACAATAATATTATCTGAAAGTCTGTATGTTTTCAATGGAGAGTCGGTATTACCATGCTTTTTTTTGACCGCAAAGGACATGAAGAGGGCCAAAGGTCACAGCAAACTTGGGCGATTTCCGGAAAAAAACATCCATCAGATTTGACAACTTTCCAAAAGTTGTCAAATCTTTCAGGTGACGGAACAGCTACATTCATTTTCAGAAATCATCTAAGCTGTTTCTGAAAAAATTTACTGCAAAGTCAGAAATTGATCAGACATGCACAAAAATATCAGATGCATATTGCGAACTCTCAGATTTCGGTAAGAGCCAGGCATGATTTTTGCCGGAGTATTGTTTATGCCAATCAAGAATGCGAATTAAGATTTGACAACTTTTTTAAAATTGTCAAATCTTGGCGGAGTCTGACTTTTCATTCGCATTTTCAGATAATTTTGGGCATGACTGTGCGCAGAAACTGTTTTTCATCCTCATCAATCCGGCGCAGGCCTTCCATGAGCAGGGGCATGAAAGCCCCAAGTCCCCGCGTTTCCATTTCCTCCAAGGAGAGACCGGGAGTGAAGCGGAACCGTCCCCGCTTGAGTTTGAGCAGTTCAAAAAAAGCCTCCTGTCCCTGCTTTCCGTCAAAATGAACCCGGACAATTTCGCCGTCGCGGAAAGAGATTGATGCCCTGCTTTCCGAGGACTGCAGGGTCAGAATGCCGGTTTTCTGGTTCATGTGAAAAATCTGAAAAAGTTCTGAGGGAATCATTTCCGAGATTTTTCCGGTCACACCCGAGGAAAATTCCTCATACCGTGCCTGATTGATTTCTGCCATGCGTCCGGCCAGCAGACGGGTGAAATACATCTGCAGGGAAGGGGAGTTGCTGAGAATGGTTTTCAGATTTCTGGCCATGATATACAAAACAGTGGTGGGTTCCACAGCCTTGATGGTTGCGCCCACTGTATTGCCGCTGAGCAGACTCATTTCCCCGAAAACCTCGCCCCTGCCCATTTCCGCTATGCGCATCTCATCGTCGCCCAGCACTTCCACCCGGCCCGTGACAATGATATACAGATTCCGGCCCGGATCCCCTTTTTTGATAATAATCTCGCCCACACTGAATTCATCAAAACGCAGGCTGGATGCAAACTCGCGGGAAACATGGTCATCCAGAGACTGAAAAATCGGAAATGTGCTCAGCCCCTGTATCACCACTTCCACATAGTCCTCTTCTGGGCTTTCCCCGTCTTCATCCGAATCCGGCAGGGCCTGCTTTTGGGAAAAACGGATTATTCCCCGGCATCCGCTGCACGAGAAGACCTGCACAGACCGGGGCTGTGAGAAAAAAACATTGCCTTTGAGCAGATTGACAATGTCCTTTGCCAGCGTCATGCAGGGCGCTTTGTTCGGAGGTACAGAAAATATGTTTCCGGCCAGTTGGAATTCATCGCCCAGTGCGTAAAGAGGGCAGTTTTTCCCTCCCACCACGCGGAACACAGGGGGCTGCTGAAGGGCAGAACCTGTTGACGCTTTTTTCTTTGCATCTTTTTCCGGGCTGTTTTTTTCTCCCGGACTGTGGGCAGAGGCAGATTTTCCCTCTGCCGGATTTGTCCTGCCGGGGCTCTCCGCTTTTGCTCTCTGAGGCTCCAAGGAAGATGCTGTGGGAGATATTTTTTCTTGAGATTCAGCAGGATAAACGGTAATCAGTCGGCCGCATTTCAGACATCTGGCCCTGCTGCCGCTTTTCCTGATGCGCCGCTCATCCACCTGGAACGCTGCCCGGCAACTGTCGCATATTATTTTCATATATCCTCCTGTATTTCGGGAACAGTTTATCTTTTCCCGAATTTCAGGGGCGCTTTGGGAAAGATACAGACGGAATTCATTCAAGTATTACTGTAATATGATTCTGCTGCAATGAAAACCGTTTTTTTCATTTTTCGGGAAAACGTCAGAAATAAGCGGGAGTGTTTTCGTATCTTACGGAAAAAAGCATGTTGACAAACACAGGGAGGAAAACGCATATTGAAAAATTAGGCAGAAAAAATCCGGGAGGATCGACATTATTACAGGAAAATTCCAAAAAAACAAACCGGAATCCCGGCAGGGATGACATTGTCAGGCAATTTGACCTATCCAATATTTTTTCATGCACAGATGGCCGGGAGTTCTGACAGAAAGAATGGAGGGAGGGAAGCAAAATGAAAAAAACACTTTTGATTGCCACGGTTGTCTTTGTCTGTCTTTTTTCTGCAAAAGCAGATTTGAAACCGGCTTTTGGGGAAATTTCTTCAGCAGACAATCTGCCTGAGGAAAATTCCTCCGGCATATCCAGAAGAATTGTGGGAGGCGAAAAAGCGGACACGGATGCATGGCTTTGGATGGCTGCTCTGATTGAGCCGGGATTGGGTTCAGATTATGACAGGCAGTTCTGCGGCGGATCACTCATTCATCCCAACTGGATTCTGACTGCGGCCCATTGCGTGGAGGATGACTGGGGGAATGTGCTCAATCCCCGCCATATCGAGGCGGTTCTGGGAACAAAGGATCTGAAATACGGCAGCGGAGAGCATTTTGCCATAAAACAGATCATTGTCCATCCCCTTTACGGAGATGGCAATTTCTCGACTCCAGACTCGGACATTGCCCTGCTGGAGCTGGAAACAGCGGCTGACGGGTATCCCGCAGTTGCTGTATATACCGGTTCCGATACGCTGGCAGGAAAAGACAGCATTGTCATGGGATGGGGGAGCACCAGAGGATGGGAAAATCTGTATCGGGTTGCAGATCCCTGGATTCTCCGGCAGGTGGCACTCCCCCTTGTTTCCAATGCGGAATGTGCCAGAGCGTTTGCTGCCGAAGGATATACCGGTGAAGAGTATGCCATTGACAGTTCCATGCTTTGCGCAGGTGACATCAATGGCGGAAAGGATTCCTGCCAGGGAGACAGCGGAGGTCCCCTGATTGTTCAGGAGGATGGCATATGGAAGCTGGCAGGCATGGTCAGTTGGGGAGTGGGCAGGCATTGTGCTGAACCGGGCGTGTACGGTGTCTATACCCGTGTATCGGAATTCAGCGAATTTATTTCTTCCCATACCGGCATACGCATTTTTCCGGCATCACCTGCCCTGAGCCTGAGCACTTCGGGAACAGAGATTTCCCTTTCCTGGGAAGCAGTGGGCGGAGCGGAAGGATATTCTCTGTATTTTGCCCCCTGGCCGGATATGGAACCTGTGACAGAGGTGGACATGGGACTTGTCCGATCCCTTTCCGGCCCATTGCCTGAGGGCTCGGCCTATTATGCTGCGGTAAAAGCGCATAACAGCGGTTCTTCCGGCAGTCTGTCAAATATTGTTTTTTTTGTTTTTGTTGAAGAGGCATCTTCCTCGGCCCTGACCATCCGCACAGAAGACAGGGCAGCAGATATTTCCTGGAATCCGCCGGGCGATTCCGTATCCTGCCGACTGCACCATGCGCCCTATCCGGAGCTTTCTCCCATTGAATCCAAAGACATGGGAACCCGGAGACAAATATCTGCCTCGGATCTGAACGGTTCCTCTCTTTACATCCTGCTCGAATCCCTGAATTTGCAGGGAGCAGCGCAGTATTCCAATATTATGGGCGTGGTTGACATCTCGGAACTGCAAAGCAGGTGATTCTGTCTGCACTGCTATCCGGACTCTGGATTGAGGCATATGCCAGTCTTCTGTACAGGTTGTCTGACACCGCAAAACAATGTCGATAGTGGGTCAAACCGGTTGACAATGTCATCCCTTCCGGGATTCGGATTGTTTTTTTCAATATTTTTCTATAATAATATCAATCCCTGCGGATTTTTTCCGTCCCGGTGTCAGACCCGAATCAACGGATTTGACCCACTGTCACAATGTCGCAAAACATTGTCATTGATGCAAAGGGCGGCGGAGTGCCAAACTGAAAGTTTGGCACTCCGGATGAATCCCTGCCTGCTTATGTCAATGGCACTGCCCAGCAGAAAACGGACAAAATTTTCCCTTATCCCCGAAAAAGGAGACAAAAAAATGAAAAAATTTCTGATGAATGGTTTTCTTGCTGCTGTCATTGCACTGTCCTGCACCTGTGTTTCCGCTGAGACAGTTATTGTCGGCGGCAACGCGGACAAACCCCCCAAACAGTGGGAGGATGAATCAGGTGAGTACAAAGGCATCTGGATTGACCTTCTGAAAGCCATTGACAGGGAACTGCCGGACATTGACTTTCAGATATCCCTGCTTCCCTGGAAAAGGGCGTACAAGGGAGGTGTGGAGGGGAAAAATGCCATGATGAGCATGTTTTACAATCAGGAGCGCAGCGGCATTTTTGATTATTCCGATCCGGTGCTGGAGGAAAAGGTTGTCATCGCTGTGAAAAAAGGCAGGGAGTTCAAATTCGACAGTCTGGATGATCTCAAAGGCAGGCGGATCGGCATTTATGCCGGAACCAGTTACGGAGCCGAATGGCAGAATGCGGTTGACAGAGGCGTTTTCACTGTGGATGAGGATTTCAGCAATCTCCAGCGCTTAAAGAAGATCCTCGCGGGCCTGATTGACGGCGGGGTTTTCAATCCCGGCACAGCAGCAGTGAAAATGCTCTGCGACAAAGCCCCGGATATGCGCCCTGAAGACTTTACTGTTCTGGAACGCCCTGTTTTGGCAGAAAATTCCTATTTTGCCATTGCCAAAAAGCAGAACAGGAAAGACCTGATTGAAAAATTCAATGCCGGACTGCGGAAAATAAAGCAATCCGGTGAATATCAGCAAATCATTGACAAATACAGCAAATAGCCGGGATTGGGGATTGGAAAATGGGAATGCCTGGCATCCTGAGCCCTGCTCCAATCCCCCAATCCCTGAGATGCAGAGAGTCTCATGAACAGTCTGTGGTCACAGGAAATTTATATCAAAGCCCTGCATTTTGCTGCCCTGGCCCATCAGGGGCAGAAATATCCGGGAACGGATCTGCCCTATCTGCTGCATGCAGACATGGTCTGCATGGAGATTATGGCAGCTCTGCACACAGAAACAGATGCGGACGGCAATCTTGCGGTGCAGTGCGCACTGCTCCATGATGTGATTGAGGACACCGGCACATCTGCAAGTGTTCTCAGAGAGGAATTCGGGGATGCGGTGACAGACGGTGTGCTGGCCCTGAGCAAAAATCCGCACTTGGAAAAATCTCTGCAACTGGCCGACAGTCTGGAGAGGATCCGCAAACAGCCCCGCGAAATCTGGATGGTGAAAATGGCAGACCGGATCAGCAATCTCAGCGCTCCGCCCCATTACTGGACCTGTGAAAAAATCTCAGATTACAGAAAGGAGGCTGTGACAATATACGATGCACTGAAGGAAGCCAGTCTTTTTCTGTCTCAAAGACTGAAACACAGGATTGCACAATACCAAAAGTTTGTTGCAGCGTCCGGCAGATGAAAAGACCCTGATATCAATTCTCCATTGAAACCATGCTTTATGGAAGGCAATGCCGATTCACCGCCGATTTTATGCCGTGCTGTCAGTTTGCTGTGACCTTTGTGCCATCTTCGAAAAACACATGGTTTCAAGGGAGAATCGGTATACGAAACTGCTTCCCTCGGAGCGGGAATGCTCCCGTGTCCTGTTATCACGCGGAGCGCGGGAACAGGAAAAACATTGTCTGAACCGGGATTTTCAGGATTAAGGGATTAACCGGGATAATAAAAAACTGTAATTTTCTTAATGCAGATTGGGTGCAGCAGAACAGCCCTTTCAAGGTGTGAAAAATAAGCCTTTAAGATCAGATTGTTGCATACAGCCTTTTCTGATGCTGTCTGCCGGCGGCTGTCACGGTCTGCTGCAAAAAACGCCGGACATTGCGGAGTTGCGCTGACCGGCCTGTTACTCACCTTGAAAGGGCTGGTGCAGCAGAGTGAAATCCACCATAATTGTCAATGATGGGTTCCGCTCCGCTCATCCACCCCACTGGAACTGCCGGGGCAGGTTTGAAACCCGGCCCCACGATTTTTTCAACAGATTTGACCTGCTGCTGAATTTCCTTCCGAAACTGTCTCACCGGATGAACTGTATCAGAAAAGTTTTCTCAGCGGTCTGCAAAAGGCAAAGAATGAAACCGCATTCGGCCCCTGTGAAGAGGTGAAAACATTTGACGCATTCATCCGTTAAAAGAAAAATGCAGCAGAGACGCTTTTTCACATGAAAAACAGGCAAGTCATTCGCACCTCCAGGGCATTGGCCGCAAAACTTGCAGAACTGGCTCTGCGGATTCGCAAAAGTGTCAGGGCGGCGCTGTCTGCGGCATCACAGGAGGGCGCAATAAAAAAACTTTTCAATGCCTGGTTTGGCACCCTGCTTCCTGATGCGGATGAAGACAGCCTTGCCGACATGTTTGCCCAGACCATAGTTTATGGCCTGTTTTCCGCTCGCTGCTCCCGACCATTCCGCGCTTTGACTGCGGAAAATCTCAAAGACATGATTCCGAAAAACAGCCTGTTTCTCCGGGAACTGCTTTTCTTTATGGGCGGCAGAAAGAGTGATTTTGATGAACTGGGCATCCATGATGTGGTGGAAATGCTGCGGGATGCAGACATGGATGCTGTGCTGCGGGATTTTGGGGACAAAAATCCGTCCGAAGATCCGGTGATTCATTTTTACGAGGATTTTCTCAGTCACTATGATGCACAGCAGAAAATCAGACGCGGTGTCTTTTACACCCCGCGTCCGGTGGTTTCCTTTCTTGTCCGATCCGTGCAGGAACTCCTGAAAAAAGATTTCGGACTGGCACACGGTCTGGCCGATATTTCCACCTGGGGGGAAATGGCAGATTCCGATAACAATCTGAAAATTCCCGAAGGAATTTCTGCGGATACGCCTTTTGTGCAGATTCTTGATCCCGCGACCGGAACTGGAACATTTCTGGTGGAAGTGATTGATCTGATACATAAAACCATGAGGAAAAAATGGGAAGGGGAAGGGAGAAATTCCGCTGAAATCATCAGACTGTGGAATGAATATGTTCCCAAACATCTGCTGCCCCGTGTGCACGGTTTTGAGCTGATGATGGCTCCCTGTGCCATTGCGCACATGAAAATTTCCCGCAAACTTGCGGAAACCGGGTATCTGTCTGATTCCCGTGAAGTGATCCGCATTTATCCTGCCAACAGCCTTGCATCTGCAAAAGAGAATTTGCCGGAATATCAAAAATGTTTTTCCTCTGTGCTCGCGCAGGAGACCAAAGCCGCAAATCATGCAAAGAAAAATCTGCCGGTGACAGTCATAATCGGAAATCCGCCCTACAGCGGCATTTCCGTAAACAATGATGAATGGATACGCAGGCTGGTTGCTGATTACAAATATATAAACGGTGAATATTTCAAGGAACGAAAGCACTGGCTCAATGATGATTATGTGAAATTTGTCCGGCTTGGGCAGCATTTCCTTGACAAAGCGGGAAAAGGCATTTTGGCCTATGTCAATAACCACAGTTTTGCAGAGCATCCGACCTTCAGGGGAATGCGCTGGAATCTGCTCCGTTCTTTCCATGCCATTTACATTCTTGATCTTCATGGCAACAGCAGGAAAAAAGAAGTCTGTCCCGATGGAGCAGCGGACAAAAATGTGTTTGACATACAAACCGGAGTTTCTGCCAATTTTTTCATCAAAAAGACAAAAAAGGGGAGTATGCAAAAGTAAGGCGCTTTGATCTTTGGGGAAGTCGTGAAAGCAAATACCAGACGCTGTCAGACAGTGATTTGAAAAGCCTTGCTTTCAATGAGGTGAGTTGCCAAAAGCCCTTTTACTTTTTTCAGTCCAAAAATTTTGACAGAAATCCGGAATATGAAAAAAGGGTTCAGAATCGATCATCTGTTTCCCAGTCATGTCACCGGAATTGTCACCATGGGAGACCGTTTCATTGTGGATGAAAACAGAGAGAGGCTTAAAGAAAGATTGCGTTTTTTCAAAGAAAACAATGTGGATGAAAGCTGGCTGAACAAAAAATTCGCATTGGGAAAGAATTATGCCAGATGGATATTGAAAAACAAATCTTCCATCACAATTGATGAGGCAAAACTGGCACAACTGGCTTACAGACCCTTTGACACGCGCTGGACTTATTTTGACAATAAATTCATTTGGCGATGGCGGGCTGACACAATGCGGCATTTTCTCAAAGGTGAAAATGCGGGCTTGGTGTTCAGAAGACAGTCACCCGAAGGAAAAGACATTTATATCTTTGTCAGCAATACAATAACTGCCGATGGGTATATCCGCTCAGACAACAAAGGGGGAGAAAGTGCTGCCCCGCTCTATCTTTATCCGGAATCCGATGAAGTGCAATCCGCAGATGCAGAGCAGAAAAGGATTCCCAATCTGAACAGGGAAATTGCTGCCCGGATTGCCAAAGGCATTGATCTCCGCTTCACCCCGGAAAAAAAAGAGGATGCCAAAGGCACATTTGCTCCCATTGACATTTTGGATTATGTTTATGCTGTCCTGCATTCTCCCGCATACCGTCAAAAATACAAAGAATTCCTGAAAATTGACTTTCCCCGCGTGCCGTATCCCAAGAATGCGGAAATCTTCCGGCATCTGGTTCATTTCGGCACCGAATTAAGACAGATTCATCTGCTGGAACATCCCAAAACTGCGGAATTTGTCACTGCATTCCCCCAGAACGGAAGCAATGCGGTTGAGAAAATCCGCTGGGATTCCGGCAAAGTATGGATTAACAAAAAGCAGCGGTTTGAAAATGTTGCGCAGCCTGCATGGGAATTCTGCATCGGCGGTTATCGGCCCGCGCAGAAATGGCTCAAAGACCGAAAAGGCCGAATTCTGACTTCTCAGGACATTGAACACTGTCACAAAATCATCGCGGCCCTGAAGGAAACGCACCGCATTATGGGGGAAATTGACAGAACCATTGAAAAATATGGGGAAACAAAAATCCGAACGGATTGACATTACTGCAGAAAAAGAATAAAGAAACAAATCGGAATCCCGGAAGGGATGACATTGTCAGCCGATCTGCCCCTCTATCGAGAAATGCAAGGATTGACAATGGAAGAAAAACAGTTCATCATACCTTTCACCGTTGCATGAAATCTGAAAAAGGTTTCAGCAAAAAAATTCCCGTTTTTCTGACACGGAGACACAATGTTTCACGAAGGTTTGATCCCGAATCGGTTTTGAGATTTCATATTATCACAGAATGCGGAGCATACATTGAACAAAAAAAGAATTTTCAAATTCATATTTCTGGCACTGGGGCTTGCCGGACTGGCCGGGGCAGTTGTGCTGGGAGGTTATGTTTTTCATCTCAGTCAGTCTGCAAAGGAAAGATTTGGAAGCAAGAAGTGGGAACTTCCCGCGCGCATCTATGCGCGTCCCACAGAGCTTTATACAGGAATGGAACTCAATCCGGAAGCCTTTGCCCATGAACTGGAACTGATGCAGTACCGCAAAGCGGATCGGATTGACACAGCCGGAAGTTATGCCCGCGCAGGGGATGCCTTCACGCTGTTTACGCGAGCCTTTCGCTTTGAGGATGGTGCGGAACCGGCCCGGAAACTCCGTATCACTTTTCGGAAAAAACGCATCGACGGCATACAGGATCTGGACAGCGGAGAGTCTGCGGGACTGACCCGGCTGGATCCCGCGCATATCGGCAGTTTCTATCCCACCCACAATCAGGATCGCCTGTGGGTGAAATTCAAAGATGCGCCGCCCCTGCTGATTCAGTCTGTGCTGGCCATTGAGGATCAGGATTTTTACAGTCACCACGGTGTCCGGCCTGTGGCCATTGTCCGCGCCATGCTGGCCAATATCAAAGCAGGCCGCATGGTGCAGGGCGGCAGCACACTGACCCAGCAGTTGGTGAAAAATCTGTTTCTCACGCGGGAACAGACCTTCAGACGCAAATTCAATGAGGCGGTTATGGCCCTGAGTCTGGAATGGGCATATGAGAAAGATCAGATATTTGAGGCATATATCAATGAAGTGTATATGGGGCAGGAAGGCGAGCGCGCCATTCACGGATTTGGCATGGCCGCGTCTTTTTTCTTCCGGCGTTCTTTGGAGGATTTGCAGCCCGGAGAAATTGCCCTGCTGGTGGGTCTGCTCAAAGGCCCTTCCCTGTATGATCCCAGAAGAAATCCGGAGCGGGCTCTGGCACGGCGGAATACCGTGCTGCAGGTAATGCGGGATCAGAAACTCATCCGTCCGGATGAGGCGGAAAAGGCAATGAAATCTGATCTCGGCATTGTGGCAAAACCGGCTTCGGGCAACAGTCCCTTTCCGGCTTTCATGGAACTGGTCAGAGAACAGCTTCTGAAAGAATACAAAGAGGAGGATCTGCGCACAGAGGGACTGCGCATTTTCACCACCTTTGAACCCCGAATTCAACTGGCTGCGGAAAAAGCTGTGGGCAAAGGTCTGACTGCCATTGAAACCCGCAGAGGATTCCCCGAAGGGGAACTGGAAGCCTCTGTTATTGTCACTTCCACTGCCGGAAATGAGGTGCTGGCTTTGGTGGGCGGAAGGGAATCCGGATTTGAGGGATTCAACCGCGCGATCAGGGCAGGACGGCCCATTGGCTCCCTGATCAAACCTGCCGTATATCTTGCCGCTCTGCAACTGCCGGAAAGATACACCCTGATTTCTCTTCTGGAAGATTTGGAAATTGAGGTGCGCGACAGCGGCAGAATCTGGAAACCCCAGAATTATGACCGTTCCTTTCACGGAACGGTCCCGCTGTATGCCGCGCTTGCCCATTCCTACAATGCGGCCACCGTGCGCATGGGAATGGATATCGGACTTGACAGAATTTTTGATACTGTGCATAAACTGGGGGTGGACAGAAAATTTGATCCCTATCCGTCCGCGCTGCTGGGAACCATGTCCATGTCTGTGATGGAAGTGGCGCAGATGTATCAGACCTTTGCCTCCGGAGGGTTTTTTACGCCCATCCGTGCCATACACGGGGTTTTCAAACCTGACGGGGAGCCTTTAAGCCGGTATCCGCTCACCGTGCGGGAAAATGTTGATCCGGGCGCTGTCTATCTTCTCAACAAGGCTTTGCAGACAGTGCTGACAGAGGGAACAGCCAAATCCCTGTCCGGTATTTTGCCCAAAAATCTGGGCGCGGCAGGAAAAACCGGAACCAGCAGTGATCTGCGGGACAGTTGGTTTGCCGGATTCACCGGAAACCGGCTGGCTGTGGTCTGGGTGGGCAGAGATGACAACAAACCCTGCCAGTTGACCGGTGCGACCGGTGCGATGCAGATATGGGGGGAACTGATGGCAAACATTGCCAATTCGCCTCTGCACCTGTCCAAACCGGAAAATGTCAGATGGGTGACAGTGGCTCCCTACCGGAAGGTGCAGACTGATGCTTCCTGTCCCGGAGCCATCTCCATTCCCTTTATTGAAGGCTCCCAGCCCTGGGAAATGGAATTCTGTGACAGAAGAACCGGCAGAATCAAAGCTGCTGAACCGCAGGAACCAAAAAGCGACACCCCTTCCATCTTTGATCTGTTAAAGGATATATTCTGATGAAAACATGCGCAAAAATTCTTCTTATGGCAATGGCAGCAGGCATGATGCTGGCCGGATGTGCCTATCCGCCCGCGCCTGCACCGGAAAAAGGCCCCAAACCCATTTATGATGAACAGGGCAGACCCATTTGGCTTCCGCCTTCAGCCCGGAAGCCGATTCCGCCTTCCTCAGACCGGGAAACGCAGTATCCCGGAGAGGAAACAGAAAGGGCACAGCAGGATGCTTCCGGAATTTATGAAGATCAGGAAGATACCGGAATGGAAGATCCTTCTGAGATCCAGTCCGCGCCCCGCATAGGCTCTGCCGGAGAGGAAGACTTGGGAAAAGACAATTCCCATCTCCTGCTGGCTGTTTCCCCGTTGGCTGCACAGGCAGAACAGCAGATGGAAAGGGGAGAGCTGGATCAGGCCTTTGCCACTGCGGAACGGGCGGTGCGCATTGATCCGGACAATGCAAAGATGTGGAATCTCATGGCCCGGATTCAGTTCAAAAAGGAAAACTACCCACAGGCAGAGCAGTTGGCCCGGAAATCAAATCTTCTTGCCGCCAATGACACTGCCCTGCAGACCGTGAACTGGAAAATCATTGCGGCAGTTCTCAGCAGAAACGGACAGGAGGAGGAGGCCCGCAGAGCCCTGCAGAAAGCCGAGGATTTGGAATATGGCAGAAGTGGATGGTGAGCGGATGTTCTGTATTGCTGCTGCGTCAGCAGGGTATGCATTCGGTTTGACCGGATTGGCAGGCACTGAAGATTGCATTCTGTACTGTTTCAACTTTGATTTTTTCAAAAATCAGGACAGATTCCCACAGCTCGGCTCCCAAAACCGCTGACAGTTATACCGAATCGCCATTGATTTGTTCAATATAAGTATAGTGTTTAAGATAATAATTTGGGGGTTCTGCGTAGTAGTAGTAGGTTGGGGTGAGGAACGAACCCCAACAAATTCAAAATATTGGGGTTCACTGCATTCACCCCGGCCTGCACAATGATATTATCTGAAAGTCTGTATGTTTTCAATGGGGAATTGGTATTATGCTTGAATTGTACGAAATAATTTGTTTTTCGACTGATTGCCGCCCGGAGACGCATTTCCGAAGATCCGTATCGCATCGATTTGTTCAAAAAATATTCCGGTGTGAGCCCTTGGATGAATTTGCACAGGCACTCCGGCAGTTGAAACAGTCCTGAAGCAGACAGGCAATGAAAAAAAGACATTCTTTCATTCCGGACGATGGCAGGATTGCAAAAGAGAAAAGACAATGACAGAGGATATTGGTGTCATTCACGGCAGATTTCAGATTCTTCACCTGGATCATCTGAAATATCTCATGGCAGGCAGGGCCCTGTGCCGTCATCTGGTGGTGGGCATTACCAATCCGGATCCTTTTCTCACCCTGGAGGAAGAAAGTGATCCGGAAAGGAGTGATCCGCTGGCAAATCCCCTGACCTATTATGAGCGCTATGTGATGACAAAGGCCGTGCTGGCCGGGGCGGGACTGAAACCCGAGGAATTTTCCGTGGTTCCCCTGCCCATCAATATGCCGGAGCGCTATCGCTATTATGTTCCCATGGAGGCCCTGTTTTTTCTTTCCATTTATGATGAGTGGGGCAGACGCAAACTGGCCAGGTTCCGGGATTTGGGATTGAGAACCCATGTGCTGTGGGAGGTTTCGCCGGAACAAAAGGGCATCAGCGCGGCAGAGGTCCGGGATCGGATGATCAAAGGCATTCCCTGGCAGGAACTGGTTCCGAAAGAGACAGCCCTTCTTATGGAAAAATGGAAAATTCCGGAACGCCTCCGCGGACTTGCAGGCAGTCTGCACAGGGATGAAAAATGAGAAAAATGCTGCTTTGCAATCGGAAACAACTGAGGCAGCGCGGCACAGGAAAAAGCCTATCGTGAAAACTTTGATACTCACAGAAAAACCCTCGGTGGCAAGGGATTTTGCCAAGGCCCTTGCGGTTCAGGGGAAAAAAGAAGGCTATCTGGAGGATAATCGCTTCATCATCACCTGGGCTTTGGGGCATCTGGTGGAACTGCTGGAGCCGGAGGATTATGATCCCAAATGGAAAAAGTGGAATCTGGAATCCCTTCCCATTCTTCCTGCTGAATTTGCCTACAAACCCATTGAAAAAACACAGAGACAGTTGAACATCATCAAAAAACTGCTCTCACAGAAGGATGTGGAAAAGGTGGTGGTGGCAACCGACGCGGGACGCGAGGGAGAGGTCATTGCCCGCACGGTTCTTCTGCATTCAGATTTTCGGGACAGGAAAAAAATACAGCGTTTCTGGACCAGTCAGGCTTTGACCCCGCAGGTGGTCAGAGAGGGCATGGCTTCCCTTGCAGATGCAGGCAGCTATGACCGGCTTTGGCAGGCTGGGCAGGCACGGCAGATTGCAGACTGGCTGGTGGGCATGAACTGCTCCCGTGCAGCGACTGTGAAAATGAAGGATCTGTTTTCCGTGGGGCGGGTGCAGACCGCAGTGCTGGCCCTGCTCGCGGATCGGCGCAAAGAAAGGGAAAATTTCAAACCCGAACCCTATTGGATGCTCCGGGCTTTTTTTGCCAATGACAAAGGCCGTTGGCGCGGCACATGGTTCAAAGGAAAAGAAAACCGTTTTGACAAAGAGGAAAAAGCAAAGGAAATACAGGAAAAAATCACAGGCCAGACCGGGTTTGTGAAAAAAGTGACAAAGCAGAAGAAAAAGCAGGCTCCGCCTTTGCTGTTTTCCCTCACGGAACTGCAGCGGGAGGCCAACACCCGTTTCGGTTTCACTGCGGCAAAAACCCTGGAAACCGCGCAGGCCCTGTATGAGGAAAGAAAATGTCTTTCCTATCCGCGTACAGATTCCCAGGTGCTGGGGACAAAAAATGTGTCCATGACGCAGCAGATTGCGAAAAAACTCTCTTCATCCTATCCAAACATATTTGCAGGTCTTGAGGAAAAGCTGATTCAGGTGTCCAACAAACGGGTTTTCAATGATGCAAAACTCACAGATCACCACGCGCTGATTCCCTTGGCTCCTCTGCCGCAAAATGCAAAAAATGAGGAAAAAAAACTCTATGATTTGGTGCTGAAACGCTTTGCAGCCGCGTTTTATCCGGACTGCGAATTTGAGGAAACCGAAATCATCACAGAAGTTCTGAAAGAAAGCTTCCGCACCAAAGGCAAAATCATTCTCAAACAGGGGTGGAAGTCTGTTTACGGGGATACAGACAAAAAGACGAAAAAAGAGGATGAGGACGAAGAAGCCGATGAGCTTCCGGCTCTTGTCAAAGATGATCCCGCGCGGGTGACAGATTCCCGCATGGAGAAAAAAATGACGCAGCCTCCGCCGGAATATACCGAAGCTCTTCTGCTGAAAGATATGAGCAGTCCGGGAAAATATGTCAGTGAAGAGGAACTGAAAAAGATTTACCGGGGAGAAACCGGGCTGGGAACCCAGGCCACGCGCGCGCAGATTATTGAAACCCTGCTCAGCCGCAAATACGCTCAGCGGGAAAAACGGCATCTCATTGCAACGGACAAGGGATGCCGCCTTGTCAATACCCTGCGCACGCTCAAAACCGCCGCAATTCTCACCTCTCCGGAAGAAACTGCGAGATGGGAAATGCAGCTCAACCGCATTGCGCAGGGACAGGAATCAGACAAATCCTTTCTGGAGGGAATCCGGAATTTCATACAACAGACAGTGGGAGAATTTCATCAGATGACAGAACAGATGGCAAAAATACAGGACATGGGAACCTGCCCGGTCTGCGGCGGGAAAATCATAGAGTGGAAACGGGGGTTTGGCTGTTCCAACTGGCGCAAAGAGGACGGGGAATGCCGTTTTGTGGTCTGGAAAATCATCTCCGGGAAAATTCTGCCCCCTTCAGTGATTGCGGAACTGATAACCAAAAAAGAAGCAGGCCCCATTGCAGGATTTGCCGATGAAAATGATCGGCCTTTTTCTGCAAAACTCAGGCTGGCGGAGGAAAACGGCGCGTGGCAGGTGAAACTGGAGACTGTGGAAACTCCCCCGGAAAACCGTCCTCCCTCTTCGGATGTGATTGGACAATGCCCGGCCTGCGGGGGCAATGTGCGGGAAACCCAGCGGGCTTATGGCTGCGCGAACTGGCGTGAGGCAGATGGCGGATGCAAATTCACCATTTGGAAGGAAATGGCGAAAAAACTGATTACGCCGGATATGGCAAAAAAACTGCTGCAGGGAGAAAAAATCGGGCCTTTGGACAATTTCATCTCCAAAAAAGGGAATCCCTTTTCCGCTTCTCTGAAAGTGATGCAGGAAAACGGGCGGTGGGATGTGAAATTTGTCTTTGAGGACAATCCCGCTCCCGCACAGCCCGGCGCGGATTCCGGCAATGGTGTGAATACAGCAAATTCAGAAAAAATCTTTCTGGGCCACTGCCCGTCCTGCGGGGGAGAGATTGTGGAAAAACCAAAAGGATACGGCTGTGCCAACTGGCGGGATGCAGACGGGGGGTGCAAATTTGTGATTTGGAAAAACATGGCCCAAAAAGAAATTTCCCCCCAGGTTGCAGCGCAACTGCTCAAAGACGGGATTACAGATGTGCTTTTCGGTTTTCTGTCCAAAAAAGGCAACGCGTTTTCCGCACGACTGAAACTCGCGGAGGATGAAAACGGCCAGTACAAAGTGGGGTTTGATTTTCCCGATGACAGATCGCATTCCTGATCAGTGGCGTTGTCAGGTCTGATTTTCCAATTTCAACTGCGGAGAAAAACCGGATTTTTTTCGAAAAATCCGGTTTTTTGCACTCTTTTTTCCTTTGTGCCGTCTCTGTGTCCTTTGCGGTTAAAAAAAGCATGGTTTCAAAGGAGAATCGGTATAACATCAGTTTGTAATTTCAACTGCGGAGAAAAACCGGATTTTTTCGAAAAATCCGGTTTTTTTGCTGGTCAGAGATTCAAACCCGCGTCTGAGCATTTTGTAAAACCAGTGTAAAACCTGTGATTGAACTTGTCTTTCTTTTTTCTCCGCTATATTTCAGGGATATGGAAAAAGTCTCTGTTTTCTGAAATCTGAAATTTGAACCGGGAGAAAAAAATGATGCAAACAGCACAGGCAAAACATCCTCTGGGAATTCGTGCAAAAATTTTGTTGTCCAGCGTATTCGGCCCCTATGCGCAGGATGATGCATTTGGCAGCCGGAAAATCAACCCCATGGAACTCTACCAGAATCAGGTGACGCGGATGCAGGGGCCTTTTTCCCTGCGAATGTTCCACCGCTCCTTTGGACTGATGATGATACAGGCCAATATCAGTGCGCCCTGCACCCTGCTGGATTTTCCCAGTCTGGAGCGCTTTGCCGAAGAACTGCAGGAAAAGATCTATGACATTGTGGGCATCAGCGCCATTATTCCCAATGTGGAAAAAGTGAAAAAAATGTGCGAACTGGTGCGTCAGTATCAGCCCCGCGCGGTCATTGTGATAGGCGGGCATATTGCAAATCTGCCGGAACTGGACAGGAGAATTGATGCGGATCACATTGTCAAAGGCGAAGGCATCCGCTGGTTCCGCTCTTTTCTGGGTCAGGATGAAAATGCTCCCATACGTCACACGGAAACCTGTTCTGCTTACGGTACTCGGATCATCGGACATTCTCTGACAGAAAAACCCGGTGATACGGCTGCGATTCTGATTCCCTCGGTGGGATGTCCCATGGGCTGCAATTTCTGCTCCACTTCCGCACTGTTCGGCGGCAAGGGGCATTTCATCAATTTTTACGAAACCGGGGATGAACTTTTTTCTGTCATGTGCGGTCTGGAAAAAAATCTGCACGTCCGATCCTTTTTCATCCTGGATGAAAATTTTCTTTACCACCGCAAACGCGCGCTGCGTCTGCTGGAACTGATAAAGGAAAAGGGCAAAAGCTGGGCATTGTATGTGTTCAGTTCCGCGAGAGTGCTGAAATCCTATACAATGGAACAGCTTGTGGAAATGGGGATCGCCTGGGTGTGGATGGGGGTGGAGGGAAAATCGAGCCAGTACCGCAAACTTTCCGGCGTGGATACTCTGGATTTGGTTAAGGAGCTGCAGAGCAATGGCATACGGGTGCTGGGCTCCTCCATTATCGGCATGGAAGAGCATACGCCGGAAAATATGGAGGAAGTCATTGATTATGCGGTCCGTCACAACTCGGTTTTTCACCAGTTCATGCTGTATACGCCCAATCCGGGAACCCCTTTGTATGAACAGCACAAAAAAGACGGAACCCTGTATCCGGAATCCCAATTTCCCCTTGCGGATGCGCATGGCCAGTACCGCTTCAATTACCGGCACAGTCATATCCGAAACGGGCAGGAGGAAAAATTCCTTGCGGATGCGTTTGAGCGGGATTTTGCCGTCAACGGCCCCAGTCTTTTCCGGCTGATCCGGGTGCTGCTGACCGGATGGCAGAAATACAAAAATCATCCTGACCCCCCGTGTCCGCAATCGTTTTGCCTGAAGTGAGCCCCGAAACAGGTTACGCAGGCGCAGTAAAGGGGCCATGGAGAAATGGTACTGGCGGGATCACCCCATGAGAGAAAATCCGCAGCCTGCTGAAAGACATTTACAGGGACCGGATGGAAAACCCAGGATTGCGCCCATTTTCGGACTGTACCTTGATCTTTGCCATGAAACGGGAAGACCGGCGTCTGAAAAAGGGATGACCTATGAACCGCAGGTTTTTTATGAAAAAAATCCTGCTGCCCTTGCTTTGGAGGAAAAGGGGAAAAACCCTGTCCCGGCCAGGGCAGGGATTTCTTACGGAGCAGAAGCAGCGGATTCTGTATAATTTTCCGGAATGAAAATCAGACAGCGCTGATCTGTCCTCTGACCTGGGCAGGGAACAATCCGGATGGATTGACTGCCAATGCAAAGTAAGAGTCAGATTCCGGTGAGATTTGACAACTTTCTGAAAGTTGTCAAATCTTGCATGAAATCCTGTATGAATATATACCGTTACTTAAAATATTTCGGTGGAACTTCCGGACTTATAATTTAAATCAGCCACGAATGACACGAATCTGCACGAACTGCACAAACCATAATCCGTGTCATTCGTGCAATTCGTGGCTGCACCGTTAAATCTTATGAGCAATGATATATAATATGAAATCTGAAAACCAGCCGGGCATTGAACCTTCGTGAAATTTTCTGACTTCGCGGCAGAGCAGCCGCTTTGACTCAGTGCCGAAAACCCGTTCTCCCTGCATTCGCAGAATCAAATCGGACAGCGCAGCACTTTTTCGTATCGCCCTGTCCCGTTCAATGATTGCAGAATGTCTTTATGTTTTTCAGCCGGGAAATGTATGAAATTCCCGATGTCCCTGTCTGTTTTCCTTTTTGTTTCAAAAAAAAATCAGCGGATTTGATTTCTTGCCATTTCTCCTGCTTTGCATATTCTCTTTTTTCAGTTCCTGACAGTTTTGTTGTTAGGGTTTGTAAAAATAGATAGTGGGTCAACCGCTGATTCGGGTCTGACACCGGGATGGAAAAAATCCGCAAGGATTGATATTATTATAGAAAAATATTGAAAAAAACAATCCGAATCCCGGAAGGGATGACATTGTCAACCGGTTTGACCCACTATCAAAAATAACCTGTACAATTTTTTTGACCTGAACCCTTGAGGTTTTGGAAACCCTCGTGGTTTGGAACAGGTTATTTTCATACAGTCCCTGTGTGACAGTGGATCAAACCGGCTGAAAATGTCATCCCTTCCTGAATTCTGATTTGTTTTTTTCATTTTTTTTCTGTAATAATGGGAAGTAAGAGTTAAAAATTTCAGAATGAACAAAAACAGACTGCTGTATATTCATACAGGATTTGTGCAGGGTTTGACAACTTTCTGAAAGTTGTCAAATCCTGTTGGAATCGCGCCAGTTTTGCATTGACAGTTTTTAAACCGTCGGGATTTTCAATTCGTGTGTTTGTACAGGATCCATGGATTTGAGTCTCAGCCGAAAACCTGAACTGTATTTGCCGTTTTGCACACCCAGTACATGACCACGTTGAATTTTATAGGATCAAAAACTGAATTTTTTCAAAAAATTCAGTTTTTTAATCACTGTTTCATCCTATAAAAAATAAGTTGGTTATGTACTAGTCAATGGCATGGATGCAGATCAGGAGAAAGGATTGGTCGCAGATGAATTTTTCAGGTATTGTTGCACTGATGAACAACGCGGCACTTCTGCTGGCAATGGGGCTGCTGTACGATATGTCAGGCGGGATGCTGAGGGGCGGAAAACCCTCGGTTCAGCAGTTTTTTGCAGGCATTGTTATTGGGCTCATCGGCACAGCGATTATGCTCAACCCCTGGAAACTGATGCCGGGCGTGGTGTTTGACACCCGTTCTGTGCTTTTGGGCATATCCGGGCTTTTTTTCGGAACTGTTCCCACGGTTGTGGCCGTACTGATGACCGGCCTTTTCCGTCTGCACATGGGCGGAACCGCAGCATGGGCAGGAACAGCCGCGATTGTCACCTCAGGCACCATTGGTCTGATTTGGCGGCATTTCCGCAGGAATTCCGCGGACACGATTTCTCTCCGTGAACTGTATCTCCTCGGCATTGCCATTCACATTGTCATGCTGCTTTGGATGCTGACGCTGCCCGGGGGGATTGGCGCAGAAGTGCTTTCCCACATTACCCTTCCGGTTTTGCTGATCTATCCGCCAACCACTGCTGCTCTGGGCTGGCTGATGGTGAACCGGGGCGCGAGAAGACGGGCGGAAGAGGCTTTGCGCAAAAGCGAACAGACTGCGCGGGCACTTCTGAACATTCCCAATGTCGCAGTCTTTCTCACTGATCGCAATGCCATATTTCTGGACGTGAATGAAACAATGGCAAAGCGGTTTTGCACAAGCATACCGGAACTTGTCGGCAAATGCCTCTGGGACATTTTTCCTCCGGAAGTTGCCGCAGGACGGAAAGCCTTTTTTGAAAGGGTTCTGCGTGAAAAAAAACAGGCGCGCTATGAGGACAAACGCGGGGGAATGTGGAATGAATCCATCATTACGCCGATTCTGGATGACTGCGGAGAAGTGGCAGCCGCTGTGGTTTTCAGTTTTGACATCACCGAACGCAAACGGGCAGAAGAGGCACTGCGCGCCAGTCAGAGGGAACTGCAGATTACACTTGATGCCACCACAGACGGCATATGGGAATGGAATTTCCGGACCAATGAACTTTTCTTCAATCCCAGATATTATACCATGCTGGGGTATGAACCCTTTGCCTTTCCCGCCACGTTTGAAAACTGGAAAGAACTGGTGCATCCGGATGACCGGGAAAAAGCCCTGTCTGCTGCTGCCGCTTATCTGAAGACCAAGCCGGATTTGTATCAGAATGAATTTCGTCTCCGAACGAAAAGCGGCGATTATCGCTGGATTCACACCCGTGCCAAAGTGGTGGAACGAGATGAAAAGGGCGAGGCCATCAGGATGATCGGCAGCCATGAGGACGTGACCGAGCGCAGACAGGCGGAAGAGGCACTTGGCGAAAGTGAAAGAAACTATCGCACAGTCGTCAACACAATACATGAAACCCTGTCTGTGCTTGACAGCAACGGCAATTTGCTTTTTGCAAATGAAAAAACAGCCCGGAACCTGTCAGGGGGACTGCCTGAAGGAATCATTGGGAAAAACATCCGGGAGTTTTTACCAAAGGAGCAGGCCGATAAACTGACAGAAACTTACAAAAAAGTTATTGCAGAGGGGCAGCCTCTTCAGCAGGAAACAGAGATTTTTTTCAGCAGCGGCAGCAGATGGTTTTTGAACACACTTCAGCCCATTGCGTTCGGATTTGAAAAAACCTGCGCGGTACTGTCAATTTCCCTTGATATCACTGAGCACAGACAGGCTGAAGAGGCACTGCGCGAGAGCGAGGAGCGTCTGTCGCTTGTGCTGGAGGGCAGCCAACTGGGCTACTGGGACTGGAATCTGGAGACCGGTGAAGTGCAGCGCAACACGCATTGGGCGGGGATGCTGGGATACACCCTCCCGGAAATCGAACACAGTGTCCGGCAATGGACAGATTTGATTCATCCGGATGACCGGGCTTCGGCCTGGCAGTCCATTCAGGAGCATCTGGAAGGACGCACCGGGATGTATAAAACTGAGTACCGGATGCGCTGCAAAGACGGACAGTACAAATGGATTCTTGACTGTGCCAGGGTTGTGAAAAGAGATTCTCAGGCACGTCCGCTCCGCATGTGCGGAACCCATACAGACATCAGCGAACTCAAACGGGCGGAAGAATTGCTGCGGCTCAGCGAAAACCGCTATCGGAAAGCGCAGGAAATGGGACATGTGGGCAACTGGGAATACAATCTGAAAACCGCCTCTTTCTGGGGATCTGACGAAGCCAAGCGCATATACGGATTTGATCCCGAAAAGTCTGATTTTTCAACAGAGGAGGTTGAAAACTGCATTCCGGAAAGGGAAAGGGTTCATCAGGCATTGCTTGATCTCATAGAACAGGGAAAGGAATACAATCTGGAATTTGAAATTCATCCGAAAAATTCATCAGAATCCAGAATTATCACCTCCATTGCCGAATTGACAAAAAATGAGAATGGTGAACCTCTGGTGGTGGGTGTGATTCAGGACATCACTGCGCGCAAACAGATGGAGCAGGCTCTGCGGGAAAGCGAAGAGCAGTTGCGTTTCCTGAGTGCAAATCTTGCCGACAGGATGATTTATCAGCTCAGCAGCGGGAAAGACGGAAGGAATCAGCGCTTCACTTATATAAGTCCCTCGGTGAAGCAGCTTCACGGCCTGACAGTGGAAGAAGTGACAGAAAATCCCATGCTGCTTTATGAGCAGGTGGTTGCGGAAAAACGGGCTTTTGTGGCAGCACAGGAAGTCTGGGCCGCGGAAAACATGGCAACATTCAATGTGGATGTGATGATTCAGCTTCCTTCCGGGGAACTGCGCTGGCGCAATTTCACTGCTTCACCCCGCCAACTTTCGGACGGCAGCCTTTTGTGGGACGGCATAGAAACCGACATCACTGAACGCAAGCGGGCAGAAGAGGCGCTGTACGCGAGTGAACAGTTGCTGAAAAAAGTTCTGGAAACAATTCCGGTGGGGGTATGGATAACGGACAAAACAGGAAAAATCACACACGGCAATCCGGCAGCAAAGGAAATCTGGAAAGGCGTCCGATATGTGGGGCCGGAAGAGTTTCATGAATACAGGGCCTGGTGGACAAAAACAGGAAAAAGAATAGAGCCGGGGGAATGGGGCGTTTCCAGAGCCATTTCCAAAGGAGAATCTTCTTTTGAAGAGGAAATCGAAATTGAATGTTTTGACGGTTCCCGCAGGATTATCCTCAACTGGGCCATTCCGATTCTGGGGCCGGACAGCAGCATTGAGGGAGCCATTGCTGTCAATCGGGACATCACGTTCCGCAGACGCGCGGAAGAGGAACTCAGAAAAAGCGAAGCGCGTCTGCGGGCACTGATTGACACCATTCCCGATCTGATCTGGCTCAAGGATCCGGAAGGGATTTATCTGCAGTGCAATCCGCGCTTTGAGGCATTTTTTGGCGCAAGGGAAGAAGAAATTGTCGGAAAAACAGATTACGATTTCATGGAAAAAGACCTGGCTGACTTTTTCCGGCACCATGACAAAGCCGCTGCTCTCGCGGGAAAACCCACCATGAATGAGGAAATGATCACCTTTGCGGATGGGCACAAAGAGATTCTGGAAACCATCAAAACCCCTGTTTATGAATCTGACGGAAAACTCATGGGGGTTTTGGGCATAGGCAGGGATATCACCAGTCGCAAGCAGACGGAGGAAGCTTTGCGGGAAAGCGAGGAACGGTTTAAGGCTCTGCACAATGCATCCTTTGGCGGAATCACGATTCATGACAAAGGGCTTATTCTGGAATGCAATCAGGGACTTTGTGAAATAAGCGGCCACACAAAAGAGGAACTCATCGGCATGGACGGTCTGCTGCTGATTGCGGAAAAATCCCGGGATGCAGTGAGAGCCAATATTCTTGCAGGCTATGAAAAACCCTATGAAGCCTTTGGACTGCGAAAAGATGGCACAGAATATCCCCTGAGACTGGAAGCCCGGAATATTCCGTATAAGGGAAAAAAGGTAAGAGTTGTTGAATTCAGAGACATCACAGAGCAGAAAAAGGCTGAGGCGCATTTGAGAGAGAGTGAGGAAAGGCTTCGCAGCATTTTTGAAAATATCCCCATTGGCATGTTCCTGTCCACACCGGAAGGCAAATTTGTTTATGTCAATCCCGCCATCCCCGCCATGCTGGGCTATGCCTCCCCGGAGGAATTGATTCAGACTGTCAACCAAAGCTCGATTGCGGCTGCGCTCTATGAAGATCCGGACAGACGTCCGGTATTTGTGAAACAGGTTGAAAGTACCGGGGGGGATTGGAAAATATTTGAAAACCGCTACCGGCGCAGGGACGGGCAGGTCATAGACGCCATCCTTTCCTTTTGCCAGAGGCCGGAGCCGCTGACCGGACAGCATCTTCTGTATGGCTTTGTTCAAGACATCACCGAACGCAAGAGAGCAGAGGAAGAGTTGCTGCAATATCGGGAACATCTGGAAGAACTGGTGAAAGAACGCACTGCCGAACTGAATATTGCCAAAGAAAAAGCCGAAGCTGCCAACATTGCCAAAAGCCGGTTCCTGTCCAGCATGAGCCATGAGCTGCGAACGCCGCTGAACATTATCATGGGGTTTTCCCGCTGCAGCGGGGACAAATC
This sequence comes from Desulfobacterales bacterium, assembly GCA_041390465.1. Lineage (GTDB taxonomy): Bacteria > Desulfobacterota > Desulfobacteria > Desulfobacterales > Desulfococcaceae > JAABRU01. The sequence goes on along the minus strand of JAWKPW010000059.1, from coordinate 10,913 downwards.
TCTGATGCCCTTTCATCAGGAAAAACTGAACACTGTTGTCAAAAGCGGGGAGCATCTGCTGGAACTCATCAACGATGTGCTGGAAATGTCCAAAATTGACACCGGAAGCCTGCGACTTGCGGAAGAGGAGTTCAACCTGCTTCAACTGCTGGATCTGCTGGAAAGCATGTATGCATTTCGGGCACAGGAAAAAGGGATTGAACTCCGGTTTGAATTCGGTCCGGAAGTTCCCCGCTTTATCCGCGCGGATGAAATGAAATTCCGGCAGGTGGTTCTGAATCTGATGGGCAATGCCATCAAGTTCACTTCACAGGGGCATGTGACGGTGCGGATTGAATATGCTGAAGAGGATTCCCGTTTGTCTGTTTCAGTGGAAGATACGGGCTCCGGCATTGCCCCTGAGGAAATGCCCCTGCTGTTTCAGCCCTTCGGACAGACCCAAAGCGGCCGGAAAAGCAGGGAAGGCACCGGACTGGGACTGGCCATCAGCAAAAAATATGTGGAACTCATGGACGGCAGCATCAGTGCGGAAAGTGTGCCCGGAAAAGGCAGCATCTTCCGCTTTCATATCCGGGCCCAGAAAGCGGAAAACGGCAGGATGCTGAAAAAAAAGCCGGAACGCAGAGTAATCGGACTGGAACCGGGACAGCCGGTTTGCCGCATTCTGCTTGCCGAGGACAATGCGGACAACCGCAATCTGCTGAGCGGTCTGCTGCAGGCAGTCGGTTTTGAAGTATGTACGGCAGAAAACGGACAGGAGGCTGTTGCATTATGGAAAACCATCTCTCCCCATCTGATTCTGATGGATATGCGGATGCCGGTGATGGACGGATATGAGGCCGCAAAAAGGATTCGGAGCCGTGAAGCGGAAATTTCTGATGCAAAAATCCCGATTATCGCGGTCACGGCCTATGCCTTTGCGGAAGATCGGAAAGCCGTGCTGTCCGCAGGCTGCAGTGATTTCATCCGCAAACCCTTCAGGGAAAGTGAGGTTTTCGAAAAGATTGCTTTTTATCTGGGAATCCGGTATAGATATGAGCAGATGCCTGTTCAGAAAATATCTGTCCGAAAAGAACTCAAGTCCCATGATCTGGAGGACTTGTCCTCCCATTGGCGTGCGGAAATGCGTCATGCGGCAATGACAGGTGATGCAGCATATCTGCTGGAACTGGCACAGCAGATTCGAACTGATCATCCTGCTGTTGCTGAGTATTTAATCCATCTGGTGCAGGCATGGCAGTTCAAAAAAATTGCCGATCTGATTCCGGCAAAGGAGAAGGGAAATGGAGACACCTGAACATACCGCCCTGAAAGCAAAGATTCTGATTGTGGATGACACCATTGAGAATCTTCAACTGCTCAGTGACATTCTGACCCAAAACGGTTATTCCGTCACCGGTGCTCCCGATGGCCCCACAGCCCTGATGATTGCCGAAAATGCCCCGCCGGATTTGATCCTGCTGGATATTCTGATGCCCGGAATGGACGGTTATGAAGTGTGCACACAGCTCAAAGCCGGAGAAAAAACCTCACACATACCCGTTATTTTTCTGAGTGCGCTGGGGGAAGCAAGAAGCAAGGTGAAAGGATTTGCTGCCGGAGGTGTGGATTTTGTCACCAAACCCTTTCAGTGGGAGGAAGTGACGGCGCGCATTGAGATACATCTGAAGCTGCGGAATTTTCAAAAACAGTTGGAAGAACAGAATGCCCGGCTGCAGGCGGAAATCGCTGCGCGATCCCGCGCGGAAGAGGAACTGAAAAAGCACAGCAGTCAGCTTGAAAAACTGGTTCTGGAGCGAACTGCCGAACTGACGCGGGAAAACATTGTGAATGCGCATCTGGCCGACATATCCGCCAGACTGCTGGCCGCGGAATATGACATTGCGGAAATCGCGGGACTGATTCTGAATACGGCCCAGGAACTGACCGGCAGTTCCTGGGGCTATGTCGCTGAAATCAATTCCGAAACAAAGGATCTTGCCGTGTCCGTCATCATGCCGTCCCGGTGCAGCGTGGAAAAAAGGCTCCCTGTTTTTCCCATCGGAGAGGATGGCACATACAGCGGGCTCTGGGGATATGCCCTGAATACCGGAGAGGCATTTTATACCAATGATCCCAAACAGCATCCAGGTTCAACAGAGGTTCCTCAGGGACATATTCTGATTGAGAGATTCTTGTCTGTTCCTGTCTTTCTGGAGGGAAATCTGACCGGACAGCTCGCGCTGGCCAATCCTCGGAAAAATTATACGGATGAGGATCTGAATGCGGTAAAACGCCTCTCTGATCTGTATGCCCTCGCAATTCAGCGCTGTGCGTATGAGCGGGAAAAAGAAAGCCTGAAACAGCAGCTTCAGAAAACCCAGAGAATGGAGGCCCTGGGAACTCTTGCCGGAGGAATTGCCCACGATTTCAACAATATTCTTTTTCCCATCATGGGATATTCGGAAATGATCCGGGAGGACGATCCGGAAAACAGCAGACTGCAGGAAAATATCAGTCAGGTTTTGCAGGGGGTTCACCGCGCAGCGCAACTGGTCAGGCAGATTCTGACGTTCTGCCGTCAGACTGAACAGAAAATGGAACCCCTGCAGATGCATCTCATTGTCAAAGAGGTGCTCAAGCTGATTCGCGCCTCGCTGCCTGCAACCATTGAGATTCATCAGAGCGTCAAAGACTGCGGTCTGGTAATGGCAGATCCCACACAGATTCACCAGATGACAATGAATCTGATTACCAATGCCTTTCACGCGATGGAGGAAACAGGGGGAACACTGACTGTCCGTCTGGATGAGGTGCTTCTCGAAGCAGAAGAACTTCACGAACCGGATATGGCTCCCGGTGATTATATCTGCCTGACAGTGGGGGATACCGGCATCGGCATGGACAAAACCGTCATTGAGCATATGTTTGATCCCTATTTTACCACCAAAAAACAGGGAAAGGGCACAGGACTCGGTCTTGCAGTGGTGCACGGCATTGTCAAAAGCTGCGGCGGCGGAATCCGGGTATGCAGCGAACCGGGAAGAGGAAGCGAGTTCAAGATTTATCTGCCCCTGTCCAAACCAAGAGAATCTGCGGCACAGGAAGTGTGGAAAGGGGAGCCTTCAGACCGGGGAAACGAGCATATTCTGCTTGTGGATGATGAACCGCAGATTCTCAGCATGCTGCAGCAGATGCTGAAGCGGCTGGGATATCAGGTTACCGCACAAATCAGCAGCATGGAGGCACTGGAACTTTTCAAAGCCCATCCGGATCGCTTTGATCTGCTTGTCACGGATTATACCATGCCGAAAATGACCGGTCTCGCGCTTGCCAAAGAGGTCCTGGCCATCCGCTCCGATATTCCCATTGTCATGTGTTCCGGATTCAATGAACACGCGGATGCAGAAATGGCAAACATACCCGGCATAAAGGAATATCTTGCAAAACCGCTGCGCAAAAGCGAACTTGCCAGCACCATCCGCAGGGTTTTGGATGCCCGGTCATGAAAAAAATGCAAAAGGAGATACGGATGAAAACCGAATCAGTCCATATTCATGTGCAGGGAGAAAAAATTCATTTTCTGACAAGCGGAAACAGTGCGCACACAGTTGTATTTCTGCACGGAAAGAGTTTTTCCGCAGCCACATGGCAGCAGATCGGCATTCCCGATGCTCTCAGCAATGCCGGATACAGGGTCATCTGCATTGATCTGCCCGGATTCGGCCTGTCACCGGCCGGCACGCTTGCACCCGAATTCCTGCTGGAACCCCTTTTTGACCGGCTCGCTCTTCCTCCTCTGGTACTTGCGGCCCCTTCTTTCAGCGGCTGGTATGCTTTTCCCTTTCTGCTGAAACATCCGGACCGGATCAAAGGATTTGCGGGGATTGCACCCAGAGGAATCCGTACTTACAGGAAAGAATTATATAAAATTCATGCCCCGGTTCTGGCCATGTGGGGGGAACAGGATGAGGTGGTTCCCATTGCACATGCGGACATTCTGGCAGAATCTGTTCCCAAAGGCCGCAAAACCGTGCTTCCGGGCGGAACCCATGCCCCTTATCTGAGCAGCCCGGAATGGTTCCGGAAAGAAATGACAGGTTTTCTTTCTGAATGCTTTGCCAGATGATTCCCCCCCTCTTTTGCCTTGTTCTCTCCTCTTGCTCTTAGAAGCTGTTTTAAAAAATATCAACCGGTTCATTTCCCGGAAAAAAGGAGTGCGAAAATGAAGGCCGGCGGCCGGTTTTTCGCAAAACTGCAAAAAACGCTCCGCCTGTTTTTGCACTCCGGAAATCCGGAATCCGAATTTAAAAAACAGAGTCTGCAGCTTTTAAGAAAATAAATTTGGGCTGGGTTGGGTTGAGGAACGAAACCCAACAAACTCAGAATGTTGGGGTTCACTTCGTTCAACCAGAACATATTCAGATTTTAAAATATAGGTATCCCCAACAGCAAACTCAGAATGTTGGGTTTCACTTCGTTCAACCAGAACATATTCAGATTTTAAAATATAGGTATCCCCAACAGCAAACTCAGAATGTTGGGTTTCACTTCGTTCAACCAGAACATATTCAGATTTTAAAATATAGGTATCCCCAACAACAAACTCAGAATGTTGGGTTTCACTTCGTTCAACCAGAACATATTCAGATTTTAAAATATAGGTATCCCCAACAACAAACTCAGAATGTTGGGTTTCACTTCGTTCAACCAGAACATATTCAGATTTTAAAATATAGGTATCCCCAACAGCAAACTCAGAATGTTGGGTTTCACTTCGTTCAACCCAACCTACTCCAGAATAATTATCTTAAAAGCTATAATATCAATCCGTTGAATTTTGGGCAGAGGATCAAATCGCCTGATGATTTTCTGCGGCACGGGTTTGAAACCCGCCCTGTGTCTGCCTGTTGCAGAAAACGGAAAACTCCCCGGCAACTGCTTTGCTTTTTTCAGCTTTATCCGCGTGCAGGTCTGATACCGATTCGCCATTGATTTGTTCAATATAAGTATAGTGTTTAAGATAATAATTTGGGGTTCTGCGTAGGTTGGGGTGAGGAACGAACCCCAACAAATTCAAATTATTGTGGTTCACTGCATTCACCCCGGCCTGCACAATAATACCATTCCCCATTGAAAAGATACTTGCAAGCAGGAAAAAAAGAGGTTTTCGTGTGTTCAAAAAACCGAATTTTTCGGAAAAATCCGGTTTTTCTGAAAAACTTATGTTTCAGATCAATGGAGAATTGGTATAATATTATCTGAAAGTCTGTATGTTTTCAATGGTGAATCAGTATGATGCAGGGGAGCCGCCCGCAGGAAAAAAACACTATGGACTTTTTCAGACAAAGAAGGTAAAGATAAAAGATTTCCGGACTGAAACAGTCCGATACAACAATGCTTCCATTCTGGAAACAATCAGGAGAAACAAGAATGAATCTGAATGAATACTGTCCGGACAAGGTCGTAAGCGCGGAAACGGCCATTTCCAAAATCAAACGGGGAAGCCGTGTTTTTATCGGCACAGGCTGCGGAGAGCCTCAGCATCTGATCCATAGCATGGTGGCAGATATGAATATGCAGGATATTCTGATATACCAGATGCTTTCCTCCACTTTGGCCAAGTATGTCGAGGATGAATCCTTTCAAATGCGTTTTTCCCTCAAACTCTTTTTTATCAGCCGGGCCATGCGCAAGGCCGCATCGGAAGGGAAAACAGATTATATTCCCACCTATCTTTCCCAGATCCCCACGCTTTTTTACAGCCGCCGCATTGGACTGGATGCGGCTCTGATTCAGGTCAGTCCTCCGGACAAATTCGGCTATTGCAGTCTGGGTGTGTCGGTTGACATCACCCGTGCGGGCATGGACAGTGCAAAACTGGTCATCGCGCAGGTCAATCCCCGCATGCCCAAAACCTGGGGCGACAGTTTTGTTCATGTGGATGAAATAGATTATTTTGTCATGCACGAGGAACCCATTGTGGAATCGCCCGCGCTGTGGAAGGAAGATGAAATCACGCAGCGCATCGGCATGTATGTCTCACAGGTGGTGGAGGATGGATCCACCATTCAGGTGGGATTTGGCTATCTTCCCAATGTGATTATGCAGTATCTGGACAAAAAAAAGGATTTGGGCATTCACACGCAGGTCATCACCAACGGACTCCTGCCCCTGCTGCTGAAAAAGGTTATCACCAACAAGAAGAAAACCCTGATTCCCGGCAGGGTGGTCGCTTCCCTGTGCATGGGAAACCAGGAACTGTATGACTATGTTCACAACAACCCCATGTTCTATTTCCGATCCTCAGATTATGTCAATGATCCCACAGTGATCGCGAGAAATGACAATTTCATTTCCATCAGTTCCGCGCTGGAAGTGGATCTCACCGGACAGGTCTGCTCGGATTCCATGGGCAATCTCTTTTACAGCGGCATCGGGGATCAGGTGGATTTTCTGCGGGGAAGTGCCATGTCCAAAGGCGGTTTTTCCATTGTGGCTCTGCCCTCCACTGCCCAGAATGGCAAAGTTTCCCGCATTGTGCCCAGCCTGAGTGCAGGAGCAGGTGTGGCCACCACCCGTGCGGACGTGGACATTGTCATCACAGAATACGGCATTGCGGAACTGCAGGGAAAAAGCATTTACCAGAGGGTGATGGAACTGACCCAGATCGCGCATCCCAAATTTCGGGAGGAACTCATTGAATCTGCCAAGCAGCGCGGCTATATTTTTGGAGATCAGCTTCCCCCATCCACTGAGGATCTGATTTTCCTGGAAGGGTATAAAAGCATCAAGGAACTGAAAAACGGAAAAACCGTGCTGTTCCGTCCCATTTTTCCCTCTGACGAATTCGCATACAGGAATTTTTTCTATTCCCTGCAGGAAAAAACCATTTATTTCCGTTTCTTTTACAAAATGAAGATTTTTTCCCATGAAGTGCTGCAGCGTCAGTATGCAAGTGTGGACTATACCCGGAACATGTCTCTGATTGGCCTGGTGCAGCGCAAACGGCATCAGGAAATCATTGCCATCGGTTCCTATGCTGAAGGTGAGGAGGAGCGGGCTGAAGTGGCTTTTGTGGTACGGGAGGATTTTCAGGGGCAGGGCATTGCATCCTACCTGCTGGAGCAGTTGGAATTTATTGCACAGCAGAATGATTACAAAGGATTCTATGCAACAACCCTGCGGGAAAATGCAGGCATGATCCGGGTTTTCAAAAAACGCTACCCCAATGCCAGGGTTGTTTACAGCGGCAGTGAACTGATGCTGTATATGAATTTTGATGATCCGGACAAACCTGAAACCAAAGCCAGGGAACCGCAGATATAGGCGTGAATGATGAATTTGCAGCCTCTGAGAGCAGGGGCATGGGGTGTGTTCTTTTGAATATCGGAAGCCAAGAGTGGGACAATCTTATCATAAAGGGCTGCGGCGATTTTGGGATTGGAATCAGTCCCCGGCAGTGTGCACTGCTGGCCCGTCATGCAGCGGATTTGCTGGCATGGAACACAAAAATGAATCTCACAGCCATTACAAAACCCGAAGACATGGCCCTCAAGCATTACATTGACTCCCTGATTCCCGCGCGTTTTGTTCCTGCCGGATCAAAAATGCTGGACATCGGTTCCGGCGGAGGTTTTCCCGGAATCCCTTTGAAAATCCTTGATCCCTCCCTGTCTTTGACCATGCTGGATTCGGTGCGCAAAAAAGTCAGTTTCCTGCAATATGCCATTGGCAGCCTTTCCCTCAGAGACACGGAGGCCCTTCATGCCCGTGCGCAGGATCTCTGCAGACAGCCTGCCTATGCCCATGCCTTTGATGTGGTCATCTGCCGGGCTTTGTCGGCGTTGGGGGATTTTGCAAAACTGGCTTTGCCTTTTCTCAAACCCGGCGGCAGGATGATTGCAATGAAGGGAAAAATTTCTGAAGAGGAAATCGCTCCTGTAAGAGAACAACTGCCTGTGGATGTGGAAAAATACAGCCTTCCGGTATCAGGCGCGGAAAGAACCTTGCTGATAATGCGGGCAGGATAGGACAATTCCCCTCCCGTTCCCGCGCAAAGCCTCAATGCCGTTAAGTTAAGCGGAAAATGCTTCATCCGGAGTCCCGGACTGAAAGTTTGGGATACTGAAATTGCTGAAGATTGTTCTGCCAAACTTTCAGTTTGGCACTCCTCTTTTTTCTTGACTTAACGGCATTGAGGCTCTGCGTGGAAACGAGTGGGAAACCATGATTCACATGATGAAAGGAGTAATACCAATTCCCCATTGAAAAGATATTTATAAGCAGGAAAAAAAGAGGTTTCCGTGTGTTCAAAAAACCGGATTTTTCGGAAAAATCCGGTTTTTCTGAAAAATTTATGTTTCAGATCAATGGCGAATTGGTATAACCCGGATTTTTGCATATTGGAGGGTAATCCGACCTGCGATAAATCCACAGAGTATTTTTTTGCCACAGGACTGATGATATGCCCCAGGCAGCAATAAAAGGAATCTTTCAGGACGGCATAATTATCCCGACCGAAGAAGTTCCGTTCCGTGAAAACATGAATGTCATTATTGTTTTTACAGACAGATATAATGACGATGAAAGCCGTTATTATCAGAAAGACTGGCAGACGGCCGAAAAACAGGCATCTGGGGATTACAGAACCGGCAGCATAAAATCCGCAAAAACGATTGATCAGATGTTCGATGAAATCGAAAGGAATGCGGATGGAAGTTAAAAGGAACCCGCGTTGTCTGAACCTTGATTCACATGATGAAAGGATTAACAGGATTTTTCCGGTGCTGTAATGCAGACAAAAATTCATCATGGAACTCCCTTAATCCTTCAATCATGGTTCAGACAGGTGATTGTCTGAACCGGGATTCTCAGGAGGCAGACCGGGTTGGCGAAGCGTAGGTTACGGCCTTCCGCCTAATCCAACCTGATGATAAATTTACAGGTAATACCGAATCGCCATTGATTTGTTCAATATAAGTATAGTGTTTAAGATAATAATTTGGGGTTCTGCCAGTTGGGTGAGAAGCAACTCAACAAATCAAAGTGTTGGGGTTCACTGCATTCACCGCACGAACAATAATATTATCTGAAAGTCATTGATCAGTCAATGGGGAATCGGTATAATACCAATTCTCCATTGATCTGAAACATAAGTGTTTCAAGCATAAAGTTTTTCAGAAAAACTGGATTTTTCAGAAAAATCCGGTTTTTTTAACACATAAAAACTTCTTTTTCCCTGTTTATAAGTATCTTTTCAATGGGGAATTGGTATAATTCATGAAAAGGAAGACTGACAATGAAATTAAACCGAAATGTGATCCGAAAAATCAATATGCAGAAAGACGATGATGATGGTTTTGTCCCCGGAACCATGCAGGAACGGATATCAATGGTCTGGGATATGACCGTTGCCCTGTGGAGTGTTGCCACAAAAGGAAAGATCAATGCTGAATCAAGATTACAAAGAGATGTTGCAGTACTTACAAGAGGAAGGGGCTGAATTTCTGATTGTCGGTGCGTATGCAATGGCAGCTCACGGTTTTCCAAGAAGTACGGCAGATTTTGACATTTGGGTGAATCCTGCAAAAAAGAATGCCATGAGGGTTTTTCGGGCATTGGCAAAATTTGGTGCGCCCATGCAAGGCGTGTCACCGGCAGATTTTGAAAAACCGGATACTGTTTTTCAAATCGGTGTTGCTCCGTGTCGCATTGATATCATTACGACAATTTCAGGAAATATTGATTTTGATGAAGCATTTTCCCGTGCAGAACACCATACATTTAAAGATATCTGTCTGCCGATTTTATCGATTGATGATCTGATACATAACAAAATGGCAGCAGGAAGAAGCAAAGACTTGGAAGATGTAAAATTTTTAAAAAAGAATTTGGAATAACAGGATAAATCAGGAGAATTTTTATAACCCCATCAAACTGGTTTGACGATATTCCCGTATTGGGGGCACTTCCCCCGGAACAGGCTGCGCAGAAACTCCGGGAACTGGATGATCCGGATTTGGCCGAAAGACTCCTTATACCGAATCGCCATTGATTTTATACAATAAAATTTGGATAAGGGACGCAGAGCGTCCCGAAAGCATTCCCACGCAGAGCGTGGGAACGAGTGAGTATTGGAAAATTCAATGGAGAATTGGTATTACACAGGAACATAAAGGGCCACCGACTTTCGGGAAAAAATGGTGGTGGCCTTTTCAGGACAAACCCTGGCAGCACACGGCCCACGCGTTCGGTCATATCGCGCCAGCAGAACCGGGAACGAAGATGCTCCCCATCTTCCATGCCGGAAACATTAAACCGCAGGAAGACCTGAAAAATTCCTGCATCAAAATCACGCTGGACTGCCTTCGGATGGCTGCATATCCGGGAACCGGCATTTTCATCATGTTCTGTTTGATTTCTGCGCGCAGAATCAGGTTACAGGAAAAAATGTGGAGCACCTGCATTTCAACGCCACCTGCCGGGCCAAAGAAGGCGAACGGGCCGTGATTCTGGGGCATCCGGTTTTTCTGGGTCTGAATGCGGGAAACGAGGGGGGATGTTCAAATGCTATACGGTCAATGTGAAAAATGAATCCGATGAGGCTTTGCTGAAATTTCTGGATTCTGATGTGTTCAAGACCGGTCTCAAACTGGCAAAAACCGCACAGCCTGCGATTGCGCCCCTTTCGGAAATGGCACTCGGTCTGACCCGAAGCATTGCGGAACGAAATAAAAATGCACCGGTTCAGAATTTCTGCATGGGACTGGATTTCTCCGCCATTCCCACACAGGCACGTCTGGCAGAAGGTTCCCATATTGCGGTTCAGATTCCCGAAGCCCTGCAAACCATGTGGGACTGGCAGGACTGGGTGTATTACCAATTCGCCATTGAAAAGATACTTGTAAGCAGGAAAAAAAGAGGTTTTCGTG
>JAWKPW010000058.1:0-36491 GCA_041390465.1 Desulfobacterales bacterium | reverse complement strand
TTTCAATGATGTCTTTCACAGGCTCGGCAAGCTCCGGCGGCATTTTGTGAAAGTCTTTGCTGTTGGTGAAGTGCAGCAGGGCGTAATACAGGGGCTTGAAGCGTTCTTTCAGATTCAGTTCAGGGTCTTCAAAATATTGGGCAACATGCCGGTATTGCCTTTCGGCAGGAAGGAGCATGGGATATACAGCTATCCAATGTTCCAGTATTTTTTAAGTAAAAATGTTCATTGTGCATGAACCCCTTGTCAATATTGACAGCACATTCAATTTTGTTATTCCTGAACAAACGCAGACGAACGGTTCCGGAGAAATATCCCCGTGTTCATGCTGCCTGCTTCAGCACAGATTCAAATTCCTGCAGATTTCGGCATCTGATGGCATGATGAAACAGGGCTTTGAGAACATCCGGATTCTGCAAGGCCCTGATCTGTTCAGAAACAGCGGAGGATATGATATTGAATCGTCCGGTCAGGGTTTCCACAAGCATCTCCCGTGTGGTTTCCAGTCTTTCCATTGCCCTGCCCTGTTTCAGACCTTTCTCCAGTCCCTCTTTCAGACCCTCTTTCAATCCTTCTTCTTTGGCAATTTCAAGGATATCCAGCATTTTAATGTCCTCCCATAAGGATTTCAGGCGTTCTTTGTCAATCAACCGGTTGGACAGAATCAGCGTGGCTGCCAGCAGTCTGCCTGAGCCGGTACAGCCTGGTCTGAACCGTCTTGCCTTTGAGCAGCAATTCTTTGGCAAAAACAAAGTCTTGGGGATTTTTCAGGCGTGACCAGGTGCTTTCCGTAATCAGGAAACTTCCCGGATCACATACGCTTTCCACGCGGGATGCTGTATTGACCACATCCCCGATAACCGTCATATCCCTGCGTTCCTTTGAACCGATGTCGCCGTGAACCAGTTGGCCGCTGTTGATGCCGATGCGCACCCGGATTTGGGGAAAACCCTTTTTTTTCAGCACGGCATTGGCTCCGGGCAGTCCTTTGTTCAGAATCTCCCCTGCTGCTGCCACAGCATCATTCGCGTCAATAAAAATGGCCATGACACAGTCTCCGATGTATTTGTCAATGTCTCCGCTGTGCTGCCGGATGATGTGGGAGGAAACATTGAAATACGTATTGAGAATATATACGGTATTTTCAGGCAGAAGTGCTTCGGAAATGGATGTGAATCCCACCAGATCCATGAACAGCACGGTCAGGTCCTTCAGACTTGCGACTGTGTCCGCATCCTCGGCCACTGCTTTCTGAACAGACTGAAACGTGGTTTCGGAAACATACTGACGGATGAGTTTTTTGAATTTCTCATCCATAATCCGCAGGTTTTCATCGGCTGATATATCCCGGAACACCTCTATGGCCCCGATGATGCGTCCGTCTTCGCTTTTTATCGGCCCTATATGCGTGGAAACCGGAATTCTGCGGCCGGATTTGTGCAGAGGATACAATTTGAGTTCCATGGCCCTGTCTTCATTAATAGCTCTGAGCAAAGGACAGTCTTTTTTGCAAACCAGGGTTCCGTTTTCATCCAGATGATTGAGAATATTGTCTTTGCAGTATTTTCCCATAACTTCATCGGCAGAGTAACCGGTGATTCTTTCCGCTCCTTTGTTCCAGAACACAATTTTCCGTCCGATGTCCACCACATACACCCCGTCATAGATGAAATTCATCAGATCACGGGATTCTTTGCCAAGAAATTTTTCCAGTTCCTTATCCATCTGTTTTTATGCCTCATCCACCTTGCGCACGCCCTCCATAAGCAGCCACATGAAATCTCCCAGAGGTTCGGCTTTCATGTCCTCTTCCGGCAGCCCGGGCATGAATTTGAACCTGCCGCTTTTCTCCCCCATGACAGCGAAGAATGCCTTGGCCCCCTCATTTTCCATGTAATGAGCCCGCACCAGCTCTCCGTCCCGGAAGGAAATGCGGGCTGTTCCCCGGCTCAGATCAAGAATCAGGATGCCGGTTTTCTGATGACTGTTGAGGGTCTGAAACAGCTCGGACGGCTGCATTTCACTCAGTTTTCCCACCATGCCGGATGAAAATTCCTGGGCTCTGGCCACATTGATATTGGTCAGGCGCCGGGCCAGCATCTTGGCAAAATACATCTGCAGGGTGGGGAAACGGTTGAGCACCTGGCGGAAATCTCTGCTGCTGATGTACAGCACTTTGGCTGATTCCACCACTTTCACGGTCGCGCCCACCGGGTCTCCGCTGAGCAGGCTCATCTCTCCGAAGATTTCGCCGGAACCCAGAAACGCGATGCTGACATCCGCGTCCTCCAGTATTTCAACCCTTCCGGAAACAAGGATGTACAGGTTTCTGCCCGGTTCCCCCTTGCGGATGACGGTTTCTCCCTCTGCATATTTTTTCAGTTTCAGAAAGGAGATGATTTCTTTGATATTTTCTCTGGTCAAATCCTGAAACAGGGAGAATCCGCTCAGCAAATCCGCAATGGCATTGCGTTCCTCCTCTGATTTTTTCATCGGAGGCATTCCCGCGGACAAATCCTTTTTGTATCCCAGACGGATTTTCCCGGTGCATCCGCGGCAGTAAAAGGTCTGTCTGGGTGTCTCACTGTCCTTTTTCCCCAGAATTTCTGAAATGTCTTTTACCAGAATCAGGCAGACCGGTTTGTCCGGCGGGACCATGAGCGCGTTGCCGGAAAGGCTGAACTCATCGCCCAGACTGTAGAGAGGGCAGTGTGCATTTTCAATAATTTTTATAATCGCGTCCGGAAATTCCATATCCCCATCCCTGATTTCGGATGACATACCGCTTATCCGAGTTCCTCTTCATCAATTTTTCTGATACCTTCCATGAGCAGCCACATGAAATCCCCCAGCGGGGAGGATTCCTTTTCTTCCGGACTCAGTTCGGAGGTGAATCGGAACTGCCCGGAATTCTGACGGAGAATCTCAAAAAAGGCATCTGTGCCTGTGAGCGGGCCGTAAACCGCGCGGATCAGTTCGCCATCCCGAAAACCCACCCGTGCCTTTCCACCGGAAAGGGTGAATTCCACTGCACCGGTTTTCCCGTTGGCATTGAGGGTCTGAAAGAGTTCCGAGGGGTTTATGTCAGACAGACGGCCTGCCATGCCTGAGGCCAGTTCCTCGGACATGGCCATATTGCTTTGGGAAAGCCGTCTGGCCAGCATTTGGGCCAGATACCTCTGCACCGAAGGATAATGCTCCAGAATCCGAAGAAAATCCTTCCCCCTGATATACAGTATCTTTGCGGGTTCCATGGCCCGGACCGTCGCAGCAACCGCTTCGCCGCTGATCAGACTCATTTCTCCGAAAACCTCGCCTTTTCCCAGATACGCGATATGGACGCCTCCTTCTCCGGTCACATCCACTTTTCCGGAAAGGATGATGTACAGATTCAGTCCCGGATCTCCTTTGCGGATAATGGTTTCTCCTTTGGCAGCCTGGCGGAATTTCAGAAAAGTTCCCAGTTCGCCCAGTTGGTTCTCGCTGAGCCCCCTGAACATGGGATACTGGGCAAGGGCTTTGATAATGGATCGGATTTTTTCATATTTTTCCTGAATTTCAAGGGATTCCGGAAAAGCAGTCCCTTCTCTTCCCTCCAGACGCACAAGACCGGGACAGCCTTTTTGCGGCCCGCTGCAGGTGAAATGACAAAGAGGATTTCCCCCGGTTCGTTTGGACAGTTTTGCGGCTTCGCTGATATCTCCGACCAGAATAATGCAGGAGGGTTTTCCCGGAGGAAACATCAGGGACGCGGCTGACAGGGTGAAGACATCCCCCGGACTGTACAGGGGACATTGTTTTGATTCCATAATTTTCAAAATGGTTTCCGGAGGTTTCATCTGCATTTCCTTTCTGGGGATTGAAAAACAGCCCAAAACTGCCTTTTCGGATATTGGCAAAGACGATGCCTGGCAACGCAAAGAGGTTACAAAATTACAGCTCAATGGTCAAGAAATTGTCCGTATCTGAAAAAGAAATATTCTGCACTTTGCGAGGCTGAGATGCCGGGACATACCCCGAAACCCGGTTTTTCCGGAAAGACAGAAATTAATGATTGCGCTTTTTGTGAAAAATGTCTACAATTTTTGTGTTCCTCTGTTTGCAAACCCATTGATTTAAGGAAAGGAGAAAAAGAAAGGTGAAGAAAAGATTTGTGTTCACAAGTGTGCTGGCGGCGGCTGTCCTTTTGTTCTGCGCCTCATTCCTTTATGCGGAATCAAAGGAATACCGTGTGGGCTGTGCGTTTGCCATAACCGGCAGTGCCTCCTGGCTGGGCGAGCCCCAGAAAAACACGGTGGAGATGATTCAGAAGGAAATCAATGATGCAGGCGGCATCAACGGCAGAAAGCTGGTTCTTTTCATTGAAGACACCCAGGGCGAAAACACCCGTGCCGTGAATGCCATCAAAAAACTGATCAAAAAAGACAATGTCTGCGCGATTATCGGCACTTCCCGAAGCGGAACCAGCATGGCAGCGATCCCGGTGGCGGAAAAAGCCGGAGTCCCCATGATTTCCTGCGCCGCGGCTGAAAGCATCACCACTCCGGTGGCAGAGCGCAAATGGGTGTTCAAGGTGGCCCAGAATGACAGCGACGCGGTGCGCCGGATTTATGAGCATCTGATTGCCGCAGGCATCAAGGATGTGGGAATCATGAGCGGAACCACAGGATTCGGAGATGCGGGACGCATTCAGTTGAAAGCTCTTTCCGGAGAATACGGGATCAACATTCTTGCGGATGAAACCTATGCACCTGCGGATACGGACATGACCGCGCAGTTGATCAAAATCCGAAATTCCGGGGCCAAGGCCATTGTCAACTGGTCCATTGTGCCGGCCCAGGCCATTATTCCCCAGAACATGAAGCAGTTGAAGATGGAGATTCCCCTGTATCAGAGCCACGGTTTTGCCAATGTCAAATATGCCGAGGCTGCGGGCGCGGCCGCCGAGGGGCTGCTTTTCCCGGCAGGAAGAATCATGGCCGCAGATACAGTTGCGGATGACCATCCCCAGAAAGCGGTTCTGATGCAATACAAAACTGCATACGAAACTGCATTCAAGGATCATGTCAGCACCTTTGGCGGTCATGCCTATGACGGTCTGTGGCTGATTGCGGAAGCCCTGAAAGCGGTCGGCGATGATTCGGCCAAAATCCGGGATTATCTGGAAACCGCACAGTTTACCGGCATCGGCGGTGTTTTCAAATTCTCCCCGCAGGATCACTGCGGCCTGGACAAAATGGCTTTTGAGATGCTGACCGTCAAAGACGGGAAGTTTGTAGTATCAGCAAATGAGTTTAAGAGCATAAATTTGACCGCAAGGGACGCAAGAACATCACAAGACCGTACTTGCGGTCAAAAATCCGAGCGCGAAACAGAAAGCCCGCTTGCCTGAAACCGTTTTCCATATTGCTTTTCCGATATTTTCAGATAAGAGGAATCCTCATGATATACAGAAAAAGTGGTTCCCCTGATCTTTTTGATATGATTTGATATGATCAGCAGGAATTGCGTACTTGATTAACAAATCTGGGCCTTGTGAGTATGCGGAAATCCTGCCGGAAAACCGGTCTGGGCTTCGGCCTGACAAGTTTCAGCCAGTGCGTAGCCTTCAAAAATTTCGTGTATCAATAAAAGGCGATCTTCAGAAAAATCGGGTTTCGAAAAATTTATACACGAAAACATATCGGGTATTGTCAGGGTGAAATGTGACCTGATAATCAATGGTTAAGCCGTTATAAAAACAGAACTGATAGGAGAAAAGTATGAGCCTAATGAGGATATTTAAAACAATCTTCTTTGTATCAAAAATAAAAACACTGGAAAAAATCTTTTAAAATGATATTTGATCTTAGCTCCGAGACAGGACTTGCCCGTATTCTTGACTATGGAAAGGATTTGGTGATTGATACTTGAATCATCATTTTGAGACAGTTGAAAATTACAAAACAATTATTCTTTATCTAATGAACAACTCATCAGAAAGAATACAGTTTTCAAAAGAACTTCCCTAAAAATGAAGAAAAGAGTCAGAGAAATAACTCAAATTTGCAAAAGTTTTTATGGGATATCGTAAAATTGAAAGACATAAATTGCAAGTGCTAAAGAAGCTATTGAGAAAATAAATCTGTCAAAATTTGAGAGGGACAGAGTTGATTCACTTTTGATGCACAGGAAAATATTAATGTTTCCTATCAGGCCATTAAAATTGCTGGAGATGTTCCAGCAAATCAATCAGGATTTACTGAATGAAATTTCAGATAAAAAAAAGATAACGATCAGAAAAAAGAAACAAATTTTTATTAAAAAATACTATCTTGGTTTATGAATTGTCCAATGGAATAATTGATATTCTTGATAAATTCGAATTGGAAGGAAAAGATATAATTTATTCCGTTCATAAGAGATACTTGAAGAAATAGAAAAAAATAAAATAAGTGACGAGGAACTGAAAACAAACTGTCTTCGAAAACATAGCGGAAAAAGTAAAAAAACAGGCGAAAGTGTCTATTGAAAACAGGAAGCTATTGAGAAAAATGGTATTGGAACAATGGGAAATATTTTTGCATGATATATCACAAATTGAAGGTAATGTAGGTCTTTATAAAAAAGCAGATAGATAATCTTGTTGATTATAAGAGATAATGCAAACAATCAACTCGGTTTTTGCAGATTGCTGCAATAACCCAAATGATTAAAGACAACTTGAAGATTTAGGCTTACTTGAAATTGAGGATACCTTTAGCTCCTATCACTCCCGAAGATTTATGTCGTTTACTTGGAATTCAGAGGTATTACGAGACAGATAATAAATCAATCGAATATACCTCAAACTCAATAATTTTTTAAATTGTATTCTCTAATTGACAAAATTGTTGTAATTTTAAAAATTATTCTATGAAGATAAAAATTGAAAAAGGTTTAACCCGGCGCTCAACCGGACAGGCTATCTCCCTGCTAGTTGCCCGTTGTTGGGATTTATTTGTTTTATTGATATATTTTAAACATTTAAACCTAAGGGATTGATTATGATGGGCAAAATGTTGCGGTTGACTGTTTTTGCACTGGCTGTGGTATCACAATTGATATTCATGGTTAACACCGGTTTGGCTGAAAACGATAAGAAACTGACATTGAAGGTATTGTGTGATGACGAAGCAGTATCTGATAAGTACGCAACCGAACACGGACTTTCAATTTTTGTCCAACTGCCAAACGGACATTCCTGGCTTGTTGACACCGGTACAACCGATATTTTTATTCAAAATGCCCGGTTAATGAATGCCGACTTGGAGCATTTGAACGGCATCCTGATAACTCACGGCCATGATGATCATACCGGAGGTCTGACATTTTACGACAGACTGAAATCTCAACCGCCTGTTTACGGCCATCCTTATATCTGGCATAAACAATACGGTGTTAAAAAAGGTGAACCTGTTCGCATTTGCGGAATGCCTTATCTGGCCCGCAAATATGCCGATCCTGTATTCAAACCGTTAAACAATGTATCAGAACTGGATGAAAATTTTTATTTTTTGACAGATATTTATCGTGAACCGGGAAGTTATGTGCCAACAAAGGGGAAATTCTTCAATGAAGACGGAACCGGGCCGTGTCCGATTATTGATGATGCCACTTTGGCAATAAAGACAGAACGCGGTATCGTTGCTGTTTTCGGATGCGGCCACGCAGGATATATCAATATATTGAAAGCTATCCAAAAAAATTTCCCGGGCGAAAAACTTCTTTCAGTAGTCGGCGGACTTCATCTGAAAGGTGCGGATGAGAAAGTGCTTGAAGCTGCTGTCGCATATACTGATGAAATGAAAGCAGAGGGCTTTACTTTCTATGGTGGTCATTGCACCGGGGACAATGCAATTGCGTATTTTAAAAGTAAATACGGAGAAAATGTTGTAAAATCCCTTGGTTCAGGAAGAGTGATTGTCTATTGACCCGCCTCTGTACAGCCATTCAGGTATGAAGCCCCTTTCAGGGGCTTTTGATGCAGCCCGCTCTGCGGGTGGGCTCTCACTTTGATGAGCATCTTTGGCAGGACGCCGATGGGATGACGTGTTGAAACATCCGGGACTCAGGTGATTTCTTAACTGATGTTACGCCACCTCTTCAGAAATCAGCAGGTTACTGCAGTTCCCGTTATTCCGGAGAAATCCGGAATCCAGTACTGTCAGATGGTTCCGGATACCGGCTTTCGCCGGTATGACGATCCGGCGTAACATCAGTTATTAAAATAAATATACCTGTTCAGTTATTCTGAAGATTTGGCAACTTTTGGAAAGTTGTCAAATTCGGGGTATATTTTTTTCCGCAAATCGCCTTAAATCGTATGCCCCATAAACAGGGAGATCCGGGATCACTTTGAAACGATGCATGAAAATGAAATGATTAAAAAAGGTTAAGGAGGGAGGGACATGATGGGACAGAGACTGACAGTTGCAAGGGCCCTTTTTTTACTTTTTGCACTTCTGTGTGCGCCGGGTGTGCAGGCAGAAGGGCACAGGGTGCTGGTGGTGATGAGCTATGAAGTTGATTATCCCTGGGATATAGAAGTAAAAGAGGGAATTGATTCAGTGCTTTCCGGTCAGGCAGAAATCCGCTATTTTTACATGAACACGAAAACGGATCTTGCCGGTTCCAGGGAAAAGGGAAAAGAAGCTTATGCGCTGTACAGGGAATTTAATCCTGACGGTATTGTCGCCATGGACGACAATGCGCAGGAGGATTTCGTGCTGCCGTTTATTAAGGACAAAGAGAAGCTCCCCGTCATTTTCGGCGGCGTGAACGCCGAGCCTGAGGCTTACGGGTACCCCACCGACCAGATTTCCGGGATACTGGACCGTTTTCATATCAGCGAGTCCATTTCATTCGCCCAGCAGATCGCTCCCGGAATCAGGACAGTCGGGTTCATTCTGAAAGAGAGCCCTACAGCAAAACTGATAGACGACCAGGTGGAAAAAGAAAAGGCGGGTTATTCGGCGCAAGTGACGGGCTTCCATATGGTGAAAACCCTTGCTGAGGCACTTTCTGCCGTCAATGCCATGAAAGGAAATACGGATCTGCTTTTTGCTGCCGTGCTGTCCGGCGCGACTGACGCCGAAGGAAATGTCCTGAATGAGAAGCAGGCGGTCAGAGCGGTTATCAAAGCCTTCGGAGGGCCCACCATTACCAACCTGGCCCAAAATGTTAAAAACGGTGCCCTCTGTGCTGTGGTCAAAACAGGTCAGGAACAGGGTTCTGTGACAGCGGAAATGCTTTTGAAGGCATTTCAGGGGACTCCGGTGAAAGACATGCCTGTGACACGGAACCGCCATGGAAAGCGTGTGATTAATGCAACAGTTTTAAAAGAGCTCGGCATCAAACCGAATGCGGCGATTCTGCGCGGGGCGGACATTGTCAAGACGGAACCGTAATCGTTTCAAAAGGATGAACAGGCATGTTATTCTTTAATCGCAATGTAATGAAGAAGCAGATTGTCTTCAGCCTGTTGGTCACGGCTTCGTTCATCGTCATCCTGCTGGCGTTTCTGTATGCATTCAATAAGACCGACACGGTGCTGACAGGGCTGGTTCAGGAACAGGCCTCCTGCATCATGGAAAACGCCTGGATCAGCAGAGATTTGTCCCGCATTGTGTCGAACACGAATCTGATGACATCCAGATTTATGGGGAATGACGATCTGCTGGAAAAGGATGGCGCATCCATCCTGAAAATGGCGAATGATCTCTCCAAAGACAGTCGGAACAATGACCTGAAAGAGGCTCTGAGCGGATTCACGAAAACCATAGAGGAAATTATCGCCTTTTGCCGGGTGATCAACGGGATTCAAAAGTCTCTGGCGGAAGAAGGAGAGAATTTTGAAGAAACCCTGAAAGCGGTGTCTGATTTCATTGGCGACAAGATACTCACACGGGCAGTGGAAGGCAGGGATGTTTCCACCGATGAACAGCTCAGCATCCTGGTCATGGGATATAACGAAACTTATCTGAAAATTCGTTTTATGATAGCAAATCTGGGGCTGGAATATTTCAAGGGCTCCTTGGTTGAAAAGGATCACCCTGTCCTGACCCTTACAGATAATCTTGCGCTCCGTCTCCGCTCCCTCAACGCATCCTATGAGGAGGTGGCGGAATACGGATCGAAATTAATTTCCGCCGTTCAGAATTTAAGAAACCTTGTCGTGCGCTTCCATGAGACGGCAGGCGATTTTCAGGATAAAAGTGCGTCCCTGAAGATCAGGGAAGAGCAACTGCTTGCCCTGGTGAAAAAGGTCAACGAAGATGCCTCGGATGCGGTGAAATCATCCATGTCCTCCATGAAACAGACCCTTTCGTCTTCCATGTGGATATTTCTGATCGCGTTTTTCACTGCAACGCCCCTCGTGATCCTGTCGTTGTTCATGGCGTTCAATACGGGACGCTCCCTGAAGCAGATTATAAGGGGGCTCACAGAGGCATTCCACAAGCTTGATCATACCTCGACTGTGCTCCTTTCCGCCGGCAATGATCTGGCTTCCGGCTCGTCACAGCAGGCGGCTGCCATTGAGGAAACATCGTCCTCTCTGGAGGAGATGTCTGCCATGATCAGGCAAAATGCGGAAAACGCGGGGCGGGCAAACATCCTGCGTAAAGACGGTTTTACCGTGATTGAAAACGCAAAGAATGTGATCAGTGAATTGACGCGATCCATGAACGATATTTCGACGTCGGGTGAGGAAACGCGAAAAATAGTGAAAACCATTGATGAAATCGCGTTTCAGACCAACCTGCTGGCTTTGAACGCTGCCGTGGAAGCCGCCCGGGCCGGAGAAACAGGAGCCGGTTTCGCGGTGGTGGCCTCCGAAGTCCGAAATTTGGCGGGAAAAGCGGCAGAAGCGGCAAAAAGCACTTCGGATCTCATTGAAGTCATGCTCGCGAAGGTCAATGAGGGCGTCGGGTACGTCAACCAGGCGTCGGACGCATTCAGCCATGTTTCCGGCACGTCGGGACAGGTCGGGACGATTGTGGCGGAAATCGCGGCAGCCTCATCCGAACAGTCGGAAGGCATTGTGCAGATCACGAAGGCGGTGGCGGATATGGATCAAATCGTTCAAAAAAACGCGGCCGGCGCCGAAGAATCAGCCTCAGTTTCAGAAGAGATGGCGGGCCAGGCAGCCCTTTTGAGGGATTACATCGCCAGGATGCTTCAGTTGACCGGCAGCGAGGGACAGGCGCAGGAACAAACCGGATGGACGGGAAAAGGAAGGTCCCGATGAATTCAGCAGGCTGACGAATAAAGACGCTGAAAAGTTTTTGCCGCCTCCGGATGATGACTTATTCTGATTTGATACAGCTATACCGCTCCTTAAAACATTTCGGTGGAACTTCCGGACTCCGAAATCAATTTGATATAATTTAAATCAGCCGCGAATGATACGAATCTGCACGAACTGCACAAACCATAATTCGTGTCATTCGTGCAATTCGTGGCTGTACGGTTAAATCTTATGAGTAATGGTATAAATCTGTGTCTGCCTGCTGCCATCCGGTCATTCCGCAGGGGCGATTCAGGAATCGCCCCTGCGCTCTCCTGACAATTACAATGCCCGCAGCCATTCCGGTTTCAGGCGGATTCTCCCGGACAGGGCCTGATCAATGGTGTGCAAAGTCACTTCCTTGTCCTTTGGCAGCCGTGCTTTGATGGGCAGATAGTTGGACGCGTGGTTGGCATGAAAAAGCCCTCTGCTCATGTTTGTGTGTTCAATAATTGTCCGCAGTTCCCGCAGCATGTCATCCGGTTCAATCATTTGAAATTTCCCGGAAACATAATCCTCATGCATGGGCGTTCCGGGAATGAGCATCAGACTCAGAGCGCCCACATATTCCGGATCAATGGCTGAAAGAACCCGGCCTGTCTCCCGTGCATGAATCTCAGATCGTTCTTTTCCCGCAATTCCCAGCAGAACCGTCAGGGACAGCTTTATTCCTGCCTCCCGGATTTTTCTGCCCATGCGGATCATTTTGTCCGAATCCGCGCCCTTGCGCACATTTTTCAGAGTTTCGTCATCTCCGGTTTCCAGTCCCATATACGCAATGGCAATACCGTTTTCCGCAAGTTCTGCCAGTTGTTCCGGCGTTTTCAGATCAATGCCTTTGGTATTGGCATACAGTCCCACCCTTGTGACCCAGGGCATCTGCCTCCGGATTTCCTGAACAATGGCAAGCAGCCGTTTGTGGGGGATAATCAGCGCATCCCCGTCACAGATGAACACCCGGCGCACATCCGGATAATGTTTTGCCGCATACGCGATGTCGGCCATGATGATTTCATCGGATTTGATTTTAAACCGCTCGCCTTTGTAGGCTCCGCAGAAGGTGCATTTGTTGTGTGAGCAGCCGACCGTGGCCTGCAGCAGAATGCTGTATGCCTCACTGGGCGGTCTGATGATGTTTCCCTCGTAGTGCATTCCTTTTTTTTTCTCCCTGTCCGGATTTCAAACCGGATCAGTCGAACCGGTTTGGAAAAATGGTTTACGAAAATTGCATTTTTTATACAAGAGTTTTTTTGCAG
Organism: Desulfobacterales bacterium; assembly: GCA_041390465.1. Lineage (GTDB taxonomy): Bacteria > Desulfobacterota > Desulfobacteria > Desulfobacterales > Desulfococcaceae > JAABRU01. The sequence goes on along the minus strand of JAWKPW010000058.1, from coordinate 23,927 downwards.
ATGCCCATATATGGACAAAATTCATTTTATGACATGTTTTCAGAAAGTAAATTTGTTGCTTTGTTCACAGAAAATATGATAACAGGAAACCTGAGAAAGAATTCAGCAAAAAAATCGTTTCCGTTTTTTCAGTCTGCCGCAACTGCACAAAGACACAAAGTTTCACGAAGATCAATGTACAATTGTTTCTCAGATTTCATGAAACATACCTGCGGATGAATTCTCAGTCTGTTCATGCAGACAGCTTCACATCCGGATGCCAGACTTTCAGTTTGGCACTCCCTCAGTCCTTAAAAGAACAGGAAATATAAAAAATAACTGTACCGTTGGCCTTTGTGAAATTTTGCGGCTTTGCATCTTTTGGGCATACCGAAAAAACAGATACACAAAGCAAACTTTCAAAAAATGAAAAAAAGCACAGATGAAAAGAATGTTTTCACCTTTGAAACCATAGGCATCATCCGCTCCTGTTTCAAAGAAAAGTTTGGCATACCCCGCCAGCCCGGGCTGGTTTCAGAAGCCGGGGCAGTGCTGGAAATTTTTCCTTCCTATGACCGGGAAGAGGCTTTCAGGGGACTTGAGGATTTTTCCCATATCTGGATTGTTTTTGTTTTTCATGCCTCTTTGGACAAAAACAGGGAAAAATGGAGACCTGCGGTACGTCCTCCCCGGCTGGGGGGCAATACCCGAATAGGTGTTTTTGCCACACGTTCCGGATTTCGGCCCTCCCCCATCGGAATTTCTGCTGTCAGACTGGAAAAAATAAGCAGGGATGAGGGAAAAACAAGACTTTTTCTCAAAGGCACTGATCTGCTGGATGGAACGCCGGTGCTGGACATCAAACCCTATCTGCCCTATGCGGACAGCATTCCGCAGGCACAGGCCGGATTTGCCTCTGATCCGCCCCGGGAAATTCCCGTGATTTTTTCCGATGCAGCTTTGGAAACCTGCCTCAGAAAAGAGCGGGAAGGCATTCCCGGCTTCCATGCCCTGATTTCCCAAATGCTAGGAACCGATCCGAGACCTGCGTACTATTCCCGCAATCCCAAAAAAAATATTTTCGGCACCCGGATATTTGACACAGACATCCGGTGGAAATTTGAAAATGAGACAATAACCGTGCTGTCCATTGAAATTCTGCCTGACCAGGACTCCTGAAAGGAAACAGTTTTGACCGGAACTCAGTACAAAAACAGGAATGACCTCCTCAGTGAACGCAAAATGCTCCGAGAGCGGATGGCAGAAATCGAAAAACTGCTGGGAGATGAGGAAATATCTGCTGCCGGGGTTCAGGAATGCCAGCAGAAAAGCTTTTCCTTCCCCGCAGAGGAAAGGATCTGTTTCTCCGATCTGTTTGATATGGAGGAAATACAGAAAATTCAGGATGCCTTTGCCAAAGCCGCCGGTGTGGCCTCCCTTATCACCACACCTGAGGGAAAACCCCTCACCAAACCCAGCAATTTCTGCCGTCTGTGCATGGATATTATCCGGAAAACAGAAAAAGGGCGGATCAACTGTATGCGCTCGGATTCGATCATTGGCCGTTACAATCCCTCCGGACCGGTTATCCGTCCCTGCCTGAGCGGCGGACTCTGGGATGGCGGGGCAAGCATCACCGCGGGGGATCAGCATATCGGCAACTGGCTCATCGGTCAGGTGCGCAACGAGCATCTGGATAGGGAAAAAATGATGCGGTATGCCCGTGAAATCGGCGCGGATGAAGAAGAATTCCGGAAAGCACTGGAAGAAGTGCCTGTCATGTCTCAGGAACAGTTCACCCAAATCAGTCAGGCCCTGTTTCTGATTGCCAATCTGATGTCCCAGAACGCATATCGGAATCTGCAGCAGAGACAGTTTATCGCACAACTCCGGCATCGGGAACAACTGCTTGATTTCGAGCGCAGGCGTCTGTTTTCGGTTCTTGAAGTGATTCCCGCGTTTGTCTGTCTGCAGGCTCCGGATTATTCTGTGCGTTTTGCCAACCGCCGTTTTCGGGAAATTTTCGGTGATCCCGAAGGAAAACCCTGCTATGAAAGCATTGCGCACCGAAGGGAGCCCTGCAGTCCCTGCCCCGCCTTTGACGTATTTGCCTCAAAATCTTTCCGGAAACGGGAATGGACGGACGAATCCGGCTCCCGCACCTATATGATATACGACAATTATCTGCCGGATATTGACGGATCACCTCTGATTCTGAAAATGGGAATTGACATTACCGAGCAGAAAGATGCGCAGACAGAGCTGCTCTGTCTGAGAAATCTGCTGGCCGGGATTATCCGTTACATGCCCTCCATGCTGGCGGGGATTGACAGCATGGGCCGTGTGATACTGTGGAACCGGGAATCGGAAAAAATTACAGGAATCCCCGCTGCTGTTGCAAAAGGAAGGGTTTTGCATGATATGCTTCCTTTCCCTCCTGATAACAGGGAAAGAATACAGACCATGATTCGGGAAAACAAAGCATGCAGACTGGAACGCATGGCATGGAACCGGGCAGATCAAAAGTGTTTTTCCGATGTCATTGTCTATCCCCTGTCTTCGGACAATGCGGAAGTGACGGTTATCCGGATTGATGACATTACAGAAAGGGTGCGCATGGAAGAGATGATCATTCAGTCTGAAAAAATGATCAGTGTGGGCGGACTGGCAGCAGGAATGGCACATGAGATCAACAATCCCCTGGGCGGAATCCTGCAGAGTGTTCAGAACATACAGCGCAGAATTTCGCCGGTTCTGCCTGTGAATTCTGATACGGCCAAAGCCTGCGGAACCGATTTGGATACCATCCGCAATTATCTGGAACAGCGTCATATCTTTCAGTTTCTGGAAGGAATCCGGAAATCCGGGGAACGCGCGGCAAGGATTGTGGACAATATGCTTCACTTCAGCCGGGGAAGCGGATCCCGGATGAGCCCTGTGAATCTGGCTGAACTGGTGGACAAAACTGTGGATCTGGCCAGTCACGATTATGATTTGGCAAAAAAATACGATTTCCGCAATATTGAGGTGATCCGGGAAATTGATCCGCAACTGCCGGAAGTGGTCTGCATGGCCACTGAAATTGAGCAGGTGGTGCTCAATCTGCTCCGCAATGCTGCCCAGGCCATGTTTCCGCTTCAGCCCTTCCAGAGAGAAGAATCTGTCTGTGTCCCTCCCAGAATCATTCTGCGTCTGTACCGGCAGGAGGATTCTGCAATTATGGAAGTGGAAGACTGCGGCCCGGGAATGGATGAAAACACGCAGCGCCGTGTCTTTGAACCTTTTTTCACCACAAAACCGGCAGAATGCGGAACCGGGCTGGGCCTTTCCATTTCCTATTTCATCATCACCAACAATCACAAAGGAACGATGCGGGTGGAATCAGAGCCGGGAAAAGGCACAAAATTCATTGTCAGTCTGCCCTTGAGACAGGAAGACACTTCCGCAGCAGAACGCAGGCATATAACCTCATTCATTTAGGAAAGGGGGCGGAGACAAAATGTTCGGAATCATCAGAGGATGCGGACTGGAACCCTGTCAGAGGGAAGAGTGGAAAGCCCATTACTGCGGACTCTGTATGGCTTTGGGGAAATATCACGGACAGGCTGCACGGATGATGCTGAACGGGGACGGGGTTCTGCTGTCTGTTCTCTGTGAGGCGCAGTCCCGGCAACTTTATGAAAGAACAGTGCACCGCTGTCTTTTCGCGGGAGGCAAAGCCCTGCCGGTCGCCGATCCGGATGCTCCCGGCCCTGGATACGCTTCCCTTGTTTCCGCGTTCATGGCCTCTGCCCTCATTTCTGATCACATCCGGGATGGAGATGGCCGGATACGTTATGCAAAGGGCTTTTTCTCAAATCTGGCACGAAAATGGCATCAAAGTGCACGGAATCTTTCCTCTGTTTTCGGATTTGAACCGGAGAGCATTGAAAAACAGTTGCAGCAGCAGAATATTGCTGAACAGTGCACAGGCAGGGATTTTCTTTTCTGGTCACAGCCCACAGAACTGGCTGCAGCCGCGGCTGCGGTCCACACTGCAAAAATTTGTCATATGCCGCAGAACCTGGAACCCCTGTTTGAGATTGGCAGAATGTTTGGCAGAATCCTGTTTCTGCTCGACAGTTACCGGGATTATGCACAGGATCAGGCCGGAAAAAAATTCAACGCGCTGGCCCGCTCCTTTCTTCTGCATCAGATGCAGGAAAATGCCCGGATGCTTTTTGGCTTCGCACATGAGGAACTCAGGAAGAATTTTGCAAAACTCCGGCTCTTTCATCCGGACACGGCTGAATCTTTGTTTACCGTGCAGTTGAGCAGAATTGGAGAGCAGTGCCTGGCAATGTCTCCGGGTATTCTTAATGAAAAAGCGAAAAAACGGAAATTCTCTGACAGATTCGGATGCAGCAGGAACTGCCATTGCGACTGCTGCTGCGATGACTGCTGTGAATGTGCCGAATGCGGAGATAATTCCGGATGCGACTGCGGAAGCTGCTGTGATGGCTGTGACTGCGGATAGAAAGAATCTGCCAGCATAAAAAAATTATGTGGTCTGTCAAAAAAATTCTTTCACACTCAAAAATCCGGGGAGGAGTGCCAAACTGAAAGTCTGGCAGATTTTTCCAAATTGTTTCTGTATCCCAAACTTTCAGTTTGGGAATCCGCTCCCTTAAGGAAACGGCATTGATTCCTCAGTTGCAGATAATTCCTGTTGAATGTGCAGGGATAACATGTTATGTTTATAATCTAATAAAAACACGGAATGCAGAACGCCGGAGCAGTGGCTGTCAGTCAAAGGATTCACCCAGCAGAATGACGGAAAACCATCATCCCCATGACAGATTTTTCAAAGAACTGTTTTCCCGGCCTGAGGTCAGCAGGGACTTTCTGATCAGCTATCTGCCGGGGGAAGTCACAGAACTTCTTGATCTGACATCCCCTGAACTGACAAAAGACTCTTTCATTGACAAAGAACTCCGGGAGCATTTCTCGGACCTGCTCTGCAAAATGAAACTGAAAAACGGCGGGGCCGTGTATGTCTATGCCCTGCTCGAACACAAAAGCCGCCCCGAACGGCTGACATCCTTTCAGGTTCTCCGTTATATGGTGCGGATATGGGAGCGTGATATTCGCATATACCGGCAGAAGCGGAAGCAGATGAGGAAAAAGGGCGTAATCCTGCCGTTTTTTCATCTGTCCCCGATCATTCCTGCGGTGATTTATCACGGTGCGGAGAAATGGGACATCAGCCCGGATTTCAGAGATCTGTTTCAGACACATCCGGCACTGGAGAGATTTATACCTGATTTTTCGCATCTGCTGTTTGATATTTCCCATTATGATGATCAGGAAATCAAAGGAATGGTCATGCTCCGGGTGGGACTGCTGCTGATGAAATACATTTTCCGGGATGATCTGGCAGAAAATCTGCCCGGCATACTCTCACTGCTCCGGGATTTGGCGGGAAAACGCACCGGACTTGAATATCTGGAAACCGTCGCGATTTATCTTGTGAAGGCCACAGGCAGACTCTCGGAAACAGAACTGGTCAGCGCAATGGAGAAGTCGCTGCCCTCAGGAGGTGAACTCATGGAAACCATAGCCGACAGATGGATGAAACAGGGAGAGATCAAAGGAAAAATCAGCGGACTGCTCACCGGCATAGAAACCGGACTGGAACTCAAATTCGGTCAGGAAGGTCTGGGAATACTGCCGGAAATACGCTGCATCAAAGATGTTGGACTGCTGACTTCCATTCACAGAGGACTTTTTACCGTAAACTCCCTTCAGGAACTGCGCAGAATTTACAACTGAGGAGCATCCGGGGCTGAATCTGTCTTGCTGACCGGCACAGGCTGAATTCTTCAAAATCCGGTCTGGCATTGCAATATTTATCATCTTGGAATTTTTATACAAAAAGGAAAAACCATGATCGAAACCGATGTTCCCGGATACAGAAAGATACATCTTGGGTATCTGGTGCTGGATTTCAACGGCACGCTGGCTGTTGACGGCAGTCTTCTTCCCGGAGTAAAGAATGCCCTGAACGCACTGTCCGAAGTGCTGGAAATTCATGTCATCACAGCGGACACCTTCGGAAAATCCGCAGCCCAGTTGGAGGGCGTGCGATGCAGACTGTCCATTCTTCCTCCGGGAAATCAGGACAAAGCCAAGCTGGAGTTTGTGAAAAAACTCGGGGCTGAACATACAGTCTGCATTGGAAACGGCCGCAATGATCGGCTGATGCTCAAAGAATCTGCTCTGGGGCTGGCCGTGATTCTGGGAGAAGGCGCGGCTGCCGAGACTTTGATGGCCGCAGATGCGGTTTTCACAGATATTGTGTCCGCTCTGGAATTTTTGCAGCAGCCTCTGCGGATGACAGCCACCCTGCGTTCCTAGGTTCTGTTGACATTTCTGTAACCTGCTGAATTTACAGAAGACGGTTTCTCCGGGATGGGCCATGCGGACTCCCCCTGAGTCTGTCCGGAACGGGATACAGACCTGTTTCCGGTTCAGACAGGAGACTCTGACCGCCTGTCTGATCTGAAATGTCAACAGAACCTAATGCTTAATTTCACTTAAGATTGCAGGTCGGATTAGCGTAAGCGTTATCCGCCCCGGAATTCCTCCAACATCTAACCGTAATTTAAGTTGAAACAATACATTGGTAAGGAAAGAGAATTCATAATGCCTGCAAAAGACCTCATTCATGATTCTGTCAAAAACGCACTTATAAAAGGCGGATGGGTGATTACAGATGATCCATATATAATTCAATATGAAGATGCCACTGTTTTCATTGATTTGGGAGCAGAAAGAATTATTGCGGCAAAACGGAATGATGAGAAAATTGCGGTGGAAATTAAAAGTTTTATTGGTCATTCGGTCATTCATGATATAGAATCTGCTTTAGGGCAGTATCTTCTTTATCTCAGTTTTCTGGAACTGTATGATCCCTCACGCAAATTGTATATTGCCATCAGTGATGCAGTATATGAAAACATATTTGAACGGAAATCAGTTCAATGGCTTATCCAAAGAAACAGAATTCCGCTGCTTGTCGTCAATACGGCAGAAGAGGAGATTGAAAAATGGATAAATTAAGCGGATACCGTGATATAATCAAAAAATTGCTTTCGAAATACGCTGAAATGATAAACCGTCACTCCGCTCCCGGCAAAGAGGCGGATGTGGTTTTTGATGAGGAACGGGATCATTATATGCTGATTACAATGGGCTGGTCAGGACAGCGGAGAATAAGGGGAACAACCGTGTATGTCAGGCTCCGGAACGGAAAATTCTGGATTGAGGAAGACTGGCTTGAACATGGCATCACCACGGATCTGCTTATGGCCAGTGTTCCGAAAGAAGATATTGTGCTTGCATTTCATCCGCCTGAAATACGGCCAATGACAGAATTTGCGGTGGCATAGTTCTTTATCAGGTTTATTCCTCTGGATTTTAACCACAAAGAACACGAAGACCGTACAAAGGACACAAAATTTGTACGCATATGATTCTGTTTTGAATTCGTTGTGATCTTTGTGCATCCTTTGCGGTTAAATAAATTTTTGAAAACATATCGTTATTATCAAAAAGGAGAACAATACCTTGCTGGAACTGAAATCACCCGACTTGAAAACAGAAAGAATCGGAACGCTGGTCATACCGGTCTGCGAAGACGCGGACATTCACGACAGCCGCGCAGTTTCTTCCCTTGCCGGCCGGGCAGAAAAGCTGGAGGAATTCAAACGCGGCAATGACGCGGAAGTGGTTTTCTTTGATCCTTCGGAAATCAATGCTTCCCGTGTCATCTGCATGGGCATAGGCAAAAAGGAAAAACTGGATGCCGAAGTCCTGCGCTCTTTTGGGGGAAAAGCTGTGAAAGGCTGCATCAAAAGGAATCTGGAAGAAATTTTCCTTGCCGCTCCCTCGGAAAAAAAATGCGGAAAGGAAATGTCAGACATACTGGAATCCCTCATGGAAGGGGCCTGTCTGGGAAACCATATTTATGAGCCCTACAAAGAGGAAAAGAAACAAATTCCCCTGAAAAAAATCTCTGTTTTTGTCAAACCGCAGACAGCGGCAAAATTTGCGGGACTGGCTGAACGGGTGGAGAATATCTGTGCGGGAACCGTGATGGCGCGGGAATGGGTTTCCATGCCTGCCAATGAAAAAAGACCGGAACAGTATGCGGATATGATTGCTGATGCAGCAGAAAAAGCCGGGCTTGCTGTCAGGGTGATGGATGAAAAGCAACTCGAAGAGCAGAAATTCGGTTCCCTGCTGTCTGTTGCAAGGGGCAGTGAAGCCAAAGCCCGGCTGGTCATTCTGGAGTACAAAGCCCCCAAAGCCAAAAAACACATTGCACTGGTGGGCAAGGGGGTCACATTTGATTCCGGAGGACTCAATCTCAAAGTGGGAGAACACATCTCCGGAATGAAAATAGACATGGCCGGTTCCGCAGCCGTGGCCGCAGCCATGATTGCTGCCGCGAAAACAAAGCCCAAAGTCAGGCTGACCGCAGTGATTCCCATTGTGGAAAATATGCCTTCGGGAACTGCCTCCCGTCCCGGCGATGTGGTCAGAAGCTATGACGGAAAAACCGTGGAAATCGGCAATACGGACGCGGAAGGCCGTCTGATTCTCATTGACGCGATGTCCTACGCGATACGGAATTGCAAACCCGATGCACTTATTGATCTGGCCACCCTTACAGGCGCGTGCGTGGTGGCTCTGGGCGAGAGGATTGCGGGGGTTTTCTCTCCGGATACCCAGCTTGCTGAAACCATCGTGGCTTCGGGAAAGAAAACCCACGAACGCTGCTGGCATATGCCCATGCCGGAAGATTACAAAGAATTTCTCAAAAGCAAGATTGCGGATATCAGCAATATGAGCAGTTCCAAAGCAGGCGGGGCCATTACAGCCTCTCTGTTTCTTTCCGCCTTTGCAAAGGACACCCGGTGGGCGCATATTGACATTGCCGGGCCTTCTTACACTGAAAAGGGAAATGCTTACTGCAATCCCGGTGGAACCGGATTTGGAGTTCGACTGCTCTGCGATCTGCTGGAAAAAATATAACAATGGAAAATTATCTGCATTTTCTGAAAAATGTGAGTTTTTTCTCATCCCTGCCGGATGCGGATATTTCAAAGATCAGTGGCGTCTGTGAAAAAACATCTCTGGATGCCGGGAAAGTGGTGTTTTCCGAGGGAACACGGGGCCAGCATTTTTACATCATCCTCGAAGGCGCTGTGGAAATCGTGAAAAACTGGGGGGAACCGGGACAGGACAGGATTGCTGTATACAAAAAGGGACAGTGTTTCGGTGAGCTGGCGCTCATTGACGATTTTCCGCGCAGTGCCACAGTGGTGACCGCAGAACCCTCGGAACTGCTTTGCATCTGCCGGGATGATTTTCAGAAAGTGGTGCAGGAATCCGCCACCATATCTTTTTCCATTCTCAAAACCCTGACCGCGCTGATACGGGAAAGAACCGAAAATTTCATTGAGGATCTGAAAGAGAGAAACCGGAATCTGGAAAGAGCCTATGCCCGTCTGAAAAGGGAGATTGAAGACCGGCGCCGCGCGGAAAAGCGGCTGCACCATCAGGCTTTTCATGACAACCTGACCGGTCTTCCCAACCGGGCTCTTTTCCTCAACCGTCTGCAGGAAGTGCTCAAGGAGGCGAGACAGAAAAAATCCTACAATTATTCCATTCTGTATATGGATGTGGATCGCTTCAATGCGATTAATGACAGGTTCGGACATCTTAACGGAGATCAACTGCTCATCAGAATTGCTGAAAGACTCCGAAACTGTCTTCGCCGTTCGGAAATTCTGGCCCGTTTCAGCGGAGATGAGTTCGCTGTGCTGCTGGAGGGAACCGATGAGGCTGAAAACCCTGTACACATTGCACAGCGCATTCGGGAGGAACTCAAACCCCCTTTTACCGTCAATGGAAAAGAGATGTACATCACGGTCTGCACCGGCATTGTTCCGGGTGGAGAGAAATACAATTCCACTGTGGAAATCCTCCGTGATGCGGATATTGCCATGTACGGTGCAAAGGCAAAGGGAATTGCCGAAGTTCAGACCTATGATGCCGCCCTTCATGAAAAGACCATGGACCTCCTGCGTCTGGAAACCGATATGAAAGGCGCAGTGGAAAGAGGGGAGTTCCTTCTGGAATATCAGCCCATCATTCGCATGAAAAACTGCGAACTGTCGGGCTTTGAAACTTTGGTGCGCTGGATTCATCCGGAACGGGGCGTGATTTCACCGGATATTTTCATTCCCCTTGCGGAACGTACCGGATATATTCTGGAACTGGGGCGCTGGATCATCTCGGATGCCTGCACTCAGGTCAGGGAATGGATCAGACAGGCAGAACCGGGACGACATTTTTTCGTCAATATCAATATTTCCGGCAAACAGTTTCTGCAGCCGGATTTTATTGATGAATTCAGAGAACTGCTGGATAAGATGGAAATTCCCGGAGAGTATCTGAAAGTGGAGCTGACCGAAAGCGCTCTCATTGAAAATGTGGATTATCTGGTGGATGTTCTTTCCCGGCTTCGAAAAATGAATGTGAAAGTTGCGCTGGATGATTTCGGAACCGGTTATTCCTCGCTTTCCTATCTGTACAAATTCCCCATTGATGTGCTCAAAATTGACCGTTCCTTTGTTTTCCGCATGGGAAAAAACGGAGAAAAAGACTTGGTTCCCATTATCATTTCCATTGCCCGCAGCATGAAAATGGATGTGGTGGCCGAAGGAGTGGAAACCGTGCCCCAGTTTCAGCAGTTGCTTTCACACGGATGCGAATACGGGCAGGGTTTTCTTTTTTCCAAACCCCTGCGCAAAGGGGATGCAGGCCGTCTTCTCCTTGACGGATCGGAGAGGGATGTGTGCGTATGGCCCGGAATGCGGCCGATAAATGCGGAAAGGAGAGGAATGCAGTGATGAAAATGTACGCGTAGGAGACAAATGAAGTGCAGCAGATTACAGGATTGAAGGCAAGGCAGGTGCTGAAAGACTGTCAAGAATCAATGAAATCCTTGACAGACTCGAACATAACAAAAAAGGAAAAAGAAAAGTCAGACCGGACTGGAAAACAGAACTTGCATACCTTCTTGAAGGCGGTGGAGAAAAAACACCTGTTTATGTTGAATGTGATGTTTATGCAGAAGACAGGATCAATAACAAAAAATATGCGTTTGAATTGAAAGCCCCTCTCCCGAATTCTGACCAGACAAAGGTAAGCAAGGAAAAAATTTTCAAACTTTATGCAATGGAACCAATGCAGGTGGATGGGGCTTTTTATGCCCTGCCTTACAATCCCTACAGGACGCGTGACAGATACGACTGGAGTTTTCCCCAGAGATGGTTCAACATGCAGGAAGATGAGGTGGTTCTGATTGCAATGAATTTTGGGACAAAATCGGAGGACCGGAACTTATCAGGCATTTATAACAGCAGTAAATGAAATCGGGCACTGAATATCAGGAAAGAATCTATCGGGAATATCTGGGAATTGAGCCGCCCGAAAACTTTGGAGAAAGACATCTGCAATAATCTGCATAAACTTGGAACTTCAATTTTTCCCTTATTCCTGTGAATGCCGGAATCAGTATTTTCAACCGGTTCCGAACTTAAATTTTCATCGGCATTTCTGATTGTTGCCGGATTATCAATATCTTCATAAAATATACTTCGGCTTGTGACAGACTGGAGCGTGAAATCCGTCAGTCCGTGAGAAAGAAAAAAATATGAATCTCTGTTTTATGGAAGGAAACGAAGCTGTTGCCTGGGGAGCCCTGCACGCGGGCTGCCGTTTTTTTGCAGGTTATCCCATCACCCCGGCCACAGGCATCTGCAATATGATGCGCAGACTCCTGCCGTCCGCGGGAGGCATCTGCATGCAGGGAGAGGATGAAATCGCCTCCATCGGTTACTGTCTGGGCGCATCCATGGCCGGATGGAAAGCCATGACCGCCACTTCCGGGCCAGGCATCAGTCTGTACAGTGAAAACATCTCGTTTGCCATTGGCAGTGAAATCCCCATTGTGATTGTGGATGTGCAGCGGCTGGGGCCTTCCACCGGATCAGCCACCAAAGGAGCAGACGGCGATATTCAGTTTCTCCAATGGGGAAACAGCGGCGGATTGCCGGTGATTGTGCTGGCTCCTTCGGATGTGCGGGACTGTTTCACTCTCACGGTTCACGCATTCAATCTGGCAGAACAATTCCGCTGTCCTGTTTTCATCGCATCCAGCAAAGAAATTGCCATGACCAAAGAAAGCGTGGATTTGAATGCACTCAGAAATATGGCAGTGAAAAATCGCGTGATTGCAGATACAGACGGGGAATTTTTTCCTTTTGCTGTGCAGTCCGGCAGAATGGTTCCGGATTTCCTGCCCATTGGTGCAGATACGCTGGTGCGTCAGACTTCCTCCACCCACGGTCCGGACGGATATATTACCACAGATCCGGAGGAGATCAGCCGGGTGCAGGAGCGGCTGCGGGGCAAACTGCTCTCTGCTGCGGATCGGATTTGTCTGTATGAGGAATTTCGGGAAGAAAAATCTGATACTCTGATTATCTGCTATGGCGTGACCGCACGTGCTGCCAAATCCGTGTATCATGATTTGAAATCCGCAAACCGTCCGGTTTCTCTGCTGATCCTCAAAAACCTGTGGCCGGTTCCGGAAAATCTCATTCGGGAAAAGACAGAAAATTTTCAAAATATTCTGGTTCCGGAGATGAATCTGGGGCAGTATGTGCGGGAAATACAGCGGATTCTGCCAGACAAAAATGTGGAATTCTTCGGACAGATGAACGGAAAATTAATCAACCCGCAACAGATACGGGAGGCATTGGAAAAATGACTCTGCTGAATACAAAACGGCCCCCTGTGTTCTGCCCCGGCTGTTCCCACGAACGGATTGCCCATGCGCTGGATACGGCCTTTGGACAGATGGGACTGCGGGGAAATCAGATTGTCATTGTCAGTGACATTGGCTGTTCCGGTCTGTTTGACACGTTTTTCAATACCCATGCCATGCACGGACTCCACGGGCGTGCCCTGACCTATGCGGCAGGGCTGAAACTCGCGCGGCCTGATTTGCATGTGATTGTGACAATGGGAGATGGGGGACTGGGCATCGGCGGCGCGCATCTGCTGGCCGCATGCCGCAGAAATCTCAATCTGACGCTGCTGATACTCAACAATTTCAATTTTGGCATGACCGGAGGCCAGTTTTCCGCGACCACTCCGCAGGACGCAAAGGTGGGATCAGGTTTTCTCAACCAACTGGAACAGCCTTTTGATGTGTGCAAAGTTGCTGCATCCGCAGGCGCTGCTTATGTGTCCCGGTGTTCCGCGTACCGCAAAGATCTGCCTGACATTATGGAAAAAGCCATCCGCTTTGACGGATTTTCCCTTGTGGACATATGGGGAATCTGCACCGGCAGATATACCCGGCATAACCGGCTGACCCCGAAAATCATTGAAGAACGCCTGGCTGTCCTGCCCGTGTTTGACGGGCCTGTGGCAGAAAATCAGCGCAAAGAATACACAAGCCATTACCGGGAAATTGCAGCCGGAATGAAAACGGAAGTTTCTTTGCAGCAGATTGAAAAGAAATTCCAGCCGCTCAATTCGGCAACGCAGTCTGTCATCATACTGGGAAGTGCTGGACAGCGCATTCTCACAGCCGGCGAAATTCTCTGTCTTGCCGGAATGAGCGCGGGGCTTTATGTCACCCAGAAAAATGATTATCCCATTACAGTCCTGCGGGGGCATTCCATAAGCGAAGTGATTCTGTCCGGTGAACCAGTCACCTATACGGGAATTGAAAATCCGACAGCAGTCATTGCGCTGGCGCAGGAAGGCATTGACCGGAGCCGGAAACTGTTTGACCGGCTGGATGCAAACTGCCTGATCCTGCAGGCTGCGGATACACACATACCGGACTGCAAAGCAAAGGTGATGCGCATGGATTTCAAGGCACAGAAAATCAAAGATCAGGACAGGGCTTTGGCCGCTTTGTCAGTGCTTGCCTGCAGCGGGAAAATCATTTCAGCAGAGATGCTGGAAGCCGCGCTTACATGCCGCTTCCCTTCTCCGCTGCGGGAATCCATTCTGGAACTGGTGCATCATTTCATATCATATAGGTTCTGTTGACATTTTTATAATCCGCTGAATTTACCGGAACCGATCCTGCCGCAATGAACCAGGCCGACTGGTACCGGCAGGATTTGGCAACTTTTCAAAAGTTGTCAAATTTTCATTCCCGCAGCCGGTTCTGAAATGTCAACAGAACCTTAAAAAATGTCATCCTGAAATCATCCACTGTTCCCATGAAATATTTTTTGCACAATTTCAGCAGAGATTTTATATAACAGACCTCCTGCAAATATAGATTTTCTCATTATCAAAATCAATAATAACAGATCATTGGCTATAAGAAATTCGAGTTTTGCAGGAATTCTGATACCAATTCGCCTTTGAAACCATGCTTTCCTTCAACCTTTGACCGCAAAGGACACAAAGAAGGCACAAAGGTCACAGAAAACAGACAGCACTGCATAAAATTAACGGTGAATCGATATGACTTTCCACAAAGTGCGGTTTCAATGTGGATTCAGCATCAGACCGGAGATTCTGAACTTTTTCCTGTATGCACTTATTGTTCTCTTTCTTTTGCCTGCTGAACTTTGTGCAGAAGAAAAATATCTGCGGGGAAACCTGTCTCAGGAATGGGGCGGGCATCTGCGCCTGAGCGGAAGTGTCACCTGGCAGGCGGATGACACGGTTTATGAACCCGCAGGAACCGGGACGCATTTTGACGGTTCCGGAGAATTCCGTATCAAAAATTCGCTTTTCTTTGGGAAAAAAGCCGTGCTGGAATCCCATTATGAAGCGGTGCTGTCCGGCGGCCATACCCGAAAAAAAGGCCGGGAAGCGGAAAGACTTGTTCCCGGACTCCCTGTTTCGGGCATCGGGTCCACGGACGACACACGGCGCTTTCTGGATATGAGCAGTGTCATTGAGGAGGAAGAAAGCTGTGTTTTGCATCACCGTATGGATCGGCTCAATCTGACACTGCAAGCGGACTGGGGAACTGTCCGCATTGGCAGGCAGGCCCTGACCTGGGGAAACGGGATGCTGTTCCACCCCATGGATTTGTTTAATCCCTTTGCGCCCACAGATGTTGTCCGGGATTACAAGATCGGGGATGACATGATCACTGCACAGTTTTCCGCAGGAGCAGAAGCCGGTTTTCAGATGCTTTATGTCCCCCGGCGAAATCCGGAAACCGGAGATGCACAATGGGACAGTTCCGCTTTGGCCGGAAAATACCATTTTTCCCGCGCAGGCACGGAATTCGATCTCATGGCCGGCCGAAACTGCCGCAGTTATGTGTTCGGACTCGGAAGCACCGGATACATGGGAGAGGCAGCCTGGCGGGCTGATGCTGTCTGGACCTTTCTTCCAAAGGAAAGCGGCAAAAGCGGGTATCTGTCGCTGGTTGCCAATATGGATTATTCCTGGGTCTGGCAGGGAAAAAACATGTACGGTCTTGCGGAATTTTATTATAACGGGCTGGGCACCGGGGATTATGAAAATGCCCCTGCGGATACAGATTTGACCGGCGCATTGGAAAGAGGGGAAATCTTCACTCTGGGCAGGCTGTATCTGGCCGGACAGGTGCAGATGGAAATCCATCCTCTGCTCAATTTTTACATCGGTCTTATCACAAATCTGACCGATCCTTCCGCAGTCTGCCAGCCCCGTCTGGTGTGGAGCCTTGCCCAGAATGCGGATGCCATCATCGGAGGGAATCTGTATCTGGGCGGTTCAGACACAGAATACGGCGGTTTCCGCATACCGGGTACGGATTTTCGCGCGGAACCGGGCCACAGTGCCTGTCTGCATCTGACCTGTTATTTTTAACGTGATTTATGGAAGGGCATTACGCTGTCCTCCCTGAATCTGTGAACCGCAAAAACCGGTTTTTTCCAAAAAATCCGGTTTTTTCCCCGCAATTGGTTTGACACGCCGCTCAGCCCTGAAAGCCTTTATAGGTTTTGATATTGTATTTTTTCAGACGGTTATACAAAGCCACCCTGCTGATTCCCAGAATTTTTGCAGCTTCGGTTTTGCTGCCTTTTGCGCAGCGCAGAGCGTCCACAAGTTTCTTCCGCTCCTGGCCGGCATCCGCATCTTTGCCATGATTTTTTTCCGCCAAATCCGGCAGATATTGCTCCTGTGCCGCTGAAATCCGATTTTCAGAATTTTCTTTTCCTGCCATTCCCGCAGCCTCACCTCCCAGATGAAAGGGCAGATGAGCAGGCAGGATATCCCCGCCCGGACAGAGGACAAACGCGTATTCAATGATGTTCATCAGTTCCCGAACATTGCCGGGAAATGGATGGGCATTGAGAATGGCAAATGCCTCCATGCTCATGCCGGAGATCGCCTTTTCGGTTTTCAGACGAAGACGTGCAATAAAAGAATTGACCAGCAGGGGAATGTCTTCCCTGCGTTCCCGAAGGGGCGGCAGATACACAGGAATGACCCCGATGCGGTAATACAGATCCTCCCGGAACTGCCCGTCTGCAACAAGCTGCCGCAGATCCTTGTGCGTTGCGGAAATAATCCGGACATCCGCGGGAATGCTTTTGTGGTCTCCCACCCTTTCAATCTGTTTTTCCTGCACCACCCGCAGCAGCTTCACCTGAACTGCAGGGGGCATGTCTCCGATTTCATCGAGAAAAATATCGCCCTGATTGGCTGCCTCAAAACGTCCGATCCGGGTCTGGGTGGCACCGGTGAAGGATCCTTTGACATGGCCGAAGAGTTCGCTTTCCAGCAGGGATTCATTGAGGGCAGCGCAGTTGACTTTGACAAAAGGCCCGTCCCTGCGCTGTCCCAGCTCGTGGACCGCTTCTGCCACAAGTTCCTTTCCGGTTCCGCTTTCTCCGTAAATCACCAGGGGTGCATCTGACTGGGCTGCACTGGAAATCAGATCAAACATCTGGTGCATGGCAGGTGAGGCCCCGATCATTCCGTGAAAACTGTTTTTGCCATTGAGCTGTCTGCGCAGATGGGAAATCAGTCTGTCCCGGTTTATCACCGCACTCAGATCGGTCAGGGTTTCCACCCCGCCAATGACATGCTCATTGCTGTCTTTGAGGATGGACGCGTTTTTGATGACATGGAGAACTGCCCCGTCTTTTCTCCGCACCGTGCATTTTGCCCGTCTGATGCTCTTTTTTTTGAACAGCGTGCAGTGTTTGTCCAGCCCGTCACTTCTCTCTTTTGCACACACATCACAGCCCAGCACGGAACAGGGTTTCCCCACAAGTTCCGCCCTGCTGTAGCCGGTAAGTTTTTCCATCGCGCTGTTGACGGCCACAATGATGCCGGTCGGATCCACCACCATCAGACCGTCCACCATTGTTTCCACAATGGTTTTCCAATACCGGCTGATCTCTTTTTCAGACATGACTGTCACCCCTTCTGTTTGCATTTCCAGACAATCTCAGAACATCAGCGGATCAGAGGATTGCGGGACTGCAAAAATTGCATTTTCCACCTCCCGGCAGATTGCGATCTGCGGAATGCCCCCTTTACTTATGTCAAGTGTCAACTCTTTACAAGTGTAAATTTCTCTCTTTTACAGGATGAAATATTTTTTCATTTTATATTCAGCAGGATAAAAAAATGAAAAATCTTTATCCGGGCAGGCATGGTTTATGCTTGGTTCCGAATAAAGAGGGGGAATTCATTATGCAGAAAAAAATTCGCAGTCTGGATATACGCGGTCTTATTGCTCCGATAACCTTTCTTCAGGTGAATGATGCATTCAGGCAAATCAGACCCGGTGAACTTCTTGAAATACTGGGAGATGATGCAGACACCCGCCAGGATATTTTTCAGGTGATGAATCTGTTTGACTATCAGACCATCAGCATTGAGGAGCAGGAGACATTTTTTCGGATTTGTCTGAAAAAAAAGAAAAACCGGCAGGGGCTGAAATGACCGCAGAAAAAAAACAGTTTCCCCATCTTGGTGCAAGACCCTGCAAAGCTTGAAATTACTGCAAATTTTTATAAGATCATCAGAAAAGGAGTCAAACAGATATGGGAAAATGCATCCATCATCCTGACAGAGAAAGCAATTTCCTGTGCATGAAGCACAATGTGCATCTGTGCGAGGAATGTCTGTCCTGCCGCGATCCGGAGCTTTACTGCAAATTCCGGTCTTCCTGCCCCATCTGGTTTATTCACAGGCAGAAAAAGCGGGAAGAAAGAAAGCGTCTGGCCCGGGAAGAGATTCTGAACTGAATTCGGCAATTGCGGTTCAGTTCTCATTAACATTCCGACAAAATTCGATAATTTTCTGAAAGTTGTCAAATCCCGCATCTGAAATTTTTAAAGCTTAATTCATTTTGACAATGGATTCACTGTTCACTGGCAACTGCAGAAAGGAGGTGCAGATATGAGACCTGTTACAGGAAACAGAAAGCAGGAGGCAAAAATCAGTGAACTGGGAAACATTGCCGGCAGCATGTTTCCCCATATCAAACCCATGCTTTTCAAGGGAGCGTTCAGGCATGGAATCAAAGCCGCTCTGGAGAAAAACCTGCTCAGAAACTGGGAGGAGGTTTCAAAAAAGCCGCCTGAGGCAAGAAGAGCGTTTCTGCACAGCGCTTTGGACGAATCGGTTCGGCATTTGCGGTTCATCGGACTGACAGAGGATGAGGCAAAACATCTGCTTCTGGTTTTGAAAGTGAGAAATGAAAAATATCTTGTGCAATAAACCGCACCGAAATGTCTGCTGATTTATGCCCTGGGTTCACCTCTGTGAAAGTCAGCATTTGGAACATTTCCGGACAGTGGGTCAAATTGGTTGACAATGTCATCCCATCCGGGATTCTGATTTGTTTTTGCATTTTTTGCTGTAACAATTTCAATCCGTTCGGATTTTTTCCGCCTCGGCGACAGGATCAGATCAACGGATTTGACCCACTGTCCATTTCCGAATTGGGAATTCCGGTTTTCACTGAAATGACCGTATGATACCGATTCCCCACTGGTTGTGTACAATACTGCCGGTACGCAGACAGGGATGTTCATATGCATCCGGAACACGGGACGCAGAGCGCGGGAATGCCGATTCTCTGTTGAAACCATGCTTTTTTTTACCGCAAAGGACACAAAGACGGCACAAAGGTCACAAAAAAACTGACAGAACTGCATAAAATTCGGAAGAGAATCGGTATCTCTTTACATAAAGTATAATTTCAATGGAGAATTGGTATGAGAGTAAAGCTGTCAAATTTTTCAGGTGACTGAACCGGGACATTCATTTTCATAAATGACCTAACAAGGAGGAGTGCAGATGAGTCATGTATCATTTTCAGATATTGCCATTGTTTCCTGCGGAACGTTGAGCATGGAACTCAATCATCTGAAAAAGGAAGGGTTTCTGGATGCCCAAAGTCTGTTTTTCACAAGACCGGGGCTGCATCAGGATGTTTTGGAACTGGAACGGCAACTGGTGAAGCTCATTCACAGGGCAAAGGAAAAAGTGAGCAAGGTTCTTGTGGTTTATGGCGGAAAGTTCTGCTATGTCAATGCGGATGAACCCACGCGCACCATGCAGAAGATCATTGAGGAGCAGGGACCGGGAGTGGCCAGAATTCAGGCCACCCACTGCATGGACATGCTGGCCGGGGAAGAGGAACGGAAAAGCATCGCACAGGAAGTTGCCGGTGGGGAACCTGTGTGGTGGATGACATCCGGATGGATCAGATTTCGCGAGGAGGTGTTCAAAGGATGGGACAAAGGCATTGCCAATGAAAATTTTCCCCGCCATACCGGCGGCGCATTGGTTTTGGACGGCATTGGATACCTTGATGAGTATATGGCTGAAAAACCGGAAGAATTTCTGGAATATTCCGACTGGATGGGAATCCCGATTATCCCCTGTCCCATCAGTCTGAACAGGTTCAAGTCCCTGCTTCTGGAGCAGGCAGAGAAATTGTCAGCATAAGTCGATTTCCGGAAAACAGCTTCCCTCAGATTTGACAGCTTTCCAAAAGTTGTCAAATCTTTCATGCGACTGAACAGGGACATTCGTTTTCAGAAACAACCTGAAATGCAAAGATTGTTTCTCTTGCTGGCACGATTTTTGCGTAATTCAACTGACGGAGGCAAAACTCGGCATGTTACATCCATCGCGGGAATCCTCCGCCCGCGCAAAACGGCCCGGAAAACAGGCGTTCCGGGTCGTTTTGCATCTTTCTGCTTTTGGCAGAACAGCAGGAAATGCCTCTCCGTGTGCCTGCTTACCCGGAATTTGCATTCACAGATGCTGCGCGTGCTGTCATACTGACGAAAACCGGTATCCGGCAGATACCGAAGACAGGGGATTCCGGCTTTTGCCGGAATGACGGGAGACATATCATTCTTCCGGATTTTGAGGAATTGGCCTAACATCAGTTACATTAAAATCAGCAACCACAGGGATTGTATCAAAACAACCTGTTACAAACCCTGAGGGCTTCCAAAACCCTCAGGGTTTTCCGGACAGGAAAACTGTACAGGTTATTTTTTTGCAGACCCATACTGCAAACAGGGAGAAAAATATGTGGAAATTTCTTGGACTCATTAACAAAAATCTGGTAACCGCCATTCCCCTGATGATGATTTTCGGATTTGTTTTCGGGATCACCTTTGAAAGCGGGTTTCTCAAGAACCTGATTGTTCCCTTCACCTTTCTCATGGTCTATCCCATGATGGTGACACTGAAGATCAAAAAGGTGCTGGAAGGCGGGGATATGAAGGCTCAGATTCTGACCCAGTGCATCAATTTCGGAATTGTGCCTTTTGTCGCATTCGGAATGGGGCTTGTATTTTTCAAAGATCAGCCCTACATGGCACTGGGTTTGCTTCTGGCCGGACTGGTTCCCACCAGCGGCATGACCATTTCCTGGACCGGATTTGCAAAGGGAAATGTGGAGGCTGCGGTGAAAATGACGGTAATCGGTCTGACACTGGGATCCGCGGCCACACCTTTTTATGTAAGATTTCTCATGGGCGCAAACATTGAAGTGAACATGATGGCTGTAATGCAGCAGATTGTGGTCATTGTTTTCATCCCCATGCTCGCGGGTTTTTTTACCCAGCAGTTTCTGGTGAAAAAATACGGAATGAAGGAATTTCAGCACCGATGGGCTCCCCGCTTTCCCGCGCTTTCCACCATAGGCGTCATTGGAATCGTGTTTATCGCAATTGCGCTCAAAGCCCAGGCCATTGCCGGATCACCGCGTGTGCTTTTGCTTATTCTGCTTCCCCTTTCCCTGATTTATCTTTTCAATTATCTTCTCAGCACCCTTGTGGGCAAAATCCTGCTGCCCCGGGGTGATGCCATTGCTCTGGTTTACGGCTCTGTCATGCGGAATCTTTCCATTGCGCTGGCCATTGCCATCAATGCCTTTGGCCCCCAGGGCTCCAGTGCCGCGCTGGTCATCGCGATTGCCTATATCATTCAGGTCCAGTCTGCGGCCTGGTATGTGAAATTTACGGACAGATTTTTCGGACCGGTCTCTGCCGAGGCAAAACCTGCTGCTCCTTCTGCCGCAGGACAGATCCGGCCCGAAGCTCCTGTCTGTTCTTCCAACGGGCCTCTGATCCCGGACATCCGGCAGATTCTTTATGCAACAGATCTGTCACAAACCGCGCGTCATGCCGTGCGTTACGCATGCAGCATTGCCAGCAGATACGGGGCAAAGGTGACGGTTCTGCATGTGATCCCGGATCGTCTGGAGGAACTGTCCTCAGACGCGGGAACCGACATTTCCCGTCAGACAGAGGACAGGGGAGAGGATTTCAACAAAGCGGAAATGGAAGATGCCAAAATGCGGATGCGCACCCGGATTCATCAGACTTCGCAGGAAGTGGTGAAGGAAATTCCGCACTGTCCCCTGTATGAGGGGGATATTCTGGTAAAAGCCGGAGACTGTGCCGAGCAGATTGTTTCCGTGGCAGAAGAGGGAAATTATGATCTGGTGATAATGGGAACCCACGGGCACGGAAGACTGGCTGAAACCCTTATCGGAAGTGTTGCCAGGGGCGTTATCAGCAAATGTTCCAGGCCCGTGCTGGTCGTGCGCCTCCCTGCGGAATCCTTTGCAGGAAAAAACGGACAGGTCGGCAGGATTTGACAACTTTTTGAACGTTGCCAAATCCTGCCGGAATCTGACACTTAATTCGCATTTTTGCCTAAGCCTGAAATGATGGC
The DNA here is from genome assembly GCA_041390465.1 of Desulfobacterales bacterium. Lineage (GTDB taxonomy): Bacteria > Desulfobacterota > Desulfobacteria > Desulfobacterales > Desulfococcaceae > JAABRU01. Next base: position 1,634 of record JAWKPW010000058.1, on the reverse strand, counting down.
AAGTCTGATTTCTCATAAAAGAAAAGCGGCAATCTGATCTTTGATGTCACTCCAGTTCCAGAAAATCCTCTCTTTGCCTTTTTCCGCTTCCAGGGCCAGTCGCCCGGAAGCGGGGATTCCATGCGGATTCTTTGTCCGGATATGGGATGGCTGATTTCCAGACAGGCTGCCAGAAGCGCAATCTGTTTTTCCGGCAGCGGCGCGGCTGCGCCGTAGCGCAAATCTCCCACAATCGGATGTCCGATATGGGAAAACTGCGCGCGAATCTGATGATGCCTGCCGGTTTTCAAATCAATTTCCACCAGAGTGGTGTTTTCAGATTCTCCCTTTTTCCGGTATGTTAGGAGGGCCTGTGCAGCCGAGGGCGCGCGATGGCTTACGATTCTGCTGGATTTGTGCGGAATTCTTTGGATATAATGCAGCAGTTCACCGGACGGCTGTTTCAGACGCCCCTGCAGTACAGCCAGATAGGTCTTGCCGGCAGTTTTGGATCGGAACTGTTCACTGATCCGGGCAGCGGCCTTGGAGGTCCGGCAGAAAAGCACGACACCGGCCACCGGTCTGTCCAGACGGTGCACCAGCCCCAGAAACACATTGCCGGGCTTGGCATATTTTTCTTTTATCCAGTGCTTTCCCAAATCCAGCAGGGAAATATCGCGGGTGTCATCCCCCTGCACCGGCAGACCTGCGGGTTTGTACAAAGCCAGAAGATGGTTGTCCGTGTACAGAATCGGCCATTGGGGAACAAAGAGACAATCTTTTGTCATATGAGGTTTTTATCCATGCGTGCAAAGAATACAGGCAAATTTTTTCAGCCCCCGGAGCCCGGAAACAGTCCTTCGGAAGACAGCATGAAGTCCATTCTTGAAAGCTGCGGCATAGCACTTTCACGGGAGCAGAACAGCCTTGTCTGGCAATATCACAGACTGCTGCGGAAATTCAACCCTGAATTCAATCTGACCCGGATTCACAGTTTTGAAAACATGGTGCTCAAACTCTATGCGGATGCCATGATGCCCGCTCTGCTCACCGAACTTCCTTCTCCGCTGCTCGACATTGGAACCGGCGCGGGAATGCCGGGCATTCCCCTGAAAATACTCAAACCGGATTTGCATGTCATTCTGTCCGAAAGCCGGGGGAAAAGAAATGATTTTCTGCATACGGTCATTGCGTCTCTGGGGCTGAAGGGAATTGACGTGCTGGGAAAGGGAATGTATCCGGGCACACGGGTTCGGGTCAGCGGCATTATCACAAGGGCTGTGGAGGAAATTCCCGAAACTCTGGCGCGCATTCAGGGATCTCTGGCCCGTGACGGAGTGGCAATTTTCATGAAAGGGCCGGACTGCGATCCGGAAATTTCCGCTGCGCTGCGGGACTGCGGAAAGGAATATGAACTCATCAGCAGCAAAGCCTATGCCATTCCCGGAACACCCCATGCGCGGCGACTGGTGATTTTCCGGCGGCTTTCCGAGCCGGTCTGGCAGGTGAACCTGGAAATGGCTGACAAAATTCGGATTACGCGGATCGAAAGTGAAAAAAATGAGACGTACCGGGGGCTGTTGAAAATTTTTGGGGGAAAGGGCGCAAAAAAAACCGGAAAAACTCTGGTTTCCGGAACCCGGCAGGTCCAGGAT
>JAWKPW010000057.1:0-36779 GCA_041390465.1 Desulfobacterales bacterium | reverse complement strand
GAAGCGGATCCGCAAACCCTTAAACCGTCTCCTGTGCGAGCCCTGTTTCTACTGTGAGGGCGAGGGCTATCTCATGTCCCGCCAGTCCATCTGCTACAACATTTACCGGGAAGCCATGCGCCAGGCTCAGGACATGTCCGGAGGAAGATTGACCATCCGGATGAATCCGGAAATTGCGGAACTGCTCCACGGCGAGGAAAACCACATCATTGCCTCTCTGGAGCAGATTCTGGGCAAACAGGTGGTAATTTATCCCAATGCGGATTTTCATATGGAGGAGTTCGATATTTTTGAAACCATGAAGAGCTGAGGGCAGTTTTTCATCTTGACGGAATGCCCTGTTTATGCTTAAATTGTATGGTTAAGGTGCCGGGCAGAATCTGCCCGGTTTTTGTCTGTGTTTTTACGGTCTCACATTAAATTTATTCAACAAAAAATGGAGGTTTGCAATGAAACGAACTTTTCAGCCCAGCCGGATCAAGCATGCCCGGACTCATGGTTTCCGGAAAAGGATGTCCACCAAGCAGGGGCGCAATGTAATCAAACGGCGCAGAGCCAAAGGCAGAAAACGGCTGACAGTCTGAGGTCATGCCGGGGCGTAAGCATCAGGGACTGCGGAAACGGGTGTCTGTTGAAATATTCCTACAGCAAAGCAGACAGGATTTTAAAACGATCCGAATATCTCCGACTGTCAAAGTTCGGGCGGAAAATCCGCAACAGGCATTTTGTTGCATATGTCGGAGAGGGAAAAAACGGACGGAGCCGCCTGGGCGTAACCGTGACCAGAAAGACAGGCAATGCCGTAATCCGCAACCGGATGAAACGTCTGTGCAGGGAGTTTTTCCGTCTGCACAGGGACACTATTTCAGGGAAACGGGATATCAATATTGTTGTTACAAAGGAAGCCGCACAACTGCCGGGCAAAAATTTTTTTTTATCGCTTCAGAACCTGTTTGACAGAATTGACAGCAGGCATGGCTAAAACCATGCTGCTTATGATCATACGGTTGTATCAGTGCACAATATCCCCTGTTCTGGGGCCTTCCTGCCGTTTTTATCCAAGCTGTTCACAATATGCCTGTCAGGCCATCTCCCGTCACGGAGTCTGGAAAGGTCTGGTTCTTTCCCTGAAACGGATCCTGCGCTGTCATCCCTTTCATCCCGGAGGATTCGATCCTGTCCCCTGATCCGCTGTCACCCAAAACGCCCCGCCTTTTTTCGGGAATGCAGCATGAATCCGCAAGGGCGCACAGCACAAATGCCATGCTGATTCCCGTTTGATTTTCTAATGGAGAAGAGAATGGAACAAGCTCGATTGATATTGGCCTTAGCACTTTCTTTCCTTGTTTTTTTTGTATGGAGCATGTTTGTGGAATCCCCGGTTCCTCCCAAGACCGGGGAAAGCCCGAAACAGGTTCAGCCTGCTGATTCCCAGGCCCGGCAGGTTCCGCCTGCACAGACAGCGGAACCGGTTCCGGCAGAACAGCCGCGTGCACACGCGGATCGCAAAGCCAGGGTGATCCGGATCAGTTCCCCTTTCTATTCTGTGGATATTTCGGAAAAAGGTGCGGTATTTCAAAGTTTCATCCTGAAGAACTACCGGGAGACAAACAATGCGGATTCTCCCCTCAAGCAGCTCATTCCCTCAGGAATCGGAAATGTGCCCATTGCGTTCGGAGAGACTGCCATGCCGGAATCTCTTTTTATGGCCGATACCGATTCGGATACGGTGGATGTTTATGACAAACCGGTCACGGTGACGTTTTCATGGCGCTCCCCCGCGAATCTGGTGTTTGAAAAGAAATTCTCTTTTTCTCCGGACACCTATCTGATCGGACTGGAGGTGAAGGCAAAAAATCTCTCGGATATTCCGGTGCGGGGAAATCTGAGTCTTGCCCTTGTCAGCCAGGTCCCGGAGAAGACCCAGTATTCTTTTGAGGGCCCCAGCGCGCTCATTGACAATTCCCTGGAACAGGTCAAGATCAAAAACATTGAGGACAAGAACACTTATGCCGGAAAGGTGGGATGGACAGCCATTGAAAGCCGGTATTTTCTTTCCGGCATCATTCCCGCGGAACAGAGTGATTCCCGGATGCAACTGATCCTCAGGCCCGACAGCATGCTGGAAAACCGTTATGTGGGACCCGAGAAAACCCTGTCTCCGGGTATGGAGCAGAACTTTGCCTTTGATCTGTATTTTGGTCCCAAGAGTCTGAAAATACTCAAAAGTCTCAATAAAGGTCTGGACAGGCTGGTGCATTTCGGCATGTTTGACATCCTTGCCAAACCCTGTCTGTGGCTGATGAATGAGATATATGACTTTATTCCCAACTATGGTGTGGCAATCATCATTCTGACCATACTCATCAAGATTGCCCTGTGGCCCCTGGGGAACAAAAGTTACAAATCCATGAATGAAATGAAGCGGATTCAGCCCCTGATGGCGGAACTGCGGGAAAAATACAAAGATGACAAACGGAAGATGAACGAAGAGCTGATGAACCTGTACAGGATTTACAAGGTCAATCCCATGGGCGGATGCCTGCCCATGGTTCTGCAGATTCCGGTCTTTTTTGCCCTTTACCGTATGCTGTATGAAGCCATTGAGCTGCGGCATGCGCCTTTTTTCGGATGGATCAATGATCTTTCTGCTCCGGATCGGCTTTTCAGCTTCGGATTTTTCCATCCGTTCATGGAACCGCCTTACGGCATTCCTGTGCTCGTTATCATGAGGGCCACCATGCTACAGCAATGTCTCCGCCTCCGGGCGATCCCGGATGACCAAGATGATGATGTTCATGCCCGTCATTTTCACTGATTTTCATCGTTTTCATCGGGCTTAGCCCTTTTGGCTGGTGAACAACATCCTGTCCATTGTATGACAGTATTATATCATAAAGAAAAATGCTTAAATGGAGGTCTGATATGTCATCCTGTTTGGAGATTTGAAGGCAAGACGGTTGAAAATGCGCTCCAAAGCCTCTGAAAGACAGATATCCCCAAGAACAAGCTGAAACACAATGTCATTTCACGGTTCCTCCGGCATTTTCAGGCTGGTCGGTGTAAAAAAGCCAAAATCCCACCTGCGTGTTTCTGCCCGATGAGGTCAAGAGGAAAAGACGCAGGAACGGAGCCAGCGGCGCAGAGAGAAATTTGGATGACAGACTGCCAAAAGCGTATCCTCCCTTGTGCAGGAAACATTCAGAGATGAGGTCCCGGACAATGACACAAGTGACACCTGAAGAGGTTCCGGATGATGAGGGTAGAAGATGGCGCGGATGATGCCGGTGCCCAGAGTCCCCAGATTGCTGCGCCAAACCCTGTCCTGTGGATCTTTCCCATAAAGCCGTCTTGGCAGGCAAAGAAGCCCCTCTGACGCATTGTGGATTTCTGTCTGCGGATATTTGGATGAAGTGAAAAACGGTGAAGACAGACTGATGTTCAATGTGGAAGGCGGAGATACAGGGGTTCTGATCGGCGACAAGGGCCGGAACCCTGGAGGCCATTCTGGTATCTTATTGAAAATTTGTGAACAAGAACAGTGAGGAACGGATTCGCATCGAAGTGGATGTGGAAGGGTATCTACGGGGCCAGAGAGAGCAATCTGGAAAGTCTTGCCAGAAGGCTGGCAAACAAATCCAAGCACAAGCTGCTCGTTTTCTTCACTTTGGGGCAGATGAATGCCCATGGGCAGAGGAAATTGTGCATCTGGCACTCAAAGATGACAGCGAGGTCAGAACCCAGAGCATGGGGGACGGTTTTTACCGCAAACTGGTTATCTTTCCCAAACGCAGGAATTTTCGCCTGAAGATGTACTGAGTGTGTTTTTAAAGCACAGTCACCCCCGGAGATTCCGATTTCGCCTCCAGTTCCGGAAGACAGCATACAAAGTACCGGATGATTCGGAATTTCAGCGGAAAAAGCAGGGCAAGGGGACATTCCTGCCTTTTCTTTGTTTCCGCGTTCCGTTCATTGAGCCTGCCGAAATGTGCCAAGAAGGTGAGGATAGAAGCCTCACGAGACTGCAAAGCCTGAAATCATTAACTGCTTTGAAATAAATCAATTAGAATTTCTCCGGAATGCGGGGAAAAGAAAAAAAAAAAAGATTTTTTGCAAATTCATAAAAAAATTCTTGAAAAATGAAAATCTGTCGTATAAGTATAGTAAACAAAGTTTAGGTCAGTACTTTATGCTTGGCTAATGCGACGGACTCCAAATCCGTAGATCGCAGGTTCAAATCCTGCCTGGCCTGCCACAGAAATATAAAGGTGCATGATTTTCATCTGTAACTCCTTTTGTTATGCGAATTAAGCGTCAGATTCGATAAGATTTGACAACTTTGGAAAGTTGTCAAATCTTATGTTTACCCCTAAATCGCCTTACAACCGGGTCAGCAAACAGATCATAGTTTTTCATCACTTGCCCATTTTTTTATCAGGATGCATTATGTCAAAACAATTGCCTTCAACAACTGTAATACATGAAGAATCAGATGACGGTTTCGCATTCTCTTTTGCTCAGACGAGACGGGGATGGCGGTGGGGAAATGAATGGGTGTTTTCCGGGCAGGAAAAATCAGACAGAGACTGCACAGAAGACAAAGATGTTTATTCCGCAGCCCGGCGGGCGGCCGTGCGGGAAACAGAAGAAGAGGCCGGGCTCTGTTTTATGCTGAGAAACTGGTTCCCATGGCCAGATGGACAACTCCCGAAAGTCTGCCAAAGCGGTATATCACATGGTTTTTTCTGTCTGATGCAGGCAGGGCCCGTGTCCGGATTGACGGGAGTGAAATTGTTGACTGCCAATGGATAAATCCGAAAATATTTTTGGAAACAGACAGCTATGGCAAAATCACCATGCCGCCCCCCACTTTTGTGACCATCAGTCTGCTTTCTTTGTTTGAGAAAATGGAAGACGCGCTTTCCCATTTCCGGAAGAATGAGCCTCTCATATTTCTTCCCCGGATTGTTCCCGCACAGGCAGGGATATGCTTTCTTTATCCCGGAGATACCAGTTATGAATCCGGCAATATTCAGGCACCGGGCATACGGCACCGTCTTACGGTAAGCGGAAAAACATGGCATTATCAAAAGAACGGATTTGAAACTTTCAGGGATTTTTGCTGAAGTTCCAAGTTTTGTTTACATTTCAAAATCAAACCTGACAAATCCGTCTGTTATGAAAAGGAATGCCGAACGGAAAGTCCGGCACACATCCATATGCCAAAGTTTCAGTTTGGCAATCGGGCTTATGCAAATGTCAACAGAACCTGATACTCTGTCAACCTTGAATCTGTGAGTTGCAAGCCGGATTTTTCCGAAAAATCCGGTTTCCGCACATCTCAGCGCATAAATCAAAGTTGACGAAAGCACTGAAAACATCACACCGTTTACCGAGAGAACCTGTCCGTGATAGGAGGCGTCCTCTGAGCAGAGAAAACGCACCGCTTTGCCACTTCGCCAGGCTGGCCGATGCGCGCCATGGGAATCAGGGCCTTGATGTTCTGCACCGGTACATCCTGAATCATTTCTGTCCTGGATCGCTTGGAGCCACCACATTGACACGGATGCCGCCGAGGCCGCCTCCTTTATAAGGAGCGGCTCGCACCGATCAGTCGGCTTTGGCCGCTGAATAATTGACCTGCCCGGTTGCCGACCAACCCGGCCAGGGCAAGGGAAACAATGAACCCTTTTTTGGGGAATCATTTTTTCAATACCGGTTTTGTGACAATCAGAAAAAGCCTTTCAGAGTGGTGTCCAGCACCGCATTCCAGTCCTTTTCCGGCATCATGACAAACAGGCCGTCTGCCGTGATTCCGGCATTGTTGACCAGCACTTCAATACTGCCGGAGACGCAGGATTATTTCTTCCAGCTCATTGAGGGTCTGATTTGTATCTGCCACATCGACTGCACTTCCATCCGCCCGCATTGCGGATAAGGCAAGACTTTCCTGTCTTGTTGCAGCATTGCTTTTGTAATTTGCAACAATGTAATAGCCGTTTTTGCCGGTTCCCTGGCAATGGCCCGCCCAATCCGCGCCCACTCCTGTGACAATGGCTGTTTTTCTGTCTGTCTGTCCGTTCATTGCATCCTCTCCCTGTCAGCGTTTCAGACCAGCACGTCATTATACTGAATTGCTGTTGAATTTATTCGATATTTATCCCCTGTTCCCGTATGGATGCCAAGTCAGGAAATGTCCGGAGTGCCAAACTTTCCGTTTTGCACTCCGGATCGATCAAATTTCCGCTTAATCCGGGCGGCATTAACTATGACAGCACCACTGTCATTGTGCATTTGACATCAGCACGGAAAAAGTCCGCTCTGTCACTTTTTCTGCGGAAAGGCTGTTTTTTGAGTCCGCACCCCAGATAATACCGGACTGTTTTGTGAACAGTTTGTGAGAATGTCAAGATGACAATTCTCTTTCAAGCGCCATATCCGTATTTCATCGTATGATCCGAATCCGTCCGGTTCAGAAGAACGTTTTCAGACGACCGCGATCTCGCTCAGGAATGAAACGGCTTCCCTTATTTTTGATTTTTCAGGTGCAAGTTCAGCGATTCCGCCGGTTTTTCGTAACGGCGAGACCATTCCACCGCATAGTATGACGGGAAACACCGCAAATAGGTTCCCTTGTTGGGTCATGGTTTCAGCACTCTCCGGTTTTCAGGAACCCTAACAGACGGGCAGTCACGGAAGACAATCCGCACGTTTTTCATTTTAATCATATCAAGAAGCTGTTGCGGATTTTCCGATACCTGATATTTTTTTCAGCATTTCTGATTCCTTTTGGGGTTGTGCATTGGATTATGAACAAACAGAAGTCTGTTTTACTTTACAACAAACGAGAGTCTGTTCCTGATTTGATTCAATTAAAGAAAATCCCCTTTCAGGCAGGGTGCAGCAGACTGCGGTAATAACTTTCCGCCTGATAAATGGCGGCCAGAGAGTTGACCCAGCACACGATCTTTGACAACCAGCACAGTGCAGAGTGCTTTTGCGTATTTCAGAAAAAGGGAATCATGTCCCACGCAAAGACCGAGCATGACATTGAGTTCCGTGCTTTCCTGATTGAGCACCATTGCCTGCGGAGACCGGATTGCACATGGTTTCAAACTTTCCCCAGAGCGATTTTCTGATCATCAGCAATGCGGTTCCTCTTTGGGTGTGCGCCCGGCCTTGCACACAACGGAAATCACCTCAAAACCGTGTGCGGAAAATATTTTTCACACGGCGGCTTCCCTGCGCGGACCAAGCAGAAGGCCAGTCCCAACCGTTTATACTTCATTTTCCGGGCAAAAGCCATGATTTCCTCAATCCGGGTCATCGAAGGTCTGACCCTGTCATATCCGCATTCCCGGTTGGCATAGCTATGCCTCCTGCGCGATTGCAGACTGCCAGGCAAATTCCGCGGGCCCCGGATCGTTTTTGTATTCTGCAAGGCTTTTTTCAATCAGATCCGTTTTCTGCACAGTGGAGCAGGAAATCCGGGGCTTTCCGTTTTTCTTTTCTGCAAATTCTGTCCACTTGACATTGTAGGGACAACTTGCCTGGTTAGGGGGATGTTTTTTTCATTTTTTCTCCGGTGTTGTAATCAAGTGCCAGTTTAAGCATAATTTAAAAATTGAATTTTTTAAAATAGTTATGCAGTTGCTTAAAAAAATTCCTCCCAAACGCTGAGGTTTTTTCAACCAACTTGCTTATCATTTTGGAAATTCAGTTTTTCATCTTCTGAAAACCAATTCGATAATCCGCTTAATTGCTTCCTTCCACAATGCGGATTTCTCTTTCTTGTCAGGCCATACAAATCATGTAGACCATTTGTGTCAATCTCTTTGTCTGTTTTGTCAATGACAGATTTGATTTCCAATGCTTTTTTCTGCTGTTCCAAAATAATCCTGCCATTAGCACCGATCTTCCGAGATTCCAAATCATCCATTTTGACCTTTGCCTTTTTCAGTTCAATTTTAAACTGATCGGTCAAATCCGGCCAGTTTTCAGTTTTTTAAATGCTGACGGGTTTGAGTTCATTTTACCTAAAAGTGAGAAAATCACTTTTGAGACGGTCAGACTTTGTTCTGTGCAAGCATGATATCAGCATCAGCAAAACAGCACATGCTGTTTCATCCAATTCAGGGTTCAGGAAATGATTTCAGGGTTTCAGCATTGATTTTTGGAAAAGTGTTTCTGTTTAAATTTACGTTTTGTTTTTTTAAAACAGAACCGCACAGATTTGAAAGTATAACCGCAGCAAATGCTTTGCTATTGACAGAGCGGTCTTTTGGAATGATATTGATCAGGTCCGTATTGTTGATGAAAAGTTCATCCAATACGGTTCCGTCTATCTTGGTTCGGATATAATTCTTCCAACTTCATTATCGATTTCCTTCAAAATATCTTTTGTTCTTTTGGCATAAGAGAAGATTTGAACCGTATTTACGATCCATTCATTTCCCGATACTGAATATCTTTTTACATTTCTTAATCTCAACAGAGGTTCATAGGATTCATCAACCTTGAATTTGCTTCATAAATCCTTTTGTTAATCTTATCATCCACTTGGGTCATGGAGGATTACCTTTCCCTTCTTCATAAGGTTTCATGCCAAATTTAAATTCAAAAAATCCCAATGTGATATTTTCCTTTCAGATCAATTTTTGTCAAAACTGATTTTGGTGTTGCCATTTTCATCATCAAAGATAACGTTTTTCTCAAAATGCCATTCATTGCCGCTTCACAGCGATTTCCAGTCTCTCAGGAACTGTTTTGCTATTTGGATTTACAGTTAATACTCTTGTTTTGTAAACGGATTGAACTGAAGAATCCTTTTTTGCCCAAAGATGAGTGTGTCAACGCTGGCATCTTCAAATACATTAAAAACATTCAAAATTTTTATAGCATAGTTTTTTAATGAAACAAATTTTCTCCATTTTTCATCATATCTGGTGGAAAGCCAGTAATTGGGGATTATCAGGCTGTAATATGCTTTTTCCCTTAGAATTTTTTATGGATTTTTCAACAAAAAGACCGAATGTGTTAAGCTGATATTCCGCTGTTTCATAATTTTTTGTAAAAAAAGCCTTTTTCATTTTCAGAAAGTGAATGGGATTGAACATACGGCGGATTCCCGACCACATCAAAGCCTCCATTTTGCATGATTTCCAGGTGGCTATTCCAGTCAAATGCCTTTTCCCCGGCAACATCCGGATCATCAATCAGGGAATTGCCGCATTTGATATTGCTGTCCAATGTGGTCAGTTCTTTGTTTTTATTGGCAGTTTTTCAGCCACAGACTCAGTTTTGTGATTTCCCTAGATTCCGCATTCAAATCCATAAATATTGTTGGTGAGAATATCCCTGTCCAAATCAAAACTTCCCGCTGTCCGCCCTTCAGCACTGCCAGATCGTGTTCACCTTCTGCCCCTCTTTGTACAGAAAATCAAACACCTGATTCAGAAATGCACCCGAACCGCAAGGCCGGATCAAGCACCCGGATATTTTGAGTTTTCCCGGTATGTTTCCAATGCCTGCATATGCAGATCAATATTATTGTTGTTTTTGTCACATTTTTTCCGCTTTTGGAACGCTTTTTCTGAGCGCCGTAATCATCAAGTCAGTTCAGCGGCCGGTTGATCAGAATCTCATTTTTCCGATCTGCAAGCCAACCGCCCTGCCTCCTCCACAATGTAACGCATCAATATATTCAGGGTATAGAAAAATTCCCTCCGTTTACGCTTTTTCTGTCAAAACTCCCTGCCCTGCAATTTCTGCTTTGAAATATCCATAATAAAGTGACCAGTTGCTCAGATGCTTTACGATGTTGACGTTCAAATCCGATACAAAATCATACTGCTCCAGAGCAATCATGCTCCAGAACACTGTCTTTTATAACCAGAGAATCCAGAATTTCATCATCCGCAAACAACCCCGTTGAAGCGGTTGATGTTTTCTTCAAATCCTCTGTTTGTAAGCATCAAAGGGCTTTTACCCTTTCATAAATCTTGCTGTCGGCTGCGGTTGAATCTGTCCTCTTTCACCTTTTCAGCAAACCCCGGAATGTGAAATACGGCAGAATGCCGAAATCCTCGCAGGAAACAGACAAAGAGAATCCGATCCAGCAGTTTCTGTGTTTTGTTCAAAAGCAAAAGTTCATAGTACTGGGTTCTGTTCTCTGATGTGATGAAAAAGACTGGTGCGAGCGTGCCGGTAATCCGCATAAAACCGGCGGCTGATGTTTTTTCCTGCTCCTGCCGCTCCCGATACAAAACATCAGTGAAAGATTCGCCCTTTTCTGTTATCAGACGATCCGGTCACGACGAAACAGAAAGCGCTTCATGTCTCTGTCAGGACTGAGAATATCAGAACTTTCATACCGTGTGCGGTCATTGTGGAAATACAACCGGATTTCGCCCGGAAATCGAACACAATCACCCACCGGCAGGTTCCGCCTACTTGTAGCATAATCAAAAGCCTGCTGAACCGGCGTTCTTCTGTCATTTTTCGGGTCTGGGGTTTGTCCAAATCTGTGCCATATCCTTGAGTTCAATCTAACTTTTATATCGGCGGTTTTCCGTCTGCATTCAGAAAAAAATCCCAGAGCGCCGTCCATTGGTGCTGTCTGCCACAGTTTTCTGCTCTTCTTCCAGATTCACATGGCCGCGCCTTTGGAATGCACATAACCCAGCATCCCGAAAAACAGATGCAAAAACTGCTCTGCAACTGCTCCTCTTTGGCCTGCGATCCTGCCGGAGCGGATGCCCTCCTGCAGTCTCTGATCAGGGCATTTTTCTCATCAAATCAGAGGACAATGCCTTTTCCAGAGGTGCGGATTTGATGTCAAGATATTTGTCTGTGAAAATGCGGCTGTGGGACTGCATGTTTTCTGCCTTTCCATGTGAATGTGGAATCTGTGTTTGTGTTTTATGGCCAATTCAGATTATACGATAGCATCACCTAAGTCAATGGGATTGATACAAAAAGGAGGGAATGGAGCAGCAACAGTTCGACTTTTGGATAAAATTCTGAGAGAATAAAAAATACTTCGGTAATTTTTTTGCTTTTTCAGTATTAAAAATTTCAGGCAGTTAAATCTGAAACGGCAAATTTTGGAGCTGATTTGCCCCTGTGTTTTTATTTTTTTCAGACTCAGCTTTTGCCCTGAGTTGAAAAATATCGGAGAGTTATATTCCAACTGCCTGATACTGATTCGCCTTTGAAACCATGCTTTCCTTTAAACACAAAGGACACAAAGAGGGCACAAAGGACACAAAAAAAACGGACAGCACTGAAAATCTGCGGAGAATCGGCTTTGCCTTCCGCAACGTATGGTTTCAACAGAGAATTGGTATGATTTATCGAGTTGCACAGCAGAAAAAATTGCCGAACTGTTATACCAATTCTCCGTTGAAATTACACTTTGCGGAAGGCGATACCGATTCTCTTCCGAATTTTATGCAGTTCTGTCAGCTTATTGTGACCTTTGTGCCTTCTTTGTGTCCCTTGTGGTTAAAAAAAATTTCAATGGAGGATTGGTATTACCAAGTGCCGGACTTTTTTTAACCGCAGAGGACACAGAGTTTTCACAGCGTCACACAGAGTTTTTTCTGTGTGAAACCGGGATGCAGAAAAATCGGCCGCTGTGACCGGGTGCATCTGTTTTCAGCAGCGTTCCGGCATTGCATGAATCAATGTCGATTTGGTATGACAAGTTTGGAATGGATCAGATTGCTTTTCAGCCATTGCTCCAGACGGAGGAGTCCCTCTTCCGTGGAAACAATCGGCCTGTATCCCAAATCTTTTTTGGCTGCACTGATGTCAAACCAGTGGGCTGTGGCAAGTTCTCTGGCAAGAAAACGCGTCATTTGGGGTTCGCTTTTCAGACGCAAAATTGTATAACCCATTTCCAGCACAGCACCCGCAAAGTACGCGGCTTTTGCGGAAATCCGGCGTGTCACCGGAGGAAGACCGCCTGCTTTGAGTATGGCATTGACCATCTCCCACAGGGGAATGGGATCATCCTGGGAAATGAAATAGACCTGTCCGGAAAGTTGGGGATGGGCAAGAAGTTTTTCTGCGGCCAGAAGATGGGCATGCGCGGCATTGTCAATGTAAATGGTATCCACCTTTTTTCTGCCATTCCCCACAATGCGCAGTTTTTTGGCTCTGGCCAGAATCCGTGGAACCAGATGATTGTCCTCCGGCCCCCAGATGAGATGAGGTCGCAAAATAATCGTATTCAAACCTGAAGCGGCAGCCTGTCTGACTTCCTGCTCGGCCAGAGCTTTGGTTTTGGGATAAGGGGCATGAAACTGGGCAGGCCAGGGAACCGATTCATTTACACCTTCCATATCCCTGCCATCAAAGATGACGCTGGGGGAACTGGTGTGGACAAGTGCGCTGAGCCCCTGAGAGCGGCAGGCGGCAATGACATTGCGTGTGCCGATGACATTGGTTCGGAAATATTCTTCATAATCCCCCCATACCCCGGGTTTGGCAGCGGTATGAAAAACAAGTCCCATGCCGCTGCAGGCTTTTTCCGCAGCTTTTTCATCCGCGATGTCCCCCTGCACCTGCTCAACGCCAAGTGTTTCCAGTTCCGGATGAAAAGAGCGGGAAAAACTCCGCACACTTTCTCCTCTGCGGATCAGTTCCCGGACAATGGCTTTGCCCAGAAATCCGCCGCCGCCTGTCACCAGAATCGTGCGTTTGTCAGCAGGAAGGCTGTCTAGGAGGCCCATTCTGCAAGTTTCTCCCGGAAAATCTTGGAATTGTGGCGCACATCCACAGGAAAACCCTCGTGAAAGAGAATGGTTTTGATATCCTTGGTCATGCCGTTTTTGGCAGCCAGATTGAGCAGTTCCTGTTTCACGGTCTCTTTGTCAAATCCCTTTCCGCCATTTCTCAGTTCAATGCAGATGACCGGTTTCTGGTGCTGGGCTTCCCCCACGCCCACCAGCGCGCTGCGGAATACGGCCGGATGACGGTTGAAAACAGCCTCGCAGGGCACAGTGAACAAAGAACCGTTTTCTGTAACCACCCGGTGACTTTTGCGGCCGCAGAACCAGATTCTGCCCCGGTTGTCCCGCCAGCCCAGATCGCCCATGCGATGCCATATTTCATTTCCATCCCGGATTTTGCACAGCGCGTCTGACTCAGGTCTTTCAAAATACTGCTTTGTCACCACTTCCCCTTTGACCGTGATCTCACCGATCTCGCCATCCCCGACCAGCAGATGCTCGGACCATTCCTCAATGGGATCATCACTGATTTTGATCAGGCGCACCTCAATGCCCCCCACAGGCCGCCCCACGCACATGCCATAGCCTTTTTCGCTGAATTTTCTTGTTTCATTCAGCACTTCCCTGCTTCCAATGGAAAGAACCGGCATGGCCTCTGTGGCTCCGTAGGGCGTGAATATCTCGGCCCCTCCTTCCAGCATGGAGGCAAACTGCTCCAGATTGGCCGGGGATACGGGCGCGCCTGCGGAAATCACGCGGCGCAGTGTGGGCAGCCGGATGTCCTCTGCTTTGCCGTATTCCCCCACCCGGTTGAGCAGCGCGGGCGAGGCAAACATGTTGGTGATGCCATGATCCATGATGGTTTCAATGATTTTTTCCGGATCAGCCATTGCCGGACGGGTCGGGTCCATGTCCGGAATCACGGCAGTCATGCCCAAAGCAGGATCAAAAAGTGAAAACAGCGGAAAGGTGGGCAGATCCACTTCCTCCCGGGTGATGCCGAAATGGGAACCTATCAGGCGCACCTGTGCATCAAAAATGCCGTGGGTGTAAATCACACCTTTGGCCGGGCCTGTGCTTCCGGTGGTGAAAAGAATGGCTGCCATTTCATCTGAGCGGGTTTCTGCCACAGGCCAGGGTTTCCAGGGAAGGTCTGTCAACTGTCTGAGGCTGTATCCGCTCCAGAACCACCAATGGCGTCCAACTGTCACCCAGGTTCGGACCGTTTTGAAAAAAGCCGGATACAGGACGCGGAGCAGATGGGCCCTGGGAATGCCGATAAAGGCTTCGGGCATGCTTTCTTTCAGACACTGCACCATCCGCGCCGGGCCCATGCCCGGATCCACAATCACCGGCACGGCTCCGGTTTTGAACAGGGCAAAGGTGATCACGAAAAATTCCAAAGAGGGATTGACCATGAGAATGGTCCGCGTGCCCCGGCGGATGCCCACCCTGTCCAGCCCGTGCGCCAGACAGTCTGATTCCCTGTCAAGCTGCATAAAGGTGAGATGGGTATAGGCCACTCTGCCGCTTTCATCCCATCCTGCCGGATACACCACAGCACGTTTGTGCGGCTGCAGTTTTGCCATTTCCTTCAGGCGATTGGCAATATTGATGATTTTCCGTGTATCGGCTGGAGGAATCATCCCGGATTCTTTTTCCGCGGATTCCGTGTGCCCGGCCTCATCCGTTTTTGTCAGGTCACTTGTATCCATTTTTCAACCTTTTTGGAAGGGTTTCAGAAGATTTCCGGACAATCTCTTTTCCTTTTCACAGGTTTTGGGTTCATGTCTTTGATTTTGGGAAAGGCAATGTGAATTCCTGTTGGGAGTTACGCAGTTGAATTTTAACCCATTGATTTTTATGAAGGCAAATGTTGCACTGCACAAAACCGGTTCTTTAAAAATCAGATACTTGAAAAATCAACTGCGTAACGCCCATCCTGATATCAGTTCCTGAAATCTGACTGTATATCAGATTGCATGTTTTTTCAAGAAATCTTTGACCAGAACCGTCACTTCCGCTGCTTTGTCCTCCAGAAGATAATGTCCCGCGTCCGGAAAAAAGCGGCTTTCCGCATGGGGAAAACGGCGTGTCCATTCGGCAAAATAATCCGCATCAAAAACAAAATCGCGCCCGCCCCAGCAGATGAGCATGGGGAGATGGGCAAGTCTGCCAAGATTCTCATCAGCCCATCTGACCAGATTATATGAAAAATCAGTTGGATGTACCGGGATATCCTGAACAAATTTCAAAGTGGCCAGCCGGTTCCGGGGGCAGTTGTACGGAGCGAGCAGCCCCTGTTTTATCTCAGGAGACAGTTTTTTGCCGGGAGCCATATGCAAGGCAGCCGCTGCAAAAAGATTGAGTCCCAGCACCGCAGGAACAGCAAAAGGGACAACGTTCCGGAGCAGCCGCAGACGGAGCGGCAGTCTTTTCTTTCCGGGAGGAAAAAAACCTGCGGTATTGGTGACAATCAGACGGCTGATGCGTTCCGGATGCCGCAGCGCGTATATCATGCCGATCATTCCGCCCCAGTCATGCACCATAAGCGTAATTTTTTTTTTGATTTCCAGATGATCCAGCAGAGATTCCAAATCCTCCACACGGCTTTTCAGCCGGAAATCATACTCCCGTGCATCCGGTTTGTCTGAGAGACCGCATCCCATATGATCGGGCGCTATGACCCGGTAAAAGGGGGAGAGTTCCCGGATCATGTGCCGAAAATAAAAGGACCAGGTGGGATTGCCGTGAATCATGACAATGGGCTCGCCCCATCCCTCGTCCGCATAATGATAGTCCATCCCCCGGATCTTCAAAAAACAGGATCGGAAAGGATAGCAATGCCGGATACGGGACATATCAACTTTTCTGCCTGCCATTGTGCTCACCACTCCAGCCCCAGCATCATGCAGTTGAGACCGCTGCCAATGCCGAAAAAGCCGACTTTGTGCCCGGGCAGAAGAAATTCCCGCTCCGAGGCAATCGCGGCTGTGATGGGAAGAGAAACTGTGCCGATATTGCCCAGAAAGGGATAGGTGACAAAATCTTTTTCCGGTGCAATGCCAACGGTTTCCAGTATGGTTTTCTGATGGGCGGCCCCAACCTGATGACAGATCACCCGATCCGGTTTGTCTTCGGGCCACTGCATCTCCCGCATGAAGGCACGGAAGGTTTCCGCTCCCAAAGCCACGCCGTTGCGGAGCACGGCAACCGAATCCGTTTTCATCGTATAAATTCCGTCCACACACCGCCCTGCATCCGGCCCCCACAGGCAGAGGCGGTGATGTTCCGCTGCATTCCGGCATACACCGCCCAGCAGACGATGGCCTCTTTGCACAAGAGAGGAATGGGTCAGCAAAACAGCCACTGCCCCGGCTCCGCCGGTAAGGGTGGCAATGGTTTCCCGGAACACTTCCATATCCTGCGTGTGCAAAAGGCGGTCAATGGCGATGTTCACCACTTCCCGCGCGGTTTCGCAGGATACCAGCAGACCGGCCCGGATCTGCCCCATTTCAATGGCATTGGCCACCTGCAGCATACCGTTGAGCACCCCCAGACATGCATTGGACACATCAAAAATCTGGGTTTCAGGTCCCAGTTCCAGCGCATGAGCCACGGCGCAGGCTGTGGCCGGTTCCAGATTGTCTCTGCACACACCGCAGTAAATCAGCATTCCAATGTCTTCTGCGGAAATATCCGCTGCGGCAATGGCCTTTCTGCCCGCAGCAGTCGCTCCTTCCGAAACCTTGAAACCTGCATCCCAGAACCGTCTCTCATAAATGCCGGTAATGGCCTCCAACTGCCCCGGCTTCAGATGCAGACGCTGATACAGGGGAGCCAGACGGCCTTCCAGATCGCGGGAAAGAATGACGTTTGGGGCCAGTTCATATCCAAATGAATGAAGAATGACATTTTTGTATTTCATAAATGAAAGACTTGAATTTTCTCCTTTGAAATATGCGGACAAAACCGGACAGTTCCGGCAGAATCCGTAATTTGACAGCATAACATAATTTTCCAAAAGTGGATACAGTTATTTTCTGCTGACAGATTCAGAAGCTGGGCAGTCACGGAAGGATAAAGGGCAGAAGAGAAGCAGGGGAGGCAACAGGAAAAGATGGCCAAACAGCATAAGGGTTGCATGCCTGCCCCCATTTTTGTCAAAAAACCTCAGGACCTTAAAAATCCTGAGGTTTTTTGTATGCCATCACTTAAAAAAAAGCGGGTACGGGGATACTGTCCGGAATCAGAAGGAAAAAACTTTTGAATCTTCTGCTATTTCAATCAGATCATAGGCAGTGGCAAGCCGGAAATTGGAGGGCATGTCATCTTCTCCCACAAGGCGGACACCGGCACAGGGTTTGCACACCAGAACCGGAACATTTTTCTCCTGCAGAAATTTCATGTAGCCAAGCAGTTCATCTCCGGTTGGCGCTTTGACCCGTTCGGCCAGCATCATATTGCACAGAGATGCCGCGTCATCTGCCAGAAAAACTTTCACTTCATGTCCTTTTTCCGCAGCCACCTTCGCGAATTGAAAACAGCGCACAGCACGGGTTGGGTCTTCCGGCCCTCTGGTCAGTACAAAAAAGAATTTGCTCATAACATTCTCCTTTTGTTTTGGGAAATGCAAAGTTGGCGGATCTCACACAGTTCCGCAGGTTGGAGCATAACGCGCTCCGGCACACAGGAGGCTCCTGTGACCGGAAAAGTTCCCCTCTGCTGACTGCCCCGACATCCTGACAGAATCATTTTTCCGCTCTGATTCCCTTTTTGAAAATATCAAAGGCTGCTTTCAGGGTGGATTTGAGATAATCCTTGTCGTCATCAATGATTTTTTTGCTGGATTCCCAAAGAATCACGCCGGAAAACATGGCCCAGAAAATATCGGCAAGGGCAAAGGGATGTTTGTCAATAAACAGCTTTTCCTGAAGTCCCTGCCGGAAAACATCCGCAATCGCACGCAGAGATTTGCGGGACAGATCCTCAATTTCCCTGAGCATTTCTTCGGACAGATTTCTCAGGGTTTCGCTGGATTGCAGATGAAAGAGATTGATGATGACGAGCGGATCAAAATCATACACATCAAACATGGCATCCACCAAAGCCTCCACACGGCCCTGGGCATCCAGTTCTGCATTGCCGTTGACATGCTCCAGGCGAATGATCAGGTATTGCAGGATTCTCAGGGAAAGGGAGGCATAGAGTTCGTCCTTGTTTTTGAAATACAGATACAAAGTGCCGGGACTCAGCTCGGCCTCCTTGGCAATATCTTCCATTGTGGCTCTGTTGAAGCCTTTTTCGCAGAACACGCGTTTTGCAGCCACGATAATCTGCTGGCGTCTTCTTTCCCTTTCCCTTTCTTTTCTTTCTCTGATTCCCATACTTTTTTTCCCAGCTTTCTGAATAATGTTTATTATAAAATATGATTTATATTTTATATTTAAAATTTAGTCAAGAAAAAAAATCATCACAGTGCACAAAAACAGGATAGTTTCAGAATAAGCGGGACCGTCTCAGCGGTCTGTCAAAAAAGTTCTTTCACATTCAGAATTTGACAACTTTCAAAAAGTTGTCAAATCTGTCCTGAGCAGAGAAATTTATTTGACAGTCCGCTCCGTCCCCTTTTCAGAACCGGCAATGGACGCATAAGGATCCAAAATCCGCTGTGACAGGGCTTCTGCCCTGTGAGGATTCTCTGAAATGCAGTGATGGCCATGCGGAAAACTCAGTGCATAACTTACAATTATAATTCTGTATATCGAAAATGTCAACTCCCTGTTTTTCTTTCCAGCCTTGCCACAGATTCAATATGAAAGGTGTGGGGGAACATGTCAACCGGCTGGACTTCGAGCACATGGTAATCCTCTTTCAGCATAAGCAGATCCCTGGCCTGGGTGGCCGGATTGCAGGACACATAAACAATTCTGTGCGGTGCGGCATCCCGTATCTGGCGGATCGCATCCTTATGAATTCCGGAGCGGGGCGGATCAAGAATCAGCACATCCGGTTTTGTGCCTATTTTGGATATGCTTTCTTTGATGTCTCCGGCCATAAAAGAGCAGTTGCGGATTCCGTTTGCACGGCAGTTGGCACGGGCATCCGCGACCGCACTTTCCGCGAGTTCAATGCCCACAACCTGGGCAGCTTTGTCCGAAAGGCAGATGGCAATGGCACCTGTGCCGCAGTACAAGTCCCATACGCTCTCCCTGCCGCTGAGCCGGGCATAGGATTTCACGGTTTCACAGAGTTTTTCCGCACCCCGCGTATTGGTCTGAAAAAAGGAATTGGCGGAAATGTCAAAGGTGTATCCAGTGATCTGATCTTTGACTGACGGAGATCCGGCCAGCAGAATCTCATATTCTCCCACAGCAATTCCGGCTTTCCGGGCTGTGATATTGTTGACCACGGAAACAATGTTCGGATATTTTTTCCTCAGAAAATCTGCCAGAGGTTCTACGGTGTTCCGATCTTCCGAGGCCGTGATGAGATTGACCATCCAGTGATCAAAGGCTTCGGAATGGCGCAGCATGAGAAAACGCCAGAATCCCTCATGGGTTTTCAGTCCGTAAACCGGAACTCCGGAATTTTTCATATACTGCCGCACATCTTCGAGAATGGCATTTCCGGTTTCAGCCTGCAGAAGGCAGTCTGAAATATCCAGCACCTTGTGAAAGGTTCCGGGCACATGCAGCCCCAGGGCAAAGGAGCAGTCAATATCTTCACGCCCCAGTTCACCGGGAAGCAGCCAGCGTCTGTCTGAACAGGAAAATTCCATTTTGTTCCGGTATCTGAAAATCCTGTCCGAGGCAATGACCGGGTGAACCGGAATATCCTTCATCAGTCCGATATGAACAAGCGCGTCCGAGACATGCTGCCGTTTATGGACAAGCTGCTGTTCATATTTGAGAAACTGCCATTTGCATCCGCCGCACCATCCGCTGAAGGGACAGGGAGCCGTGATTCTGTGGGGCGAAGGTGACAGAAGTTCAAGTATCTGTGCCTCTGCATAATTTTTCTTTTTTTTGACAATGCGGGCCCGCACCCTGTCCAAAGGCAGGGCCTGATCCACAAAGATCGTGAAACCCTCAACTTTGGCAATGCCTTTTCCGCCAAAGGCCATGTCTGATATTTCCAGTTCCATTTCCTGTGTTTTCTTTTTTTTCATCAAAATATTCCTGTCTGCTGATTATGCAAAGGCGGCCTCCTGCCGCTGTTTCCAGGCTGAGCGGAGGCCGGTTTCCACAAATCAAAAAAATGAATTTTGTTTAATTTCATTTTCTTATATCGTTCATCTGCAAAATCTCTTGCGAAACATGCAAAAATAGATTATGGAGAAATCAAAGTCAAACAAATGATATAAAATTTATTTTCTGAAAATTGCTTTCATCCCGGAAAAGCCGGAACAGGAAAAAACAGGTTTTTCAATTCATATGAATTTTTTGATCATTTGCTTATTGCGCTGTCAAACAGATTCTTTCACCTGTCAGGGCACAAGTGCCGGTATGCGGAGACAGGGTGCAGAAATTTTTTTGACACGCCGCGCAGCTTATGAAATTTCCGGTAAGGAACCTCCCTCAGATTTGACAATGTTCCAAATGCTGTCAAATCTTTCACGTGAGTGAACCGGGACATTCATTTTCAGAAATCACCCGAATCAGACCTTGTCAGTCATTGGCAAAAAGCAAGAGGTGACGGTTTTTATGTCTGAAACAGAACCTGAAGAGATTCAAAGAGAAATTGCATTTACCAGCGGAGACTTTCATCTGAAGGGGGTGCTGCACCTTCCGGCAGGAGAAGAAAGACCGCCAGTGGTCATCGGTTCCCACGGATTGTTCAGCAGCAGCAGTTCCCCCAAGCAGGTCCAACTGGCCCGTGACTGCGCTGCCGCGGGAATTGCCTTTTTCCGGTTTGATCACCGGGGCTGCGGCGCCAGCGAGGGAAACTTTCGGGATGTGACCGGTTTCGAGGCGCGCTGCAGTGATCTGCTCAGTGCAGTGAAGATTATGAAAGAGCAGAAAGACCTGGGAGGCCAGACTGCCCTTTTCGGAAGCAGTCTGGGCGGAGCAGTCTGTCTGAATGTGTTCAAAAAAGCAGGTGTCAGCGCGCTGGTGACATTTGCTGCCCCTCTCAGAAGTGCACCGGTTCTCAAAGCCCTTGAAAAATCTGAAGACCCGAATTTCAAAGATATCAATCCCGCTGCGCTTCAGTTTGATCTCAGTGCAAAGATTGCGGGGCTGCATCACATTCTGATTTTTCACGGAGATTCCGATAAAGTGGTTCCGCCTTCCGAGGCCCATCGGCTCTATCAGAAAGCAGTCCTTCCCAAGCGGATCATCATGCTCAGAAACGGCGATCACCGCATGAGCAGGCAGGATAACCAGGAGAAATTTTTCCGCGAGGCTGTGGAGTGGTACAGAAGATGGCTTCTGGAAAAACAGTCTGCATAGAGAGAATCCGGTCAGCCTCCGGCTGAAAAAGGGTGACAGAGGTCACCCCTTATTTTTGGCCGGAACGGTCTGACTGCAAAAATCAACCCGCGGATGTGGGTTCGATTTTGATTTCCACCCGGCGGTTTCTCTGGCGTCCCTCTGCTGTGTCATTGGAGGCCACAGGCATGGTTTCGCCATACGCGACAGTCTGAATTTGGGCAGGACTGACACCCCGGCTCACCAGCGCCTGCATCACGGCATCGGCCCGTTTCCGGGACAGTTCCATATTGTAGACATCACTGCCCTTGCTGTCTGTGTGGCCTTCCACTGTCACGCGGGTCTGGGGATACTGTGCCATCACCTGCGCAATCCGGTCAATTTCCGAATACAGTCCGGGTCTGATTTTGGCAGAGTTGGTGTCAAAGGACACATCACCCTTGAGGGTAATGGCAAGAAGATTGCCCTCCCGGCGCACCGAGGCAGCTTCGGAGGCAGCCAGTGCCTGCGCATATTCCTGCTCCTGTTTGTCCATCATCTGCCCAATGCCCGCGCCCGCGGCAGCACCCACTGCAGCGCCCACGGCTGCCCCAATCAGGGTGGCTTTGGTGTCTTTGCCGATAAGCTGTCCGGCCAGCGCGCCTGCCGCGGCGCCCCCCGCAGTGCCGTATGCAGCCCCTTTTCCTGTTTTTGTCTGAGGTGCGGCGCATCCTGTGAACACCAGTGCGCCCGCGAGAAGAATAAACATGAATTTTTTCATTTTTCCCTTTCCTTTCCCATCATTGAGGTTTTTGATTTCAAGCCACCAAAATGAATACGGCATTTCAGAAAATCTTCCCCCGGGGACAGAACTTCACTGTTATCATTGCCGG
Organism: Desulfobacterales bacterium; assembly: GCA_041390465.1. Lineage (GTDB taxonomy): Bacteria > Desulfobacterota > Desulfobacteria > Desulfobacterales > Desulfococcaceae > JAABRU01. The sequence continues at coordinate 14,738 of JAWKPW010000057.1, read as the reverse complement.
CAGAGGGAAGAATTCTCGGAAAGCTCTTTGCACAAGATTATGATAAACAGGGCATGGTGTCAATATTTTCCTTTGTCCATCTTTGCAGAAAAAACCGGATTTTTCGGAAAAATCCGGTTGTTCGCGGGTTACAGATTCAAAATTGTCAGCACACTGCAATGTTGCAGAGAAATCAGGATTTCTGCGGGGAGCAGATTCGGAGAATCACGGTTTCCAGAATCAGTTTGGGATTGTGTCCCCCGGTTTTCAGATGCACATCAGCCTGTCCCAGCCATTCCATTGCCTCCCGCAGTTCCTTTCCGGTAAAGCGATCTGCCTTCTGCAGGCCCAGATACAGGGGATACGTGCTTTTGGGATTTTTTGCCATCAGCAGATCCGTGGAGGCTTTGCTTTTTTTCTTTTTTTTGCCTGTCTCAGCCTCTTTTTCACCTGTCAGCATTTCCTCCCAGCTTTCAAGCTGAGCCTGCATCTGCTCATCGGATTTCAGCAGGGCCGGCACCACCGCAGTCTGAAACTGCTGGTAGGACATGCCGGATTTCCATGCTCTGCCCGGAGTGCTTTCTGTGAATCCCTTGAATACCAGCAGCTTGCGCACCTGATTGACAAGGGCGGCAAGGATCTGAAGGGGAAAAAGACCTTCGGAAATCAGGGAGCTGAGATAAAAAAGGCAGGCTTCCGTGTTCCTGTCTGACAGGGCATTGGTCAGTTCATAAATGGGATCCTGGCGGGTGCGTTTGAGTACCGCATGCACATCCTCAGCCGTGATGTTTCTGCGTTCTCCCACATAATGGACAAGTTTTTCCAAATTTGCCGTAAAGGTTCGCAGGGCAAATCCGGTCATTTCACATAAGGCATGATAGGCCGCGCTGTCCATGGTTTTGCCGCTTTCCCCCAGAACGCTGCGCATCTGTTCATTCAGAACCGCTTCCTGCGCGGTTTTGTCGGCCTTTGTGCTGCCTTTGGGAACCGAGCAGTCCACGATAATGCCCAGATCCCGGATGGTTTTGTAAAGGCTGCGGCGCCTGTCCGCCATGTCGGTGGTGATGAGCAGGCAGTTTCCCGGAGGAAATCCTTTTTCCAGAGCCTTTTGCAGTTCTGTCATATGATCCTGCACGGCAGACGGGGCAAGTCCTTTGTCCCGGCAGTAGGCAATCAGTTCATCCACCCATTTGCCATCTCCGATCTGCTCTGCTGCGGCTTTGAGAATCTCATCGCGGTTTCCGCCCTGCAGATCCTCACAGGAAATGTTTTTGGAGCCCAGAAACACGGTGAAAAACTTTGCGGCTTTTTTCATGTCCTTTGCTTCATGAGCGTCTCTGGCTTTTTCCAGAAAATCCGCATCTTCCTGACCGGAATAAAATATGCGGGAATCCCGCAGAGCCACCACCTTTCTGCCGGAAAGCATGGAAAAGGTGTTGACCCTGGCAATGGCCTCGGGCACATTGTCCTGCTCCACCGGCTCATAATTCAGACTTCTTTCCGCAGGCGGAACCAGGGTGTCCAGAACAGAGGCAAAGGCTTTGTTGCAGAGCATTTCCTCTCCGTGTATCAGCCATACGGGAAATGCCGTGTTCAGATGCTCTTTTAAGGATTTGCAGTCAATTTCAGGCATAGAAGATTCAGGGATTTGGGGTTCAGGGTTCAGGGTTCAGGGGTTGGGGGACTCAGTGTCTTATTTTCCTGACACCTGAAATCCCAATCAGTATTTTTCATAGTCAGATTTGCATATGCGTATGATTTCATCTGTTTTATCATCCACCATAAATTCACACTCATCTGTTTTTTCTGCGCATTTTCTGCTTGGAACATCTTTTGCCGGATTCATGCTCTCTTCCACAATTTTGCGGATCTGCGAAATTGTTTCCGCAGGCAGTCCGCCCTGTTCAGAATCAGCGATGAGCACATCGTCTGGAGCCGGCTTCTCTTTTGAAATTCTGAAAAATCCGATGATCTGCTTGAGTTTTTTCATCTGCACCATTGCTGCTTCATTGGCACTCGCTGCAAGCTGTGTGGCTGTTGCTGCAAGATTTTCCGCAGCCTGGGCATTTTTCTGAATGACCAAATCCAGTTGCTGGACAGCGCTGTTCACCTGCTCGGCTCCCAGAATCTGTTCATTGCTGGATACACTGATCTCCTGCACCAGTTCCGCTGTTTTCCGGATGTCCGGCACAATCTTCTGCAGCATTTCCCCGGCTTTTTCCGCAATCTCCACACTGGAGGCAGAAAGTTTGCTGATGCCGGCCGCGGCCTTTTTGCTTTCCACAGCCAGTTTCCGCACCTCGCTGGCCACGACCGCAAATCCCTTGCCCTGTCCCCCGGCTCTGGCAGCCTCAATCGCGGCATTGAGAGCCAGAAAATTGGTCTGGGTTGAGATTTCATCAATAATATTTATTTTTTCAGATATTTTTTTCATGGCAATCACGGTTTCCTCCACAGCCTTGCCGCCCTTTTCCGCATTCTCCGCGCAGGACAGGGCAATTTTCCCTGTTTGCGAGGCATTGTCTGCATTTTGTCGAATGCCGGAAGTCATTTCTTCTGTGGAGGAGGAAACCTGCTGGGAAGAGGCTGCCTGCTCACTTGCTCCCTGGGAAAGATCAGACGCGGTTGCACTCAGTTCCTCTGTGCCGATCCGGATCATCCGCATGCCGGAATCCACCTGCTCTGTCACCTGTCTGATCTGCGTGATGATTTCCTTGAGTTTTTCTGCCATGTTTTTCATGGATTTCATCAACTGACCGATTTCATCCTTATTCCCGCTGTCCACTGTGACAGTCAGATCCCCGGAGGCAATCCTTTTTGTGGCCTCAGCCGCATTTTTCAGGGATTCAAATATGGATTTGGCCACAAAAAGACTGATCAGCGCGCCGATGGTGACGGTGATAAAAAGAAGAATGACGATGTTTCGCAGATACATGCGGATTTTATCAAAAAAATTGTGGCTGAGAACGGCTCCCGCCTGATCCACCTCCTGAATGCTTTCCTCAATTTTTTGAAAAATATCCTTCTGAATGAAATGATATTTTTCCATATTCCGGATAAAAGTCAGAGACAGTTCTTTTATTTTGGCATTGGCGGCTATGCCATTCTCGACAAGTTTGACAAAATCAGTCCCGGAAAGGTTGGCCAAGGATCTTTCTTCATTCTGTCTCACAATGTCAAGATAATTGAGCAGTTCATCCTTCAGTTTGATATTGTGCTTCAATTTTTCAAAAAGCACCTTGATGTGATAAATGGAGCAGGTATTGACATTGGCTTCAACAATGACAGCGCCTTCCAGTGTGCTGACAGATTCTTTCTGTGCTTCATCTGAGAGTCTCTCACTGATTGTTTTGATAAAGGTATTGGACTGCAGCATGGACAAATCCGTCAGTTCCCCAATCTGCCTTTCAATATCTGCATTCTGCAGCTCAATCTCATGAATCTGGATCACCTGTGAATGAATTTCCGAAAATCTGTCAGCCAAATTTTTCTCACTGATATAGTTGAGAATTTCACGAAATTCCTTTTCCATGTCTTCATAGGAGATCATCTGATTGAGATAATCTTTGGCATGATGTGCGGTGGTCCGCATCCGGACAGTCAGATCGGCAAACACCTTTTCCTTTTCAGAGATGTCTTTGATGAGAAATCCGGAACTGAAAAAAAAGAAAATCACAATAAGCAGCAGAAGGACATTGAGCAGGTTCGGGATGGAAAGCTTTTTCCGGATGGTCAGATTCTGCATCATTTTTTTCATTTTTCTCTCCTGTTGAAAAACTTTTTGGGCAGGACAGGGGGCAATTTTTCAGATGGGGAAGGTTTGAAACCCGTCCCCGGGGATCAGTCAAACCCGCACCATGTCGTAACTGCATCAGCAGGTTCACGGGCTGTCTCAAGCCGGTTTGCCGGAAAATTCCAGTTGGGATACCCAATGGCAACCGCAATGACAATTTTTTTGGTCTCAGGAATATGGCAGAATTTTCTTAACACTTCCGGATACATTACGCCCTGATCCTGAATGCAGGTTCCCAAACCGCAATGCAGCGCGGCAAGGCAGATGGTTTGTGTGACAGCGCCCAGATCAAATATCGGTGATCCTTCCGCAAGCATCCGATCCGCACAGACAATTATGGCAGCAGGCGCATTGAAATAGCCAAGTCCCCTTTCCATCCACTGCACGCGCTTGTCCGCATCTTCCCGTTTAATCTCCATAAGCTGAAAAATTTTTTTGGCAAGTTCCACCTGACGCTGCCGGTAAACACTTTCTGAAGGCCATCCCGCGACGCAGTGCTCTGAATGAGGTTTTTCCCCTGCTCTGAATTTTTCAAGAACCGCTTGTTTGACGGATTTCAGAACCTCTCCTGTCATAACCGTGAACTCCCAGGGCTGGGTATTCATGGCTGATGGCGCACGGCATGCGGTTTCCAGGATTTCCCGTATAACAGACTGGGGAACCGGATCCGCTTTGAAATCTCTGACGCTTTTGCGCTTTTTTATGGCTTCAAAAATATCCATAGGTATTCCTTCGCTGTTATACCGGCAATTTTCAAATTCCTTAAAATTCAAGTGCCTGACATCTGACTGTATTAAAAAATCAAAACATGAAATTATCTCATATTTTTCTGCCAAAGGCAAATATTTTTTTATGCATAAAGATATTGTGCATAATTTTTGCACAATTGCATCAAAACAGAAAAATAAAAAAGGGGCCTTTCCGCCCCTTTTCCATCTGTGCATCCCAAAATAATTTCTCCGTTTTTATATCCTGATTCTGATCTGTCCGCAAAGTCTGCACCTGGGGATAAGCATTCCCCTGACAAACCTGACACTGAACACCTGACACCTGCCGCCCTCTTCAGTGATTGTACATGGTGATGACCGTTCCCATGCACCTGTCCACTATCAGGGCGGTATTGCTGCATTTTTCCACGGTTTTTATCAGATTTTTCAAATCCCGGATGATTCTGTCCCTGTCCTTTCTGCTGATTTGAATCTCAAAGGCCCGGCCCGGTTTTTCCACCGGCGTTCCGTACCGCATGATAATATCCACATGCTCCTGCGGGATTCCCCTCTGCCTGGCTCTGAGGCCCGCATGCCCTGACATTTGCATAACGCCCTCCTTTGCTCCGGTTGACTGCTGCGTTCTTCTGCCTGAATCAACCATGCAGCAAATCAGACAAAAAGTCTATGGGGAATACCATGTATTTCTGCATAGGATTTTCCTGTTTCTGATTTCTGCACTGTCTGAACCTGAAAAACCGGAGACAAAATTTTTCACATTGCAAGAAACCGGTCTTAATGCTAATATGAAATCCGAAAAACAATTGGGCATTAAATTCTGCTGAAACCCTGATGGCTTATGCTGAATTCTTTTTCAGGCTCCATATAACTGATGTTAGGCCGCCACCGTCATACCGGCAAAAGCCGGTATCCGCAACTGTCTGAAATCACAGGATTCCGGATTTCTCCGGAATAACAGTGAGCGCAGGAATCCGCTGATTTCTGAAAGGATGGCGCGGCATCAGCATACAGGATAAATTTTTGTGTTCCGTAAACCGAATGATAATTGAAAATTATCCCCGTAACAGAAAAACACAGGAGGAAAAATTTCCATGATGCTGCCCCAGGTGAATTTTAAGAGAATTCTTTATGCTACCGACCTTTCCGAAAGCGCACGTTATGCCCTGGCCCATGCCGCAAGCATTGCCAATGCCTGCAAGGCTGAGCTGGTCATTTTGCATGTCATGGCGGAAAATATCAATATTGACAAAGAGATTGTCACCTGCATCGGCCACGACAAATGGGAGGAAATCAAAAAGAGAAATGAAATTGATGCCAGAACCGCTTTGATCGGCAAAAGACGGGAACATCCGGCCCTTCAGGAAGCTTTGGCGCATTTCTGTGAAAATGCCAAAGACAATATCGGTGAAAATGATGTGAAAATGGATGAAACCATTGTGGAAAAGGGAAATCCAGCAGATGTGATTGTCCGGGTGGCAGAACAAAGGAAATGCGATCTGATTGTCATGGGTTCCTACGGCATCAGCGGCCTGGCTGAAGCCATTATCGGCAGCACCTCCCGGCGTGTGCTGAAACGCACCCAAATCCCTGTGCTGGTGGTTCGTCTGCAGAAAGAGGACTGAGGGATTGCAGGAAATCGTCTAACCGAAGTGACAATGAGGAAGATTCTTTGGAGCAGACGATTCGGGAAGAGAACAGGGAAAATTCTCTGCCGGTTTTGACAATCGGAAACTTAAACCGTGTGAAAGAAAGGCATTATCGTGAGAGATGTGCGGAACAGACAGCAGAAACAGTTTCAGAATCAGACAATTATCCGGGATGTGTCCGCATTTTCATTCCCTGAGTTATCGGCAGACAGAAAAGAATATTTTTTTTCAAATATGTTTGAATGAATCCGGATTGCAATGGAAAATCATTTGAAAAAAAACACTGTCCGTCTGACCAGATGGTTTCTTGACTTTCCCGCGCGCCTCTCTGTCATGGGCTTTCTTCTGCTTATCAGCATCGGAACCTTTGTGCTCATGCTGCCGGTTTCAGTCACAGACCGGCCCATGGGATTCATTGATGCCCTGTTCACGGCCACATCCGCGTCCTGTGTAACCGGTCTTGCCGTGGCAGACACGGGAACATTTTTCAGTCCTTTTGGTCAGACCGTGCTTCTGATACTGATTCAGGTCGGCGGACTGGGGATTATGACCCTTTCCACCCTGATTCTTCTGATTGCGGGAAAACGTCCCGGCATGACAGACAGGATTGTCATTCAGGATACCTTCACCCACAGAAAGGAACAGGGGGCGGCCGAAATCATACGGGATGTAATGGGCCTTGCCCTGCTTCTTGAAATCATGGGGGCAGTTATCCTGTTTTTCTGTTTTCTGCCGGAAAACAGTCCGGGCCGGGCCGCATGGCTTTCCCTTTTCCACTCGGTCAGCGCTTTCTGCAACGCGGGATTTTCCCTTTTTTCCGACAGTCTGGTGCAGTACCGGAATCATTGGACGGTAAATCTGACTGTGTGTTTTCTGATCATCACCGGAGGCATCGGTTTTCTGGTGCTTTCCGAACTCAGACGCAGCCTTTCCCTTAAAAAAGACATCTGGAAACAGATCAGTCTTCATTCCAAACTGGCTCTTTCCGCCACAGCAGTTCTGCTGGCAGGGGGAACCCTGCTGATTGGGTTCATGGAATGGAACAACACCCTGGCCCGGATGCCGGTTTCCGAGCGTTTTCTTGCTGCATTTTTTCAGTCTGTGAGCACACGCACGGCAGGATTCAACACGCTGCCTGTGGAAGCCCTGGCAAACGAAAGTCTTTTTCTCGTCATTGTGCTCATGTTCATCGGCGCGTGTCCCGGTTCCTGCGCGGGAGGCGTGAAAACCACAACGGTTTCCACTCTTGTGCTGCTGGGATTTTCCCGCATCCGGGGCTATGATTATCCCCAGATATTCCGGAGAAGCATTCCGGGACCGGCCGTATGGAAAGCTGTCAGTCTGGTCATGCTCAGCATGATTTTCATCACCGGAGCCCTGATGCTTCTGATGATGACAGAACTTGGGAATATTCCCCATATGGAAACCAGAGGAAAATTTCTGGAATATTTTTTTGAGGTGGTCAGCGCGTTTGGAACCGCTGGACTTTCCACAGGGGTAACCGGAGCCCTTTCGGTTCCGGGAAAACTGATTGTCACGGTGCTGATGTTTGTGGGACGGCTGGGGCCTCTGGTCATCGGCATTGCCATCAGCCGGAAGCGGACAAACCTGTACCAGCATGCAGAAGAAGACATTATGATAGGATAGACAATGAAAAAGCAGTTTGCCGTTATCGGCATGGGGAATTTCGGTTACTATCTGGCCATCCGCCTGTGCGAGAAAGGGCATGAGGTGCTGGCCATTGACAGAAAACCGGCTCTGATTCAGGATATCAGGGATTATGTGAGTCAGGCTGTGGTGGCTGATGCAACAGACATCAAGGCCCTGGAAGCACTGGGAATCAAAGAAATGGACACCGTGGTGGTCTGCATTGGCAACAATTTAAGCGATTCCATTCTCACCACCCTCAATCTCAATGATCTGGGCGTAAAACATCTGCTGGCAAAAGCCATCAGTGATTCCCATGCCCGGATTCTGAAAAAAATCGGCGCGCATGAAATTGTTTTTCCGGAAAAGGATCAGGCGGTTCAGCTTGCGGAACGGCTTCACAATCCGAATCTGCTGGATTATCTGCCATCCATACAGGATTACAGCATTGTGCGGATTCCGCCGCCCAAATCCTTTGTGGGAAAGGCATTGCGGGAACTCAATCTCATCAACCGCTTCGGGGTGCAGATAGTGGCCATAAGAAAAAAAGATTCGGAAGACCTGAATATTATTCCCACAGCCAACTACAAAGTCATGGAAGATGATCTGATGATCATTCTGGGGCCGAATGAGGCACTGAATAAGCTGCAGAATGAGGAGGCATAAAAAAACAGCAAAGCCTTGGTCATCCGGGCCAAGTCATGCAAACCCGCCTGAACGCGGCTCCGGAACAGCCTGGTTCCAAAGGATTTTGCGGTCGCAGAATTTGGGGGGCCAAACTTTGGAATTCAAGTCATACTCTCTCCTTTGAAACCAACTGAACCGATAATTATCTCAAAGGGAAAAAAATGACTGAAAAAAGTTGGAAAATAATGCAGTGAATTTCTTTTTCCTTGATTTTTTTCCAAAGTTTTTTCAATCGGATTGCAATCGGGTGAATATGAAGGGAGCTGACAAACAGCAATCCCGCGGAAATATTTCCGGAAAAAATCTTTCATGGTCAGATACCGATTCGCTGTTGAAACCATGCTTTTTTTGACCGCAAGGGACACGAAGACGGCACAGAGGTCACAGCAGATTTGCATGGCGGCATAAAATCAGCGGAGAACCGGCACTGCCTTCCGCAAAATATGATTTCAATGGAGAATTGGCATGATGCCAATAGGGGTTACGCAATTGACATCTGCCTGGAAAACGGATTCAAAGCTGCCGCTCAGTAATACCGATTTGCCTTTGAAACCATGCGTTTTTTAACCGCAAGGGACACGAAGATGGCACAAAGGTCACAATAAACGGAAAGCACTGCATAAAATCGGCATTGCCTTCCGCATGTTTTCAATGGAGAATCAGTATGAATCCTGTTCCCGGAGCACAGACATTCTGCGCTTCGGGATTTTTTTGTCCCGTTTCCATTTCTCGCAATTTCATCAGACCCTCTTTTTTCCTGCCTGAATTCTGATTAATCCCGTAAATCCGAATTCAGACAGCGGATGGAGGGTCAAATCCGCTGTTCCGCGGCTGACATCGGGGCAGAAAATCTGTACGGATTGAATTACTGCAGAAAAATTCAAAAAACAAACCGGAATCCCGGAAGGGATGACATTGCAATTTCACCCCTTTCAGGATTTGACGATGTTGGCAATTTTCTGTTTTACATTATAAATTAAAAATATTGCATGGTTTTTTGCCAGATTTGATCCTCCGAACAAATCCCGGAGGATGGCATTATTACAGAAATTTTATCCTGTTATTTTTCTGACAGCCTCGGTAATGGCCGGAACGACCTCAAACAGATCGCCCGCGATGCCGTAATCGGCTTTGGCAAAAATGGGAGCGTCTGCATCTTTGTTTACCGCCACAATGACTTTGGAAGAGGACATGCCTGCCAGATGCTGAATCGCACCGGAAATGCCGCATGCAATATAAAGATTGGGGGAAACCGTTTTTCCGGTCTGTCCCACCTGATCCGAATGGGGACGCCAGCCCTCATCCACTGCGGAACGGGATGCGCCCACTGCCCCGCCCAGAACTTTGGCCAGTTCCTCAATTACGGAATAATCCGCTCCGCCCATGCCTCTGCCGCCGGATACAATGATGTCTGCCTCGGTGAGTTCCATTTTGCCGGTTTCCAACTGTTTTTCCACAAATTTGGCACGGACTTGGCCCGGATTGACCTCAATTTTTTCCACTTTCCCGGCTCCGGCTGATTCGCTGATGCGCATTGCGTTTGGACGGATGGCCGCAATCTTGGGACTGCCGCTTAAAACCGCATCAGCCAGAATTTTTCCCCCATACATGGGACGGGTTGCAGTCAGATTTCCGGCTTGGGAACGAATTGACACGCAGTCTGTTGCCAGAGAGGCATTGCACATGGCTCCCAGCCGCGCGGCGATGTCCTTTCCCTGCACGGATGCGCCGACAAGAATAATTTCCGGCTGTTCTTTTTCCACCACAGCGGACAGCACATTGCAATATGCCTCAGCAATGTATTCCTTCAGCACAGGCGCATCTGCCACAAGAATTTTATCCGCGCCGTATTTCCCGGCTTCTCCGGCCAGAGAATCAATGCCTTCTCCCAGAATTGCCGCAGTCAGCCCTGTTCCCAACGTCTGGGCAATGCGTTTTCCTTCGCTCAGAGCCTCAAGACTCACCTTGCGGAAAACACCTTCTCTCTGTTCTGTGATTACCAATATATTTTGGGACATTATATATTTCTCCTTGATTTCGGTGTCAGATTCCGGTGTTTGTTTTCCTGAACACCTGACACCTGAATCCTGACACTTTCAGACAACCTTTGCCTCTTCCCGCAGCAGTTTCACCAGTTCTGCGGCTTTTGCCTGCACCGAATCTCCCTGAATCATTTTTCCGGCTTTTCTTGCCGGAGGCAGTTTCAGGGCGGCAATGCCGGATTTGGGAGCCACTGCTGCTGCCTCCAGACCAATATCTGCCAGTTTTTTTGTGTCAATCTTCTTTTTCTTGGCTTTCATAATGCCCGGCAGAGATGCATAACGGGGTTCATTGAGTCCCCGCTGGGTGGTGAACAGAACCGGCAGAGGAGCCTCTGCAACCACTGTGCCGCCTTCCACTGTGGAGCGGCACCGAATCACGCGATCCGTGATTTCCTCTTTGACAACCATTGCCATATGGGGAATCTGCAGCAGACCGGCCACAGCCGGGCCCACAATGCCGCTGTCATCATCCACTGCCCGCATTCCCGCGATAATCAGATCATAGGGCATGGTTCTGATCGCGGCTGCCAGTATTTTGGCAATGCCCAGTCCATCGCAGTTTTCCGCTGCCGGATCATTGATCAGCACAGCATTGTCCGCACCCATAGCCAGAGCCGTGCGCAGGGCTTCCACAGCTCTGTCGTTTCCTGCGGAAAGAACTGTCACGCTTCCGCCCTGTTTCTGCTTAATCTGCAATGCCTCTTCCACGGCAAATTCATCATAGGGATTCATAACCCATTTGAGACTGCCGGTCTGAATGCTCTTTCCGTCATCGGCAATGCTTATCATGGATTCTGTTGCCGGAACCTGCTTCAACAATACAATAATATCCACCTTGCACTCCTTTTTGCAAAATATGTTTTCATATCTTTCAGGGGTTTGTTCCCTGCCGGATTGGGAAACAGATTCCGGTATAAGGGAAAATCCGTCTTTATTCTCTCATAATCAAAACCGTCATAAGATACTAAAAACAGTTATATTTGAAAAAAACAGGGAAAGACAAAGTTAAGGGAATTGGCAGGATTTGTCAACAGATTCCTGAGTTCTGCCGGGCAAAATGCCTGAAATCCTTAGGCAGGCAGTCTGAAATTTTTGTGTGCACGGATTTCCGGAGTTTCGGAAACTTGGGAAATCTCACGGGGCAGTGCTCACAAAACGGACAGGGCTGAAAAAGCTGCCCCATCCATACAATCTGAGGAAGGAATGACAAACTGCGGCATTTCAAATCCGATTATCGCAAATGCCTTTCAGTGAAATCCAGAAACTGCCCAAGACAGCGGTTGAGTGCCGCATCTGTCATTTCATCTCCGAAACCGAGAAGATACGCGCACATCAGATCTGTCTCCTCCACTGTCCGGGCTGCGGCATGGGCATGGGTGAGAATCTGCTGCCGGGCTGTGCAAAAGGTGCTGGCAAGGTGAATCACACTGAAAACAGCATCCGCAGCAGCAGTCGCGGGGAAGGGTGTTTTCCCTATAATCTTGATTAATGACATGAAAACTCCTTTGTCTGTATTTTCAGAAAAACCGTTTTTTTCACAGTTGCAGTCCGTGCGCTGAAAAAAAACCGGATTTTTCCAGAAAATCCGGTTTTTTTTCCGTTCCCCGGTTCATTGCAGAAAAACCGGATTTTTCATACATCGGTTTTCCATCACCGGAACTGGGCAAAAAAGGTTTCATCACACAAATCCCGCATTTTTTCCGACATGCTGTCAGTGAACTGTTCGCGGTAGGCAAAAATTTTCTCCGCCTTTTCCATGCACTCCAGATGACGGTGGCGGCAAATCCGATCCTGCACTTTTGCACCGGCTCTGTCCTGAAATCCCTGCACACAGGAAACAAGGCATTCCACTGCCATCCCCGCAATTTTCAGTTTTGCCATTTCCCGCGCACATTCCATCTGAACACGCAGGGTCTGGCGCTGATCAAAACCGGAAATCACCTGGGAAGCCGCTCCTGAAACCACAGCAGAGGCTATATCCAGTCCGCTTTTCACAACCGGAACAGGCAGAAAACTCATATTTTTTCTCCTTTGTTTTTTTGCAGATTTGGGCGTTGCGCAGTTGATCGGATAAACCTAAACCCTAAGGGTTTTCAAAACCCTTAGGGTTTCAGGACTGATTTTTTTTATCAACTGCGTAAGTACCAAGATTTCTGATTACCGCAGATTCTCAAACCTGCGCCGGATTTCCGGATTCATGCGGTGCGCGTACTGCCGGTGCAAATCATCCGCGCGCCGCTGCATTTCCGCATTTTTCTGCTGATGAATGCGTGAAATTTCCTGCCGTGCCTCAGCGCACACAATTTCTTCCAAAATCATGCAACCAATGCCAATGACTCCAAAAATGATGATCAGAGGATTCATGTTTTTTTTCCTTTTCTGCTGTATGAACAGTTTTATATCCTGAGTCGTTCTTTTTCTTCAGAATGTGACATAAGGCGATTTCCATGAAAAAATGTACCATCTGTAGGGTGGGCACGGCTTTTTGTGCCCACCGTTTCAGCAGGACGGCGGGCACAAAAAGCCGTGCCCACCCTACGAAAAACGGTATAATCTTTAATTGAAATCACCTAAGCAGGCAAATGAAAAAAATCCGGTTTTTCTGCAAGTCGTTCTGTTTTTCCAAAATGTGACGCCCGAAAACAAAAAAATTATTTTCAGATTCCTGTCACATTTTCCAGACACAGCACGACAAAGGGAGTACAGCATTGATAACTGATAACTGCCAACTGCCAACTGATAATTCACCAAAGGAGCCACCATGTCCGCGACTATTTATATGGAAACATACGGCCTGTCCCTGCGCAAAAGCGGCAACTGTTTCAAAATCAGCGGGGAGGATGATAAAAAACAGGAAATTCCTGCTTTCAGCATCGGTTCTGTGGTGGTTTCCGCAGATGGTGTCAGTATTTCCGGCGGTGCGGTGCGCCTGTGTCAGGAAAATGACATTCCCATCTTTTTTCTGCCTGTAAACGGCGGACAGACCTCGGTGCTTGCACCGGTGGAATGCCGCAGCCCCGAACTGCAGGCCGCCCAGATCCGTGCGCAGGAAGAGTCGGCCCGGATTCATGCCCTTGCACAGGGTTTTGTGCAGGGCAAAATCGGCAACCAGTTGAATCTGGCAAAATATTTTAAAAACTCGCGCGGTCTGAAAACCGGGGAATATGCAGACAGTCTGGGGGAGTATGCAGACACAGTCGCAGACATCCTGTCCGGCTCCGGCATGGAACCGGACACAGATGACATTTCCCTTATGCGGAACCGCCTTTTCAGTGCGGAAGGCAGAGCCGCGTCCGCATACTGGCACATGGTTTCTCTGCTGATTCCCCAGGATATGGAATTCCCCGGACGCACCCGCAAAGGGGCCAAAGATGCTGTCAACTGTATGCTCAACTACGGGTATGCCATTCTGGCAACCCGTGTGCATCAGGCTTTGCTGCATGCGGGATTTTCCACGTATTTCAGCTTCCTGCACTCTCCCCGGCCCGGACGGGCCAGCCTGATCTATGATCTGATGGAGGAATTCCGGCCCTGGGCAGTGGATCGGGTGGTCATCGGTATGTGCGGCAAAGGCCGGAAGGTGAAAACTGATGGAAACGGAAAACTGAAAACCGAAGATCGGCGTTTCCTGATCCAAAGTCTGGAAAAGCGGTGGGCAGCAGATAATCTGAGAAAACTGCTGGCAAATCAGGCAGAGGTTCTGAGCCGGGCTGTGATGGAGAAAAAGCCCTATGTGCCTGTGAAGTTTCTTTCCAGCGGTGCGGTGCAGGCCGGAACTGCACAATCTTCTTGACTTTTTTTCTTTCCAGTGTCAGTATTTGAAGAAGAGGCGAGGAGAATTTTGCAGGTTCTTTGACAGATTGCTGATGTTATCAGCATGTTAGATGCAAAATGTCTGCAAATCCCCCCTCTTTGCCGGATGATCTTCAAATTCCCGACGAAATACAGGATACCTGCCGTATATCCCACCAAAAACAGCCGGTTTTCCCGATGAGTCTGTTTTTCGGAATTTCCTGTAATATCCTGTTGTTGGGAAAACCGGCTTTTTTTGATGTCACGGAACATTTTATTAGAGGAAAGTCGTCCTGATTATAAGTTGGGAAAACCGGCTTTTTTTGATGTCACGGAACCTGATTCCCTGAGAAAAGGATGTCAGGATTCAGGTTGGGAAAACCGGCTTTTTTTGATGTCACGGAACCGATATTCTGGGGCAGAT
>JAWKPW010000056.1:0-36761 GCA_041390465.1 Desulfobacterales bacterium | reverse complement strand
GGATTGCTGTCCGGCTCATCCGGAGCGAACGTGCAGTCCCGCGCTGCGAAACTCTTTCCGTCTGAAGATTTTCGGCGGTTTTCAGGCGGAATACCCGTTCTTCGGATTTAATATCCAACGTACTGCAAAAATTGCATTTTTTACAGTGAATTTTCTGACGTCCGGCCGGTGTCCGTCCGTTTTTGCGGATATTTTCACTGCCGCAGCCGCCGGCATTTTGCTGCAATCATTTTTCTGCTCCTCCGGCAAAAGTCATGCTGAAAAAAAAACAGGAGCCGTACAGCATAATTTTATCAGCATGAAAACTCCCACTATCTGACAACTTTTGGAAACCTGTCAAATCTGAGGTATGATTTTTTCCGGAAATCGACTAAAAAAGAGGCGGCCCTTCATTCCCGCATTTCTGCCACATGCTGCATGACAAAAACAGCATCAGCAAGACCGATGACACTGTCTCCGCTGGCATCAGCAGATTTGTCTGCTGCTGTTTCCATTCCCGTGCATGCCCTGAGAACAGCAATGGCATCCGCAAGATTGCGTTTTCTGTTCATATCCGCGTCACCGGGAATCACGGGAAATTCATATGCGCCCATATCGATGCCGCTGTACTGCGGGCGATCCGCAGCATTCCGGTCTGTATCCGGCGCATTGTCCGCAGTTCCGGCATCAATGGCCGGAGAATCGGCAGTCAAACGGAAATCACCGGATGCGGCATCCGCAAACAGGGGACTGGCAGACACATTGTTTTCTCCGGAATCGCAGCCTGCAACATCCCCGGCCGTGTTGTTCCAATAAAGATTGCGGGAAATCACAGGCTGAGAAACCCCGTCACTGAAAAAGCCGCAGCCGCCGCTGTCTGTCAGAAGATTGTTGGCAGCAGAAATCCACTGCGCTCCGCTTCCTTCCGCATGTATGCCGTCACCGCTGTTTCCGTAAAAGGTGTTGTTGGTGAAAAAGGCTGTCTGATAACTGTACCTGTTGGAAGTGCCTGCATTCCAGTAAATGCCGTGTCCGGTGTTATTGGTTATCAGGGTGCTGATGACTTTGGGATACGCTGTGGTTCCGTTTATACTGATACCATTGCCGCTGTTATCATGAAAATGGCAGGCGGCAAAAGAAGGATAAAGCGATCTGCCTTCCATGTGCACAGCATCAGACTTCACATTGCTGACGGAAGTGTCTGTGACAGTCGGACAGACCGAACCGTAAAGATTGAGCCCTCCGCCACTGTAATCACTGAACATATAAATTCCGCTGTCACAGTTTTGGATACTGCACTGACTGAGGGTGCCGTTCACTTTCCCATAGGTGGGATCATCAAAACATCCCGTATAACTGCTGGTGTCGGCCCTGTAACAAACTGCACAGGCATCGCCGTTGCTGTTGCTGACATTTTCAATCCTGCAGCGCAGTATATCCGCTCCGACCGTAGTGCCGCTGCACCCGGAGGTAAATGAAGCAATCCGGAAACCGTAACGGCTGGTGTTCCGGATGACACAGTCTTCAAAAAGCAGGGGAGAATTGCGGCCTGCATCAGCATAGACATAAATCCCTTCTGCGGCATATTCCACAATGCACCCGCGCATGAAACTGTCTGTGTCGGCATTGCTGAATTTAATCTGCTTCCAGTCGCCCGGCCCGGGTTCTGCCTGCTCAGATGTGAATGTTATCGGATTGTTCTCTGTGCCTTCAGCACTCAGTTTGCCTTCCACAATCAGACAGGCGCCTGTGCCGAATCTTACTTCTGCACCGGCTGAAACAGACAAAGAAGTTCCGGAGCGGACATATGCAATTCCTGAAACAATATAGGGATTTCCAGCCGGTGTCCACACACTGCCATCCGGAATGTCACCGCTGACGGGTGTGTCTGCCCGCAGTGCCGGAATATTTCCAAAGCAGACAAAAATGACTGCCAGCAATGCTGCAATCCAAGCCTTCATGTTTACCTCCTTTCAAGTGTGCATAAGGTGATTTCTGAAGATAAATGTCCACAGGCACAAGCCGGAAGCTTATGCTGCTTTGTCGGGATATTCTTTTCTGTAAATCGCCTAAAACGAATTTGTTCACTTCCGGGATCAAGCCCGGAAATGGACAGTCACATTTTTCATGCTCATAATCCCGGCAATGCCGAATTGTTGCAATAAAACTTCGGAAGCGGATTTGCATCTGAAGCAAAGCATTTTCCTGCCGGATTCGGGCATCTGTTCCGTATCCGAACAAATCCATGCCTGTCCTTCTGCCATATCCGGGAAATCTGTTTTTTGATACCCGAAGCTTTATGGAACTCGGACCAAAAGAACAGAACTTGCATATCACATTTTTATCAGCATGAAAACCCCGGCTGGCGAAAAACGGTTTCAGTTATTGAGAATGCTTTTGCTGACTGTCTTGAACCTGCAGAAGAAAATCCGGGAGCAGCAAAGTATCCGGCTGTGGGTCAAATCCATTGATTTTTGATTTATAATCTGATATAATTTGTTTTATGAAATATGTCAAAAACTGGATCATGCCCTCACGGAATGTCTGGGGAATGAACCTGTTTTGGAGAAGGCAATGCGTTCTGTATGCACATTCACATAAAATGTTCAGGCAGTGGCACAGCAGCCCCGCTTTTACAGAAAGTGGAGAAAAAACGTCTGATTTGACAAATTATTTTTTCCAACTCATATTGACAGCCGTATGGCAGTCTGTTTTTTTAAAAGGAGTATATGAAAAATGTTGCAGATTCTGAAAATGATTTCAGCATTGGTCGCAGCCTCAATTATCGGAAACTGGTTCCTCTCAGAAGTCCGCAAATCCCGGCGCAGGGGAGAACCCTGGTACAAACCCTATGGCAGTCCCCCCGGAATCCTGATTCTGGTATTGGTGCTGACACTTCCTGTAATCATATGGATGCTCCGTCAGTAATTTTTGGAGCTGAGGATCACCAGAGTGCTTGAAAAAACAGGAGTGGGGTTCAATCCTGCCCTGCAGAAAAGTATCAGCAGATTTGATTTTTGGATTCAGTGCCAATTTTTTGGTCAGCAGTCCGGGCCATGAACCGGATTCCGTACAATGCGGTTTGAATGTCATTTGTCACTGCTTTGTGCCGGTGACTTTTTTTAATGCCAAACACAAACTCTTTTCGGAGAAAACCATGCGAAAAAATCTGAAAATGAACATGCGGCAAATCATATTATGTTTCTGCCTTCTGTCCCTCTTTTTTCCCTGTGCGGCATGGTCCGCAGACGGGCATCCTGTGGTGCGGCTGGAAACAAACAGAGGAAATATCACCCTTGAACTGTATGAGGACAGGGCTCCGATTACCGTGACGAATTTTCTTCTTTACACCGCACTTGGCTTTTATGACGGAGCGGATGGAAACGGATCCACAGTATTTCACCGCGTCATTGACAATTTCATGATTCAGGGCGGCGGTTTTTCCACCGCATTCTATGACAATCCGTCCAATCCCTGGCTCGGCAGGAAAAGCAATCTGCTGGCGTCCATTCCAAATGAAGCGGACAATGGCCTGTCCAATGATGCCTACACCATTGCAATGGCGCGCACCACTGCACCGCATTCAGCCACTTCCCAGTTTTTTGTCAATGTGGAAGACAATGCTTTCCTCAATCACAAAGACAAAACCAGTGACAGCAACTGGGGATATGCGGTTTTTGGCAAAGTGATTTCCGGAACAGAGACAGTGGATGCCATTAAAGGCGTTTCCACCACAAATACGGTTTATCAGGGGTTTGAGAACGTGCCGGACGAAGCGGTTGTCATCACCAAAGCCGCGATTGAAAATCTGGGCAGTTTTGCCGGACTGGCTCCGAAAATCTGGTTTCCCCTGGTTCTCAGCACCGGAGATATATGGGAAACAGAAATCTGCCTGATCAACACAGGATCAGCAGATACATGGGGAACCCTGCAGGCATTTGGCCTTGATGGAAAAGCTCTTTCAGACATAATTGTGCAGATTCTGCCTCCCAACGGACGCAAAGAAATCCGTGTGAGCGAACTGTTCCCGGAAACAGTGGGTTATATTGTGTTCTCATCCCCGGACAATGCAGTTTCCGGCTGTTTCAAAATCAGCGCGGGGGAAGAATACCGGCTGGCAGCACCCGCAGCAAAAGACAATGCTGCGGAAATGCTTCATATTCCCCTGCTTCTGTCCAAACCGGACTGGTGGACGGTCATCAGTCTTGTCAATACCTCATCTGAAATCCGGAACGTGGAGATTGCCTTCAATGACGGAACCGTGAGAACCCGGAGCATCGGCCCCGGCAATCTTGACATTTTTATGGTCAGAGATTTGTTTGATGGGGAAGCACCTGCGGATCTGCTGTCTGCCAGTATAAAAAACACATCCGGAATCATCGGTTTTCAGGCAATGGGCAGCACAGGCACAAAATGCCTCACCGGCAATCTGCTCACCGGCAATACCGCAAGCAAACAGTATTTTGCCCGCACTGTCAGCGATGCCAACTGGTTTGATCTGGGAGTGACTTACAATCCTTCGGAATCAGCCTGTGAATTCAGAATCAAATCTTCCAGTGCCAACGGCACTGCCCTGATGACGAACAAGGCGGCTGTTCAGGGCATGGGCGCATATCCGGGGATTTTTTCCTCTGGGGACATACCGGAAAATGCAGCATGGATTGAAGTGGAATCTGTGAATCCTGACACCGGCGAAAGCTGCCCGGTTTCCGGAACCGGCTTTTTCGGCTCTCTGGACGGAAACCTGCTATCGGGTTATACTTCCGCGGGAATGGTCGGAAAATCCGGGCTGCTGCCCAAACTGGAAAAAGAGGGATACACCGCTGCCGTGTTTGTCAATATCGGCTTCACACGGGCCAAAGTGAATCTGACTGCATATGATGACGGGGGAAATGTCATAGCAGAATCCCAACTGTCTTTGAATGCCCGAAACAGTGCCTTTAATCTGATGGCAGGATTTTTTGATACGGACATTTCCGGGGCTTCCTATGTCCGTTATGCGGCTGACAAAAATGTGGCCGCGTTTCAGGCAAATCTTTCCGGAAACAGCAGAATGCTGGATGCCATGAACCTTGTGATTGAATAAACCGCAATCTCCGGAGGCGGTTTCTGCACCCGCCTCCGGCTTTTTTTGAATGATGAATCCCAAACTCCTCATCACCATTGACGGCCCTGCCGGATCCGGAAAAACCACTGTCAGCAGGATTCTGGCCGAACGTCTTTCTTATCTCTATGTGGATACAGGCGCACTGTACAGGGGAATTGCGCTCGCGGCTCAGCGTGCCGGAATTTCTCCGGAGGATGAAACAGCCCTGAAATCACTGTGCCAAACCATCCGGCTCTGTTTTGTGAGAAATGAAAAGGGGCTGAGCCTTCTGCTTAATGGGGAGGATGTGAGTGAGCGCATCCGGACACCGGAAATCAGCATGAAGGCTTCGGCTGTTTCAGCCATATCCGTTGTGCGGGATTTTCTTCTCCGGGTGCAGCGGGATATGGGCGCGAAAAAAGGCGCTGTGTTTGAAGGCCGGGATATGGGAACCGTGGTCTTTCCGGATGCGGATGTGAAATTTTTTCTTTATGCGGATCTGAAGGTGCGTGCTGCCCGGCGTTATGCGGAACTGAAAGACAGCATAAAAATTACGCCTGATGCTGTGGAAAAGGATATGGAAAAACGGGATCGCAATGACAGTTCCCGGAAAATTGCTCCCCTGCGTCCTGCTGAAGATGCCATCTGCATTGACACATCCCTTCCTTCCGTCTCCCAGGTGGTGGAACAGATGCTGACCTGTATTTCGGAGCGGCTGTTTCAAATAAAATAAATCTCATTTTTCTGCAAAACTGGCATCCTGCCAGTTCCTTCGCAAAAATGTCAATTCTTCAGATTTTTTCAATCCGGAATCCATGAACAGATCGCGGAGTTGACCCCTTACCCAATTTTTGCCAAATTTTGTCACAAAGAACAAAAAAATGCCAGCAAATCTGTCTGTCACCCCCTGACATCATTTTTATTAAATTTGTTATTTTAAGAAATGATCTCTGCAAAGTTGTAAGCAACTTATTTTTTCCTCCAAATTTTGTTGATACGTCATCTTTTTTTCGCAATAATTTTGAATTGCAACTGTTATAAATATTTTTTTGCAAAAAAAGAAGGGAATCACATTCTAATGGTTCGGCAATTTCTTATATCTTTAGTTCTTGATATTTCAGACAGTTAAAAACTGCATCTGCAAATTTTGGAGACAATTTTTCTGCCACAGGATTATTTTCAGACTCATTTTTTGCCCTGACATCAAAAATACAGGCAGTTACG
Organism: Desulfobacterales bacterium; assembly: GCA_041390465.1. Classification (GTDB taxonomy): domain Bacteria; phylum Desulfobacterota; class Desulfobacteria; order Desulfobacterales; family Desulfococcaceae; genus JAABRU01. The sequence goes on along the minus strand of JAWKPW010000056.1, from coordinate 30,472 downwards.
GATAATTATCTGATTTATCAAAATTATTTAAAGAAAAAAATACTGAACCATTGCTTTGCAGGAGGTTTTTCCGTTTTTTTTGACAGGTGCATAAAAAATTTTCTGCACTGGCATGATGATTGCATATGCCTGATACCGTAAAGCCAAACCTGCAGCGATGCAGGGACGGAAAGCCACGGGTCTCCATGAGACAGCCGGGTTGCCAAGAGGAAACAGAAACATCGATTTGGCATAACCGGGCTGGCTCAGCGTCAGCCCGGTTTTTTTATTAACCAGTTTATTTAAGGAAAGGATTGCCAAATGAAAAAGTTATCTGTTTTTTCGCTCCTGATTTTCGGTTTTTTGCTCATGGGGACAAACGCGGACGCCATGCCCACGCAGGTTATTTCCCTGGGGGATGAGACGGTGGAAATGGTTCAGACCGGATACAGCGGGACGAATAAAGAAAACCTTGCCTGGTGGTTTGCACAAAATGATATTGCCAATCCGGATGGTTCAGCCATTGATCCTGTGGAAGACCAGTTGCAGTATGAACTCTTTTTTACGGATACAACACGGGAATATGAAGTGGAATTTCTGGGTATAGGCCATGCCGGTTATCATTCCCCTTTTGGGGTGTTTACCTACAGTGCTGATATTTCTCAGGGTTTTGATTCAGCCTATATGACCTATTATGAGCCCCTGTTTGTCCAAAACAAAGTGAAGACAAACACGACCTACAACTTTACGGTTGCTGCGGGAACCTATTTCGGTTTTTATCTGGATTCAAATGGAACAGGCACAGAACTGACCACACTTGTCGCGGCAAACCCCCGGGCCACATCAAACAGAATATCCAACAGAGAGGTTTATGCCTCCGGTCTGGATCATGCGCTGTTTTATGAAACAAACAAAGGATATACAATAGCGTTTGAGGATATTGTCGGCGGAGGGGATTTTGATTTTGAGGATCTGGTTGTCAATTTCAGCCCCACGGACGGCAGCGGATTCACCACAGCGGCTGCTGTGCCGGAACCGGCCACAGTCATGCTGCTGGGCATTGGTCTGATCTGCATGGGCAGACTGCCCAAAAAAATAATGGTGAAAAGATAGACACAGTTATGTAACCGACAGTGGTCAAACCTGCTGACAGTGCAGTCTGAGCCGGAAAAACGCAAATTTTGTCAGGCAATGGCGCCTGCTGTGCTGTCAAGTCTGGTTCCGCAGGTTTGGCCGATTTCCGCTTTCCCTTCCCGTGCTGACGCAGTTCCTGGTGTCAGAAACCGCATGTTCAGTATCTTTCAAACTCATCATTTTCTCCGTGTTCGTCTTTGTCTGCCAGTTCAATGAACACCTGTTTTTCTGAAGCGGCCGGAGGCTCCGCTTTTTTTTCATTTTTGTCTTTGTGAACCTGTGCAGATTTCATCTGCCGGAAACTGTTTTTGTTCCTGTTCTGCTCTGCAGGGAAAAGAGCGGAACCGGAGAGTCTGAAGAAAGAAACCTCGGTCCTGAGCCTTTCTGCCTGAGAGGAAAAATCCTCGCTGGCCGATGCCATTTCCTCTGTGGATGCCGCATTCAACTGTATCACCTGATCCAACTGCTGTATGGCTTTGCTGATCTGGGCAATGCCGTCAGCCTGCTCAGAACAGGAAAGGCTGATTTCCTCAATCAGTTCCGATGTTTTCTGAATGCCTGTCACCATGCCTTCCAGCATCTGCCCTGTATCTTCCGCAAGCTGCAGACTGGAAGCGGACAGGGAACTGATGGTGTTGGCCGCCTTTTTGCTGCTGGTGGCAAGTTTGCGCACTTCCTCCGCGACCACAGCAAAGCCTTTTCCCTCGGTTCCGGCCCGTGCAGCCTCTATGGCCGCATTTAAGGCCAGCATATTGGTCTCCCGTGCAATTTCCTCTATGACAACGGTTTTTTCCGATATGCTTCTCATGGCCTGTATGGTTTTTTGCACCGATTCCCTTCCTTTTTGCGCCTCCTCAGCACTTTTCTTTGCAATAGCGGCTGTTTCCTTTGCATTGTCCGCATTCTGGTTCACCTGTCCGGTCATTTCCTCCACAGATGCCGATATCTGCTCAATTCCGGCTGCCTGCTGGGAGGTTCCCTGCGATATCTGGGATGCTGTGGAACTGAGCTGCTCGCTGCCTGTGGCAACCCGTTCCGCGGCTTCCTGCACATTGACGGCAAAGCGCCTGAGATTGTCTGACATGGTGTTGAGATTGTTTCTGATTTTGTCAAAATCGCCTTTGCAGTCCTCTGTGACGGTTTCAGGAATATCCCCTTTTGCCACCCGATCAATATGATGGGCTGTCATATGAATGGGGCGGATAAAGGCTTCAATGAGATCATTGATCTGCACGAGCAGTCTGCGCCAGTCCCCGGAAAATCCCTCAGCACTGCCCCGTGTGTCCAAATGCCCCTCCTGAACGGAAAGAATCAGTTGATCCGTTTCCTTTATCACATTTCCGATTTTTTCCACCATATCCTTCATGGCTGTCAGCAGACGGGCGGTTTCATCTTTGCCTTCCGGCTCAATTGTCTGGGAAAAATTTCCCTCCGCGAGTCTGTTGGAAACTGTTACCGCTTTCTGCAGGGGCGCAGTGATGGAATGGCTGATGTTTTTTGCAAAAAATCCGGCAGCAAACAGCGCAATCACGGTTACAGTCAGCAAAATGATGCACATGTTTGTGTAGGTGCGGGAAGCGGATTTGCTGGCTTCTTCCGCATTTTTCAGATTGATTTCCGTGAGATCATCCAGATATTTCCGCATGTCGCTGAATTTTTCCCCTGCCTCGCCCAAAGTCAGATCAATGGACATGCGCCTGCCTTCCCTTGTGTCTTCCAAACGGCCCTCCACCACTTTTTCAGAAACTTGTGCCCATTGCTCTCTGGCTTTGTCATACTGGGGAATGACAGCTTTTTCCGCTTCCGTGTCTGCCAGAATTTTGTATTTCTGCCACCGCTCATCTGACTGGTGACTGTTTTCTTTGTAGTCTTTGAGAAATTTCTGAAAATTGTCGGATGCGGTATTGCAGAAAATCATGGAGCGTTCAGCCACAAGCAGTTGATGCAGATCCCGATCTGCCTCCAGCAGGTATGCAATGCCCGGAAGCCTGATCCTGAAAATCTCATCGAGATTTTTCTGGATGATGTTGGTACTCAGAAAACCTGTCACACCAATGATCAGCATAAAGCCGATTATGACGGAAAAACCCAGAGTGAGCCTGGAACCAATTGAAATATCCCTTATTTTTTTCATATGTTTTCCTTTTCCGGATTCTGCGGCATTTCTGCATGAAATCGGAAAGAACAGCAGGCTGCTGTTCCTCATGAATTTCTGTGCCGCTGTGGCAGTATGATACTGATTCGCCGCCGATTTTATCAAGTCCTGTCAGTTTCCTGTGACCTTTGTGCCCTCTTTGGTGTCCTTTGCGCTTAAAAAAGACTGGACAGAAAGCATGTTTTCAATGAAGAATCGGTATGAGACTGACCGGAAATATTCTGGGGCTGAAATTTTTTTGAAAATTCCTCCTGCGCACCCACTTTGGGTGATTTCTGAAAACGAATATCCGGGTTCCGTTCACAGCAAGCCCGATGGAGCGCGGGGAGAGTGATTCACTCAGAAAGACTGCCCGGTCTGCCCTGCATCTGCTCCATCATATCCAAGTCAATGCCCACTGTGAGCGCGCCCACAACGGTTCCACTGTCTGTCACCGGAACCGAAACTTGAACAATATAGACCTGCGCACTTTCATCAAATTCAATGTCACTGATATGGATTCCTCCTTTGCTGTCATTGAAGGATTCCGTGAATTTTGCCTCATCCCCCTGCCAGTAATCCGAGGTTTTGTCTGTTGCGGCCACCAGCGCACCCTGACTGTCCATGACAAAGATTTCCGCATAAAAGGGCGTTTTTTTCTGTATGTCCCGCAGGTGCATCCCGCATTCGGATTCCATCAGTGCTTTCACAAAAGGAGCAATGCCGGGTGTGGTTATCCATTTTTGATCCATTTTTCTGATTTCCGCAAGCGATATTTTTGCTGCGTTCTGTGCCTTCACTGCGGCAACAATGACAGGATCGGTTCCAAAGCCGACAATTTCGGAATCAGCCAGTTCCCTTATTTCCGGCGGAGTTTTTTCCGCAGCCAAAAGCAATGAGGGAAACCATGAGGGAAAAAAGACGAGGGAAATGAGGATGCAAAGATGTCTGCGCATAACTGTCCTCCTGCTGTTGGGAAAAAGTTTCAGATTTTTGGCGGTCGGAGCCCCCTCCAAATCAATATCTCTCAAATTCTCCGTCTTCCTCTTCAGGAACTTCCAGATGAATGGTTCTCCGGTCTGTCCTGCTCTTGTGATTTTTTTCCTGCGGGTCACTGTCCATATTTTTTCCATGAGACATCTCTTCTGCCGGATTTTCCTGCCCGGATTTTGCCATGTGTTCCCTGTCTCTGGTTTTGGATTTGCTGTCATTTTTTTCCTTTCCTCCGGATTTCCGGATTTCCGCCGCTGTTTTTCCCTGCTGCTTTTCTGATATGTCAAAAAAGGAGGCTGTGCGGAGCAGATGTTCGGCCTGGGAGGAAAAATCCCGGCTGGCTGATGCCATTTCCTCGGCTGATGCCGCATTCTGCTGAATAATCCGATCCAGTTGCTGAATGGCTTTGTTGACCTGCACGATGCCGCCGGCCTGCTCTGCGCTGGATGCACTGATTTCCTGTATCAGTTCCGCAGTCTTCTGAATTCCGCCAAACATCTGCTCCAGTATCTTTCCGGCTTTTTCCGATATTTCCAGATTCGCGACCGAAAGACTGTTGATGGATTTGGCGGATTTCTGGCTTTTTTCCGCGAGCTTGCGCACTTCAGCCGCGACCACGGCAAACCCTTTTCCGTGCTCTCCGGCGCGAGCGGCCTCAATGGCCGCGTTTAAGGCCAGCATATTGGTCTGCCGGGCAATTTCCTCCACCACCATGATTTTTTCAGAAATGCTTTTCATGGCCTTTACGGTTTCCTCCAATGCCCTGCGGCCTTCCTGCGTATGCGCGGCTGCATCGCCTGCAATAGAGGCTGTCTGCCGGGCATTGTCCGCATTCTGGTTCACCATTGCACTCATTTCCTCCATGGAACTGGAAATCTGCTCGATACTGGCGGCCTGAACCGCTGTGCTTTCCGAAACCTGGCCGGCGCCGGCACTTAACTGCTCACTTCCTGCGGACACCCGTTCCGCGGCTTTCTGGGTGTGGATGGCAAAACGGGTGAGATTTTCGATCATCATATTGAGATTTTTGCGTATTTCATTGAAATCCCCCCTGTATTCCTCCCGTATGACTTCCGGCAGACGGCCCTTGGAGATCCGATCCACATAATCGGCAGTGATATTCAGAGGGCCGGTAACAGCATCCAGCGTGGCATTGACGCCCCGGATAATCCGGCCATATTCCCCTCCGAAGCGTTCCGCATCGCCCCGGACACGGAGCTGCCCGTTCAGGGCAGCATCCGTGAGCTCATTGATGCTGCTGACAATGGATTTGACCGTGCTGACCATCAGAGCCAGGGACTTGCCCAAAGAGTCCTTTTCCGAAAGAATCGTGACCTCCACATCCAGATCCCCGGCCGCGACTTTTTCCGCAACATGCACGGTTCCCCGCAGATTGGTGACAAGCTGGTTGAGACTGTTGCGCAGTGCATTGAAATCGCCCTTGTATTCATCCGCAATGGGTTCCGGAAAATCCCCCTGGGAAATGCGGGCCATGTATTCGGCAGCCATGTTCAGTGGGCCGATGACTGCATTGAGGGTGTTGTTGATTCCCTGCACAATGTCCGCATATTTCCCCCCAAATTTGGCAACATCCCCCCGTTCAGCCAGCCTGCCTTCAATGGCAGCCTGTGTCAGTCTGCCTGTCTCCCGGCTCAGATCAGTCAGGCTTCCTTTCACCTGATGCAGGCTTTCATTGATTTTAAGAAAATTTTCATGGCTTTCCTGCGTATATTCATCACCTTCCGCCACCGCAGGGGTAAAGGAAAGATCTCCAAAGGCCAGAGCATTGAGCGCTGCGGCCAGTTTTTCCACTTCCGCATCCTGATATTCCCTGCCGCGTTTTTCAGCCGTAATGTCCTGAACAATTTCAATATGGCCGATATTGTCTCCCCGGGAATTTCGGATATACGCAGCTTCCACACGGAAATCTCTGTCCAGCCCGGGCTGTGTAAAATAGGAAGTCTGTTTTCCGCTGCGCAGAACCGCAATGCCGCATCCCGATGTTTTGCAGATATCCGCTCCCCAGTTGCTGCACTGCTTTCCCATCACCTCTTTGCGCCTGAGTCCTGTAATCTCTTCAGAGGCTCTGTTGATAAAGGTCCAGTTCATATCCCTGTCTGTCACGGACAAAGGCCAGGGCAGCGCATCCAGAAGCTGTTCAAACCAGAAAATTTTGTTCACAATGACATCCAGAGTGCTGTTGATTCCCTGCACAATTTTCTGAAAATCTCCCCTGTGTCTGGCCGGATCTGCTCTTGTTTCAAACTGCTCGGAAACAGCGGACTGGATCAGCATGTCCGCATCTTCAACCAGAAAATTCACCGCATCAATGCAGTGATTCAGATTGATTTTAATATCATTGAAATCACCTTTGTAATTTTCTGTGATTTTTTCCGGAATTTCGCCTTTGGCAATGCGGTCAATATAAGCAGCAGTGACATTAATCGGTGAGACAAACGCGTCTATCAGGGAATTGATGCCGCTTACCAGTTCCTTCCATCCCCCTTCATATGCCTCTGCACTGCCCCGCGCGTTCAGTTTGCCCTCCTGAACTGTCCGGATGAGTTCATCCACCTCCTCCAGAACCCTTTTCAGGCGCATAATCATGGCATTCAGGGCTTTCATCAGTCTGTCATCTTCGGATCTTTCCCGCACCTCTGTGAGCAGATTTCCGGAGGCAATGTCTTCCGCAATCCGGGCAGTTTCATTCATGGCATCAATGAGGCCGTTGAGATTGTTCCGGATTTTGTCAAAATCCCCCTGATATTCCTCTGTGATTTTCTCCGGAATATCACCTTTGGCAATCCGATCCACCGCCTCCGCTGTCATGGTGATGGGGCTTGCGAATGCTTCAATGACCCGGTTGATGCCTGCAATAAGTTCCCGCCAGTCTCCGGAATGCTTTTGCGCATCTCCCCGGCATTTCAGCCTGCCTTCCCGCACAGCCTGGGTCAGTCTGTCTGTTTCTTTGAGAACCAGCGCGATGCTTTGCTGCATGTTCCGGAAGGAGTTTGCCAGAAGACCGACTTCATCATTCTGGGAGATACGGATTTCCCTGCTGAAATCTCCTCGGGCAATGGCATCCGCTGTCTGCACAATGTCCCGGATGGGCCGGGTAATCCGCAGGGTTGCCAGTCCCAGAAGGAACAGGGCGGCAAGCGTGCAGAAAACACCTATGGCAATCATCTTCCATATATCCCTGTTTGCCTGCCGTATCTGTTCATCTGCCGCTGCTGTTATTTTTTTCAAAGGAATGATGATTTTCACCATCCAGGGGGTGCCGGTGCTGCCAACCTGCAGAGGAATCAGGGACTGCAGGTTCTCCCCACTGATTTCCACCTTTGCTTCAGAACTGTTTATGCTTCCCAGTTCTTTTTCCATGCCGGATTCACCAAGAGGTTTTCCGGCCAGTTCCGGTTTTCCTGTGACAGCCACAATGGTGCCCTTGTGACTGATCATGAATATCCGTCCCGCGCCTCCATACAGATTTTGGGTGTCATCCACCATCTTTTGCAGCGTATCCAGACGAAAATCCACAGTAATAATTCCATAAAAGATTTTATCCGCCACAATGGGAACGATCAGGGAAGTGAGCAGGGTCGGCTTTCCCTGCACCGGATACATGATAGGATCCAGGATGTGTTCACGTTTGCTTTCTCTGGGCAGCACATACCAGTCCGCAGTTTCATACTCCTCCAGAGGTGCAAGGACAATTTCACCCTTCTCCCCCCTTGTCCAGTAAGGGATAAATCTGCCGGTCTGATCATGCCCTTCCTTATTGGCATACTGTGCATCCAAACCGTCAAACGCGTTGGGTTCCCAGGCAGTGCAGATACCCACAGATTCCGGATTTCCGTCCAGCACGGTTTTCAGAATGCTGCTGGCCTCTTCCCTGTCCATCTCCCGGCCTTCTGCTTTGAGACCGGAAAAGGTTTGCGCCAATGTCCGGGCTGTGTTGAGAGCGCCTTCCAGTTTGCCCCGGATAAAATTGACCTGCTTTTCCGCAACCGCGCCCGCGTACTGCTGTGCATCCCGGATGGCTGCCGCTCTTGCTGTTTCAGCACCAATTTTCATGGCCTGTGCAGAATAAAATATGATCACGGCAGCAAGGATCAGCAGGCAGGCGCCTGCCAGAAACATGATTTTTGTCTGCAGACTTTCTCTGAATTTCATGACTCCCTCCCTGAAAAATTTTAATATTTACAGTACAGTACCGGTTTCAAAACTGTCCGCCCAAAGACAGATTTTTTTGTCTAATACCGCTCAAAGTCCATGCTCTTTTCTTCATTGTGCGTATCCAGATAAATGAAGCTGTCACCTGTTTTGTTCCCTGCCGATTTATCATCCGGCTGTTCACCAGACTTTTTTCCATTGTGTTTCTTCTGTCCCGGATTTGTTTTCCCTGCTTTTGCACAACGGTTTCTCTCACCGGTTCCGGATTCACTTTTTTTATGTTCCTGCTGTTCATCCGATGTTCCCGACTGAAGCTTTTCTGAGATTTTAAAAAAAGAGGCCGTGCGGAGCAGAGATTCAGCCTGAGAGGCCAAATCCCGGCTGGCAGATGCCATTTCCTCGGCAGATGCGGCATTGTGCTGGATAATCTGATCCAGTTGCTGAATGGCTTTGTTCACCTGCACAATTCCGCCCGCCTGTTCCGCGCTGGATGCACTGATTTCCTGTATCAGATCCGCTGTTTTCTGAATTCCGCCAAACATCTGATCCATTATCTTTCCCGCTTTTTCCGATATTTCCAGATTTGTCACCGAAAGGGTGTTGATGGCCTTCGCGGATTTCTGGCTTTTTTCCGCGAGTTTTCGAACTTCCGCGGCAACCACGGCAAAACCTTTTCCATGCTCTCCCGCGCGCGCTGCCTCAATGGCGGCATTCAGAGCCAGCATATTGGTCTGCCGGGCAATATCCTCCACCACCAGAATTTTTTCAGAAATGCTTTTCATGGCTTTTACGGTTTCCTCCACTGCCCTGCGCCCTTCCTGCGTATGCCGCGCGGCCTCCCCAGCAATCGCTGCGGTCTGCCGGGCATTGTCCGCGTTCTGGCTTACCATGGAACTCATCTGCTCCATGGATGCGGATATCTCTTCAATACTGGCCGCCTGCTGGGAGGTTCCTCCGGAAACCTGCTCTGCGCCGGTGCTCACCTCCTCGCTCCCTCCTGCCACCTGCCCGGCACTTTTCTGCACATCTGCGGCAAAACGGGTGAGATTTTCAATCATGGCATTGATGTTGCGGCAGATTTCATTGAAATCCCCTTTGTGTTCCTGCGTGATTTTTTCCGGCAGCCAGCCTTTGGAAATCCGATCCACATATTCGGCTGTCATGTTCAGCGGAGCCACAACCGCATCCAGTGTGTCATTGACCCCCTGGATAATCCGTGCATATTCTCCCTGAAATTTTTCCGCGTCTCCGCGCACATCCAGTTTTCCCTCCAGAACCGCATCCGTGAGACTGTTGATGCTTTTCACAATGATTTTCAACGTCATGACCATCTGTATCAGCGATTTTCCCAGCAGATCCTTTTCCGAAAGGGCCTCCACCTCGAAAGACAAATCCCCCTGTGCTATCCTTTCGGCCACGCCCACGGTTTTTCTCAGATTGGCAATCATCAGATTGACACTGTTTTTTATCCTGCTGAAATCCCCTTTGTATTCCTCTGCAATTTCATCAGGAATTTCCCCTTCTGCAATCCGGTTCATGCACGCGGACATGGTGTCAATGGGTTTTACAAAACTTTCTGTCAGAAGATTGATGCCCGCGACCACCTCTTTCCAGCCTCCGGCAAAAGCCTGTGTGTTTCCGCGCACATTCAGCCTGCCTTCCGACACAGCCCGGCTCAGTCCCCGAAGTTCATTGAGAACATTGCGGATGTCATCGGTAAGCCGGTTGAGATTGTCTTTGATGCGGTTGAAATCGCCTTTGTATTCCTGCGTGATCTTTTCCGGAATTTCGCTGTTGGAGAGGCATTCAATGGTTTCAGCAGTTTTGGTTATGGGAACGGCAAACGCGTCAATCACATTGTTGATTCCAGTCACCAGATCCGCCCATGCACCGGAGAAAGCTGTTTCACTGCCTCTGACATTCAACTGCCCTTCCTGCACAGCCAGAATCAGTCGATCTGTTTCCTTCAGCACTTCCCGTATGCGGGCAATCATGGCATAAAGATCACGCGTCATGGATCCGATCTCATCCTGGCGCTGCAAATCCGGGTGCATGTTTTCCGTCTGTTCCGGCAGATGACCTTCAGATACGCTTCTCAACTGTTCAACAATCCTTTGGATGGGAGAAACAAGACTGATGCGCATGGTGAAAAAAAGAATGCAGAAAATGGATATGTTCAGGACAAGAAAGGTGAACAGCATTCGGACAAGGGAATCCGCAAGCTTTTCCCCCATGAACCTGTAAGTCAGAAACACTTCCACATTTCCCATCCGTTTGCCGTCTTTGAGAATTTCCCTGCTTTTGACCAGGCAGTCTTCCGGCATCTGTGTCCCGATTTTGACGGCATTCCATTTTTCATCTCTTGTTCTTCCATAGAGATTGCCGTACTCATCCTTCACGGCTATTGCATGAACCCGTTTTTCAAGCATGGCCGAATGAATAACGCCCTCAATGATATCCGAAGCCACCTGCCACAGGGGTTCCTTGAGCCCGTTTGCCTGCTGTTCCGCGATAAATTCACTGAACTCATTCAATTCCTTTTCCATTCCCGCTTTGGAGATGTGCCAGTCAAAAACACCGTATGCGCCGAGGATGAAGGTGACTGTGAGAATCAGAATGGAACCCAGTTTCATCTGGATGCTGTTCATACGAAATGTGCCTCGGTATTTTTCTTTCATATTTCATTCTTCCTTTCTTTCAAAGCTGTTTTCGGGAGATACGCAGCATACTCATTTGCCTGACCTTTGTGCTTTAAAACAGCCGGAAGTTCATTCGGCAAAAGAGCCATCTGTTTTTTTAAGAATAAAAGTTGACAAAAGAATGATAATTTCAAGTATGCTGATTTTTTGCTGTAATAATTGAATGTTGTTTTCTTCGGCACAGAAACTGCTTTAACTGTCCGTCAACGGGGGTTGAAATCGGATTACAAAAATCTGTTTGATTTTTCGAAAAAACAAAACGGAATCTTGCCCACATCCGCAAACACAGTTTTGCCATACCAGAAAAATATCAAAAAATCTGCAGCATATGAATTTAATTTTTTTCAGTTGGATGAAAGGTTGTGCAAATTTTCAGGTATGGAATACTCGGGAATTCCGGATTTTCTGAGCAATCTCTTTTTTTATGCCTGAAACTTTTCGTTTGTCTGCCTGTGAGATTGAAGATTTTTTTCGGGAACCGGCATCCTGCCGGTTCCGGTTTCAGCGGCATGATGCCGCAGCCACAGATATTCATGAAAAGTTGTTTCTGAGGGACCGCCAATTCTCAGCCGATTTTCCACACATGAACCACCGGTTTTCCTTCATCCACAAACAGTTCCAGAACATAGAGAAGACCGCTGCTGCGGTCATACTCTGCCGCTCCGATGCGGTAACGCCGCTGAACCCCTTCGCCGATCATCACCAAATCCGTACCGGAAGGGTTGAAATACAGATGTTCATCCATATCAATTGCCGCATAGGGCCGGGCTGCCAGGATTCCATGGTTCCTGCCGCAACCTGTGCCAGTTCTGCAGGGATCAAACAGGATCAACTGTGCGTCAAAACGGGTGGACCACCAGCCTCTGTCTGAAATGCAGTTTCCCGCAGATTCATCACAGCATCCGGCAAAATCCTCAGCCGGACAGGGGGAACCGTCCGCATTCCGGCAGGTGGTAAAATCAGTAATGTGCGTATCCACGCAGGGAAAATTTGGACCGGCAGGATTCCTGAAACCGTACCAGTATTTGGTGCCGGTTGCCTTGGTTCCGGCAAAAAGCAGCGCGGATTTTCCCGAAGGCGTGGTGATCCACGCGCCGCCCTCCCATTCATCCGCATGCTGATAGCCCTGCATACAGCGGATAATCTCTTCTGTGCTGTCCGCATTTTCATACAGCAGCAGCACTTTTTCCTCCAGATGCGTACCGGAAGCCGGCGCTGCTCCGCGGCTCAGCCAGGGACGATAGGCAAAAAGCGCAGGCCCCATGCCGCCCTGTCCCCCGTCTCTCATGCGGCCGGTGGCAAGGTATCTGCCTCCGAGATGGGTATCAGCCCATGCTGCCGGAATATCAAACAGATAGCCGTTTACACTGTAAAGATTCTGATTTCCGACAAACCATGTTCCCTGAAAATCCGGTGCGCTCAGATTTGCACTGATCCAGCCGTGTGATGCCGCATTCTCAGGCTGCAGATGCTGTCCCCAGCAGATATGAATCTTTGGCCCGGTATCCGGATGATTGAGATACTGCATCCCGACTTTGGGAATTTCTTCCATATCCGTGAACTGTCCCTGCAAAGCATTATGAAAAGTCTGTATAAAACCCGCTTCAGGCAGATCTGCCGGATTGGCCGCAATGGCCGGAACCGGAATGCGGACTTCCGCTATCTGGTTGCCGTCCGGCAAATCACCGTAGGGCAGGCGATCATGGCCCATCACAAACAATGATCCCGGATATGCATCACTATTGGATAGATCCCCGTCCGGATTGAAACTCATGGCATTGCCGCCATAGGCAAAGGTCAGAGGTCGTTCTCCCTGTTCCGGCAGGCGGAATGCGCCAAGATACTGAAAATCCGAAGGCTGCACCAGCCCCTGTGCTGTATGGTTCAATCCCGCGACCTCCCGCAGAGCATAAACGGCCTCTGCCAGTCCGATTCGCGAATCCCCGCTGATTTCCGCTGCCAGTACAGCACCGCTTACAGAGATTCCTGCACAAATCCGCAGAGCCAGAATCGCATCCGCGAGCGTGATTTTGCCGTCCGCACTGCCGTCAATATTGCCGAAAACAACTGCGGCAGACAATGCGGTAAAGGTCTGATCGCTCCCAAGTGTTGTTCCTTCACTGTTGACGGCAGCAAGTCTGTAATGGTATGTCATTCCCGCGCTGAGTCCGGAAATGTTTGCATTTACGGAGACAATGCCCGTGCCGGAACCCGCGCTGGCTGTTGAGGTATTTGTTCCGTAAGCTGTTGTCAGACCGTACTCGAAATGATAATTCGTCGCGGCACCGTTGGGATTGACTGTGCCGTTGAGTGTTGCACTTCCGGATGTGACAGCGGATGCAGAACCGGTGGAAACAGAGGGTTTTGAAATGGAAGGAGAACCGCCTTTCCATGTGTTGTAAAAAGCATTCAGAAGCGGCACAAATTCTGCGGTGGCTTTCTGATGGCCTGCAGTATTCGGGTGGCTGTCCCATTCGTTATTGGGATAGTAGGCAAAATTGCCTGACAGAGGACTGGTGACATGTTCAATACTTCCGCTGACAACACGATGGTGGTTGTCCGGATGAGTCAGGACATTGAAATAATCAAACACTGCCACATTGTTATGCCCATATCCGCCCAGCCAGTCATTGACCAGCCAGTTGTTGAAAGCACGGGCATTGGCAGCCTGCAGAGCTTTTGACAGTTCAGGATCCTCCGGGCATTCGTTCTCTGTCTGGGGCGGAGCCGTAATGACCACAAACAGTTTGTCCTGACGGGTTTGAAAATACGTCAGCAGATTGTTGTAAACTGCTTCGCGCAGCGACACTGAACTCATCATTGGGCGATGAAGCAGCCGGATCTTCAGGACTGCCGTACAGATTGAATTGGGAAAACAGGATTTGAACAGGATGATTTCATTTTCTCCTCCGGGATTGACTGAAAGAAGCGACCAGTAGCCGAAAAATCTCCAGTCACCGGGCGTGTGAACATTCTGACCGGTCTCATTGTACAACGCGTTGAGAATGGTACTGCTGTTTTCACCGGTAAACCATTCCGGCCAGTTGGGAATATCTGTTCTGCTGCCAATTCCGTCATATCCCCATTCGTAGTTGGTCGCGCTGACATAGTAATTGCTGTTCCTCAGCGCGATTCCCAGCTCCCCATAAGACTGTTCCGCATTGGCATCAGCCAGCCAGTTTCTCCTGTGGAATGATGAATGAAAACAAGACGCACAGGAGAAGATGGGGGATTTGTGTCCAAAGCCGGTGCTGACAGCGGTATCACAACTGCTGTCAAAGCCATGATTGCCGATACGAGCATGTGCATGAATTTCATGACTGCCTCCTTTTTGTGATCTGTTTCAGTGTTTATGCTGTTCTATAAAACCTCCTTTGCTGCGTAATGTTACGCACTATCGTCATACATGTGAACGCGAGTATTATGAATCTGCTGAATCAGATTTCCTGATTGTACGGGAAGAACTGCTTTCTGATGTTTGAATTGTCTGCAGAAGGGAGAGTAAAAGTGTTACTTGGCAGATACCGGCGTATCCCCAAATGTAAAAAGATTATTTTTTTCTGACACTGTTATACAGATTCTCCATTGAAACCATGCTTTTTTTGACCGCAAAGAACACGAAGAGGGCACAAAGGTCACAGCAAATTTATATCACTGTACAAAATCGGCGGCGAATCGGCACTGCCTTCCGCAGAATATGATTTCAATGGAGAATTGACATTACATGACCAACTTAGCCTTTACAGAACGAAACAGGGATTAACAAACTGAATTTTTCTAAAAAATTCAGTTTTTCATTCTGTAAAACTCAACGTGTTCATGTACTGTTGCTCTGTCAACCTTGAATCTGTGCGTTGCAAAAACTCGATTTTTCATAAAAATACGGTTTTTGTGTAAACTTTGACGCATAAAATCAAAGCGGACAAAGCACTTTGTTCTGTTGACATTTATTGTAATATTCAGATTATATTGCAGGAAATGCTCCACGCGGCTGCCATCGAAAAGGGTAAGCACAAGGGATTGCCCCTGCAAAAAAACACAAATGTCAACAGAGCCTAATCTCGGTTCAGTGCCTTGAGAAATTCCTCAGGTTGCAAATCCAGCCCTGTCCAGAGGGCAAAACTGCGCCGGGCCTGATTGGCCAGAACGGGCAGCCCGTCCATAAAGTTTATGCTGTGCGCATCTGCCATTTCTTCCCAGAAACACTGCTTTCTGCCATAATTGAGATCCACGATCATCTTACATTCCGGCACACGCATCTTTTTTACCAAATCCGCGAGTTCCGGGCCTTCTGCATCGGATGACACGGATGTGGCATTGATGACAATATCCGCAGGAATGGGATTTTCTGCAAGCAATTCAAAAGAGACTGGTTTTCCTGCAATGTCGCTGATGATTTGATCTGTCTTTTCTTTGTTCCGGCCTGCCACATAAATGGCCCCGGCCCGAAGCCAGTTCAGCATAAAGACAATTGCACGCGCTGCGCCTCCGCTTCCAAAAACCAGAGCTGTTTTTCCGGCAGCATCAAACCCGGCTTCCTCCAGCACATCCATAAAAGCCACAGCATTGGTATTATATCCCTTCAGAATTTCCCCGTCTCTGGCAATGGTGTTGATGGCTCCGATGATTTTGGCTCCCTCTGAAATGACATCCACAAGGGGAACAACAACCTCTTTATAGGGCAAGGTGACATTGGCTCCGGCAATATTGAGGGCACGGATTGCCGGATCGCATCTTCAATATGTCCCGGCTCCACCATAAAAGGCACATACACGCCGTCTGTGCCTGTGCGCCTGAGAACTGCGTTGAACATGCCGGGCGATTTGGAGCGAAACGCACGTTCATCACTTAAAATGCAGAAAACCTTTTTTTTGATTTCGGTTCCGGGATTCCGGACCGGAGTGCGAACCTTCATAATGACCTCTTATCTTCGTAATATTTTGTATCATGTACTCTTTTTGAACAAAATCGTCAACGGATATTTCGGCTCTCCTCCGGCACAGCTTTTTTGTCGCAAAAGGCAGCAGATTGCCAAATGGTTTTTTACTCTTTTGGAGAGTTCCAGACAGAAAAGCCCGGCTTTGGCAGTCTTTGCCAGATTTTCAGATTTCTTTTTTTCCGGATGAATCCCGCGTTTTTTGGATTTACAAATCACTGAGGGGAATATAGAATGTTTTTTGTTTTCAGTAAGCAGTGAAACGGAATGAACAGGAGGAAAAAATGAAATTTCCCTACGGCATCTGTGATTTTTGCAAAATCATCACCGAAGACTATTATTATGCTGACCGCACAGACAGGATTCCGGTGATAGAGGAGGCAGGCTCAAATCTGCTGTTTCTGCGTCCCCGGCGCTTTGGAAAAACCCTTCTGCTTTCCATGCTGGAAAACTATTATGATTTGGCAAGGGCCGGTGAGTTTGAGAAACTTTTCGGACATCTGGCCATCGGGAAAAATCCCACGCAGCGGCACAGCAGCTATTTTGTCATGAAATGGGATTTCTCCGCTGTTGATCCCCAGGGGGACAGTGAACAGATACGTCAGGCACTGCATGATCATATCAATGGCCGGATTCAGATGTTCGGAAAATATTATTCGGATTTTCTGACAGACAGAATCGAAATCAACCGGACAAATGCACCGGCCTCACTGCAGTCCCTCCTGACCGCCATAAAGGGAACACCTTATCCCCTGTATCTTCTCATTGACGAATACGACAATTTCGCGAATGAGGTGCTGATGGCCGGGCATGCACAGGAACACAGGCAGAGATACAAAGATCTTCTGTACGGGGAGGGAGCGGTCAAGACCGTGTTCAAGGCCGTCAAGGCCGCAGGCGCGGGGCTGGGACTGGACAGGGTTTTCATCACGGGTGTTTCTCCGGTTGTGCTGAGTGACATCACCAGCGGGTACAATGTTGCAAAAAACATCTTTCTGAAACCGCAGTTCAATGATTTATGCGGTTTTCAGGAATCTGAGATTCAGGAGATTCTGGCCCTGACAGCATCAGAATGCGGTCTTTCCGAGCAGGACCCGAATGACACCCTTTCCGCAATGCGGACATTTTACAACGGTTACTGTTTCACGTCTGACAGACTGCCGCATGTTTACAATCCCACCCTGTCGCTGTATTTTCTTGAACATTTTCAGGAAACATGTCAGAAACCCGGACAGCTTCTTGACAGCAATCTGGCAATGGATCGGGGAAAAATCCGCTATATATCCGATCTTCCCAAAGGCGAGGAGATTGTCATCAGCGCACTGAACGGGGAACCGGAACTGAGTGTGCGGCATCTGGCCGACCGCTTCGGTGTGGAGGACATGCTGACAGTTCCCAAGGACAGCAATTTCATGATTTCCCTGCTGTATTATTTCGGTGTGCTGACCTTCAGCGGCGAAAAAACGGAATTCGGGGATTCGGTTCTGAAAATTCCCAATCTGGTGATCCGGAAACTGTACGCGGAGCGGATACGGGAGATGTTTCTTCCCGGATCCGGGGATGAGATTGTCCGCACAGCCAGGAATTTTTACAAAACCGGGGACATGGGACCGCTGTGCAGTTTCATTGAGCAGAAGTATTTCAGGATTTTTGACTGCCGCGATTACCGGTGGGCAAACGAACTCACGGTAAAAACAGCATTTCTGACCCTGCTTTTTGATGACGGTTTTTACATCATGGATTCGGAAACCTCCCTTGAACGCGGCTATGCGGACATGACCATGATTGTGCGCCCCGACATGCGGAAATATCCGCTTCTGGATTTTCTTATGGAATTCAAATATGTGAGTCTCAAAGATGCAAATCTGTCCGGGGATCAGGCAAAAGAGACGGGCATTGGGGAACTGAAGGCACTCGCGCCGGTTCAGAAAAAACTGGCCGAATCCGAGGCAAAACTGAAAGATTACCGCAAAACCCTGCTGTCAGAATACGGGGATCTGCTCCGTCTGCGGACTTACAGCCTTGTTTCCATCGGATTTGAACGCCTGATCTGGGAGGAACTTTCAGAGCAGGGAGTCCCGAATGGAATATCCGGGAACCTGAAATGATTCAGCAATGACAGCCAGACATTCTGTTTGGGACTCCTCAATTTTTTTGTGTCATACCAATTCTCCATTGATTTTATGCAGTCCTGTCAGTTTTTTGTGATCTTTGTGTCCTCTTTGTGTCCTTTGCGGTTAAAACAAACCTGACAGAAAGCATGTTTTCAATGGGGAATCGGTATCAAACGCCCAAATAAAAAGGCAACAGGAGAAAAAAATGCAAACCTATGTTCACGGTTATTCACAGAGAGAAGAGCAGAGACTGCGGGATCAGGCAGGCACTCTGGCTCAACTGCTGCATTCAGACACGGTGTATCCGCCAAAAAGCCGGATACTGGAAGCCGGATGCGGGGTGGGCGCGCAGACCGTTTTTCTGGCCGCAAACAATCCCGAAGCCCGGATCACCTCCATTGATATTTCACAAGACTCTCTTGCCAAAGCCAAAGAAGCGGTCAGCAAAAGGGGTATAACAAATGTGAGGTTCCAAAAAACTGATATTTTTGATATGCCTTTTGAAGCAGAAGGTTTTGACCATATCTTTCTGTGCTTTGTGCTGGAACATCTGAAAAATCCCCTGGCAGCCCTGAAAAATCTTATGCGATTTCTCAAAAAAGGCGGCAGCCTCACGGTCATTGAGGGGGATCACGGCTCTTTTTACTGCCATCCCCACACAAAAGAGGCATCTCTTGCCGTGCAGTGCCTGGTGGATTTGCAGGCCAAAGCCGGAGGCAACGCGCTGATTGGCAGGCAGCTCTATCCCCTGCTTGACAGCGCGGGAATGCGGGAGGTAAGGGTTTCGCCCCGCATGGTTTATGCGGATGCCTCAAAACCCGCTTTGGTGGAAGGTTTTGTGAAAAACACTTTCACCGCAATGGTGGCAGGTGTGAAAGAGCAGGTGCTGGAACAGAAAATGATGGATGAAGCCGCATGGGACAAAGGAATCGCTGATCTGCTGAATACAGCCGGGCCGGACGGAACTTTCTGCTATGCATTTTTTAAGGGAAGCGGATTGAAATAAAACAGAATTGCAGGTTCGGAGAGGGGATATGTCAAAGGGAATATATGAAAAACTGGCAGCGGGAATTTCCGCAGTCTGTCTGATCGGGAGTTTTTTTCTCAAAGATGCCGGAATCATGGTGCAAATCCTCAGTGCTGCGGCTGTTGTCAATTTTTTTGTGCTGCTGTTCACCCTGTTCCGGCGTCAGGTCATATCCTCTTTTACCCTGGTGATTTTTTTCTTTCAGGCTGCCCTGTTATGCCGCATGTTCTTTCTCTTGGGGCTGGTGCCCGGAGAAATCCATTATCGTTACGCGACAGCTCCGCGCTGGCAGGACTGGCTTTCATATGCGGGAATTCATGTTCTCAAAGCGCTGGATATTGCCGACATCATTGAATTGTATCATATTCCCTTTGCAGAAAAAATCGTCCCCCAAAGTCTTTGGGCCCGGGTTTCCCTTTTTGGACTGAACCTTTCTGCCGCTCTTTTTGCAATGGGCTTTCTCTTCTGCCTGTTCAACAGTCCCGCATTTCTCACATTTCCGGCCGGAACCGCGAAGAAATATGCCATCCGGGGAATGATTATCCTTGTTGTTTCCCTGTCCGGATATGCCTGGAGTCATCACTGGGATACAGGAAAATGGGCCATGTGCCTGTGGAACAACATCCTCAGCACGCTGGATATAGGGGATGCCATGCCTTTGTTCGGATGGTCTTTTTTCCCCTGGGAGAGCAGAGGCTGGCTCTCCGGACTGTCTCTTGCCTTCCGAATACTGTTTGCGCTGAGTCTGACAGGACTGAGCAACCGTCATATCCTGCGCATACTGGCCAGCGGCGAATTTATCAGAAAAATGTCTGCCATTGCGCTTTCCGGCGAATATGACACAGACAAACGGGTGGCAGCGGTTCAGAAACTGGCTCAGCGCAGGGCAGTGGCGGAATCGGCCATGCCGGGTCTGGTGAAACTGATTTCAGACAGCAGTTATCAGGTTCGCAATGCCGCAGCCAGTGCTCTGGACAAAATTGATCCGCAATGGGTGTCCGGCCCTTATGGACGAAAGGCCGTTCCGGATCTGATCCGGATGCTGAAGAACACAGACAGGGAAATCCAGGTCAGTGCTGCCAGAATGCTGGGAAGAATGGGGGAAAACGCAGAAAATGCTGTCCCGGACATTCTGAAACTGCTGGAAGATCCGGATGGGGGTATGCGGCGTATCGGATCAGATACGCTGCTGCAGATCGGGGTCCCTGCCATTCCCCGACTGATTCGCAGACTGGAAAATGCATCAGAGGATCTGAGCAGAATTCTCCTTGAAATTCTGGAACAGATCAATCCCCTTTGGAAAAAAGAGGAAAAAGCGCAGAATGAAATCCGCCGCTATATCCGGATGATGACAGAGGAAGATGGCAGTGCCCGCAATGCGGCTGTCAGGATACTCGGACTCATCAGCCCGGAACCGGAGGAGATCATTCCCCAACTGATACAGGCCCTTTCAGACAACAATATGCGGCGTTCCGCCATTGGCCTGCTGGGAAAAATGGGAGCGGATGCCCGCTCTGCCATGCCCCGTCTTCTTGATGCCCTGGCCGAAAATGACAGCAGTGTAACGGAACCGGTGATGAATGCTCTTGACAGCATTGATCACCAGTGGCGCAGGACAGAGGAAGCCCGTGACGCTGCCCAAAATTTCATCAGAGCATTGGAAATGGGAGATCAGGCCGCGTATGAAAAACCGGATGAGGCACTGAAAAAAATCGGTTTTTCCGCAATTCCCCTTCTTGCGGAAACCTTGGCATCCATGAACCGGAATCTGCAGAGCAAAGCGGCAAAAATCCTCAAAAGCATTCATCCTGAAAAGGCACTTTCCCAAATTGAAGCGGGTGTTGAGAGCAAAGCGGCAAAAATCCTCAAAAGCATTCATCCCCAATGGCCGAAAACTGCTGAGGCTGCGGATGCGGTTCCTGCTCTTACTGCGGCCCTGTCTCATGAAAACTGGTATGTGCGCAGTTCCGCAGCCAAAGTGCTGGCAATGATCGGGCCTCCGGCAAAGCAGGCAGTTCCCCATTTGGTAAAGGGAATGGCCGACACCAACAAGACGATCCGCGCGACCTTCAAAGCCGCGCTGGATCGGATTATGCTCAAGGATCAGGTTTTTGAGGATGAGGATAAGGAAAAATCCGGCAGTCCCGCGATACAGAGCAAGCGGGAAGAAGTGGTGCGCTTTGTGAATGCACTCAGAGACAGTGATCCGAAAACAAGAGAACATGCTGCCCTGGCTTTGGGAAAACTGGAACCGCCCGCTGAAGAGGCCATTGCCCATCTGCTCGAAATTTTGGCAGACGGAGATCGGGCTGTGCGTCAGTCTGCGGTAATGGCTTTGGGAACCATTGAGCCCCTGTGGAGGGATCGGGAAGAAGTGGCAGGAGTGATACCGGACTTTTTGCAGGCTCTTGCAGGAGAACCGTCTTCCTATCAGCATCCTTCGGACGCACTGAATGCCATTGGCAGAGGAGCCATCCGGCATCTCATTCCCCTGCTCACGGAAAGCAATAAAGTGATTGCCAATGCGGCCTCGCAGCTTCTGGAACAGATTGATCCCCGGTGGGCAGCAAGCGGGGAAGCCCCGCAGGCTGTTGACACACTTGCGGAAAAACTTCTTGCAGAGCAGTGGTTTGTGCGGTGCGCGGCTGCGGAAATTCTGGGAAATATTGGCCCGGCTGCCAAAAAGGCCGTGCCCCATCTGGTCAGGGGACTGTCTGACAAAAACAAACAGGTGCGCGCTGCATTCAAAGAGGCAATGGACAAAATTCTGCTGAAAAAACAGTGAGAATTCCAGAAACCCTCCGGCTGTGGCAATCCCGGACAAAAGCGATCTTCGCGATCTCAGGAGATTCAGCCGTTTCAGACGCGAAGAGCAGGAAAAGGCCGTTGACAGTTTTCAGACCGCAGTTCATTATCCGCGATTGACCATGCCGGAAAAGGGCAGTTGCAGAAAACGCAGGCATACAGAAAAAGCAAATCAGATCACCTTGTTCAGGGGATATTCAATAATGCCTTCAGCTCCGTTCTTCATCAGCCGGGGAATCAGATCCCTCACATATCCGCTGTCCACCACAGACTCTACGGAGACCCAGTCCGAATTGTGCAGATGGGCAATGGTGGGCGCGTTCAGACTGGGCAGAAGGGGAATCACCTGTTCCAGATATTTTTCCGGCACGTTCATTTTCAGGCCCACCATTTTGTCGCCCAGCAAAGCCCCTTTGAGCAGGAGGGCTATCTGCTCGATTTTTTCGCGCTTTTCCTGATTCTTCCAAGCCTGATGGTTGGCAATGAGCCGGGTGTTGGTCTGCATGAGTTCGTGAATGATCTTCAGGCCGTGTGCGCGGATGGTGGTTTCAGTTTCTGTGACTTCCACAATCGCGTCAGCCAGCCCGGACACCACTTTGGCCTCGGTCGCGCCCCAGGAAAATTCAACCTTGACTTCAATGCCCCGTTCCGCAAAATAGCGCCTGGTGAATTCCACCAGTTCGGTTGCCACAGTTTTGCCCCGCAGATCTTCCAGCCGGTCAATGCCGGATTCATGGGGAACAGCCAGCACCCATCGGGCAGGCCGCGCGCTGACTTTGGAATAAACCAGATCCTCCACCACATGGACATCTGAATTGTTTTCCGCTATCCAGTCTTTGCCGGTCAGACCCGCATCCAGTGTGCCGTTTTCCACATAACGGGACATTTCCTGTGCCCGGCAGATGGCGCATTCAATATTTTCATCATTGATCTCCGGAAAATAGCTTCTGCCATTCACATTGATCTTCCATCCGGATCTCCGGAAAAGCTCGATGGTGGCATTCTGCAGGCTTCCCTTGGGAATGCCCAGTTTCAGTTTTTCCTTCATGACTTGTATACCTCCTTTGGATCAAACACCGGCTCTCCGATGATTTTCACTTCTCCGTTTTCGATTTTCTGAAAAAAGCAGCTTCTGTGGCCTGTATGGCAGGCCGCGCCTCCCACCTGCTCCACTTTGAGCAGCACTGTGTCATTGTCGCAGTCCACCCGGATTTCCTTTACATGCTGCACATGACCGGATGTTTTGCCCTTGATCCAGAGTGTATTTCTGGATCGGCTGTAATAGGTGGCAAGTCCTGTGGAAAGGGTATGCTCCCATGCCTCTTTGTTCATGAACGCGAGCATGAGTATTTCCCCGGTTTCAAAATCCTGTGCAATGGCCGGAACCAGTCCGCCCATTTTGTCAAAACAAAGTTCGATCATCTGTCATTTCCTTGCTTGTCTTTATTGAAAAACCTTGCTTTTTACCCCTAATGCCTTCCAAAGTCAAACAGTTTTTCCTGCGCTTCCGCTGTGCAGAGGAAATCCTGTCTGCATCATGCTGATGGCAGTTCTGTTATTGGAATTCATATAATTTTCTTGATGTCTGGAGGGACTGTGCAGGATAAGTTATACCAATTTTCCATTGAAAATATGCTGTCCGGTTCCGGAGTGCCAAAATGAAGTGAAACCGAATTTTGGCCTGATCTCCGAATCATTTCAGTTTCCCAAACTTTCAGTTCGGGACGCCTCCGCCCCTGACCTGAAGCTATGCAATATTTTCTGCCGGTTCCTCAAAAAAACCGGATTTTTCCGAAAAATCCGGTTTTTTTGAATACCCGAAAACTTTCGACTGCGCGGAAAGCAGTGCATCAAATGAATGGCGATTCGGTATTACAGACAAATCCGTTCAGGCACGATAAGAATTTTCATTCCACTTTCTGATTTGGCAATTCCGGAAATAATTCCCCGGCTGTTTTCAGACAGCAGGCCCGGAGGAAATTCAATATCCCTTTGCCTGAATCCCTGAACCCCGGTCACACTGTCTGCAATCAGACCGATGATTCTGTTTTCCGCATTTCCGGTTTCAGCCACAATGATACAGGTGCGGTCAGTGTAATCTGCCGCTTCCAGTCCCAGCCGCAGTCTGAGATCCGCCACCGGAATGAGGCTGTCTCTGAGTCTGATCATGCCTTTTACATAAGGCGGAACATCCATGACAGGCGTAAGCGGTTTCAGGGTGACAATCTCCCTGATCTTCAGGAGTTCCATGCCATATTCTGTATCTTTCAGTCTGAATATCAGATAAGGGATATCCTTCTGATTCAGTTGCTCGTGCAGTCTGCGTATCTCTTCTTCTGCCTGTTTGCGTTCGCTCAGATCAATGATAACCGTCAGAACACAGGGTTCATTTTTGAAAGAAATGGGCTGGGAGAAAAGGGTGGCCCAAAAACTCGATCCGTCTGATTTTCTCAATTGCGTCTCAAAATTGATCACTCGTCCCTGCTGTCTCAGAATTTTGAAAAAAACTTTGCGATCTTCAGGAGTTTCATACAATTCCGATGCGCTGTGTTTCAAAACCTCATCCGGAGCCAAGCCAAAAGCCCGGCAGGAATGTTCATTTGCATACACAACTTTTCCGTCAGACACCTGAACAATGGCAACCGGCACCGGTATGGTTTCACTGATCAGACGGATATGATTCTCAATTTCCCTGATTGATGCTTCCACTTTTTCTTCCAGATCGGATGTCACGGCATCGCCATGTCTGGAAGTGATTTCCATTGTTTTTTTGAGACCCTGAATTTTTTTTCTCAATTTTCTGTTTTCTTCTTCCAACTGTGCCGCTTTTTCTCTGAAAGAAGTTTCTTCTGCTGTCTTATTGATCTGTTCCATGGCATTTTTTATCCAGAACCGCACGCACGGCGTTTCCAATCTCATTTTGGGTAAAGGGCTTCGGGAGGATCAGGCTTATGCCGCTTTCAGAAAAGTTCTTCTCCCCGATTTCCCTGCCTGTAATGAGGATCACAGGAAAATCTGGACGGATTTTCAGCATTTCCCAAGCCAGTTCTCTGCCGGACATTTTCGGCATGATATTGTCTGTGATAAGCAAATCAGAATGATAAGGATTTTTTTTGAAAAAATCAAGTGCGTTATAACTTTCCGAAAGGATTGTCACATGGTATCCCAAATCCGTCAGCATTTGATGATAGGTATCAAGAATATCACATTCATCATCCACAAACAGAATTTTTTCCTTTCCACTCCGGGCACTTTTCTGAACGGATGCAGATTCGCACACCTGCTCTGTCTGCGCAGCAAGGGGAAAATAGCAGTGAAAAGCAGTTCCCTTTCCGGGCTGGCTTTCCACAGTCACAGCACCGCCATGATTCTGCACAATCCCGTGAACCACGGCAAGCCCCATGCCGGTTCCCTCTCCCGGGGGTTTGGTGGTAAAAAAGGGATCAAAGATGCGCTCAAGAACATTCTTGTCCATGCCCGGGCCGTTGTCGCTGACACTCAGCCGGATATAAGCCCCGGGGCTGAGATTGGGTATCATGATTTTTTTCTGAGACTCGAAAGATACCTGTTCAATGAGGATTTCTATGACACCTCCCCGATCCCTGAGAGCATAATTGGCATTGGTGCACAGGTTCATCACTATCTGGTGAATCTGGGAAGGATCACCTGTAATGATTGCGGATTTTGATTCAATCCGAAGTCTTGTCTCAATATTTGAAGGGGTCAGCGATTTAATCATCTTGACGGCTTCTGTCACAGCATATTTGATATAAAAAGGTTTATGCTCCTCTTCTGTTTTCCGGCAGAAAGCAAGAATCTGTCTGGTTATTTCTTTGGCCCGTTCAGCCGCTGTCAGTGCATTGCGGATATGTTTTTTTACAGCGCTTTCTTCAGAGAGCATCATCAGCGCCAGTTCGAGTCTTCCGAAAATCACAGCCAGAATATTGTTGAAATCATGGGCAATGCCGCCTGCCATTGTACCAATTGCCTCCAGCTTGTGGGT
Source organism: Desulfobacterales bacterium (assembly GCA_041390465.1). Classification (GTDB taxonomy): domain Bacteria; phylum Desulfobacterota; class Desulfobacteria; order Desulfobacterales; family Desulfococcaceae; genus JAABRU01. The sequence goes on along the minus strand of JAWKPW010000056.1, from coordinate 4,475 downwards.
CTGCCGGAGCCGTCTTTCCATTGCCAGCCGCTTTTCCTCTTCCTTTCTGATTTCGGAAAGATCATGTATGACCGTCAGGATGCAGTTCTGCCCCTCAAATACAAGGGGCTGGGAAAAAAAAGACACGGGAACGGCAGAGCCGTCAGCCTTTTTCAGGTTCACAGCAAAACCCCTGACTTCCCCTCTGTCCGCAAGCATTTTCAGGAAAATCCCCCGATCTTCGGGATGTTCATACAGATCAGCCCCGTGCAGTTTCTGAAAATCCTTTTCAGAATAGGCAAATATCTCCTGCGCCTTTCCGTTGGAAAAGAGAATTTCGCCTGCTTCTGTGGAAATCAGCAGGGGGACCGGCATGGTATCGCTGACAACCTCAAACAGATGCTTGAGATTTTTTTCAATTCTGCCTGAATATCCGGTGACAATCTGAAGAGTTTTTTCAAGCCCTGCAATCCGCCGCCTCAGTCTGACAATTTCCCTGTCTTTGTCATCCATATGCAACATCTCTTATTCAAAAAAGATTTCCATATTGTCCATCAGATCCTCAAAGGTGGGAACGGTTTCTTTCTGCCAGGTGTACTGATTTGAACACAGAATTTTCATCCCAAGTCCCTCAATATCCGCTGCCTCCAGAATAAGACTCACACAGATTGTTTTGATGCCGGAACTGTTCAGATATTCCAGATTCCGGATGTCCAGCACAAGATTTGAAGGCTTTGATGCAATGATTTTTTCAAAAACCGACTCCAGTTCCGCATAGTCTTCCAGCATGAGGGAAAGTTTTCCGGACAGGGAAATCACATTGTCCTGCCAGGTCAGTCTGTAGGCGTCTCCTTCAATGTTCATACCTGCTTATCCTTTCTTTTCAAAGAGATTCTTGCCATTGTGGTTATCAGTGTAATGTCTGCTTTCTGTTCAAATTTCCAGGAAAGTTTTGCGCCCCGGTCCTTGATGATTGTAATCAGTCCCACCTGAGATTTTCTGGTGCCGGATTTTCTTGCCTCTTTCATCCGCTGAACAAAGAGTTTCTGCAGATTCTCCGTTTCAAGCAGGGAACGGACAAAGGATTTGAAATCCTCAACCTTTTCTGTTTTTGCGCTGTTTTTCACATAGACCAGCAGTTCATCAGACTTGAAGCAGAGCTGAATCATGACCAGATAATCTGATTTTACGCTGTGATACACAGCATTTTCCATCAGTTCCGCGCAGACAAAGTGAAGTGTGGATTTAATGTCTTCATTGTCAAGCAACTGTCTCCAGAAATTGCCGAGAAATTCGGCTGTCAGGTCCTTGCTTTTCCAAAGTTTCTCTTTTTCAATATAATCGGCCTTGATTGTGAAGGATAACAGTCCCTCAAAATCAACCAATTCCGGCTCTGCAAAATCACCCAGTATGGTTATGGCGGATTCACTCATCTTTTCCTCTTTTCTTTTGACAATTGCGGTTGATCGTCCCCGTCTGTCTGATGCGGTGACAGCAGACAGTGGCAGTTCATTTCGGCTCAGTCTGCATCCAGTCTGTTTTCAGATAAATATCCTTTAAAAAAATACGGCATGGAACTGTCCGGAGCATAATACTGTCATCAGTTCCTTTGGCAACCGTGTATAACCACTGATTTTCATTATGTTTATAAAACACCTCAATCAGAGGCTGGTGCTGAGAGATCAGAACATATTCACGTACAGAAGCAAGAGTTCGGTAGTAGGAAAATTTTTCTCCTCTGTCAAATGACTGGGTTGCAGGAGACAGCACTTCTATAATCAGCACAGGATTTCGGATAATATCTGTGCGATCTTCAAAAAATTCGATATCTCCGCATACCATGCTTATATCCGGATAGACAAAGGCATCTGCTTTGGGTATATCCACTTTCATATTGCCATCAAACAGGATGCAGTCTTTGTCATCCAGTGACTCTCCGATTCTCCGAATCAGATTTGTGCAGATGACGCTGTGATTCCGGCTTCCCCCGGACATGGCAAAAATTTCACCCTGATAAAATTCGCTTTTATCATCAGCGGACTCTTCCATCATCAGATATTCCTCACGGGTATACTGAAGTTTTTCGGCAGTATCTCCCATAGCTTTCCTCTCTGTCTTCTTTCTGTTTTACAATCACAATGCTTATGTCATCCGGCCATTTGTCACAGCAGAATGGGGCAGTTAAATATAAGTCCAATATGTGATGAATATCAGGCAGAATGCGTTAAGCAGGCAAGTATAAATTCTCAGGTGCAGTCTTTTCAGAAAAACCGGATTTTTCCAAAAAAATCCGGTTTTTTGAATCCCTGTCTGCTGTTTCAGTTTTTCTCATGCCACGGCGGAAGAATCAGGTCGCAGGTTTTGACGTCTTCGGGCCATACAATGCAGGCTTTTTCATTTTCCTGCCACTGCATCATCATAAACTGGCGAAAACCGGGGCCGAATTTGGGATGATGGGAAGCTTTGTCAAACACCCATCTTCCCATGACGCCATCATAATCTGTCTGTTCCAGTGCTTCCGCAAGTGCGTCAGCATCAAGGGATTTTGCCCGCTCAGCAGCAGCTTTGAACATATACAGGGCATCATAAACATGGGTTGCATTGTATTCAGGGCCAATTTTGTATTTTTCCCAGTATTTGTCATGAAATATCTTATCCTTCTCTCTTACGGGGAAAGTACCGGGCCAGGACAGGGAAACAAGACTTACCGCCCTGTTGTCTGAAGCTTTCAATGCAGTGGGGAAAGACGCGACAAGGCCGATCATCATAGGGCCTTTCACATCAGCCCACTGCCCAATATAGGCTGATGCATCCACATGCGCGGAAAAAACACAGGCCGCTTGGCATCCGGATTCTTTCATCTGAGAAAAAATCGGAGTGAACTCTTTGGATTTGATATAAAAATATTCTCTTACCGGAATTTCGGCTCCCGCGGCTTTCAGATCTTTTTCCCATTTGGCTGCCAAAGGATGCGCCCATTTGGCATCCTCGACCAAAAAACCGAAGCGTTTGAATCCGCGCTTTTTTACCATTTCGCTGATCAGCCATTCTGAACTGAAATCGGCCATTTCATCGGAATGGAAATACATTTTGAAAACATATTTCAGAGAATCATAGTTCTGCTTAACCTTTTCCGTAACTTCCGGTGTTGACACGCCAACCAGATAAGGCACTTTGTATTTGGGAACCTCCTTGAGAATTTCCATGGCCATTTCACTTGACCATGTTCCAAAAACAGCCGCGACCTTTTCCTCCGTTGCCAGCCGGATGTACTCATATGCGCCCATCGTGGGATTGAGCTTCGGATCCGCAATCACCAGTTCAAGTTTTTTGCCCATTATTCCTCCGGAAGCGTTGATTTCTTCCGCTGCCATCTCGGAAGCATTCTTTGTTCCCACGCCTGCGGGATAATCAAGATTGGCAATCACGCCAACTTTGATGACTTCCTCAGCCTGCAAAGTTCCCGCCATGCCTGTCAATGCCAGAAACAGCGCCGCAGCGACCAATCCCCATGCAAGATGTCTTTCTTTCATTTTTCCCTCCTTTTTCATTAAAGGTCTGCATTCCGGCATTTTTTTTATAAAAAAATGCCGCATCATATTCACAGTTTTTTTGTATTATCAAGCTTTTCCTTGCAGAACACCCAAGTTCTTTAAAACAATTTTTCTGAAAAACCGGATTTTTCGAAAAAATCCGGTTTTTCTGTAAGGGAATTCAGGGTCTGGTGACATTTTCAAGTGCCCGGTCATATATTTTTTAACCACAAAGGACACAAAGTTTTCAAAACGGGGGATACGGTTTTTGTGACCTTTGTGGAAAATCTCCCCAAAAACCGGATTTTTCCAAAAAATCCGGTTTTTTCATACAGCCTTGTATTCCAGTTTTTTCCATATCAGCCGTTCAAATCCCAAAGAGACAAGGCTGTATGTGTGCAGGCGCAGAAGATCGCCGTATTCTGACAGGAGAATCTTTTGGTATTCCTTCAGTTTTGTTTCTGATTCAGCCAGTTTTTTCTGAACCGGAGCCAGCGCCCTGAGTTCCTCAATCCCCATGTTTTTTGCCTGTTCCCCGGACAGTTCCGCATCTTTCAGACTCACATACTTGAATTCCATGAGAAAATCCAGCAGCGGATACTGGCGCATGTCCGGACGGGCAATCATGGTCATGTCCGCATATCCGCGTTCAAGAGAGGTTTCCGAATCCATGATGTAAAAAATGTCATCAAAAAGCAGTGTCAGGAATGCGGTTTTGACTGTCAGTTCGTTTGCCCACCGGTAATCCCGGTTGTCAAAAATTTTGAAATATTTCTGTTCAATAAAATCACACAGCGGCCCCATCTCTCCGCTTTTGTAAAAATTCCGGGCTGTGCGCACAATCTCATCCCCGGATCCGGGAAGAAACATTTCCCGTATCCGCTCCGCGTAAAGTTTCCGAATAACCAGATTGGGAATTTTCAGAACTGAATCCCCGAATTCCGTTTTTTCACCGCTGAAGGT
>JAWKPW010000055.1:0-37181 GCA_041390465.1 Desulfobacterales bacterium | reverse complement strand
GGTTATGTCAATGCCGATCCATTTTCTTTTCAGCCGTTCCGCCACAGCTATCGTGGTTCCGCATCCGCAGTAGGCATCCAAAACCGTGTCGCCCTCATTGCTGCTGGCTTTGATGATACGCTCAAGCAGGGCTTCGGGTTTTTGGGTGGGGTAGCCCATGCGCTCGGCGGCCTGAGAAGAAATCATTTCAATATCATCCCATAGATTTTGTATAGGTTTTCCCTTCAACTCATCCAAAAATCTTTTTCTTTGAATTCTTCCATTATGGGATTTAGGAAAATATAATCGACCTTCTTTTTCAAATTGCTCCATTTTTTCTTTTGAAATTGCCCAACCATTTTTAGGTGGTGGATAGCCTTTATATTCATACATTAAATTGGGGCGCGGTGATGGACTTGATAAATCAGCTATTCGATATAATCTCCCTTTCTCGTCTTTGTACTTAAAAAATTTATTGACATAATCTTTATAACCTTCTGCTTCAAAGTTGAATTGAGAGTTAAATGAATTTTGTTTAGATTTTGAATAGAAAAAAATAATGTCTGTACAAACGCCGAACTTATTTGATTTGTGATTGGTTTCACCTCGTCCAGTTTTCCGTTTCCAAGTAATTTCATTAAGATAATCCCCACCCTTCGGACAAAACACAGCGTCAAGTATCAGTTTCAGATAGTGGCTGCAAGTCGGATCGCAATGCAGGTAAAAACTTCCAGTCGGTTTCAAAATCCTTTGAATCTCGGTTATTCTCAGCGTCATACTGACAAGATAGGCAAGCAGACTGCCCTCTTTTATTACACTTCTGAGACCTTTGACAAGTTCAATGATCTGCGAGGTAAAACGTCCCCCCTTATTCAAAGTGATTTCCTCATACCCCTGCACTGCCAGACTGTCCCATGACCATGTGTCAATAAATGCCTGTGCCTGCGCTTTGTCCTCTCCGACATTGAGATAGATTTGATTGTATGATCTTTTGGAATTGAAGGGAGGATCAATGTAACACAGGTCAACGGATTCATCCGGTATTTTCTCCCGCATCACTTCAAGGTTGTCTCCGTAATACAGCAGGTTCTTGTCCTGAATTTTCATTTGTTCAATTCTCCATTCAAGATAACTGCCTGACAAAAAGCTGTATCAGGGTAATATGATTTCTTTTTGGTACATGACCAACTTATTTTTTGTATTATCAAAAACATCTGTTTTCCCAATTTTGCTGTTTCATGAATCGGTCTCCAGCACCTGCCGGACAGTATAAGCCAAATCCGCATAAATTACCGGTTTCATGAGGACGGCGCTTATGCCGACGGCTTCCGTTGTTTGTGCGTGGATCCGGTCACTGAATCCGCTGCACAGTATTATGGGAATATCAGGCCGGATAACTTTTATTTGCCGGGCCATTTCATGACCGGTCATCTTCGGCATGTTCACATCGCTGATCACCAAGTCGTATTTTTGAGGCTCTGCCCGGAATGCCTCGATGGCGTCAATGGAGCTTGCCCTGGTTTCCACTCGGTAGCCCAGACGTTCCAATAAATCCCGGACGAGGTCAATTATCGTTTTTTCGTCATCCACAAAGAGAATGCTCTCACTTCCAGAGGGAAGCGGCTCTGCTTGCCCGGCAGCAGTCTCGGCTGCTGTATCGGCGGCCGGAAGAAATACATGGAATGTCGTGCCTCCCCCCACCTCACTGTAAACCTTGATGCTGCCGCCGTGTTCCTTGACGATGCCGTGTACTGTGGCGAGTCCCAGTCCGGTGCCTTCTCCGATGGGCTTGGTGGTGAAATAGGGTTCGAAAATTCGATTGATCATCTCCGGTGGAATGCCGCAGCCGGTGTCCGCAATGGAAAGCCTGAGGTAATTTCCCGGATTCATCCCGGGATAGCTCTGTGCATCCTCATCTTGGATGGTAACAGACGTCAGGCTGACACGCAGAATACCACCCGCTGTTTTCATGGAATGGTAGGCATTGGTGCACAGATTCATGACGATCTGGTGGATATGAATTTCATCAGCGAAGACCGGAGCAAGATTCGGTGAGATGCTTTTCAGGATTTCGATATTCGCTGGCAGGGCCGCTTTGATGAGTTTTAAAGCTTCATCTGTGACCCGGCTGATATCAATCGGCTTTTTTTCCGAACGCCCCTGGCGGCTGAACGTGAGAATTTGTCGAACAAGATCTTTTGCGCGGAGGCCTGCCTGAAAGATTTGGAAAATATAATGCCTGAGTTTGGAATCCACCGGACATACGATCTGCGCCAGCTCGGCATATCCCAAAACAGCGGACAGAATATTATTGAAGTCGTGGGCAATCCCACCGGCCAAGGTTCCCAAAGCCTCCATTTTTTGGGACTCGCGCATTTTTGCTTCCATTTTGAGGCGCTGCTTTTCGGCTTCCTTCAGATCAGTAATGTCCCTGACAAAACAGACACTATAGAGTTCTCCGTTGAACTCAAACAGATTTCCGGTAATCGCGACGGGAATGTCGGAGCCGTCCTTTCTGCGGTGGATGCTCTCAAAATTGATGAAACCTTCCTTCTGCATCCGAAGCCATAACTGTTCACTTTCCTTTTGAGAATAGCCCCCCCGATCGATATCCAGGATATTCATCCGGCAAAGCTCTTCCCGGGTGAATCCGAGATATTGGCAGGCATACTCGTTGACATTGGCGAGATACCCGCCTTCCCTGATCAGGAAAATACCGACCGAAGCCTTCTCAAAAATGAACTGGGTCATGCGCAACGACTCATAAATGCACCTGCGTTCTGTAATATCCTTGATGAGAGCCAGGGAGTAGCGACTGCTCCCGAATTCAATCAGGGTTGCGGTCACTTCAATCGGGAAAACAATGCCATCCTTTCGACGATGCAGGCTCTCAAAGGTTATGAAACCGGCATCGCATAATTTTTGCCAATCGCACGGCCATCTTTCCGGATTTTGATTGGGATCGATGTCAAAAACTGACATCTTCAAAAACTCTGCCTGCGAATAGCCGGGGAATCGCAAGCTTTGCGGTTGGCGTAAAGAATGCGGCGTCTTCCAGTCCTTTTTTTAACCTGGGCGCAGTTCGATGCATAAATCCATAACAAAATTTGGCCAACTTCTGTTTTCCTGGCAGTTTAAAAATTAACGTTTTTATAAATCGGTCAGCGAAATCATTCGATGCTTTTTTTTCGCTACAGCAGTTATATGAAAACCTTTATCTCCAAAATCGTTTTTGCATAACCAATTTATTACATACTACATAACCAACGGTTTTTATGGGATGAAACAGTGATTAAAAACTGAATTTTTTTAAAAAAATTCAGTTTTTGATCTAAATTCAACGTGGTCATGTACTACTTTGGTAACCCAAAACACAATTTATTGATTTTATTAAATATTTAAAAAATACGCAATTTTTTAGCATTTACAATAAAATCAAAGTATTATTGTTTAAGTTACGGTAAAGGTATTGTCAGTTTTTCCGGACAATGTGCATTTTTTGATATTGGTTCGGAATGCAAGCGCTCATGCCAATCTGGGATTCCTTCCTTTCAGGACAGTCTGGGGCAATTCTCCATTCAAGATAACTGCCTGACAAAAAGCCGTATCAGGGTAATATGCTTTCCTTTGAGCACACTAAGGCAATGCTATTGAATCAGGCAGGCTGCGGAGTGCCACAGAGAACACAGCGTCCTGAACATTTTTTCCTCTGTGTTCTCTGTGTGTGTTCTCTGTGGGAAAATTTCTGTTTGACACGTTCTGCTGGCAGCGGGTCAGATCAGTTGACAATGTCATCCCTTCCGGGATTCCGGTTTGTTTTTTTATTCTTTTTTCTATAATAATGTCAATCCCTGCGGATTTTTTCCGTCCCGATGTCAAAGCACAGGCTCAACAAATTTGAGCCCTTACCGTTTTGTTCTGTTGCGCATCTGCCCGCTGAATACGGGCATCTTTGCTACAGAATCTGGCTCAGAAACAGCCGGGTGCGGTCATGGGACGGCGCTGTGAAGAAATGCTCCGGAGTTCCCTCTTCCACAATCGCGCCATGATCCATGAAGATCACCCGATCTGCCACTTCTTTGGCAAATCCCATTTCATGGGTCACAACCACCATGGTCATGCCTTCCTTTGCCAAAGTTTTCATGACATCCAGCACTTCCCCGATCATTTCCGGATCCAGCGCGGATGTGGGTTCGTCAAAGAGCATGATTTTGGGATCCATGGCCAGGGCACGGGCAATGGCCACCCGCTGCTGCTGTCCGCCGGACAACTGATCCGGATACACGCCGGCCTTGTCCCGGATGCCCACTTTTTCCAGCAGTTTCATGGCTTTTTCCACAGCTTCCTCTTTGGAGCGCTTCCGCACCACCCGCTGGGCCAGGGTTACATTGTCCTGCACCGTTTTGTGGGGAAAAAGATTGAAGGACTGGAAAACCATGCCCACTTCGGTGCGGATTTTGTTGATGTCTGTCGCGGGATCAAGAATATCGGTTCCCTCAATGAAAATGTGACCGGAATCCGGCACTTCCAGATGATTCAGACAGCGGATGAAGGTGCTTTTCCCGGAACCGGACGGGCCGATGACCACCACCACCTCACCGGCTCTGATTTGATTGGAAACATTGACCAGAGCGTGAACTTCATGGGGAACCAGAAAGGTTTTGCAGATATTGCGCACATCAATCATAATCCCCTCTGACCTGACTTCGGCAGGTGCGTTATTTTTTGCGGCTGGTTCTGTCACTGACTCAGGGTCCTCCTTTCAAGATATTGGACAAACATGGAAAGTCCGAAAGTCAGCACCAGATAGAGCAGCGCGCAGACAAACCAGAGTTCAAAGGGCTGCAGACTGGTGGTGACAACTTCCCGTGTGGCTTTGGTCAGTTCCCGGATGGCGATAATGCCCAGCAGAGAGGAATCCTTGATCAGGCTGATGAACTGACCCGCAAGGGGCGGCAGAATCCGGCGCATGGCCTGGGGCAGAATCACATGACTCATGGTCTGAACATAGTTCATGCCCAAAGATCGGGCTGCCTCGGTCTGGCCCCTGTGAATGGACTGAATCCCCGCGCGCACCATTTCCGCAACATAGGCTCCGGTGAAAAATGCCAGTGCGGCCACACCAAACCACAGGGGCGGAACCTGATATGATATTCCGCTGCGCGCAAGCAGATCATTGATCAGGGTTCCCAGAACAAAATACCAGATGAAAATCTGCACCAGCAGGGGAGAACCCCGGATGATCTCAATATAGGTGATGGCCGACCATTTCAGTGCCGGATTGGCGGAAAGCCGGGCCAGACCGGTGAACAGGCCAAGAAAAATGCCGAACACAATGGCGATGAAACTGACCTTCAGCGTCAGCCACAGTCCCAGAAGAAGAATGCCCACCTTCCATTTTTTGTGACTTCCAAGAATATCACCGACATAGATCGTGTTTCCTTCACTGACCGGAGTTCTGTCAGAGGGAATGACAAAGGTTTTTTCCCCGCCTTCTCCTTTGATAAGAATTTTTGTCTTTTCATCTTCATGGATTATGGAGACAACTTCGCCATCCATGTCGGATTTGATTTCTATATTGTCATGATAAAAGAAATACTGGGGAATACGGTACCATCTCCACACATAGTCAATCTTGGCAGTGGCCGCATACAGACCCCAGAGAGAAGCTCCGAGGATCAGGAAAAAAACGCCGATCCATAAGTAATTCACCCTCTGTTTTTTTCGTAAATGCCGCAGATTTGCTGATTCCATTTTGTTTCCCGTGTATTATGAAAGGGGATAGGGTTAGGGGATTAGGGGGTAGGGATTCAGCATGGAAATGTTCGTCTGTTACCCGTGTGCAAACCCTGTTCCCTGAACCCCAACCCCTAATCCCTGTTATTTCACGTTCTGATACCAGTCTGTGGAACGGATCCATTTGTCATAAATCCGATCATAGCGTCCGTCATTCTGAATCTGGCGCAGGAAATTGTTGAGCCAGTTGAGAAAATCCGGATCCCCTTTCTGCACTGCCCAGGCCAGAGGTTCATAGGTGAAGGGTTTGTCCAGAAAGATCAGTTTGTCCTTTCCCTGCTCGGCCATGACCACCACGCAGTTGGGCTGGTCATACACATACGCGTCCGCTTTGTTGTTGATGACTTCCAGCACGGCCTCGGTTTCGGTTTCAAAGGATTTGTAGGTGCATTTGGGAATATGGCGCTTGGTGGCCTGCTCGCCTGTGGTTCCCAGCTTGGAAACAACCGTGAACTGGGGATCATTGAGATCCTTGTATGACAAAACCTTTCCCTCATGCTTTTTGTTGAGCAGAATGGTCTGCCCCACGATGATATAGGGATCGGCAAAATTGATCTTCAGGTTCCGCTCCTGGGTCACGGTCATGCCGCTCATGATGATGTCAAACTTTCCGGTAATCAGAGAGGGAATGATTCCGTCCCAGGCTGTGTTGACCGGCACAAACTTGACGCCCATGGCCTTTGCCATTTCATTGGCAATGTCAATGTCAAAACCCACAAAATTGCCTTTTTTGTCTGTCATCTCAAAAGGCATGTAACCGGCCTCAAACCCAACCCGGAGTTCCCCTTTTTTCAGAATCTCCTCCAGGGTTGATTTTTTTGCCAGATCAATATCCGCACCCCATGCTGCCATGCTGAGACCCAGCAGAACTGCCGCGAACAGAACCATACCGCCAAACACATTTCTCTTCATTGATAACCTCCATGACTTGAAATAAAAGGATTGAAAATGACGGGCATGGTTTCCCTGTGTTTTCCTGTTTCCGAATCAGGAAAGCCCGGGACGGATATTTGCAAACAATCTTCCAGGGACTTCCAAACCCTCAGGGTCTCCCCGGTTCCGAATCGGGAAAACAGGAAACCTGCCTGTTTTTACGAATACAGAACTATTATACTGTGAAAAGCATAATGTAAATCTTTTTTTGTCTCAGGGGCAAGGAAAATACCCGGTTCCGGAAAAGACCTTCACCTTTGGCAGAACAGGCTTCCGGCTTGTTCATACCCGGCAAGGAAAAATATCCCCGTACCGGAAAAAAACTTCACCCCCGGCAGAACAGGTTTCCAGATTGTTCCTGCACAGCGAAGGAAAGGGACTGCGGATCAGTCATTTTCCTTCAGGTCTGACAGCATTGACGCTCCGGAACGGGATGAACGCATATTTTTCAACAGGGAATCGGTATTGCAGCAAATTTGTATGAACTCTTCCGGATTAAAAACATTTTTGTAACATCCTTTCCTGTCTGCATCCATTCTGTCAAAAAACATAACACTTGCAATTTCAGACGGGTATGCAATTTTCTCCTGTCTGGCACATCCCTTGCTTTCCACAATGAAACAAGCAGCAAAAAAAAGATCGATAATGGGTCAAATCCCCTGATTCTGAAATCTCCCCTTCCTCCGGGGCAGTGGGATTGGGGAAGGGAATCAGCAGTCTGGAGCCAAAAACAGTTTTTCCTCCTTCCTGAAGGGGAAATCTGCCGATTTTTCTTCATTATCAGGCGAATTGATCCACTGCCGAAATGTCGGCGGATTTTCAAAAAAATTTTCCGCAGGTCTGCAAAAACAGAACACAGCGCGGAGAAAAAGGGAGGACTCTGCCATGCCGGAAAAAGAAATCAAACATGCCTGTCAAAAAGCGGCCGGGGAACTCCGGCGGAAAAAGGAGAATCTGGTTTCAGACTTTCTCAGGCAAAGACCGCGGGAATTTATGGAGCGGAATGCACAGATTCTGGATGATTATTTCCGGGAAAGTTTTGAAAAAAGCATGGTGGGGCCCGGAATGGAAATTATCAGAAATCCTTACGCCATCATTGCTCTGGGCGGATACGGCAGACAGGAGCAGTGCCTTCATTCCGATGTGGACATTCTCTTTCTTTTCAAAAAAGAGGTTCCGGAAAAAGCCGAGGCCCTGATTCGGGAAATCATCTATCCGCTCTGGGATATCGGTCTGGATATCGGTCATGCCACCCGCTCCCTCAAAGACTGCCTCCGTCTGGCAGCCAAAGATTTTGAGGTGCTCACCTCTCTTCTGGATGCCCGTTTCATCTGCGGCATGTCTCCGCTGCACTCGGAACTGCGCACACAGGTGCGGGACAAAATCATTTTCCGGAAATCCGCCAAAATTGTGGAATGGATGCTTGCCGCAAACCGCAGGCGCCATGAATATTTCGGAAACTCTGCCTATCTTCTGGAACCCAATCTCAAAGAGGGGCCGGGGGGGCTGCGGGATTATCACACCATGCTCTGGCTTTCCCGAATCCGCTTCCATCTGGAAACCCCCAGAGACATGGAATACCAGGGCTGGCTCTCCCATGAGGAATTTGCCTCCCTGATGAATTCGCTGGAGTTCATCTGGAATGTGCGGAGCGGCCTTCACCTGCTGACAGGCAGAAAATACGATCAGCTCCATTTTGAAAATCAGGTGCGGATCGCACAGATGCTTGGGTACCGGGAGGAAAGCAGCAGGCAGGGTGTGGAAGTTTTTCTGGGAGAACTGCAGGGACATATGGAACAGGTGAAACAAAATCATCTCCTGTTTCTCTGTGAATCCGGAAAAACAAAAAAATGGTTCCGTCTGGAAATCGGCAGACAGAAGCAGAGCACAGTGGAAGGTCTGGAAATCCGCAAAAACACCCTGTCTTTTGTTTCACCCGAGCATATTCTCCGAAATCCCCTGCTGCTGCTGAAAATATTTGAGGAAAGCGCTGTGTTGCAAATTCCCCTTGACACCGAGGCCCGTCGTCTGATTCGGGAATTCGCCCATCTGGCAGACAGGAAATTCCGATCTTCGGCTGATGCGGTGGAACTGTTTGAGCGCATTCTGGTTTTCCGCTCTCCGGAAGCCTTCCATGTGCTCAGTGAAATGCACAGCACCGGAGTGCTGACCTGCCTGATTCCGGAAATGGATTCTGTGACAAACCGCATTGAATATGACACCTGGCATATCCATCCGGTGGACAGGCATCTGCTGGAAACCGTGCGCATCATCAAAGATTTCGGCACATCCGAAGACAAAAGCCGGGACAGTCTTTGTGCGCAGATCTGCCATGAACTGCCCCGCAAAAATCTGCTGCTGTGGGCAGCGCTGCTCCATGACATTGGCAAAGGAATTCCGGAAAAAGAGCATTGCAGTGCCGGAGCGGAAATCGCCCTGGGGGTGATGCGGGAAATGGGATACAAAGAGGAAGATGCGCTGACCGTGGCCTTTCTGGTGCGGGAACATCTTTTTCTCTTTCATACAGCCACCCGCCGGGATATGGATGACAAAGAAACCATTGCGCACTGTGCGCACAGAATCCGGAATGCGGAGCATCTTCGCATGCTCTTTCTCCTGACAGTCGCGGATCGCATTGCCACAGGCCCCGGTGCATGGAATGAATGGACATCCGTGCTTTTGCGGAATCTGTTCATAAAAACGCTGGCCAGAATTGAAAATGCGGATGACCGGACAAAAAATACCCATTGGATGAAAGAAAAAACACAGCAGATTCTGGCAAGGATTCCGGCACAGGAAAAAAAGGAATGTGAAAACCTTCTGCACCTGATGTCGGAGCGCTATCTTCTTCAGACATCTGAGGCAGATGTCCGAGAACATATGCGCATGTTCCGATCCATGGGCGCCCAGGAATTTGTATGGAAAATTTCCCGGGCACAGACATCCTGCACAAGGACTGTCACGATCTGCGGAAAGGACAGACCCGGATATTTTTCAAAGATTGCCGGTGTGTTTGCCATCAACCGCATCAATATTCTGGAAGCCCGCACCCATACCTGGCGAAACCACAGCGCCCTGAGTGTCTTTGAAGTCATGCGGCCGCCGGATCTGATCTTTGAGGAGGAGCGCTGGGCAAGGGCCCAACGGGAGCTGCGCTCTGCGCTGTCCGGAAAACTCAATATCATGACAGCCATTGCAGAAAGAATCGCGGGAGAAACAAAGCAGACAGCCCTGCTGTGGAAGGTTCCGGCCAGGGTTGAGGTGGACAATGAGATATCATCCGCATGCACGGTTATTGAGGTTTTTGCACTGGACGCGCCCGGTCTCCTGTTCCGGCTCAGCGATGCCCTGTTCCGGTGCAGACTCAATATTCAGAGCGCCCGGATTTCCACTGTGGCTGAGCAGGCTGTGGATGTTTTTTATGTCACGGATTTTGACGGACGCAAAGTCGAAGATCCAAATCAGGTGGCAGTCATCCGCACCCGCCTGGCAGAGCAGCTTCCGGAAAGCGGTGTTGCCGAAGAAAGGGAGAAAGTCGCGGTGTGATACCAAATCGCCATTGATCTGAAACATAAGTTTTTCAGAAAAACCGGATTTTTCTGAAAAATCCGGTTTTTTGGATACACGGAAATTTCTGTCCGCCTTATTTGCAGGTATCTTTTCAATGGCGATTTGGTATTGCAGAATCTGATTTTGGCGGCAGGTCAAATCTGCTGATGCGTTTGCAGGGAACGCCCGCCCATTTATCATTTCCTCACGATCCAGATCTCCCTGATTCTGCTGTTCTCTTTCAAAATCGTAAGGCACACACTGGTCGATGGACTTTTCATATCAGCAGAACTGTGTTATACGGTTTCTGTTTTTTGTCAGCATCCATTGGCAAAAGAGCCGATTCCGGGGCAGTGAAACTGTCCGCAAAAACAGGCAGAGGGTCTTTTTTCATGCAGATTGAAATTCCTGTAAAGACGGTTTCTCTGCAACTGCCCTGAGAGGCGGCTGCAGGGCGATTCTGCGGGGAATGAGATCAGCACACTGAAATGTTCTGCAGGAATAAGCAGGCAAACAAAAATCAGGGAGAATGAAAAATGATTGCAAATGCGCAGCAGTGGCCGGAGATGATCCTGCGTCCCGTGGGCTTTGTCCGAAATGAGATCAAAGAGCCCATCCTCAGGGCCGGGGAGCGCGGACTTGAACTGAAACTCCGCGTGGAAAAGATGCGGGAATATCACAAAGGAATCAGAGAAATGATTTCCGAGCTGGTGATAGATCCGGAATACCTTGATCTTCTGAAAGGCACAGAGGATTTTTCACATATTCTGGTGCTGTACTGGCCCCATCTCATAGATCCCGCGCGGCGGAGCCTGAAGCAGGTTCACCCCATGGGCCGAGAGGATCTGCCCCTGCAGGGAATCTTTGCCACGTGCAGTCCGGCCCGGCCCAATCCGGTGCTGGTTTCCGCGGTGCGTCTGCTGGATCGCCAGGACAATATCCTGCGGGTATTGGGATTTGAGGCATTGGACGGCAGCCCGATCATAGATATCAAACCCTATGTCCTCAATTATCACGGAGCGGAAAATCCCGCTGTTCCGGACTGGATGCAACAGATTCACCGGGATCTGGAAATCTGAGAACTCCTTGATAGTGGGTCAAACCGGTTGATACTGTCATCCCTTCCGGGATTCTGATTTGTTTTTCAGATTTTTTCTATAATAATATCAATCCTTACGGATTTTTCCCGTCTGTGTGTCAGACCCGAATCAACGGATTTGACCCACTGCCAAATCCTTTAAGGCGATTTGCGCAACAGCCGGACTCAGACTTCCGAAGTTTCAGGCACTTCGGAAGTCTTTCCGTTTCCAAAATCCGGAAGCATTCCGCACACTGTCCTGAGCCTCTGCTTTCTTCTGTGCACCCAGCATTTTCAATCTCTTTGTTTTCTTTTCCGCAAAGAGCAGAGCAGTTCCAAATCTGTTCTTCCGTCCCGTCACGGTTGTTTCTGTCCAAAAGCCGCTCATCTCCTGCCTGATTGCGGAACATATCATACCGATTCTCCATTGATTTGATGCAGTTCCATCCGCACAGCCGAAAGTTTTCGGGTATTCAGAAAAACCGGATTTTTCGGAAAAATCCGGTTTTTCTGAGGAATCGGCAGAAGATATTGCATAACTTCATTTCAACAGCGATTTGGTATAAAATCAACAGAAAATTCAAACTGTTTTTGCTCAGAAAACCGCTTATGCGGCAAAAACCGGGACTTTCCTGCGGGATTTTGAAAGAATGATTTGATATTTTGTGTCAGTTTTGATAACCTGACTGAATTTATATCAAATCAGAAGCAACAAAATGCCTCTTGCCCATAAAAAATGACAAAGGAGACAAACGATGACTGGGAATCAGGAAAAAAAGCCGCGCATTCTCATTGTGGATGATACCCAGGGCAATATTCAGATTCTGGGAACCATACTGCTGAAAGAGGGGTATCAGGTCAATGTGGCCCGAAACGGTGTGCAGGCTATGGGACTGGTGGAAAAAATTATGCCGGACTTGATCCTCTTGGATATCATGATGCCGGAAATGGACGGATTTGAAACCTGCAGACAACTGAAATCCTCTCCGCAGACCAAAAACATACCGGTCATTTTCCTTACCGCGCGCGCGGATGCGGATGATATTGTCAAAGGCTTTGAAACGGGAGCGGTGGATTACATCACCAAGCCTTTCAATGCCACAGAACTGCTGGTGCGGGTGCATACCCATCTGGATCTGAAATTCAGCAAGGACCTGATTGAAACCGTAAGCAATGAGCGCAAAGAACTGCTTCATGTTCTCTGCCATGACCTGTCCAACACCTTTCATGCCGTCATCTGCCTGCTGGCACTGATGAAAAATTATGAAAAATTTGAGGAACTGAAGCCCCATCTGCTTTCATCCGCAAATAACGGTGTGGAGATCATCCGGCTGGTGCGGAACATGCGCGCGCTGGAAGAACAGAAACTCAGGCTGGAAAACATTCTTTTTTCAGAGGCTCTGGGACAGTCGTATTCCCTGCTCAAAGACAGATTTGCCGCCAAGGAAATCCAACTGGATGTTTTTGCAGAGGAAAACCTGAAAATTCGGGCAGAAAGAACCTCCTTTGTCAATTCGGTGCTCAACAATATCTTCACCAATGCCGTGAAATTTTCCCACAGAAAATCCAAAATCACTGTGACAGCCCATGCAAACGGGGAATATGCCCGGATATCCATACGGGATGCGGGAATCGGAATGTCACAGAAAATACGCAAAAACATTTTTGACCTCAGCAAAGCCACCAGCCGCCCCGGAACCGAGGGAGAAACCGGAACCGGATTTGGGATGCCCCTGATCAGAAAATTCATGACAGCCTATGGCGGCAGCATGGAAATCCTGTCAAAGGCGCAGGACGAACATCCCGAAGATCATGGAACAGAAGTCATCCTGAAACTGAAACTGGCAGACTGATCCGGGACATTAAAACAACCTGTTACAAACCCTGAGGGTTTTGAAAACCCTCAGGGTTTCCGGACAGAAAAATCATACAGGTTATTTTTTTGCAAGCCCTGAGACCAGGGAAAGTTTCTGAAACACAATCCGGCCGCTTGATGCCGGACACCTGAAGCCCGGCCAAAGGAGAATGTATGAGCGAAGATCGGAAAAGCCGTTACGACAGAAATGTCAGTTACATACTTGGGATGCTGGCTCTGATCGGGCTGTATCTGTCCAGTCTTTACAATTATCTGCTTTTCCACAGTCTGGCCGAAATTTTCAGCATTCTGGTGGCTGGCTCCATGTTCATGATCGCGTGGAACTCCAAAAAATATATTGAAAACCCTTATCTGATTTTCATTGCCATCGCGTATCTTTTCATCGGTTTTCTGGATTTGCTCCACACCCTTTCCTACAAGGGAATGCAGATATTCACAGATTATGATTATTATGCCAACCAGTTGTGGATCGGGGCAAGGGGAATGGAAAGCCTCACGCTTCTGGTCGCGTTTCTGTTTCTCCGCACGGAAAAAAAAGTATGGCCGGTGATGCTTTTTGCTGTGTACGCTGTGATTTCCGCGCTGATCATCTCGTCTGTGTTCTGGTGGAAAATCTTTCCGGTCTGCTTTGTCACGGGAAAAGGCCAGACAACGTTCAAGCTCATCAGTGAATATGTCATCTGCGGCATCCTGCTGGCGGACATGCGGCTGCTGTTTCATTACCGGGACAGATTTGAGAAAAAAGTCTTTGACTGTCTGCGCTGGTCTCTGATCTTCACCATCGGATCCGAGCTGGCCTTCACCTTTTATGTCAGCAACTACGGCTTTTCCAATCTGGTGGGACATTATTTTAAAATATTCTCTTTTTACCTGATTTACAAGGCCATTATTGAAACCGGCATTGTCCGTCCCTATGACATTATTTTCAGGGAACTGCGCCTCAAGGAACACAATCTCAAGGAGGCCAAAAAGGCCGCAGAGGCAGCCAACCGTGCCAAAAGTGAATTTCTGGCCAATATGAGTCATGAACTCCGCACCCCGCTCAACGGCATTCTGGGATATGCCCAGATACTCAAAAGAGACAGGGAACTCGGCGAATCCCAGAAAAGCGGTCTGGATGTGATAGAGCGCAGCGGAACCCATCTGCTCAATCTGATCAATGAAATTCTGGATCTGTCCAAAATCGAGGCCAGAAAACTGGAACTGCATCCCGCGCAGTTCCGCTTTCCCGAATTTCTCCACGGCATTTCCCAGATTGTTCAGGTTCGGGCAGGACAGAAAGGCATTTCCTTTCATTCGGAAATTGCATCCAACCTGCCTGCTGCCGTGCATGCGGATGAAAAACGCATCAGTCAGGTGCTGCTCAATCTTCTGAGCAATGCCGTCAAATTCACCGATCAGGGCGGCGTTGTTTTTCTGGTGATGAAGACAGATATCCGGGACCTGGAGAAACAGCCGGATGACTTCCATGTTTCTGTGCGTTTTCAGATTGAGGATACCGGCGTGGGGATTCCCGAAGACAAACTGGAAGATATTTTTGCCCCTTTCAAACAGGTGGGGGAACACACCCGAACCATTGAAGGCACAGGGCTGGGACTGACCATCAGCCGCAGACTTGTGCGTCTCATGGGCGGTGAACTGCATGTGAAAAGCACGCTGGGAAAAGGCTCCACCTTCTGGTTTGATCTGATGCTGGAAAAGGCGGAGAGCTTTACGGAAACCCGGAAAGCGGATGCGGATCAGATTGTGGGATACAAAGGGGAAAAACGCAGCGTGCTGGTGGCCGATGATCGCTGGGAAAACCGGGCAGTGCTGTCGAGTTTTCTGACTTCCCTGGGCTTTGATGTGGCTGAGGCCGGAGATGGCCGGGAGGCTCTGCTTCTGGCTTTGGAACGGAAACCGGAAATGATTTTCATGGATCTGGTCATGCCCGGCATGGACGGATTTGAGGCCACGCGGCAGATCCGGAACACACCGGATTTGAAGCACATCCGAATTGTGGCTGTTTCGGCCAGCTTTTCCCTGTCTCCGGAGGAGATTGTCGCGGGCAGCGGGCTGGACGGTTATATTCCCAAACCTGTGAAGTTTGAAGAGATTTTTCAGGCTCTGGAAAAACATCTGCATGTGGAGTGGATCTGCAGGGAAGAGAAAAAAGATCTGCCTGCCGAGCCCCCGGAATGCAGGCAACTGTCCGGCACGGAACACAGGAAGATTCCTGCCCTTGCGGAAATCCGGGAAATTCGCAGTCTGTCCCGTCTGGGCGATATTTCCGGAATCCGGGACATACTGGATAAGATCGGGCAGTCCGATCCCTGCCACAGTCTTTTTGTATCCCAAATCCGTCAACTGCTCAGCCGTTTTCAGGTAAAGGAGATTGAGGATCGCATGGAGGAAATTCTGGGAGAGGCTGAGAAGGGGGAAGGGGAAGAATATGGAAGCAAATGAAATTACGGAAGAGATGTATCAGCACTATCTTTCCTCTCTTCTTTCGGGAAAACGTCTGCAATGCGCGGACATGGCGGAAAAGATGATGCGGAAACAGATTCCGGTAAAAAACATTTATGCGGGGCTGTTTCAGCGCGCACTCTATCAGGTCGGGGAACTGTGGGAGCATAACAGAATCTCGGTGGCAGCCGAGCATATGGCCACTTCCATCACAGAAGGACTGATGAACCGGATGTATCCGAATATTGTGTCGGCAAAACGCATTGGCAAAAAAATCCTGATTTCAGGAGTGGAAAAGGAACAGCATCAGGTGGGCGCCAAAATGGTGGCGGATTTGTTTGAAATGAAAGGATGGGATGCCTTTTATCTGGGAGCAGGTACACCAATCCATGAACTCATCCGTTTTGCACAGGAAACAAAGCCGGACAGAATCGGGCTTTCCCTGAGTGTTTATTTTCATATGGAGGAACTGGAAAAAACAGTGAAAGCCATCCGGGAGCATTTTCCGAATCTCCGAATGCTTGTGGGCGGCCAGGCATTCCGTCACGGAATCCCTTCCTGGCTGAAAACGCTGCCGGAAGTCATGCCTGTGTTTTCCCTGGATGAGCTGGAAAAGAGGATTGACAGTGGAAACATATAAAAAACAGGGGAATGCAGTGAACAGAGAATCTTTGATCCGGTCAGCGGAGAAAATTCCGCCTGCCTCGGCAAAAGCCGCAGAGGAATATGCACGGAAAAAGGAACTGCTGGCGGCAAAAGTGAATGAAATCATGGTGCAGCGCCCGGATATTCTGTACCTTGCCGGGGAAAAGAATATGGAAATGATGAAGGACAATCACAGCAACCATGCCCGTTTTGTGGCCTCCATTCTCCGGTATTTCCAGCCGGAGGTGCTGACCGATACGGTGCTCTGGGTGTTCCGTTCCTACCGTTCACGGGGATTTCATCAGAATTACTGGGCAGCCCAGATCAGCACCTGGATTGAGGTTCTGCGGCAGGAACTTTCGCCCGAATCTTTTGCATCCGTGTATCCGCTGTATGAATGGCTCAGTGTGAACATTCCGGCTTTCAGCAATATCTCTGAACTGGAGTTTCAGCAGACACCGGAGCATGATTTCTGAGAAATATGGCATGAGTCCTTTTGTTTCAATCCCCTTGTTTCCCACAGAGGACACAGAGGAAAAAATATCGGACACCGGAAACCTGACCACACTGGGCGATTTCCAACTATGTATTCAGCCGAAAATTTTCAGGTGTTCAAAAAACCGGATTTTTCGGAAAAATCCGGTTTTTCTGAGGAACCGGCAGAAAACATGGTATAACTTCAACAGCGATTTGGTATTACAGTCTCCCCGCCCTTGAGGGAGGGGCAGGGGGAGGGTGAAAACACCATTAACTGCAAAGCGTTATTTTTACCCCTCCCCTGATCCCTCCCGCGAGGGGAATTTTCAACGGATTCAGCCCACTATGGGGAATTTTTTTGATCAGTGACATTGTGAAAAACTGGCCTGATATTCTGGAAAATTTCTGTCATGAAAGTCTGGCCCTTGGCATTGCCCTGTTTGATGACAGCGGAAAACTGCTGTATGCAAATGCGGGCATGCGCCTGCTGCTGGATGCGGAAAGCAAAGAGCATTCCCCCTCGGATTATCTGGTCAATCCGAATTTTGGAACCCTCATGGCTCTGCCGGTGGAAAAGCAGCCTGTGTTTGACGGCATTCTGACCACCGGCAACGGTCAGGATATTATTCAGGCCGTGAAAGCCAAAGCCTGGCGTCAGGAAAACCGGCTCCTGCTTGCGGGGGAATATGATGCTCTGGAACTGGATTTTCTCAACAGGGAAATGACTGCCCTGAACCGGGAAATCAGCAATATGCAGCGGGAACTGATCCGGGAAAAGGCGGAATTGAAGAAAACCCTCATGGAGCTGCGGGAAACCCAGGCCATGCTGATTCAGTCGGAAAAAATGAATTCTTTGGGTCAGCTTGTGGCCGGGATTGCCCATGAGATCAACAATCCCCTTGCCTACATCAACAGCAATCTTCACAGTCTCCGGGAATCCTTTGAAGATATATCAGAAGCATACCGGGAACTGGAAAATCTGGCAGGCAGACAGGGAAGTCCGGATATGCAGAAAGCTGCGGAAAACATACGCGGGGAATATGATCTGGATTTTGTCTTTGGAGATTTTGCGGATTTGCACAGGGGGCTCAGTGACGGAATTGCGCGCATCCGGAAGCTGGTGACAGATTTGCGCACCTTTTCCCGGCTTGATGAGGGGGAAATCAAGGAAATTGACATCCGGGAAAGTGTGGAAAGCGCTCTGGCTGTGGCAGCTCCGGAATTGAAAAAACGTGAAATTGATGTTATACTTGATATTGCTGACGGACCGAAGGTGCAGTGCTATGCTTCCGAACTCAATCAGGTCTTTCTCAATCTGATCATCAATGCAGCTCAGGCCATGGATCAGCAGGGGACCCTGAACATCCGCGCGCGGGAGGAATCCGGAAAGATTCGCATTGATTTTGCCGATACCGGCCCCGGGATTCCCCGGGAGACTGCCGGAAGGATATTTGATCCCTTTTTCACCACCAAGCCGGTGGGCACCGGAACAGGTCTGGGACTGAGTCTTGCCTATAAAATCATCAAAGAAAAACATCACGGCAGTCTCACCGTGATGTCAGAACCGGGAAAGGGGGCAGTGTTTACCATTCTCATTGGCAGGGAGCTGGAAAAATGAACACAAAAAAAAAGGAATTGACTGAAAATCTTCTGGTGATTGATGATGAGCAGGAAATTCTGAAATCTCTCAATCGGCAGTTCCGGAGAAGATACAATGTGCATCTTGCCGGCAGTGCGGATGAGGGATGCCGGATCCTGTGTGAGGAACCCATTCAGGTGATTATCTCTGATCAGCGGATGCCGGGACTGACAGGAACGGAATTTTTCCATAAAATCAAAACAGAGCATCCGGATGCCATCCGTCTGATTCTTACGGCCTATGCCGACATTGAGGCAGTGATTGCGGCCATCAATCAGGGCAATGTGTTCCGCTATCTTCAAAAACCCTGGGACCCGGAGCTTCTGGACTCGGTGGTAAGCGAAGCCTTCCGGCATTACTGGCTGATCAACGGCAACCGGAAGCTGATGCAGGAACTCAAAGAAACCAATGAAATTCTCCGCGGGGAAATCGGCAAAAAGGAGCAGGCGCAGCGGGAACTCTGCCAGCACCGGGACAGCCTGGAGCGGATTGTGCGGGAGCGTACCGAATCCCTCAGCCGGAGCAATGCCATGCTGTATCAGGAAATTGAGGGGCACAGGCAGACCGCAGCCGAACTGCGGACCGCCAAAGAGCGGGCGGATTCAGCCAACCGTGCCAAAAGTGAGTTTCTGGCCCATATGAGCCATGAACTCCGCACTCCCCTGAACGGCATACTGGGTTATGCACAGATTCTGAAAAAAGACAGAAGCCTGAGCGAATCCCAGAGAGCAGGGATTGAGATTATTGAGCGCAGCGGAAACCATCTGCTGAACCTGCTCAATGACATTCTGGATCTGTCCAAAATTGAGGCCGGAAAAATGGAACTGAACCCCATGCCTCTTGCCTTTCCCCCGTTTCTCAAAGGCATCTGTGAAATGGTCAGCATCCGGGCACAGGAAAAAGGGCTTGTTTTCCGGCATGAGATTTCCCCGGCACTGCCTTATGCCGTGCTCGCGGACGAACAGCGGCTGGGACAGGTGCTGCTGAATCTGCTCAACAATGCCATCAAGTTCACAGATGCGGGTTCCGTTATTTTCAGGGTTCAGCCTCTTGAAACAGAAAGAAAGGACAATTTTTCTCCTGTCCGTTTTCAGGTGAAGGACACCGGGCTGGGAATTCCCGAAGATCAGTTGGAAGATGTTTTCTCCCCCTTCCGGCAGGTTGGCTCTCATATGCACAAAACAAAGGGAACCGGTCTGGGACTGACCATCAGCCGGAATCTGGTGCGCCTGATGGGCGGGGAAATTTCGGTGCGGAGCGAACTGAAAAAGGGCAGTGTGTTCTTTTTTGATCTGAAACTGCCGGAAACTTCGGATCCGGCTGAAATAAAATACAAAGCAGACAAAGGTACGGTTTTGGGGTTTCAGGGACAAAAGCGCAGGATTCTGGTGGTGGATGACAAAAAAGAAAACCGGAGCCTTATCAGCGACATGCTTTCTCCTCTGGGATTTGAAATCCTGGAAGCGGAAAACGGCAGGGAAGGAGTTGCAAAGACTTTGGAATTCATGCCGGATCTGATTTTCATGGATCTGATTATGCCTGTAATGGACGGATTTGCCGCCGCAGAGCGCATCCGGCAGAGGAAAGAGATTGCCCAGCCCTGCATCATCGCCCTGTCTGCGGATATTTTTGACGAGGCCCGGAACAAGAGTCTGGCAGCCGGATGTGATGATTATGTCTCCAAGCCCTTTGTCATGGATAAAATTTTGGAAAAAATGCGAAAGCATCTGCATCTGGAATGGATATATGAAGAAAATATGCCTGATCCGGAAAATGCAGGCCGGATTTCTGCAAATATCATCCCTCCGCCTGCGGATATCCTGGCAGATTTGAAAAAAATGGCGGAAATGGGGGATATCGGCGCGCTCCGGGACAAAAGTGGGGAAATGCTGGCAGGCGATGCGCAGTTCATCCCTTTTGCCAAAGAGATCCGGCGTCTGACAAAAAGTTTTGAGATAGACAGGATACAGCAACTGCTGGAAAAATGCGGCAGTGTCTGAAAAACAGGATTCCGGACAGGAGAAACAACGCGGAATGTGTCAGGAAACAGGGGACAGACTGATGTTTTTTGCGCAAAACATCCGGGCTGGGGAATATCTTTGTCCGGAGAATATACTGGATATGAATTTCATCAGAAATCCAATTTCCTATGTTTTCAGAAGGCATTACAGCCGGGGGCTTCGCTCCAGTATTTTCTGGCTTCTTGACCCCGAAGACGCTGCAAAAGAGAGCAAAGGGGAAATCCGGGACGGAATCCGCGTGTTCCCCGGAGCCAGACCCAGGAAAGTGCTGCGGATATTCAAGAGGGATTTTGCCTGTCTGAAGGATGTGCTGGATGAAATACAGCACTACAAAACTCTGGTTTCCTTTCTGGCACCGGAAAACATGGCACAGTCCGAAGAGTTTGCTGTCACCTGCCGGACATCTTCGGGCCCCCGGATTGTTCTTTGCGGTTTGCAGGAATATGTGGAGGGAAATGTGCTGGATCCCTGGGGAGAAATACATCTGGGCAGGCATTCGGATTTGTTCCGGAACATGGAAATTTCCCCGGAAAATGAGGAAAGGTTTTTGGGGAAAATCAGAAACAGTGCACAGAGGTTTATTCTCCGGATCAAAAAAATGGTGCGGGAAACCGGACTGATTCCGGATTTGGCAGGTATCGGAAACATTCTTCTCGCCCGGAGCGGCGAGTTCTGTCTCGTGGATATCAACAATATCTCTCCTGTCAGGTTTGGACAGGAAATTTTTACAGATGACAAAAATTTTCCTGTGTGCGACAAATCGGTGGAGGCATTGTTTCTGATGGAAGAGAAACTTCTGTGCCAAAGGCCGGACATGTCGGAGAAACTGTATCAGGCATATCTCGGTCCGGAGAGAAAGATCCGTGCGCTGGAAATTATCCGCAAAAATTTTCTTTCGGAATGATTTTTCCCGGTTCCTGGCCTGCATACCCCGTCCAGCATATCCCTGTGACGCGGGAAGCGGGGATTTTTTATGCATCTGCCCGAAAAAATTCCCCAGCGCCCCCTTTGGAAAAGGCTGTCAGGTTCTGCTCCGGATTTTTCCCTTTTGCAAAGGGAAAATGCAGATTAATACCGATTCTCCATTGATTTGATGCAATGCTTTCTGCACATCCGAAAGTTTCGGGTATTCAAAAAACCGGATTTTTCCGAAAAATCCGGTTTTTCTGAGGAAGCGGCAGAAAACACTGCACAATTTCAACAGCGATTTGATACAACAATTTCAGACAATTGTTCACAGAACGCAACAATTCTGCTTTGGAAAAGGGGAAATGACGGGGAAGAACTTTTCAGGCACGCTCTGATATCTTCGGGGCTTTCCCTATTTTTAAAAAAATGATATTAATTCTGGACAGCATGGCGGAATCTGTCTATAACCATACACAATATTTGATCAGCAAATTTTCCCGAAACAGAATGCCGGAAAGGGGAGCCGGATTCGGTTTCAGACAAACTGTTCTTTGTTTTCAGGCATATTATCAGATGAAAGGATGAGATGATGAAGGCTGAAACAAGATCCCAGATGGTAAAAGTCAAAACCACAGACGGATCCACTTTCCGGGGCAAGGTCAATCTCAACAGTGAAAACATTCCCATTGACAGGCTCAGTGATCTGTTTATCAAAGGCAAAAGTCCCTTTCTGGTGCTTTATGATGTGTCCGCGCAGGGCGGAATTGACTGTTTTATCATAAACAAAGCCCATATTGTATGGGTTGCGCCTTTTGACTATTAGAAAAATCAGGGGGGATATTTATGGAAAAGAAGATACTTGTCGCGGTTGATGATTCCCGGAACGCAAAACAGGCCATTGCCTATGTCGTGAATCTGTCTTCTCTGGTGAAAAATCTTTCCTGCACGCTTTTTCATGTCCAGCCTGCCATTTCCCAGTTTCTCACCGATGAGGCAAAAAGTGATGTCAAGGCCCAGTCCGCTTTGGAGAAACTGAAAAGGAAAAATGCCCGGGCCTCTCTGTCCATGCTGGAACAGTGCAGAGCAGTGATGTGCGAAAACGGAATTGGGCAGGATTGCATTGAACTGAAAAGCGTTCCCAGAAAGACAGGTCTTGCCAAGGACATTATTGATTACGCGCAGGAAAAGAAATATGATGCCATTGTCATCGGCCGCAGGGGGCTGGGCTTTGTTCAGGAAGTCTTTATGGGAAGCACCACCAAAAAACTGGTGGAGCATTCCAAACTGACCCCCCTGTGGATTGTGGACGGAAAAGTGAAATCCAGCCGGGTTCTGATTGCCATAGACGGTTCGGAAAGTGCGCTCAGGGCTGTGGATCATCTCAGCTTTGTCATGGAAGGCAGCAAAGATGTGAAGATTACCCTGTTTCATGTCATTCCCATGTTCCGGGATTACTGCCCCATTGATTTTGATGAAATGGACGCGGATATGCAGTATGTCATTTCCCAGGGGGAAAAAAAATGTGTGGAGAAATTTTTTGTCCATGCCTTCCGCAAATTTGCCAATGCCGGTATTGAGAGGGATCAGATAGAAATCAAAGAGGTCAGTCAGCGCAATGTGGGCAGGGCCATTGTTGAGGAACTGCAGCAGCAGCGTTATGGAACCGTTGTTGTGGGAAGACGGGGACAAAGCAGTGCATTTTTCATGGGCAGTGTTTCCACCCATGTTCTTGACAGGGCCTCAGACTGCGCACTGTGGCTGGTTCCCTGAAAACGGAGTTTCATGATACCCAAAGAAACAGAAGAGGAAATCCTTCCAAAGAGCAAATCACAAAAAAAACGGGAAATGCACTCTCTGCAGGAACTGGGGGAGCGCCTGGCTGAGCTGTCGGAAGCTCAGCGGAAAAAGATGGATCTGCCTGAAGAACTGGAAGAGGCACTTTCCTTTGCCGGAAAGATAAAATCCCGCGGGGCAAAGCGCCGTCAGATGCAACGGATCGGCAGACTCATGCGGGAGGCGGACACAGAACCCATCCATGAGGCTCTGGCAGGATTTGAACGGGAAAGGCAGCGCAGTCTCATGCACATCCGGCAGGCAGAGCAATGGAGGGACGCGCTTGTCAGCGGTGATGACTTCCCCCTGTCGGAAATTTCTGAGCGGTTCACAGAAGCAGATATGCAAAGACTGAGGCAACTGATCCGGAATGCCCGGAAAGAAGCGGAGAAACCTTCCGGGGCAGCCCGTGCCCTGTTCCGCTATCTGATGGAACTGCGGAAACAGACCTGATTTTGGGGCAGCAATTTGAGATTTGACAACTTTCAAAAAGCTGTCAAATCTGCGGCAGGATTTCGCGCAGCATGTTGCAGTATAAAATAATTTTTTTATTAAAACAAACAGATGGTTAAGGATATTTTTTGCTTATGACTGATATGGATCCGACCCTTGATCTTTATGTAAGGGCGGCTTTGGGAAAAAAGGCCTCCGGGCTTCTGGTGCTGGATGTGCGCGGTCTGACGTCCATTGCAGACACATTTATCATTTGCAGCGGCCGTTCCAGCCGCCAGGTGAGTGCCATCGGGGAGCATATTCAGACCGAACTGAAAGAAAAGGGCATCCGGCCTCTGGGCGTTGAGGGAATGCAGGATGGACACTGGGTACTGCTGGATTACGGTCATGTGATTCTTCATGTTTTTTATGAAGCCGCCCGCAGTTTTTACAATCTGGAAGGCCTGTGGGCAGATGCAGAGCGTATCCAAACACCTGCCATGCTGGAAATGGCAGCATCGGGAAACACAGACCGGACAGAAGAGGATTTTGATGATGAGGACTGAGCGCACCTATATGCTGATGATTCTGGACGGCTGGGGACTGAGCCCGGTTTCCGAAGGCAATGCGGTCATGGCTGCCCAAACCCCCTTTCTGGACAGGCTGCTGGCCCAATATCCCCACACGCGGCTGATCTGTTCAGGGGAGGCTGTGGGACTTCCCCAGGGAATCATGGGCAATTCCGAAGTCGGGCATTTGAACATTGGCGCGGGCAGAGTTGTGTATCAGGATCTGCTGCGCATTGACCGGGCAGTGCGGGACGGCAGTTTTTTCCATAATCCTGTCCTGTCTTCCGCAATGGAAAAGGTCAGGGAAAAGCAGGCTGCGCTTCATCTCATGGGACTGGTTTCAGACGGCGGGGTGCACAGTCAGTTGACCCATCTGCTGGCCCTTCTGGACATGGCCCGTGAAAAGGGACTGAGCAAAGTCTGTGTCCACGCGATTCTGGATGGCCGGGATACTGCCCCCGCAGACGGCATCCGTTATGTGAAAACCGTTCAGGAGCATATGCACAGGCATAATTTCGGAGCCATTGCCAGCATCTGCGGACGCTATTATGCAATGGACCGGGACAAACGCTGGGACAGGATTGAAAAGGCATTTCATCTGTATGTATCCGGAGAGGGATTGGCGGAAAAGGATCCGGTGCAGGCCGTGCAGAACGCGTATGACCGGGGCGAGACCGATGAATTTGTCAAACCGGTTGTGCTGCAATCTGCGCAGGGCAGTCCCATTGGCTCCATTCAGGACGGAGACGGCCTGATTTTCTTCAATTTCCGAGCGGATCGGGCCAGAGAGATCAGCCGTGCCCTTGCAGAGCCGGACTTTGATTTCTTCCCGCGGCCGCATGTGCCGAAATTCTGCGAATATGTCACCATGACTCTCTATGATGAAACCTTTGCCTTTCCCATTGCCTTTCCGCAGG
Organism: Desulfobacterales bacterium; assembly: GCA_041390465.1. Taxonomy (GTDB): domain Bacteria; phylum Desulfobacterota; class Desulfobacteria; order Desulfobacterales; family Desulfococcaceae; genus JAABRU01. The sequence continues at coordinate 12,083 of JAWKPW010000055.1, read as the reverse complement.
TTCATCTGAAGGGAATTCTCGGAGAAATCATCAGTGAAAACGGACTGCGTCAGCTCCGCATTGCGGAAACCGAAAAATATGCCCATGTCACCTATTTTTTCAACGGCGGAGAGGAAAAACCTTTTCCGCTGGAGGACAGATGCCTGATTCCCTCGCCCCGTGACGTGCCCACCTATGATTTCAAGCCGGAAATGAGTGCGCGGGAAGTGACCGAAGAAGTGCTTGCGCGTCTGCGAAGCCGTGAATATCATTTCATTGTTCTCAATTTTGCCAATATGGACATGGTGGGGCATACGGGTGTGATGGAAGCCGCAGTAAAAGCCTGCGAAACTGTGGACAAATGCGCGGAGCGCATTGTTTCCGAGCTTCTGTCCCAGGGCGGTGCGGCCATTGTCACCGCAGATCACGGCAATGCGGAAAAAATGCTGGATGAAAACGGAAATGTCCATACCGCGCACACCCTCAACCCGGTGCGTCTTGTTCTGGCGGATGATACGCACAGGCATGTCTGTCTTCGGGAAGGCGTGCTGGGTGATATCGCGCCGACCCTGCTGGATATGATGGGCATTGAAAAATCGGAGCAGATGAGCGGAGAATCTCTGATTGTGAAGTGCTGAAAGGTGTCAGAAAGCGGCAGACTGTGAAAACCGGCATCCCGCCGGTTTCGGCTTTGGATCAAACCAGTTGATTCTGCAATTCCTCTTCCCGCAGGGAGGGGAATGTTTTTTTTGTGCATGGCAAGCCGGTTTGAACCGCTGACCCGGCTTTTGAGCGCACCCCGGCATATTCAGAGAACCGGCAGTATGCCGGTTTCCGCTTGGATATGTGAAAGGATGCCCTTCCATTCTGATATGTGTAAAATTTGTCTGACTGTCCCCTGCCCGATGGCATTGGCAGGCAGGTGAAAAGCGGAGCGAATGATGAACAATATCCAAAAAAATGAAACAGTTGTTGATTTTATCACAGGAAAGGAAGTTCCGGACACAGGTTCCGAGGCCAACCGGCAGGCAGTCGAACGCCTGCTGGTGGAAGAAAAAGGGTTTGACAAAAGCGATATCAATGTGGATACCCCCCTGGAAATCCGGGTTGCCGGAGAGCCCTACTGCTCCACTGCGGATCTGGTCATACGCGTCAACGGCAGGCGTTTTATGCTCATCAAATGCGCGGCAGGTTCTCTGGGCTCCCGCGAAAGAGAAGCACTTTCCGCTGCCCGGCTTCTGGACACCTATCAGATTCCCTTTGCAGCAGTTTCAGACGGCAAAACAGCCATTGTGCTCGATACCGTGTCCGGAAAGCGCATCGGAGAGGGGCTGGACGCAATTCCCGCAAAAGAAGATGCGCTGAAGCAGTTTCAGGGCCTTCCCCTGTTTCCGCTTTCGGATGATCGCAGGGAAAAGGAAAAACTGATCTTCCGTTCTTACGACAGCATGAATGTCAACCGCGCGGGGAACTGATTTTTTTATACAGATTCCTGTCTCATGGAGCATGTCCCTGAGATTTGTCCTGCCTGATGCAAAAATGGGCGGCGTTTTCATATCAAGGAGAAAAAAACACAATGAAGCAGAAATACATGATTGTAAGAGATGATGAGAAAAATTCACTGATACTCAGAGAGTTTGCCGAACTGGACAAGGATATTCTTTCTCTTCTCTGTGAGCAGGTGTATCCGCAAAATGAGGTGCAGGCCAAAATGGCGGAAGGCGATGCGGCTCTGGTTGCCCTGCTGCGGACCAAAAACCTGTTTCCGCCCACCTCTTACATGGAAAAAATTGTCAGCGCTGTCCGGGAGGTTTACGGAACGGACGGGCCTTCCTCCGCGGAAGCTGTTTTTGACGACAGCCAGCTTTTGTCGGCAACTGCCTCTGCAATGCCTGATGAAATGGAAAACCTGGATTCCATTGAGGAAGATTCTTCGGATCTTGATGATCTGCTGGAAGAGGAGGCACTGGAAGATGATTTTGTGGGAGAAGATGCCATCAGCAGCATCTCTTCCAATTCTTCCATCAAAATCGCGGATGATGAGGCACTGGATATTGAAGATGAAACCTGAGATCCGCGCGGGGATATCCTTCTCGGAACGATGGGCGAAGACTTGACATTTCGGAGGAATACCATCAAAGCAATTCTTGTGGCCGGAACCCGGAGCGGTTGCGGCAAACCCACCATTGCCCTGGGACTGATGGCCGCGTTTGTCCGGAGAGGGCTTCGCGTTGCACCCTTCAAGGTTGGGCCGGATTTCATTGATCCGGGGCATCACAGTGCTGCTGCGGGAAACATCAGCCGGAATCTGGATGGGTGGATGCTTTCCAAAGAATACAATCTCCGCTGTTTCCAAAAACATGCAGCGCAGACTGACATTGCCGTGGTCGAAGGCGTGATGGGGCTTTTTGACGGATATGACGGCAGAAGCGAAGCCGGTTCTGCCGCGCAGATGGCAAAATGGCTCGGCCTTCCGGTGCTGCTTGTCACAGATGCCTCCAGCATGGCCCGGAGCGCGGCTGCGCTGGTGCAGGGCTTTGAGCGCTTTGATCCGGATCTGCATTTTGCCGGAGTGCTGTTCAATGCTGTGGGCAGTCCCCGGCATCTGTCCTATCTGAAAGAGGCTCTGGAAGGCCATGTTTCCATGCCCTGCATCGGCGGCATTGTCCGGAATGCGGAGATAAGCATTCCGGAAAGACATCTGGGACTGGTGACACAGCAGGAGCATGGATTGTCCGCGCAGCACAGGGAAAAACTCGCGGATTTGATTGAATCCCATATCAATGTGGATGAACTTCTCAGCCGTCTGCCGGATTTTGATTTTCAGGCTGCATCAGAACACCAGAGACCGGCACAGGAAAAAAACGTGCGCATCGGCATTGCATGGGATCAGGCCTTCTGTTTTTACTATCAGGACAATCTGGATATGCTGCGGGATTTTGGGGCGGAACCTGTCTTTTTCTCCCCGATCAAAGACACTTCCCTGCCGGAAAACACAGACGGTCTGTATTTCGGCGGAGGATATCCGGAACTGTTTGCGGAAAAACTGTCCGCAAACGTGCAACTGCGGCAGGAAATACGGAAACAGAGTGAAAGGGGAATGCCGGTTTATGCGGAATGCGGCGGATTCATGTATCTTTGTGAGGCGATCACCGACACAGAGGGAAAAAAATGGCCCATGATTGGCATCTTTCCCTTTCAGACAGCCATGTTTCCCCGTCTTCGATCTTTGGGATACCGGGAAATCTGTCTGAAAACAGATACCCTGCTGGGAAATCCGGGACTGCGTCTGCGGGGGCATGAGTTTCACTATTCCGGCATCATCGGGAATTCCGGGACCGGAGATCCGGAAAAAGTCTATGCCGTGTCAGATCGTTTGGGAGAATCGCAGATGGCCGAAGGGTATCAGATATGCCGCACCCTGGGCAGTTACATTCACCTTCATTTCGGCAGTGAACCCAAAGCAGCCCAAAATTTTGTCAAAGCCTGCCGCGAATACCGGCAGGAAAGGATCAGCACATGAAACCTGAAGAGATTGAAGCCCTGAGTTTTGCAATCATTGACAGGGAAGCCGGAGTGCACGACTTTCCCCCGGAGCAGTGGAATATTGTCCGGCGAATAATTCATACCTCGGCGGATTTTGAATATATGAAAACAGTGCGTTTCCATCCCCGTGCCAAAGAAGCGGGACTGGAGGCCATCGGTTCCGGAAAGACCATTGTCACAGATACGGAAATGGCCAAATCCGGCATACGGAAAAAAGACGCGGCCCGGTTCGGATCCCAGGTTGTCTGCCTGATGGGAGAGGAAAAGGTCGCACATTTGGCAAAGAAAAGTGGGCAAACCCGCGCGCGTGCCGCTGTGGACGCGGCTGTTCCCCTGATGAAGGGCGGCATTTATGTCATTGGCAATGCACCCACTGCGCTGCTGCGTCTGATGGAACTGGTGAAAGAGGGGAAAGCCCAGCCCGCTCTGATTGTCGGGCTGCCTGTGGGATTTGTCAACGCGGCCGAATCCAAAGCAGAATTGATAAAAATGGACATTCCCTTTATTTCCAATACCGGTCGAAAGGGCGGCTCCAACATTGCAGCCGCTGTGGTCAACGCGCTTCTGATTATGGCTTCGGAGCAGAGATTATGACAAATCTCTTAAATTTGACTTTTCACAATCAAAGAGTTGCGCAATGGAAGCAAATATTGCTCTGCACAAACCGGTTATTTAAAAATCAGGTACTTGAAAAATCAACTGCATAACTCTGAAGGAGAAAAAGATGAAGGCACGATTATTTTGCTGCGTGTTGGTGATGGTATTGCTTTTTACATTTGCCGGATGCAGTGATTCAGACGACAATACCTGTGAGAACAAAATCCTCAGAAAGAGCATGGCGGAATGGGATAATGACAAAGATGGAAATATTGATTCCATAATTTATTATGCCTATGATTCTGAAGGAAATCTTCTTACAGAAGAAACAGACAGTGACAATGATGGAACAATTGATTTTGTCACTGAAAACAGGTATGAAGGAAGTCTTTTGAAAAAGAAAATTTTCAATGAAGATGACAACTGTTTTGAAATATGGGAATATTTTTATGACAATAACAGATTGATGCGTATAAATGCGGAGGGAAGCTATACCATCATATCACCTGACAAGCCGGAAACAGATGATTCCTTTCATATCACTTACACTTTTGTGTATGATGAATACGGAAATATCATTGCAAAAAATGCGGTAAATCCTGATAATGGATCAGTTGATTCCGTTTTTTTCTATGAATATGATTCAAACGGAAATGTAATAAAAGAGATGATTGATTATAACAATGACGGCGAATTTGAATCTGTTACTGTTACAAATTATATCTATGATAATTGTGGATATATGACAGAAGCACATATAGATATTGATGATGATGGGGTAATCGATAAATCAGGTTATTATACATGGGAATAGAAAATCTTTCCGGTATTTTTGTCCGTTTGAAAGAAATGAGGCAATCAAAAAAATCTCCTCTGCATTTTTTAATGCAGAGGGATTTAACGCTCCTTTGGATTTTTTTGGTAGTGGGTAAAATCGGTTGACAATGCCATCCCTTACGGGATTCTGATTTGTTTTTTCAGATATTTTCTATAACAATATCAATCCTTGCGGATTTTTATCCTTCATATGCCGGACATGAATCAACAGATTTGACCCACTACTTGGATTTTTATATCAAACTCTCGTTAATACATAGCCTAAAATTGAGCAATCATAATGAATAAAACCTACGGAACCTTATACGGCATTGGCACAGGCCCCGGAGATCCGGAACTGATTCCTCTGAAATCTGTCCGCATTTTAAAGAGTGTGGACACGGTGTTCGCGGCTTCCTCTTCCAAAAATCAGTACAGTATGGCTGTCAGCATTGCGCAGCATCATATTCCCCATACAACGCCCATTGTCATACTGCCCTTTCCCATGACAAAGGACAAAGAGGAAACAGAGAATGCCTGGCGCAGTCATGCCCTGACCCTTATTGAACATCTGGAATCCGGGAAAAGTGCGGCTTTTATCACACTGGGAGATCCTACCACCTATTCCACCTACGGATATATTCTGAAAAACGTGCAGAAACTGGCCCCGCATCTGCCCATTGAAACCATTCCGGGCATCACCTCCTATCAGGCTGCCGCGGCACGGCTGAACATTCCCCTGACCGAAGGAGAGGAATCCCTTTTTCTCACCTCCGGAGTCAAAGGCGGGGATCATCTCCGTTCTTTGGACCCCAAACCGGAAAATATTGTTTTTCTCAAGGCATACAAAAACGCGGGGGATATTACCAACGCTCTGGAAGAATGCGGTTTTCTGGAAAACAGCGTGGGCATATGCAGTTGCGGGCTTGCGGATGAGGAAATCATCCGGGATGTGCGGGAATTCAAAGACCGGCCTCCGAAATACTGGACCATTATCATCGCAAAACAGAGCAAAGCATAACCTTGTCTTTCCATAGTGAAAAAAAGCTCCGTACCGGTTTTACAACCGGAGCGGCCGCGGCCGCGGCAGTCAAGGCTGCCATGCAATACCTGCTTACCGGACAATTTCCGCCAAAGGTCAGCATTCCCCTGCTTACGGGTGATCTCATGGACATTCCCATACACGCGTGCCATGCGGAATCGGCGCGCCGAGCTGTCTGCACGGTCATCAAGGACGCTGGCGATGATCCGGATATTACCCATAATGCGGAAATCGGAGCAAAGGTTGAGATTTCCGATAAAGCCTGGCAGTGCAGAAACTGAATCACAGGCGGCTAAGGCGGTACGGGTCACAAAACCCGGTCTGGAAGTGGCTCCGGAAACGCAGCCATTAATGCCGGGCCCTTTGGTACGATCCGGCAGGTTGTCACAGATAAAGCGAATTCCCCATTACCGAAAAGCGTCTGTTTTCATTGAAATTTTTGTTCCCAAAGGAAAGGAACTGGCCAAAAAACCCTTAATGCCCGGTTTTGGCATTGTGGATGGTATTCGATTCTTGTAACCACCGACTTGTCCGTCCCATGTCCCATGAGGCTTATATCGCCACGATTGAATCAGCCATGTCCGTAGCCCGTGCCGCAGGTCCTCCGGCAGGATTCTGACCACCGGACGCCGCAGTGAATGCTTTGCCCAGACACAATGGGTCACAAATCATTGCCGGAAGAGGCTTTTGTGCAGATCGGGCGATTTTTTCAAAAATCCCTCCAAAGCGCATCAGAAAAGGGGTTTGAAAAAATCCGGCTCAGGTTTTCTTTGGTAAATGGCCCTGAAAATGGCTTTGGGTTTTCCCCATACCCATGCGGCCAAATCAGAACTCACTTTGCACAAACTGTCGGAATGGGCAGAGGAAATCACGGGGATCGGGAGTTTTGCCGAAAACATTGCCCAAGCAAACACTGTCTTCGGCACGCGCTTGAAATCATCTTCCCCAGTATCCGCAGCTTATTGCCTGTGTGGGAAAACAGATGATGACCTCTGCCAAAAATTTTGCATCACCCTCTCTGCGTGTGGAAGGCATGATATTTGACTTTGAAGGCAATCCGGTCTATGATTCGGAAAAAGGGGAAAATCTGCCATGAAACCCGTATTGATCATTGGTCTGGGACTTTCCCCTTCTGATCTTACTGCCGTGCATCTGGCCATCATCGGTTCAGCGGATATTCTCATGGGCGGAAAACGGCATCTGGCCTTTTTTGAAAATTTTTCCGGAATCAAAAAGGAGATCAGCAAAAATCTCAGCGAGGTTGCGGAGTTCATTCGGCAGCATATGGCAGATAAAGCCATTGTTAGGGTTGGCCTTCGAGATCCGCTTTTTTACGGTGTCGGCTCTTGGCTGGTCAAAAAAATCGGAGCGGAACATGTGCGCATTTATCCCAATATCACTTCGGTGAGTGCTGCCTTTTCGCGGATAAGGGAACCCTGGCAGGATGCCCGTATCATCAGTATGCACGGCAAGTTTGATGAACGCGAACTGATGTCAGTTTTGTGCAGAGAGAGCAAAAATCGCTCCTCCTGGACCGATCCGGGCAGCACTCTCCAGAGTGGCTGGCCCGAGCCTTTCTGTAAAGAAAGAAATAACGGATTTCCGTATGTGCATACTGGAGCAGATGGGAACTGACGCGGAAAAGTGCAGTGGTTTGAAGCACAAGAAGTTGCGGAAAAGGATTTTGCCGAGCCCAATCTGGTCATTCTCCTGAGAAAGGAAAAAAAATGCAGATTTCCGCCAAGTTGTGTATACGGGAATGCCGGATGATGCCTTTGCTCACGAGAATGGCCTGATTACCAAAGGCAGTGCTGTCACCCTTTCCAAACTCCACCAATGCGCCTGATCTGGTTCTGTGGGATTAGCGCGGGCAGCGGTTCCGTGTTCAGGAAGCCTCGCTTTTTCTCCCAAAGGGAAAATCTTTGCCAGGAGCAGCATCCGGAAAGGATTGCGCAGATTCGGGAGAACCGGAAACGCTTTGGGGCATATCAGATGGAAGTGGTGCAGGGCCAAGCTCCGGACGGACTGGAAGATTTTGCTCCCGGCCTGACCGGTGTTCATCGGCGGCGGTGAAAGAATCCGAAGCCATCATCGCATTGCCCGGCCGCGGGGTATATGAAAGACAATGGTGTCATGGTCATCAATACGGTACTGGTGCAGAATATTCACAATTGCGCTTGGACACCTTGCAAAAACGGATTTACAACGGAAATCATACAAATAGATCAGCGCAGGCAAAGCCATGCCTCTGGGGCGAACGTCTTGCCGCAGAACCCGGTGGATTGTCACCGGAAATAAAAACGGTAATGTCTGATGATCCCGAAAGTCGGAATTTCATTTTTCGTCATTCCGGTGAGAGCATGAATAAAGTATTTTCAGGCGGTTCTGGATTCCGGCTTTCGCCGGAATGACGAAAATTTTGACTTTTTACAGGCCCATCCTGTTCCATCTGCGGATCAGGGCAGTCAGGTGTAACCCGGCATTCCGTACTGCAAAAATCTGACTCACAAAAATTTGAGAAAATAACATCCCATCAGCAGTCCCTCATCCGGATCGGCCAGGATTTCCGATTTCCGAAAGGGACTGAGGGTATGTTTCACCTTCCCTTCCGAATCCAGGATATAAAAGGCGGTGCTGCCTTTGTGCATCTGCACAAGGAGCTGATCTCCCCTTAATGCGACTCTGGCATGTTCGCCGGAAATGCCGATATGTCCCAATGAAGCATCCGGGGAATCTTTGGGCTCTTTGCCCGGCTGCCATTTCAGGCTGCGGGGATGGATCAGAAGATCCAGGCGCAGACCGGGTTCGGCCACATTCCTTCCCATCAGAAAGCCTTCTTCATCCATCGGGATGAAACGGGGTTCCGGCACCAGGAGAATGCCGAGATACTGTTCCGGCAGGGGAGAGGGAATCAGTTGATAATTCAATCCCCGAATATCCGGCAGGGAAAAGGGCAGTTGTGAAACAGGGAAAAAATTTTTTTCTCCCGGGCGGCGGCAGGAAATACGGTTTTCCCGGAAATCCGAGGTGAAAAGCAGCAGATCGCCATCCTTTGCGGAATTCTGCGGATCAGCCGGGTATCCCTTTTCGTCCATGCGCAGTATCCAGCTTTCCAGCCCGGGCACATAATCCGGACGGGGCAGGGCAATCCCCCGGAGGACCAGGTGATGGCGGATCATGCCGGGAATGATGGTTCCGCCCTGCCGGAAAGCGCGGAGAAAATCCGCATCCGGAACGGGCATATTGGCAGAAATTTCATCTTCTCCGGGTTTCAGGGCTTCGATTTTCACCAGCAGGAGTTCTGTGGTCTGGAAATTTTCCCCGGATGCCGGAGCATCATCCGGAAAGAGAATTTCCCGTTCGTCTTCCGAATCCGACAGACACTGCCCCTGCCCGATACACCCTTCAAAGCCAAAACCGTATCTGCCCTGCTCATCCCCCGTTGAACCGGATATTTCCTTTGCCGTGGAAAACCATCTTCTTCCTCCTGCCCTCGCTTTCCGGAACCTCGCATGGGCCGAAGATTCCGGATCAGCCCCGATCAGGAGAAACTGCTGGATCTTCGTACAGAGCCGAAGCCCGTGGAATGCGTTTTCCGTGTTTCCCAGAATATCCAGTCCGGCAGGGACTGCCATTCGGCTTTTTCCCGGAGTTTCACGCTGATTTTTCCATTGGGCCGGTCTTTCCCCTGGGAATGAAGACGCCCCAGCCGAACTGAATCATCACCTGATTCTCTCGGCATATCCATCGCACCGCATAGGAAGGTTTTCTGCTCGGTTGAGCAGATCCCCGGAAATCCTCTTCATGCAGATGGGAGAGGTTGTCGCAGAGTAGTTCGATCTTTTTCCAAGGGCTGCTGGATGTCCCGGTCCCAGACCGGCTGGGAAATCCGATGAGAACATCCGCAAACACTTTCTTTTTCTTCTGTCTCGCCATCCGCGGGAATCTTTGCCGGAAAATCGTGGCCCGGTGCATATCCAGCGCATCCTGCAGACGCAGTGCCGTGCTGCCGGTGCTGTTTTCCAGATCTGTCGTCCGCCGCCGTAGCGGGAATCCCACAAAGGCGAAGGGTCAAGGGGATTTTCCACTTTGGACAGTTTCAGGGTGAAAAGCCATTCATCGCTTCCCAGCCAGGGGGAGGAAGGGGCGGATTTTCGCAATATGCCGAACATGGGGGAGTTTCCTTAATATTACAGGTGCTGTTTCTTATTCTGTATCCCGAATAAAGGCCAGAACCTCTTCGGGTGATTTTGCGGCTTTGACTGTCATGATGATTTCTTCCAGTCTGCCATTATCCTGTATCTTTTTTATTTCACGGTACAGTTCCAGTATGTTGGCTCCGAATTTCACTTCCAGCAGCGTTATGGCAGACCTTAAAATTCCTTCCCGGATTCCCAACTGAATGCCTTCTGCTTTTCCATCTGCTCTTCCTTCTGCTCTTCCTTCATTTTTAATAATATCATAGGCTGCGGATTCGATCATAATGTCCCTCCTTCTTGCAATCAGTTCCGCGGGAAGCTCCGCGGAGATAAGCCCGGACAGAATGGCCATGGATGTCAGCATGTCCGCTGTTTCCTTTCTGGGCTTTCCGCTGCGGTAAATCAGGCTGTCGGCCTGGCTGACCAGTTCTTTTCCGTGTTTCATCAAGGGAACAAATGGCAGCAGGCAGACAGGGCCTTCGGATATAATCTTCCGGGCATCAGCCTCATAAATTTTTACCAGACGGTGGGAAAACCGGACTTCATTGTCCTCATAAATATCTGAAGCCGATCCCGAAGGCATCAGAAGAATGATGCAGGAAATGACTTCCATGTCGTTTTTCAGCAGGTACCGGGTGCGGTAGTCCAGCAGGTTGAGCGGAGCCATCCAACTCCACCGGGTCAGGATTTCCAGAATCACCATCATCCGTTTTCCGTTTGTGTCGGTGACGATGACCGGAAAATCGCTGCGTTTCAGGCTTACGGTTTCCTGCGGCAGATTTTCAATCATACTGCTTTCACTGATTTCAATGCCGATGAATTCCCGGATCAGTTCATCCCGGCAGGATTCGATGAGTACTTTGGCTGCGATGTCATACTGCTGCATGATTCAATCTCCGATTTGAACTCGTTTGTTCTTTTAGCATATTCCATATCCTAAAGACAATCAATATTAAATTGACCTCTCCCCTTTCCTGTTGTATAGGATTTGTTATGATGAAAAAAGGCACAGTCATCTCCCTGGAAAAGGGAAAATACGAGATTACCGGGTTCATCGGCGAAGGGGCCTACGGTGTGGTGTGGGAAGCCCGGCGAATTCCGGACGGGGAGATTTTTGCTCTCAAGACTGTTCAGTTCCGTGATGAAAGGGGAATCTATTCGTTTCAGCAAAAAGAGGCCGTCATCGGAAAACTGGAAATCGAGATCGCTTTTCTGAAGAAGTTTTCCGCAGAAGAATCCCTTGCCCATCATATTGTCCCTCTGGTGGACAGCGGAATATATGAAGAAAAGCCGGTCATGGTCATGATGCGATGTGACCATAATCTGAATACGGTTTACGGAAAACGGGTTAAAAATTCCCAAACTTTTCCTTTTGATGCACAGACCTTTCTTGACTGGATTGCCCAGACGGCCAAAGCCCTGCTGAAAATCCATTCCACACAGACAGAAGACAAATCCGAAGACAGAATATATGCACTCCGTGACCTGAAATTTGACAATGTTCTGTGTAAAGACAGCAATCTGTATCTTTCCGATTTCGGAACCGTAAAACCCATCCGGCGCAAACTGAATCTGACAGGCAGCATAGGCTGCACTCCGGAATGGGCCGCACCGGAGATGCTGATCCCTGCGGCTTATGAAAATCATGAAGTGAAATACAGTTTTTCCCCAAAGGTGGATATCTATGCACTGGGGCTGATGATGTATGCGCTGATTACCGGCAAACCGACAGCAGCACAGAAACTGCTTGGTCAGTACCTTCTGGTAAAACAGATAGAACTGAAATACGGAGAAGTCGGCGGTCTGACCGGGGAAGAGAGGCAGATTCTGCGGGAGAATCTGTGGCGGCTGTTCAGTGCGGGAGGCGGAACTGTCGGATTCGGGGCGGAAAAAATCTGTACGCT
>JAWKPW010000054.1:0-38578 GCA_041390465.1 Desulfobacterales bacterium | reverse complement strand
GCCGTTAAGTTAAGGAATTTCCGGAGTGCCGAAATGAAGTGAAACGGAATTTGGGCCGGATTTCCGAATCATTTCAGTGTCCCTGACTTTCAGTTCGGGATTTCTTTGCCCTTAACCTGATGGTATTGGTGCACTGCTGCCTGGCTTCAGGCATAAAAAATCTGAAAGAAAAAAAGCAGATCCGGAGATGTCCCGGTTTTGAGACTGCAATTGAACATTCTGTGTTCCTTGCAGCCCCCTGCGTTTGGACAGACTGGCAGAAAAATACCGCAGGCTCAGCTTATGCGCCTTTTGTGCCTGGCAGGGCTAAAAAAAGATACAAAGGGCACAGAAAAATTGTATCCAATGGAGGATAAAAATGAAAAACAGACTGATTCTGGTTGTGGAAGACAGCCCCACCCATATGCGCTTTATCACCGAGGCCCTGAAAAGCGAGGGATACAGCCGGATCATCACTGCTGCCAACGGCGAAGATGCTTTGCTGAAAGCCGCAGAGCAGAAACCGCATCTGATGATTCTGGATGTCATTCTTCCCGGAAAGAACGGGTATCAGGTCTGCCGTCAGATTCGCAATTCCCCTGAAACACACAATATCCGGGTGCTGATGCTGACCAGCAAGGATCAGGACAGTGACCGTTTCTGGGGAATGAAACAGGGAGCGGATGTGTATCTCACCAAGCCCTGTGAGCGGGCAGACTTGCTGAAACACGTGGAAAAACTGATGGAAACCTAGCACAACAAGGAGGAAAACTTGGAACGTCTGAAAAAATGGATACTGGGTCTGAGCATTGGGGCCAAACTGCAAGTCAGCATTGTTCTGATTGTGCTGATTGCCCTGACTGTGGTTTTGTCTATATTCATTTCCTCCTATCTGGACTCTGTTATTGCAGGCAACAAGGAGCTGCTGCAGGCAAGAGCGGATGTGGTGGCCAATTATATTTCCGCAACCGATATTGAGGCAAATTTGCTGGCATCGGGCCAGACAATCCGGCTTCCGGAGGATAAGGTCAGGGAATTCAAACATTACAACAGCACTGTCATTACCATTTTGAACCAAAGGGATGAAATCGCGGGATTCACCGGCTCCGGTGAGGAACTGGCGGGAAAATCTCTGGACAGACTTCCCGCATCCTACAGGCAGTATTATTCGCCGGAAAGGATCCGGGCAAAAGTCAAAGGCATTGCGGAAAATGTCTGGCGTCCCTTTGACGGAGAAACCGTATTCTGCGCTTTTTCCCCGCTTCCGTCCGGCAATGGCACTGTGGTCATGGATGTGACAAGGGATGAAATTCTCAAGCCTGTGAAAAGTGTGCTGACCTTTATTATGGGAATCACCGTTGTCATGTTTCTGCTCATCCTCCTGGTGATCTGGTTTGTGGCAGACCGGACCGTTATCCGGCCGGTATTGAACATCATGTCTGTATTCGAGGAAATCAGCAGAAAAAATTACGAGGCACGGGCCAAGGTTCTCTATGATGATGAACTGGGCAGAATGTCCAAAAGTCTCAATGAGATGCTGGACAATACCCTGAACCTGATCCAAAGCAGTGAGGAGCGGGATTCCATGCAGGGCTCCATCATGAACCTGCTGGAGGAAATCAGCGGTCTGGCCGAGGGGGATCTGACTGCACGCGCGGAAGTCACCGAGGATTTCACGGGCGCGATTGCAGATTCCTTCAATGAAATGGCCGAGCAGCTCAGTGAGGTGGTCAAAAACGTGAAGGATGTGACCCTGCAGGTCATAGCCACCTCACAGGAAGTCAGCAGTTCCACGGAAAATCTGGCTGAAACCAGTGAAATGCAGGCAGTTCAGGTAAGGGAAACCATTGACGCGATCAATGAAATGTCTGCTTCCATTCAGCAGGTGGCGGAAAATGCAGGCCGTTCCGCGGGTGTGTCCGAACAGGCCACCCTTCATGCAAAGGAAGGCGCGGAGGCGGTGCGTGCCACCAACCGGGCTATGGAATCCATCCGGGAGCATGCGCAGGAAACTGCACGGGCCATCAAACGGCTGGGGGAAAGTTCCCAGGAAATCGGAAATATCGTTCAGTTGATCAATGACATTGCGGATCGGACTTCCATCCTTGCGCTCAATGCGTCCATTCAGGCTGCCATGGCCGGAGATGCTGGCCGGGGATTTGCGGTTGTGGCCGAGGAAGTGCAGAGGCTGGCCGAGCGTTCCACCAATGCCACCAAGCAGATTGACACCCTGATCAAAAACATTCAGGCGGAAATCAATGAGGCAGGTTCCAGCATGGAAGAGAGCATTCAGCGCGTGGTGGAAGGATCAAAACTGGCAGACGGTGCACGCAAAAAACTCCAGGAAATTGAAACCGTGTCCACCCAGTTGGGCGATCTGATCCAGTCCATTTCCATGGCTTCCAAGCAGCAGGCCAAAGCATCGGAAGAAATCGCCAAAACCATGGAGGAAGTCGGGGAAATCAGTTCCCAGACCTCTGCGGCCAGCCGCCAGACAGCGGTTTCCATGAAAAGCCTGGCCAAGATGTCCGCCCAGTTGAATGAATCTGTGTCCGTGTTCCGCCTCAGTGATGAGGGAACCAATATTGCGGTATGATTTTCTGACAGCGGAGCAAATCCCCTGATCTGTCCGCTGATTCCGGACAGGAAAAAATCCGAACGGATTGACATTGTTATAGAAAATCTCCAAAAAACAAACCGGAATCCCGGAAGGGATGACATTGTCAACCGTAACCCACTGTCTGTTTTTGGCTGTGGGTCAAACCGGCTGATCCAAATCCCCTCCCTCAAGGGGGCGAGCATCATCAACGGATTTGGCCCACTGCTCTGTTTTTTTTGTGACCTTTGTGGTTAAACCTGAACCGGGCAGAACAAATTGCGGACTGAATGTTCATAATCATACAGTTTTTAAGAAAATAAATTGTAGGTTGGGTTGAGGAACGAAACCCAACAAACTCAAAATGTTGAGTTTCACTTCGTTCAATCCGGCCAACCCCAAAACAATTATCTTAAAAACTGTACGTGCGTTTCGGTGCAAAGGCACAAGGATGCAAGTTTCAGGAAATCTGAAAAAATCTGCCCATGCTTGCATCGAACCTGCGTTAATCATAAATCTTCCACACGGAAACCGGAAACCTGCCATCCGGCATCCAGACACCGGGAGTCAGAATGTCCATCCGACTGATTGCACAAGATCTGTACCGCCTGATCAAAGAGGCCGAGGAGATACAGAAAAAAATTGAGAACGCGCCGTTTGAAAAACGCGGGGCACTGGAGGAGCAGTTGCGCAGAACCAGCGCAGAAGTCAAACGAATGCGGGATATGCTGGAGGGCCAGAAAGATCAGCCTGTGCATACGAAATTTTACAGATAAGAAGCGGTGTCAAAACACCGCTGTCTGTCCCAAAATCTGCGCAATCTGCGGATTGCGGCTGCCGTCCGCAGATTTCACAGATTTTCGCAGATTATCTTATACCGATTCTCCATTGATACCGATTCTCCATTGAAAACATACAGACTTTCAGATAACATTTTTGTGCAGGTTGGGGTGAGGAACGAACCCCAACAAATTCAAAGCGTTGGGGTTCACTTCGTTCACCCCAACCTACTGATAATGCGAATTAAGAGTCAGACGGTAATAAGCCAGAAGGGCTGATATTATTACAGAAAAAGAATTTGCAGAGAATCCTGAAACCCCGGAGGGGGTGATACAACAATGTCATCCTTTCGGGATTAATCATTTGAATTTAATATATTTACTATAATAATACCATCCCTTCGGGATTGATTTACCCCTTAATTCGCATTGACAGGAGATGAAACACCGGCAATGAATATCAAAATCATTCCCCCCAGAAAGTCCGTGAACAAAGCCTTCCTGAAACAGAAAACCGGCCGGAAGGATATGGAAATCTTCAAGGCCGCTTTCGGCAGCCTTCTCAAACGGATCGATCCCAAAGAATCCGAGGAATTTCACAAAAATCTTGTTTCCGATTTTCTGAAGAAAACCTGGTATGATCCCAATCATTTCATCAATACCAAAGGCCGCAATGATTTGGTGATCCACACCGGCAAAAATGCGGAAAGTCCGGTGGGGGTGATTCTGGAAACCAAAAAGCCGGGGAACAAAAGCGAAATGCCCGCGTCAGAAAATATCAATGTGAAAGCATTTCAGGAACTTGTTCTGTATTATCTGCGGGAGCGGATCACAGGGGGAAATCTGGAGATCAAATATCTGATTGCCACGGATGTGCATGAATGGTTCATTTTTGATGCGGCCCTGTTTGAAAAAGCCTTTGCCGGGGATAAGCAACTGGTGAAAATATTTTCCGATTTTGAAGCAGGAAGGCTTTCCGGCAAAACAACCGACTTTTTCTACCGGGAAATTGCAGCCCCGGCCATTGCCGCGATGCAGACCGAAATCCGGATCACGTATTTTGACATACGGGACTATCAGGCCATTGTGCTCAATGATGACTCCAAAGACGACAGTAAGCTCATCGCGCTGTTCAAACTGCTTTCTCCGGAACATCTGCTGAAACTCCCCTTTGTCAATGACAGCAACAGCCTGGACAAGTCTTTCTATTCGGAACTGCTGCATATCATCGGGCTGACAGAAAGGAAAAAAGGAAACCGGAAACTCATTGAACGCAGCCCGGAAAAGGAACGCAGCACTGCTTCTTTGCTGGAAAACACCATCACGCAGTTGGACAGCCTGGATAAAATCAGCCGCCTGCCCCATCCGGATCAGTACGGGGAAAATGATGCCCAACGGCTTTTCCATGTGGGGCTGGAACTGGTCATCACCTGGATGAACCGCATCCTTTTTCTCAAACTGCTGGAAGCCCAGTTGCTCACCTGGCACAAAGGCGACAGGGACTGTGCTTTTCTGAATCTGAAAAAAATCCGGGATTTTGATGATCTGAACACGCTGTTTTTCCAAGTGCTGGCACGGAAACCGGATGAACGCAGTGAAGAGGAAAGACAGGCTTTTGCCAGGGTTCCGTATCTGAACAGTTCCCTGTTTGAACCCACGGAACTGGAGCACTGCACCCTGTTTATCAGCAACCTGCGGGATGACAAAAAACTGCCGCTGTTTCCGGCTACGGTTCTCAAGGATGAAAAAGGCAAAAAATGCAGCGGTGCGATGAATGCCATTGAATACCTGTTTGCATTTCTCAATGCCTATGATTTTTCCGGTGAAGGATCTGAAGCCATTCAGGAAGAAAACAAGTCGCTTATCAATGCCGCTGTGCTGGGGCTGATTTTTGAAAAAATCAACGGGTACAAAGACGGTTCTTTCTTCACACCCGGTTTTGTCACCATGTACATGTGCCGTGAAACCATCCGCAGAGCAGTTGTGCAGAAATTCAATGAAGAGAAACAATGGAACTGCAAAACCGTTGCGGATCTGTATGACAAAATTGAAGACAGGGAAGAAGCCATCCGGATCATCAACAGTCTCAAAATCTGCGATCCGGCTGTGGGTTCCGGTCATTTTCTGGTTTCGGCCCTCAATGAGATGATTGCCCTGAAAAGTGAACTGAAAGTGCTGACAGATCGGAGCGGAAAGCGTTTAAAAGAATATGAAGTGGAAGTTGTGAATGATGAACTGATTGTCACGGATGAAGACGGGGAACTTTTTGAATACAGACCGGGGTATAAGGAAAGCCAGCGCGTGCAGGAAACTCTGTTTCATGAAAAGCAGACGATTATTGAAAACTGCCTTTTCGGTGTGGACATCAATTCCAATTCTGTAAAAATCTGCCGCCTGCGTCTGTGGATTGAACTGCTGAAAAATGCCTATTACAAACCGGCTGATGATCGAAATCGAACCAATGAACTGGAAACACTGCCCAATATTGACATCAATATCAAATGCGGAAATTCCCTCATCAGCCGTTTTGCTTTGGATGCGGATTTGAAAATGGCGCTGAAAAAAAACAAAGGGAATATCAATGCATACAAAATCGCTGTCCAAACCTACCGGCAGGCCGCAAGCAAAGAGGAAAAGCGGAGCATGGAAAAGCTCATAGCCGAGATCAGAAGCAATTTTGAGGTTACACTGCGGACAAATGATCCGCTGGTGCTGAAACTGGATAAACTCAAAGGCAGACTGTCTGAACTTACGGAGCAGTATCAGATGTTCGGAATGTCCAAAAGCGAGAAAGCCGAGTGGGAAAAGAAGGTGAAAAAGCTCACCGGAGAAATACAGGAAACCGAAGCAGAGATTGAAAATATGCGTACCGGAAAAATCTATGAAAACGCATTTGAATGGCGGTTTGAATTTCCGGAAGTGCTGAACAATGAAGGGGATTTTGTGGGGTTTGATGTGGTGATCGGGAATCCGCCGTATTTTTCACTAACAAAAATAAAGGAACATGCTGGAATCTATCAGCAATTAGGGTATCAAACCTATTCTAAAGGATCGGACATCTACTGTCTTTTCTATGAAAGAGGAAATCAGATATTAAAGAAGAACGGACTGCTTACCTATATCACTTCTAATTCATGGTTAAGAGCAATTTACGGTGAACTGCTGAAAAAATACTTCAAAGAACAAATGCAGCCGATAACCCTTTTAAATATTGAAGATATTCAAGTTTTTGAAGAGGCAACTGTTGAATCCAATATCATCACTCTGAAAAAATCGCCGTCATCAGCTCCATTTCCGGTTTGCAATTTGGGGAAGGAATATAATGCCGGGGCGTTTTTGGCAGATTATTTTTCTTCAAATCAGTTTGAATTTGTAATTCCCGAAAGTTCGGAATGGGTTATCAGCAATCAGGAATCTGCAAAGCTAAAAGTAAAAATTGAATCAGATGCAAAACTTCTGAAAGAATATGATATAATTATAAATTTCGGCATAAAAACAGGGTACAATACCGCTTTTATCATTGATGAGGACAAGAAGAATGAGTTGATTGAAGCGGATTCTAATAATGCGGAAATTATTAAGCCAATTATAAGAGGGCGTGATTTGAAAAAATACAGCTATGAATTTGCCGGATGTTGGGCGATTTGCACATTTCCAAGTTTAAAACTAAATATTGATGATTATCCTGTTATCAATAATTATTTTATTCAAATTGGAAAAACGAGGTTGGAACAGAGCGGAAATATTGGAAGCAGAAAAAAGACAAGCAACAAATGGTTTGAAACACAAGATCCGGTTTCTTATTGGGAAGATTTTGAAAAACCTAAAATAATATGGGGGGAGATTTCCGATAAACCTAAATTTGCTTATGATGAAGACAGATATTATGCAGAAGCAACCACCTTCATAATGACCGGAGAAAAACTGAAATATTTGTTAGGGATTTTAAATTCAAAACTGTCAGAATGGTATTTCAATCAGATTTCCACAACCACAGGAATGGGAACAAACCGTTGGAAGAAATATAAAATTGAATTGCTTCCGATTAAATCCCCGAATAAAAAACAGGAAAACGAAATTGAAAACATGGTGAACAGAATCCTCACCGCTAAGAAACAGAATCCCAAAGCAGATACCACCGCACTGGAAAAAGAAATTGACCGGATGGTGTACAAACTGTACGGACTGACAAAGGAAGAAATCGCGATTGTGGAGCAGGTCGCCTGAACATAATTGCAAGAAAAACTGCTTTACATCACTGAATAATATTGTCAGTTCCTTATGCAGAAATCCCGTAACGCACCCTTCACAACAAAGATCCTGTCTCTCAGGTTCCCCATCAATACAAACAGCCAGAACACAGGAGGTTCACATGAAACGTATCATCAGTCTTTTCAGTTTTCTGTTATTATTATCCGGCGGAATGGTCTGGGCGGCACCTGTCACACAGGGTACGGCCCGCAGAGCTGCTGTCTGCTGGATGAGCGAAGTGACCGGGGAAAAATACACCGCAGCCAGTATCTCTGAAATGTTTGCGGAATCCGGGCGGGAGGATTCCGCTTACTTTGTCTTCAATTTTGAACCCGAAGGCTGGGTCATCATTTCCGCAGATGACACAGCCCATCCTGTAATCGGGTATTCGGAAACAGGCCGCTATGCGCAACAGTTTCAGTCCCCGTCTTTCAAACAGTGGATGAAAACAGGGGGCAGGCAAATCCGGGAAGCCCGGAAAAAAAGAATCAGTCCGTCTGAGGAAACTGCAAAAACATGGGAGCGGCTTCTGGCAGACGAGGACAGTCCGGAACGGAGAACAGCGCGGGCTGATTCTGTTCCCCCTCTCCTGCAGACCACATGGAATCAGGATCAGTATTACAATGAACACTGTCCCGTGGCAGCAAACGCACCTTCCTACGCGGGAGGGCACGCCTTTGCCGGATGTGTTGCCACCGCTATGGCGCAGATTATGAAATACCATGCGTATCCGGCTCAGGGCATTGGAACACACACCTACAGTGATCCAATAAACCGGAATTATTACGGTGATATACCGGGATCTGCCTATGGAACCCAGTCTGCGGATTTCGGAAACACGGTTTACAACTGGGCAGCCATGCCCAATGCCATATCCTCTTCCCATTACGAAATTGCCAGACTGATCTATCACTGCGGCGTTTCTGTGGAAATGAATTTCGGGCCTGAGGGTTCCAGCGGAAGCACTTACACGGCTGCGGATTCCCTGAAAAAATATTTCAAATATGATGATGCACTTTCCCTTTTCTCCAAATCCGACTATACGGATGCCGTATGGATCAGTATGCTTAAAGCGGATTTGGATGCAGGCCGGCCCATTCTTTACAGCGGTTCAGGAACCGGCGGACACGCATTTGTCTGTGACGGGTATCAGGCAAACAATTATTTTCATTTCAACTGGGGATGGGGAGGCTATCTGGACGGTTATTTTTATCTCACAGCCTTAACCCCAGGAGGCGACAATTACACCAATGATCAGGATGCGGTTCTGAAAATTCAGCCATCTGTTGTACCCACGCTCATTTTTCCCTACAGTCAGGGATTTGAGGCCGGAACAGTGCCATCGGAATGGAGAGTCTCAGGAGAAAAGGCTGTGATCTCTTCCACCGGGAAACATACCGGAACTTGGAGCCTGATGCTGGGCGCTGCTGATTCAGGCTTTTATTGGACAAATCTGGCTGTTCTGAAAATAAACGTACCGGAAAACGGTCACCTGTCTTTCTGGGTGAAAAGAGGGTATTCACCGGGGCCATGTCAGTGGAATCGGCAGAAGGCTTATATCAAATCCGAATTCGGGGATACGGTTCTGCACACTTTTTTTGACGGGGAGTATAACGACAGTGCCTGGCAGAACATCACACTGCCTTTGACGGCCTGGAAAAACAAGGTGATCAAACTCTGTTTTGAGCTGGAGAAAAGCTGTGACTGGCAGGAGTGGATGTACATCGATGACATTCAGATCACCGGAACAGCAGCCCAGCTTCCCCAGGTTTTCTGGGATGTCTCCGCGTCTTCCCAGACTGTGGACGAAAACGCGGGAACAGCCACATATGCTGTGCGTCTGAACACTGCCGCTTCCCAAAACATAACAGTGCCTTTCACAGTAAGCGGAACAGCCGCAGCAGGCACAGATCACAATCTCACAGACGGAAGCATCACGGTTCCGGCTGGTTCGACCTCTGCCTCCAAGACCTTTCAGATTACAGATGATTCGTCAAAAGAATCTGACGAAACCGTTATCCTGACCCTGCGCACACCCACAAACGCGGTTCTTGGCACTCCGGTGAATCTTACCATCACCATCCGGGACAATGACAGCATCGCAGTTGATCCGGATATGTATGAAATCAACAACACAGAGGCACAGGCATTTGCCCTGTCCCCGGTTTTTTCTGCAAACACAGCCACAGTAAAAACCGTCAGA
Source organism: Desulfobacterales bacterium (assembly GCA_041390465.1). Classification (GTDB taxonomy): domain Bacteria; phylum Desulfobacterota; class Desulfobacteria; order Desulfobacterales; family Desulfococcaceae; genus JAABRU01. Next base: position 28,770 of record JAWKPW010000054.1, on the reverse strand, counting down.
ACGACAATTCACAGCAGTACAGATTTGGATTATTTCAAAATCACTCTGGCTTCCGGCTACAATTATTCCCTGTCTTCCAGAGTTCATGACAGCGGCAGCAGCGCGGACGGCAGCACCTATACCTGCAATGTGAAATATTCCTATAAAACCGGGGCATGGTCTGCCGCGTATGATATACAGGCTCCGGCTTTTTCCGTAAATGACGGCGGCACAGTTGTGTTCAAAGTGGAGCCTTTCACCGCAGGCGCAACAGGAACCTATGCGCTGGAAATCACAATTGTCAGAGAGGAAATCGCGGGTTCTCCGATTCTTTCCGTATCTCCTTCTTATCACACTGTTTCCGCAGCCGCTGGATGGGTTTCCTTTACCGTGACAAACACCGGTGAGGGAGCCATGACATGGACTGCGTCCGCAGCACAGGACTGGCTGTCTGCGGAGTATGATGAAACCACATTGTCTGTGAGTTATCTGTACAACTCCGGCACTCAGAGAACAGGAATTGTCACCATTACCGCGCCGGGTGCGGAGAACAGTCCGAAAACTGTTCAGATTATACAGGCAGCCGGTGCAGTTCTGTCACCGGACAGTTATGAAGTCAATGATCAGGAATCCCAGGCGGCAAATCTGTCTGTGAATTTCACAGACAGCACTGCGACAGTCAAAACATCCGGGGCCAATCTTCATCAGACAGAAGACCGGGACTATTACAGCATTTCCCTGCCCGAAGGCTATGATTACACGGTTTCGGCACGGGTGCATGACAGTTATGCCAGCGGAGACGGTCAGACCTATACGGGTGATGTGAAATTTTCTTTCAGACTTGGGAATCAGTGGTACGGAGACTATGATACCGCCCCCGGTTCCAGTGTTTCAGTGCAGGGCGGACAGACCCTGCTTTACAAAGTGATTCCCTGGGATTCCAATCAGATGGGAACCTATGCCCTTGAACTGAGCATTCGCAGAACTGCTTCGGCTGTTCCGCTGCTCTCGGTGCAGCCTTCTGTTCAGAATGTACCGGCAGTAAAGGGTTCAGCCCAGTTCACGGTTTTCAATGCCGGGCAGGGGAGCATGACCTGGAGCGCACTGAGTGATAACGACTGGATAACTGTGGATTATGATGCGCAGTATCTTTATGTTTTCTGTGCAGACAATTACGGAGCCGAGCGCACAGGAATCATTACCGTAAATTCGGCTGAAGCAGAGAACAGTCCCCAGACTGTGCAGGTGGTTCAGGCTGCCGGTTCTGTTCTTGGTGCAGACAGTTATGAAAGCAACAACACACAGGTATCTGCGGCATTGCTGACACTGAATTTTTCCGCTTATTCCGCGTCTGTCAAAACATCCGGGGCCAATTTCCATGACAGTACAGACACGGATTATTTCAGAATCAGTCTTGCATCGGGTTATGACTATATTCTTCTGGCAAGGCTTCACGACAGTTATAAAAGTGCAGACGGCCAGAATTACAGTGCAGATGCCAAATTCAATTATGATGCAGGCACAGGCTGGTCCGCGTCTGTGTATGACACGGAAGCACCGGAAATCAGAATATCCGGAGGAGGAACCGTATATTTTATGGTTGAACCTTATTTTCAGGGAGAAACCGGAACCTATGCTTTGGAAATATCCGCTGTCCGGGTTCCTTCCGGCACAACGCAGCCTTTTCTTTATGTAACTCCGCTTTCCTCAAATGTGTCTTATTCATCGGTATGGACGAAATACAGCGTTGTAAACGCGGGAGGCGGAACCCTGGAATGGGAAGCAGCAGGTTCATCTGACTGGATTTATGTTGTTTCACGGCCATCGGAAAATGCTGTTTATGTGAACTACAGTTACAATTTCGGCGCTGCAAGAAGCGGAACCGTCACTGTCACCGCAACGGGCGCAACAAACAGTCCCCAGACCATAGAAATTCATCAGGCAGCGGGTATGATGGTGGCAGCAGACAGTTATGAAAGCAACAACATCCAATCCTCTGCCGCTTTGCTACAGGCTGTTTTTTCCGGTGACACAGCAGTTGTCCGCGCCCGGAATGCCACTCTTCATACGTATGATGACAGAGACTGGTATGCAGTTACGCTTCCCGCAGGTTATGATTATACCGTGTCCCCAAGGCTGCATGACCGCTACAGCAGCAATGACGGGAATACCTATACCTGTGACCTTGCTTTTTATTATTATACGCCTGATGGCATAATGCACTATGATTATGATGACGGTTATTATTATTACGGTTATGACACTGATGCTGAAGCCTTTCAGATTTCAGACGGAGGCACCGTGTATTTTGAAGCAGAGCCCTGGTCTTACGGAGAGGCCGGAACCTATACGTTTGAAGTGGCAATTGTGCGCACTGCCCGGACAGTTGCACATGAAAAAGGGGATCTGGACGGAATCGGAGGGGTGAATCTGAGTGATGCGATTCTGGCTCTTCAGATTTCAGCCGGCATACCGGTTTCCGATGTGAATCTGCAGGGCGATGTCAATGCTGACGGCAGAATCGGTCTCGCGGATGCGGTATATGTGCTGAGGAAGGCTGCCGGACTTCCCTGAACCTTTTTGGTTCCATATGCCGGATCCCTTTTTCCTGCAGGGACTCCGGCATATGCTGTTTTCAGAGATTGGCGGAAAGCCCCTGTTTCAGAGAATCCAGAATTTTTCCGGTTTCAGGATTATCCAGAATTTCCATCAGCTTTTTCTTGCGTCTGTGTTCCGTGCGTATCCGGCTGATATACTCCTGCCATTGCTCTTCCCGGTTCTGCGCTTTCATGGTGTCATGAACCTTTGCCAGATACCGGGCTGCGGATGCATAGGATTTGGGATTCACTTCCGCAATCAGGCGTTCTGCCTTTTCCTTCCATATTTCCACGGCATGGTCAGGATAAGCCTTTTTGATGATTTCCGCAATCCTGTCCAGTGAATGCACATGCCATCTCTGTCCCATTGCTTTGTGCTTTTCATACCAATGCAGAACTTCGGCAGGCCGGTTTTCCGCAATGGCAATGTCTGTAAGAAGATACGTATTCGGAAATGCTGAACCAAAGCGGGAAGACCGCTTTTTGCCTGCCGGTTTTGGCAGGGGCCAGGTTTTTGCAGGCAGTTTGCCGGTTTTCAGATAATCCAGAACACAATCCCTGACTTTGGGCCAGATGTCTGCTTTTTCCGATGCCGCTTTCAGTTTCTGATAAATTCCTGTGCAGGGATTGTGAAAAAAATCATCTGCATGCATGGCAGCAGCAGATGTCCAGTCTCCGTCCTTTTCCCGGATTTCCCGGAGTTTTTCCCGAAGCTCGGATGCAATGCCCGGATACTCCTCTTTTGTGGCTGCAATGCCTTTGTGAATCCATTCCTCAGCCTCCTTCCACTGCTGTTGTTCCATCAGACGCTCAACCAGACGATCATAACTGCCGGTAAGGGGAGCCTCTGCTGTGCAAAGGGGAATCACCTCTGCCTCTCGCCCCGCGTTTTCCAAAGCCTCAATCGCATAATTGCAAACACGATCCCGTTTGTAATTGCGTGAGAAGGAATCCTCCCCCTTGCCGGAAGACATTTTTTTCAGGCGTTTCAGAAGTTCATCCGCGACCCGGCTCCAGTCTTCCTTTTTATGCGGCAGGGACAGGAAGGAACTGTCATCACAGAGATCATATTCATCCCTGAGACCCGCATCAATTGCCCACAGTATCTGTTCCCACGGAGAAAGGGAGGCGTTTGGAAGAGCAGCAAAAACAGCGCTCATGCACGAAGCGATCTCCTCTGCAGTCTCTCCCTCATCCTCACTCATTTCCACCTGCCGGGTTCCGTATTCCAGAAGCTGATTGCCAATGGCAAGCACTTCATCCGCATATCCCTGTGCAGACAGGGCTTCGATTTTTTTTCGGATTTGGGAATAATCCGGGATATGCGATTCGCTGTCCCAGTGATGGCTCCAGGCCGGTTCTGCGCTCACGCTGCGGATTTCCCTGCGCAGCGTTTTCAGCACATCCTTGACATTTCCTGCACACAGGCGGATCTGATTCTGAAAATCCTGAAAAACAGCAGGATGCTCCAATGCCATTTCTTTTATGATTTCTGTGAGTTCCTCTTTGCTCTTTTGCTTCAGAAAAGACTCCAGTTCCGCAATTTGTTTTTGGGGAACCGCGTTTCTGCCAGCATACCGGGTATGGTCGTCATTCTCTTCCGCCGGTTCATCCGCTTCATCTTCAAGAATTTGAAGTCTTGGATCATTTTTATCTGTTTCCGGAATGGTCTCCCCCTTTTTGATCCTGCTGAGATATTCCAGCACAACCGCCACCGCATGTTTGCAGTCCGACCAGTAGGGACAGGTGCACCGGGAACGCAGTTCTCCCTCTTCATAACGCACTGCTGTCACATATCTTTCCGTGCCGTTGACCCATGCAATGAGTTCACCGTCCCGCGTCCGGGACAAACCGGAAACACTGCCGTTTTTTTGGTAAGATTTCCCGCGGGATACGATTTTTTCTCCTGCCCAGTCTGTCAAATCAGACCAGTTCAGTTCTGCAAATGCACTGTCCGTGTTCTGTTCTTCTGTCATAATTGCACTTCCGAATCAGTTGGTTTAAGAGAGGATCAGAGTTCAGGGTTTGGGGGTTGGAGGACATAGATTTGACAACTTTTTAAAAGTTGTCAAATCTATGTCCCCTCCCCCCTGAAAATTTCCGCATTGCTGTTTTTATCATTTCCGGCAGGATATGGAAAGAAAAATCTCTTTTCTGAAAAACCGGCAATGGGCAGATGCTGATTTGAGACTTGACAGAGGAGGGAAATTCTGTCAGTTTGCAAAAATATTCTGCCCGCAAATCAACAGACGTTAAAATTGAATTTATTGATGAATTTCTGAAACTTAGGCTATATATTAAAAAAAATATACCAAATTAAACAGGGGGTAGGGTGTGCAAAATCGCTTTCTGTACAGAGCAGAGCGGATTTTCGACAGCGATTTTGCACACCCTACTGAACTGAACCGGTATATTTATTTTAATAAATCGCCTTATTTTTGAGATTTTGTGTAAGCGGATTTGATTCACTGCCAATATTTGCTCTGAAAACCCAAACACCAGATTTTTTTTCCATGACAGCAAAAAACAAAAATTTTCTTGAATTTATAAAAGAAAACAGTTTTCTTTTCTGGTGGATACCGGATGAACGGAAACAGGACATCAGCATGGAATCACTGGTGGAGCATGTTCTGAATTTCGGGGATGAAAACAGTGTGAAAAAACTGTTTGATCTTGTGGGTACAGAAAAGGTTGCAGAAATTTTTTCCCGCCAGACTGCAGGCCCCAGGTGCAATTATTTTCCGCAGGTGATAAACTTTTTTAATCTTTATTTTCAAAGACATGTACAGAAATATCCTTTCAGAAAAACAGGCTGAACTCCTGCCTCTGCTGAAACTGTTTTCAAAAGACTTTTACCTTGTCGGGGGTACTGCCATTGCTCTGCATATCGGGCATCGGCGTTCCATAGATTTTGATCTTTTTACTTCCAGCAATCTAAAAAAAAAACATATTCAGAACAGTATCCGGAAAAAGAATTTCCCCATCCGGCATATTTCCTATGAAGACAGTGAACAGCTTCACATGATAATCAATTCTGTAAAAGTTACCTTTTACCATTTTCCGTACTCTGTTACTGCCAATATTTATTTTGATGATATTATCAGGCTGCCTTCCCTTCGTGATCTGGCCGCCATGAAAGCATTTGCGCTGGGACGAAGAGGAAAATGGAAAGATTATGTTGATTTATATTTCCTGCTCAGAGACTGTTACTCCTTATCTGATGTGTCACAGAGAGCAAGAGAAATTTTTCAGAAAGAATTCAATGAGAAACTTTTCAGACAGCAGTTATGCTATTTTGATGATGTTGATTTCACGGAATCCGTTGAGTATGTATCCGACAGAGTATCAGAAGAGGAAGTAAGGACTTTTCTGACCAATATTGCAACAGCCCCCTTCTGATTCATTTCTCCAAACAGTGGAATGGCAGGCAGAGTTCTTTCTTTGCCAATCAGCAAACAGTTTTTCGCAGCAGCAACAGCACGGAGAAACAATAAAACATCAGAAATCTGAAAATCGGACAAAAAATTTCTTGCATTGCAGCAAAAGGATAATTATTGCTTTGTCAGTTCGGGCAGTAAGCAAGTCAGCATAAAATTTTCAGAAAAACCGGATTTTTCCGAAAAATCCGGTTTTTTGAATACATGAAAACTTTTGTCTGCCTGCTTATCGGAATAAAGAAAGCAGTACAGACTTCCGACCTGTGCTGCTTTATTTTCAATCATGTTCAATATTGAAAAAGCAATATGCAAAAATCAGGAAAGAGAGACAATGAGCAGACTGTTTGAAAGTACGAAAATTGGAAACATGACACTCGCGAACCGCTTTGTGCGCTCGGCCACATGGGAAGGATTGGCAGGCGAAGACGGTTCCGTGACCCAGGAACTGAAGAATGTGATGGCAAATCTGGCCAAAGGCGGGGTGGGACTGATTATTTCCGGTCATACCTATATCCGGCCTGAAGGTCAGGCCGGGCCTAAGCAACTGGGGGTTTACAAAGATGAACTCATTGCCGGACTGAAAGAAATGGCAGATGCGGTTCATGAAAATGGAGGCAGGATTGTGCTGCAGATGGCCCATGCGGGAAATTTTGCCGCAGAGCAGTTTGTGAAGGAACCGCCCTGGGTTCCCTCGGCATATGAGGGACTGGCAAAATCGCCAAGAAAAGAGATGAGCAAAAAGGATATTCATGCTCTGACAAACTCTTTCGCGGATGCAGCCCGAAGGGCAAAGCAGGCAGGATTTGACGGCGTGCAGATTCATTCCGCGCACGGTTATCTGCTCAGTCAGTTTCTTTCCCCCATTTTCAACCGCCGCGAGGATGAATATGGCGGAGCCATTGAAAACCGGTGCAGAATTCATGTGGAAATCTGCAAAGCCATTCGGGAAACCGCGGGGCAGGATTTTCCGGTGCTCATCAAACTCAACTGCCGGGATTTTGCGGAAAAGGGCCTGGAAACAGAAGATTGTCTTGCAGCCGGAAAAATGCTGGCCCAGGCAGGCATTGATGCAATTGAACTCAGCGGAGGGCTCCTGACAAATACCAAACTTTCCCCTTCCCGCATGGGCATCAAATCCCCGGAAAAAGAAGCCTATTTTCAGGAAGATGCGCTGCGTTTCAAACAGGAAGTCCCGGTTCCCCTGATTCTGGTGGGCGGAATGCGCTCCTTTGAAAAAGCCGAGGAAATCGTGGAAAAGGGCGCGGCCGATTACATTTCCATGAGCCGTCCCTTTATCCGGGAACCGAATCTGATCCAGAGATGGAAACAGGGAGATCGGAGAAAAGCCGAATGCATTTCTGACAATCTCTGCTTCCGGCCCGGATTTGAGGGCAGAGGCGTTTACTGCGTGACCCGTGAACGGGAGCAAAGCAAAAAAGCGGACGAGCGCTGAAATTTTTCTGAAACCCTGAGGGTTTTCAAAACCCTCAGGGTTTCTCCCATACATTTTCATACACATCTGCAATCCGCAGTTCACATCCTGCGGCCTGCAGATGCAATTGCGGATTTTCTTCATCTGATTCATCCAGTTCCCAGTATCCCCGTTCATTTCTGAAAAAGCGCTCCATTTTTTTCCGGTTCTGGGAAATCAGGATGTATTCTTTCAGGGAATTCAGCATACGGTAATTCTCAAATTTTCTGCCTCTGTCATAACTTTCGGTGGAATCTGAAAGCACTTCAATGATAATTGCAGGATTGAGGAGCATGTCTTCTTTTTCATCAGCAAATATCTCCTCGCCGCAGACAATCAGCACATCTGGATAAGTGTAAAGTCCTGTGGCTTCGATTTTCACGCGCATATCCGATGGATATACCCTGCACCCTGTGTTGCGTAACTGGTTGCCCAATTCCCGGATGACATTTGCCGTAATCAGATTATGCTTCCGGGATGCTCCGGCCATGGCAAAAATCTCACCGTCATAATATTCATGCCGGATTTCTGATTCCCGCTCCATGGCAAGATATTCCTCTTCTGTGATATAATTCAGGGCTGGCTGCTGCATGTTCTGCTCTCCTTTCTGACTCCCTTTCAAGAGGGGAATATTCTTTCTGTAGCGAAGACACAAAGACGCAAAGTTTCACAAAGGCTTTTCAGATCAATAGCAGGACATGGGGTTTTTATCAAGAAAAGAATCCGGGCGGGCAAAACTTGAGGCTTTTCAAACGGCTTGAGTTTCTGTATAATCCTTTGTCCAAATTTACGAAGAGAACACAGAAAAACGTTGTAAATTAAAAAATTGGAATCGGTGTTTTCGGTGTGTTGAATTTTGAGGAGATAAAACAAATGGCAAAAGAACAGGCAGAAAAAATGACAGGAACATCTTTTGATGCGGCCGCAGAAAACCGCACGCGGCTCAAATCCCTGTTTCCCGCAGTCTTTACTGAAACTGTAAACGATGACGGAGAACTGACGGAATCTGTGGATTTTGAAAAACTGAAAGCAGAACTTGGCACATTCACCGATCTTTTTGAATCCCGGCGTGAACGCTATGGCATGGACTGGCCCGGAAAGAAAGATGCCCTGCGCCTGATTCAGACCCCAAGCACCGCAACGCTCAAACCCTGCCGTGGGGAATCCGTGAATTTTGATTCCACTGAACATCTGTTTATTGAGGGCGAGAATCTGGAAGTTCTGAAGCTGCTGCAAAAAAGTTATTACAGCAAAGTGAAGATGATTTACATTGATCCGCCCTACAATACCGGAAAGGAGTTCATCTATCCGGACAATTTCAGTGAACGTATTGAAACCTATCTGGAATACGCAGGACTGATTGACGGACAGGGCAGAAGATTTTCCACCAATACGGCCAGTGAGGGACGTTTTCACACCAAATGGCTGAACATGATGTATCCGAGGCTGTATCTGGCAAGGAATCTGCTGCGGGATGACGGCGTGATTTTTATCAGCATTGATGACAATGAAGTGAGCAATTTGCGGAAGCTGTGTGATGAAATTTTCGGTGAGGAAAATTTTGTGGCAAATATCGTGTGGCAGAGAAGAGACACACCTGCCAACGACGCCAAAGGTTTTTCACAAACACACGAATATTGTCTGGTTTATTCAAAAACCTCAAATTATTCCAGATCACTGCTGCCACGTAGTGAAGAACAGTTAAAAAATTATCAAAATCCTGATGAAGATCCGCGCGGTCCATGGACAAGAGGTGCATTGACAAGACCGGGGCAGTCTGAAAAAGATTGTTATCCAATTATCAATCCGCAGGGCAAAAAATGTTATCCACCCAAAGGAACCAGTTGGAGAGTATCAAAAAGAACATTGGAAAGATTGACAGCAGAAAATAAATTGTGGTGGGGAAAGTCAGATGATGGTGATATGCCTTTTCAGAAAAGATTTTTAAGTGATGTGCAGGATGGCGTTGTCCCTATCACCTGGTGGGATTATAAATTTTCCGGATCAATGAGAAATGCCAAAATGGAACTTCGTGATTTATTTGGAAACGATCCGCCATTTGATTATCCAAAGCCATCAAGTTATATTAAAAAACTGCTTCTTACCGGAGACAGCAAAGAGGATATTGTCCTTGACTTTTTTGCTGGTTCCGCGACCACCGCACACGCTGTTTTGGATTTGAACAAACAGGACAGTGGCAATCGCAAATTTATCCTTGTCCAACTCCCTGAACCCTGCGCCAAAGAAAGCGAAGCCTTCAAAGCCGGATACAAAACCATTGCGGACATTGGCAAAGAGCGCATTCGCCGGGTAATCCGAAAAATCGAAAAAGAGCAGACGGAAAAAGAAATACAGGCAAAAAGCATTCTGCCGGGAATGGGAGAGGAACGCAAACAGCCGGATCTTGGTTTCAAAGTTTTCAGACTTGACAAATCCAATTTTCGCCAGTGGCAGAAACTTGACCCGTCCACACCCCCTGACCGGATTGAGGAAGAACTGCTCAAGCATGTCAATCATATCAGCCCAAAGGCGGCACAGGAGGATTTGCTGTATGAAATCCTTTTGAAAGCGGGATTTATGCTTACGGAAAAAATGGAACAAAAGACAATCGCGGGGAAAACGGTTTTTTCTGTTGCAGATGGCGCACTTTTGCTCTGTCTTGAAGATACTGTAACCAAAGAACTGATTGATGCGGTTGCCGAAATGGAACCCATGCAGTTTATCTGCCCTGATTCCGCATTTCAGGGCAATGACCAGCTCAAGACCAATGCCGTGCAGACCTTTGCCGCTCGCAGCAGACAAAGGGACAGGCAGAATCAGACAGTTTTCAGGACAGTGTAACTCACCTTACACAGCCCTTTCAAAAAACAGGCAGTTACCTGCTTTCACCGTCATTCCGGCAAAAGCCGGAATCCAGTATGTTCTGGATACCGACTTTCGTAGGTATGACGGCGGTGTATAAGGTGAGAGTGTAAGCTGAAGAACATGAACCGGCGGCAGATTCAGTTGTCAGGGAATACCTGACAACTGCGGGACGGATTAAAGCGGAAGGAGAAAAGCAATGGAAAACACAGCAAAAATAAAGCCCATGCCCATAGGCATATCCGACTTCAGGAAACTGATTACGGGCGGATATTATTTTGTGGACAAATCGGATTTTGTCCGGGAAATCATTGAAACCGGAGCCGAGGTCATTCTCCTGCCCCGTCCCCGGCGCTTCGGCAAAACCCTGAATCTGGACATGCTCAGAGTTTTTTTTGAAAAGGACAGACCGGACACAAAGCCCCTTTTTCAGGGACTGTCCATAGAAAAAGAGGAATGCTTTGCGCTCCATCAGGGAAAATATCCTGTCATTTCCCTGACCTTCAAGGATGTGAAGGAGGACTCATGGGAGAAATGTTTCCACCGCATGAAAACCCTGATACAGACCGAATTTGAGCGCCATGAATATCTGCTGGATGAGAACAGACTGAAAACACTGGAAAGGGCTTTTTTGGAATCTGTTCTGAAAAACACGGCCAAAGCCCCGGACTATTCCGATGCCCTTCTTTTTCTGAGCAGATGCCTGCACCGGCATCACGGTCAGCCCCCTGTCATCCTCATAGATGAATACGACACCCCGCTTCACGCGGGGTATAACAAAGGATATTATGAGGAAGTGGTCGGATTCATGCGCAATTTTCTTTCCGCAGGCTTAAAGGACAATCCCCATCTGTTCAAGGGTGTGCTGACCGGCATTCTGCGCGTGGCAAAGGAATCCATTTTTTCCGGACTGAACAATCCCGGAGTTTACACCATTCTGAGCGGAAAATTCTCCGAATCATTCGGATTCACGGAAACCGAGGTCAGACAGATGCTGGGGGACTGCGGCATGGAATCCCTTTATGACAGGGTGTCCTTCTGGTATGACGGATATGTGTTCGGAAAAACCGTGATGTACAACCCCTGGTCTGTCATCTGCTTCCTTGACAGCCGCGGTGAGGAGAAACCCTACTGGATCAACACAGGCGACACATCCCTGATTGACCGTCTGGTTACAGGCGGCGGAAAGGGAATACGGGAGGAGATCGGGCGGCTTCTGGAGGGGGAAAGCGTTGAACGTCCCATCTATGAGAGCATTGTCATGCGGGATCTGGATCTGCGGGATGATCTGCTCTGGAGCTTTCTGCTTTTTTCCGGATACCTGAAACCCGTCCGTCAGACGGATGATCAGACTTGGGAACTCGGCATCCCCAACCGGGAGGTTTTTCTCTCCTACCGGGAAATGGTGCAGAGATGGTTTGCCGTGAAGGTGGAGCATAACCGGCTGGAGGATATGATCCGGGGACTGGAAACCGGGGATGCGGTTCTGTTTGAGCGTGTTCTGCGCATGGTGGTCATGCAGATCATGAGTTTCCATGATCTGGATCGCAGGGCGGAAAAGGTTTACCACGCGCTGGTTCTCGGCATGCTGGTGTGGATGTCCGGCAAATACGAAATACGCTCCAACCGGGAATCCGGATACGGCAGATTTGACATCATGCTCAGACCCAAAGATACAAAAAAAACCGGCATTGTCATTGAATTCAAGATCGTGGACGGAACCGGGGAGGAGGATTACAAAGAAGTGCTGGAAGATGCCATGAAACAGATAAGCGACCGCAAATACGCTGCAGAACTCACAGCCGCAGGCGTCACGGACATTCTGGAAATTGCAGTGGCCTTCCGGGGAAAAGAGCTGTGGGTGAAGCACAGGAGAAATGGTGAATTATGAATGTTTTCTTGTTCCTGCACGTTGCGCCAATGCTGTGAGATTAAGAGCAAAGGAGTCCCGAACTGAAAGTTTGGGACTTTGGGATGATTGATGAAAACAGTGCCAAAATTCCGTTTCACTTCATTTCGGCACTCCGGAAATTCCTTAATCTGAAGGCATTGGCGCGGAGCATGGGAACGGAGTGTGAGATAAACGAATAAAAGGAAAAATTTTTTATGAAAAAAAAAGAAATATCCGCAGGGAGCAGTTCCCTTCTTCTTTATACCACACCTGACGGAAAAGTAAAAATTGAAACGCGTATGCAGGATGAAACTGTATGGCTTACGATCAGTCAGATTTTCTTGAAGCAGTTAAAGAAATAAAGCAGATTGAAAAAAAGAAGCGGCGGGCAGAAAAATGAAACTGAAATTTGATTCCGGCCTTGATTACCAGCTTGCGGCGATAAAAAGCGTGACCGATCTGTTTGAGGGACTGCCCCGGCAGAGTGAGGGTTTTCAGATTGACATGGGCAGAGCAGACAGCGATTTTTTCAATGAACTGGGAATCGGCAACAGCCTGATGCTCACGCAGGAACAGATTCTTGCAAATCTGCACCGGGTCCAGTCCCGAAATCATGTGCCAAAATCCCGAACACTCATGGAAAAGAACAGCCCCTATTCTTTCCCCAATTTTTCTGTGGAAATGGAAACCGGAACCGGCAAAACCTATGTTTATCTCCGCACCCTGTTTGAACTGAACCGGCTTTATGATTTCAGAAAATTCATCATTGTCGTGCCTTCGGTTGCCATCCGCGAGGGCGTAACCAGTTCCATCAGACTGATGAGGGAACATTTCAGAAGTCTTTACAGCAATGTGCCTTTTGATCATTTTGTGTATCAGTCCAAAGATTTAAGCCGGGTGCGCCAGTTTGCGGCAAACAGTGAAATTCAGATCATGATCATCAATATTCAGGCGTTTCAGAAAGATGCGGGAGAAAACACGGACTATGCGGCCCTCAGTGAGAAAAAAAAGAAAAAACTCAATGTCATTCATCAGGAACAGGATAAAATGTCTGGCCGGCGTCCCATTGAATATGTGCAGGCTGTCAATCCCATTGTGATAATTGATGAACCCCAAAGTGTTGACAATACGGAAAAATCACAGAACGCCATCCGCAGGCTGAACCCGCTTTTCTGTCTGCGCTGTTCTGCCACCCATATTCATCCCCACAACCTGCTCTATCAGCTCGATCCCATCCGGGCTTATGACCTGCATCTGGTCAAACAGATTGAGGTTGCTGATGCCTCGGAACGTGAGGACAGCAATCAGACTTTTGTGAGACTGGATGCTGTTTTCTATCCGAAAAATGCAAAAACACCCCAGGCAAAGGTGACAGTTTTTGAAAATACGCGAAACGGTTCCAGACAGAAACAGATGAAAATCAGGCCCGGAAGCGATCTTGCCAGACTCACAGGCCGGTCAGATTATGAGGGGTATGTGCTGACAAACATCAATGCGGAACCGGGAAATGAATATGCGGAATTTCAGAACGGCATTGTGATTGGGCTTTTTCAGGAATCCGGAGGCATTCGCGAGGAACGCATGAAAAGCCAGATCCGGGAAACAGTTGAGGCGCATTTTGACAAGGAGAGAAAATTAAAGCACAAAGGCATCAAGGTGCTTTCCCTTTTTTTCATTGATCAGGTCAAAAACTACCGTTCCTATGATGAAAAAGGCAATCCCCGGAAAGAAAAAATTGCCATCTGGTTTGAAGAAGCCTACACTGCTGTCAGCAAAAAACCCATGTATCAGGGACTGATTCCCCACAAAGCAGAAGAGGTGCATGACGGGTATTTTTCCGCAGACCGGAAAAAAGGGAAAATTGCACAGCTTGTTGACACATCAGGAGCCACTGCAAAAGATGAGCAGACCTATGAACTGATTATGAAAGACAAGGAGCGGCTGCTGTCTGCGGATGTTCCCCTGCGTTTTATCTTCACGCACTCGGCACTGAAAGAGGGATGGGACAATCCCAATGTTTTTCAAATCTGCACGCTGCGTGAAATGGGCACGGAGCGGGAACGTCGACAGACCATAGGCCGGGGCCTTCGCCTTCCCGTCAATCAGGAAGGGGAACGCATTTTTGATGAACAGATCAGCCGTCTTACAGTTATCGCAAATGAAAGTTTTGAAAATTTTGCCAAAGGTCTGCAGGCGGAAATTGAAACAGCCATTGATCCCGGTGGAAAATTCCGGTTTGGCCGTGTTTCGCGGACTGCCTTCACATTGCTTCTCAATGCAGAGGGAGACCGGTATCTGACACAGGAAGAATCCGCAGAAATCTGGATGTGCATCCAAAAACAGGGACTGATTGACCCCTCCGGCGATTTTACCCCTGAATTTCAGCCGGACAAACCGGATTTCAGGCTGGAACTGCCTGAAAAATACAGGGGACTGGAAGCTGTGATTGCGGAACGCATGAAAAAATTTCTGCCCCGTGATTTTGTCAGGAATGCGCGCGCACGGCAGAAAATTTCCTACTGCAAACGCATAGAACTCAATCCGGATTTCAAAATTCTCTGGGACAAAATCTGCCAGAAAACCCGGTACAGTCTTGCATTTGAAACCCAAAAACTCATTGATCTTGCTTCGGCAAAAATCCGGAAAATGCCTGAGATAAAAGCAGTTCAGATTGAAATAACAAAAAGAGACCTTGAAATCAGCCAATCCGGTCTGGAAGGCGGAAAAATCAGGGCCAGCCGAACCCATATTGTCAGCAGCCGGCAGCCGCTGCCGGACATACTTGCCTTTCTGCAAAGGGAAACCGAGCTGACCCGGTCCACACTCGCGGCAATTCTTAAGGCATCCGAAAGGCTTAAAGATTTTTCTGCCAATCCGCAGGCATTTATGACAGAAACGGCAAAGCAGATTCACCGGGCTTTGCAGGAACTGATTGCAGACGGCATCAAATATGAAAAACTTTCCAATCAGTATTATGACATGAAACTGTTTGCGGAAAAAGAGATGGAGGAGTATTTTGAAGGCCTGTATGAAATAAAAAGCAAAGATAATCGGACACCCTATGACTTCATTGCCTGTGACAGCAAAACCGAGGAGGAAATCGCAACACTTCTGGATAATGAGGAAAAGGTGAAATTCTTCTGCAAGCTTCCGCGCTGGTTCAAAGTGCCGACACCGCTGGGGGATTACAATCCGGACTGGGCAGTGGTGGTTGAGGATTCCCAAAAACTGTATCTGGTCCGGGAAAGCAAAAGCACATTGGACAGGGGTAAACGCCGGGAAAGTGAAAACATAAAAGTGGACTGCGGCAAAGCCCATTTCAATGCGTTGGGCGTGAATTTCAGGGATGCGGCAGCAATTCATGAGATATTGCAGCCGTAGGCAAATCCGGTTTTTGCGGATGAAAGGTTCAAGACTGCGAAAGGAGAAAAAATGTCCAAAGACAGAAAATCGGAAAAAGTACCCAAAGAAATGCAGGAAACATTTGAAAACATCACGCGGCTGAGCAATGAATTCTGCAAAAAGTTTCTCAATGAGGAATATGCACAGCTTATCCGCTATGCGGCCGCAGCCCTGTGCCGCAAACGTCCGTCCCCTTTGGCAAAGGGCCGAGCGGACTCATGGGCATGCGGGATTACCCATGCCCTGGGCATGGTCAATTTTCTCTATGACAAAACCCATCAGCCTTTTATGAATGCCTCAGAACTGTATGAAGCCTATGGCGTAAGCCGCAGTACAGGACTGGCAAAATCAAAAGCGGTTCGTGATCTTCTGAAAATGTCACAGCTTGATCTCACCTGGTGCCTGCCCAGCCGTCTGGATGACAATCCTTTGACCTGGCTGATCATGGTAAACGGTTTCATTGTGGATTCCCGGCAGATGCCCAGAGAAGTGCAGGAGGAAGCCTTTGAAAAAGGATTCATTCCCTGTATTCCTGATGACAGAAAAGGGAAAAAGGAGGGAAAATGAGCAATCATCTGATACAGGAAAAAAGCCCCTATCTGCTGCAGCACGCACACAATCCGGTCAACTGGTATCCCTGGGGTGAGGAGGCATTTGCACAGGCACGGAGGCAGGACAAACCCGTTTTTCTTTCCATCGGTTATGCCACCTGCCACTGGTGTCATGTCATGGAAAGGGAATCGTTTGAAGATCCCGAAGCCGCAGCAAGACTGAATGAAACCTTTGTGTGCATCAAGGTGGATCGCGAGGAGCGTCCTGACATTGACGCGGTGTATATGGCCGTGTGCCAGATGCTTACCGGCAGCGGCGGATGGCCTCTGAGCATTTTCATGACCGCAGACAAAATTCCTTTCTGGGCTGGCACCTATATTCCGAAAACCGGCCGTTTCGGTCAGGGCGGGCTTATGGAAATCTGCACGCAGGTGCAGAATCTGTGGAAACACAAAAGAGACAGCATTCTCACCTCAGCCGCGAATGTGGCACAGCATCTGAAACAGGCTTTTGCTTTTTCTCAGGCAGATCCGGTGAATGCAGACACTGCCGACAGAGCCTTCCGGGAGATAGCACAAAGTTTTGATGCCCGTTGCGGCGGATTTGAAACTGCCCCGAAATTTCCCACCCCGCATCGGCTTCTGTTTCTTCTGGGTCATTATCAGCATACCGGCAATGCCCATGCCCTGGAAATGGTGCAGAAAACCCTGAAAGCCATGCGCATGGGCGGCATCTGGGATCATGTCGGGTTCGGATTTCACCGCTATTCCACGGATCAGCACTGGCTCCTTCCCCATTTTGAAAAAATGCTCTATGATCAGGCTTTGCTGGCTATGTCTTATCTGCGAACTTGGGAGATAAGCCCTGAACCTGCATGGAAGCAGACAGCCGAAGAAATTTTTTCCTATGTTCTTGGGGAGATGACCGATCCGGAAGGCGGGTTTTACAGTGCCGAGGATGCGGACAGCGAAGGTGTGGAAGGGAAATTTTATGTCTGGTCTCTGGAGGAATTCCGGTCGGTTCCCAAGTGGAATTATCCGGGAGAAGCGGATGAATGGGAAAAAATTTTCAATTTGTCCCCAGATGGGAATTTCCGGGAGGAAGCCGGAGGACACAAAAGCGGAAACAATATTCTGCACCTCAAAGAATTTTTGGGGGAAAAATCCGAGCGCTGGAATGCAATCCGGTCCCAGCTTTATGATTACCGCAAAAAACGCATACCCCCTTTCAAAGATGACAAAATTCTTGCAGACTGGAACGGTCTGATGATCGCGGCACTGGCATATGGCGGAAAACTGCTGGAAAAACCTCTGTATATTGCGGCTGCACAAAAAGCCCTGACCTTCATTGAAACGAAAATGACAGACAAAGAGGGCTGTCTGCTTCACCGTTTCCGTGACGGAGAGGCGGTCATAAAGGCTTTCGCGGATGATTATGCGTTTGTCATCTGGGGGCTGCTGGAACTGTGCAGCGCGACCGGAAATCCGGCATATCTGAAAAAAGCGGAGCAACTGCAAAAGCAGATGAATGATGATTTCTGGGACACCGTTAATGGCGGTTTTTTTCTCACCTCTGCGGACACGGATCTGCCGGTGCGTGCCAAAGAACTCTATGACGGGGCAATGCCTTCTGCCAATTCGGTTTCCCTGCACAATCTTGTGCAACTGCATTCCCTGACAGGCAATACACACTGGAAAGACAAAGCGGATGCGCTTATCCGTGCCTTTTCCGGTTCTGTGCGGCACCGGCCTTCGGCTTTTTGCCATTTTCTTGCAGGAGTCGGACAGGAGCGGAAAAAGAACAGAATGATTCCATAATTATTTGAAATTTCAAATTGTTATATGAAATTCTCGGTCATCCCCAACCTTGGGGATTTGAGAATTGATGATATACCGGTTTCGGGTTTCAGTGTTCAGTTTTCCGTGTCTGTTTCCTGACACTCGAAACCTGAGCCCAATGCCATTAAGTTAAGGACAGAGGAGTCCTGAACTGAAAGTTTGGGACACTGAAATGATTCGGAAATCCGGCCAAAATTCTGTTTCACTTCATTTGGGGACTCCGAAGATTCCTTAATTAATGGCATTGAACCTGTGCCCGGCCGCACTTTGAAAAATTTCACTCCTCTGTCTTTTTTGGAGAGACAGGACAGACAGATAAAACACTTGCATTTTTCATGCAGATATGTCAGAAATTCTCTGTTTTTTCCATATCCTTATTCTCTTCTCAGTCTCTTTTCAAAGGAAACGCTTAATGAAAAAACAGATTCGGAACAGTCCGGAGAATCATCTTATTGATTATTTTATAAAAATTGGGAAAGAAACCGGAATCCCCTGTCAAAATCTGATTAACCTCTGCCTGCGGGAATGTGCCGATTTCCAAAAAAATTGAAACTGGATTGGGTATATTCCCAAAAGATTGAAAAAGAGAACAGTGGTGCAGAAATTTATAGAAAAAATAGCAGGAGATAAAAAGATGGAAAATTTGCATCTGAAAAATCAGGTTATGAAACAGAATATTATGCCCGCCATTTCTCCCCAGTTTGCTGAATTTCTTGTTAAGACAACAATGGAAGCAGATATTCAGCAGGCATTGAATACGGTGCTGAGAGAATATCTGGTTTTAAAATTGAGGGATTTAAAGGACAGATGCGCGTGTTTTGAGAAAAAATGGCAGATGAATTTTGAAAATTTCAGGGAAAATATCAGAAAAAACAGTCTGAAAAAAGATATATATTCTTTTGAAGCGGAACAGGATTTCCGGGAATGGGAAGAGGCGGAAACACTGAAGAATCATTATGCTGATATTTTTGAACAGTGAAGCGCTGAAAGTATAACCTGCTGCAGACCAGGGAACAGCCTGGGAAAGGCTCCAAAAAGAATGAGAGAATCCATGAGGATAATTGTTGATGCGTCTGCATTGATAGCAGTCATTGCAAATGAGCCTGCCAAAGATTCCATTATTGAGGCAACACAGGGGGCAGAGTTGATTGCTCCGCCATCAGTGCATTGGGAAATCGGCAATGCTTTTTCTTCAATGCTTAAACGTAAACTGATAACAGGGGATCAGGCTTTGAAATGCCTGGAAATATACCGGCAAATTCCGATACATTTTGAAGATGTCGAATTGGATGAATCCCTGCGGCTTGCAGCGGAGTTGAACATTTACGCGTATGATGCGTATTTGCTCAGATGTGCCCTGAAATACAGCGCACCCATATTGACGCTTGACAAACGGATGAGATTTTTGGCAAAACAAAAATTCATTGATATAAGGGAGGTATCAGCATGAACACGTATACAGTCACAGAAGCCCGGCAGAACCTGGGGCAGCTTTTAAACAGGGCATTGCGTGAAGGCGGGGTTTGGATTAAACAGCGGGATGGCCGGATATTCATTGTCAAACCTGCTGTGCACAAGGATTCACCGTTGAATGTGGAAGGTCTGAATTTGAATCTGGGAATGGAAACAATACTGGAATGTATTGAAGATGGTAGGAGAAATTCATAAAAAACATAATATCAATGCGGAATGGCAGTATCAACGAAATACTGACGTAGCGTAACATCATTGAAACGAATGAAAATTATGAAAGGAGTCCGTATGCCGATTCAGACAACCTATGCTTATGCCATAAAAGAATTTGCGAAACTGTGGGATGAAGTGATTTACAGTCAGGAAATCGCGATTGTCACAGGACACGGGACTGAAAATATTGCCATTGTTCCCGCCTCGGAACTTTCAGGCATTCTTGAAACAAACCATCTTCTGAAATCTTCCAAAAATGCAGAACGGCTGCTGAATGCTTTGCAAAGAGCAAAAGCAGGGAAGGAACCCCCCCAGTCGGTTGATGCCCTGAAAAAAGAGGTTGGTTTTGCGTAAAAAGCAATCCGGTCTGCCGGAAGACAAATCCAAAAGGGAAGCCGTGTTTCACCCGGAATTTCGTGAAGATTTGGAATATTGGGTAAAGACAGATCGCAGGATTGCTTTGCGGGCATTTACGCTTATTGAGGAAATCATCAGAAATCCGTTCACAGGCATCGGACAGCCGGAGCCTTTGAAATTCAATCTCAGGGGCGCATGGTCCCGGCGGCTGACACAGGAACACCGGATGGTTTACAGTGTAAGTCATAACCGTATTGACTTTATACAATGCAGGTATCATTATGATTGAAAAATGATTGATAAAATCAGCAATAATACCCTCTCAGAACATTTATATAACTGATGTTACGCCATCTTTCCAAAAGTCAGCGGGTTGCGGCAGATGCCGTCATTCCGGCAAAAACCGGAATCCGGTTATTTCGGACAATTCTGAATACCGACTTTCGCAGGTATGACTGCGGTGGCGTAACTGCACCATAAAACAAACATACAGGAGGATAACATGAAAATTTCCAGAAACATCAGTGTAACTGCGTTTGCATTTGTTGTGTTTTTTTGTGCTGCCACAGGTTTTGCCGCTCCGAATATCCTCAATTATCAGGGAACCCTGACGGACAATTCCGGCAATGCGGTGAACGGAAGCAAAAGCATGGTGTTCAAAATTTACGATGTTCCCGCAGGCGGAACAGCACTGTGGTCTTCCAGTTCCATGACCGTGAATGTGCAGAACGGCCTGTTCAATGTGGCTCTTGAAGGATTTGCAGGAACACTGTTTTCAGACGATAACAGGTACTTGGAAATTGTTGCGGACGGAGAAACACAGATTCCGAGAAAGCGGCTGGCAAGTGTACCGTATGCAATTAATGCGGTTACTTCTCAGAATGCAGTCAATTCCCAGAATGCGGTCAACTCCCAGAATGCGGTCAACTCCCAGAATGCGGTCAACTCCCAGAATGCGGTCAACTCCCAGAATGCGGTCAACTCTCAAAATGCTATTAATGCAACAACTGCGAATGCTATAGCAGGCACAGAAATTCCAAAAGCAAAAATTATTCAGACGAAACACCATTACAAAAAACTGATGGATGTTTACTTATTCCAATGGATACGGTTGAATATGATTCACACAAAGGTTTTTCCAATGGAGCATATGTTGTTCCGGTAACAGGATATTATCATATCAGCGGCTTGGTTAGAAATGACGATGGCCTTAATCTTCATGCATATATTCAGACAAATACAGGTAATATAATTGGTGATTGGACTTCGGGGAAATTTTATGTCTAATGTCAGTGGTGATTATTATTTGACAGCAGGCAGTGAAATCAGGTTGGGAGTGATTTCTGAATCAAAGAGCCTATGCACACGGATTCTATTGATGACAGATGTTTCATGACAATTCATCTGTTCAACAAATAAACCGCTTTGGAGAGGTGTCCATGAAAAATTCCGCATAATCATTCTGGCTTGTCTTTTGTCCGGCATGTACCGGCATATACAAAATTCAAAATGATATGATCTCCCCCAGCGGGGAACGCTTACAGGGAACAGTTTACGGCATTTCAAAGCACAACATGCAACCCTTTGCTCCTTTGACCCAAAGCGATTTTAATACGCTTTATACTACTGCCACAACCTATCTGAATCAAAATAAAAATTTCAAAGATTCCCTGACGTTTTACAACTGCCTGCCAAGTGCTTCCGGCCCGTCTGCGACAACCGGCTGAAAAATCTGCTGCTGTATCCGGAGCAGAACTATGAAACCGTCGTTTCGCACAGTTTCAAAGCGGAATTGAGGAAAAACTATTGAAGCCATAAAAATGCTGGCCGTGCTTGTGGAAGAAATTATTCAAACTCCCTGACGTATCTGAAAACCGCTGTCGGGATTTGCCGTATTACATGATTTTCGGTGATGAATTCCTCATTGACGCCCTTGATCTCAAGAATCCGGTAATATGAGCAATCCCTTTGCAGATGATTATATTAATGATCAGGTGAATGCACTGGAAAAAGCCGTTGCATATTATCGGTACGGATATGACAGGTTTATATCCATCTGGCTTACCCCGCTCTGCTGTTCCGGGAACACCATCGGCCATATGATGGGCAAAGAGGAATGGGAACTGTTCAATTTCCTTTCTCAGCGTATGTTTCTGGCAGCGCGGGAAAAGGCTTCCCGTGAAATGCTTATGGGGGATCAAATCAACCTTCCGCAGGATGCGGAAGAACTTTATCTGGAAATGGCCGCCATTTCCACAACACTCGGAGATCAGTTTTATGCTTATGGCGGGGGACAGTTGCTTGCGGAACTGAACCTGCCCGAAAACGGCAGGGTGCGCAATATCCGCAGCAATCTCAATCCGCTGGGATATGATGACCGCTACGTGCCGCTGAACGATTTTGACTCTCTTTACAATCTCGCGGATGCCGCACTGAACACCGGAACCAGTTCCTGTGTGTATCTGGAAACAGTTGAAAAACGGGCAGCGGGATTATGATTATGTGCTGGAACAAAATCACAGGATCAGTCATTCCCTCAACACCTCATACCTGCCGTCAACCGGATTGGCAGAAATGACCGGATGCAGTCTTTTACACTTGCTGAATCTGATTTTGTATCCTGCTTGAAAATGCCGGATCTGGCCTGTATGACTGTCAGATGGAAATGGACCCGGCTGCATTTTGAAACCTGCGTAAAATCCAAAACAGCGGGAAACAGTGTGCTGGGTGCAAAATACCGGCAGATCAAAGATGCGGATCCCGAATCTGGATTTGGCAGTTCTGCGCCATAAAAACATCGGAACCCGGATGATTATGAAAATGAGCGGGTGAACAATACCATTCAAATCTGGAGGAGACTACACCGGAGCGCAGAAGCAGGTATTGGATCAGTATCGGAAAAAATGAAAAAAGCCGTGCAGATAACCAAAACCAAAAGAAAGAGGTGAAAGGCAAAAGCAAGGAATCGGTAACAGAAAAGACCTTCATTGTTCAGGATGGCACGTTGAAAATAGCGACTTGGAAAGAAAAAGGAACTGCACAGGACGACGCGATTTCCAGATCAGAATGGCACTGAATGATAGCAATTCGGCTGTCAAGACCTGATGCTACAGGAAGCCGAGGCTTTGCTGGGCGATGATATGGCCGTTCAGAACAAAAATGCAATGGTCGCGACTATGATGCCTGCCCTGCGGCATAGAGAGAACCTGCTGTATCTCTGGCAACAGAACACAGGAATTCACAGACAATTACTGGCAGAAAAAACTGCCGGTTCACCGCCTGATCCAAAGCAGCATAGTGCTGAAAACTTTCCAAACGTTTCCGGGGAACTGCGGCATATGTGCTATCTGGCAATAAGGCACTGGAATCACAAATATGGAAAAGATGGAATGTCTTTCCATGGGCGCATTCGGGAGATCAATATTTCCGATATTTTCAAACTGCGATTTGCAATTGATTTCGGAGAATACCTGAGCTTTATGCCTATGATGCCATGCAAAATCCGGCAGGAACCTTTCAGACGCAGGCTTATGATAATCTGTCTTTCAAGAGATATTCTGGGCATTACGGCCACTGATCCGACTGAAAGGGCAACAATATCCGTTTTGTCAGTTCCCATCTGGATGCCGAAGGCAATCTGGTTTTCACCTTCACAACCTCTGTCAATCAACAGGTGTTTAAGGATTATGCCATGACCAATCTGAAAATATGGCATGGCACTGTTCCAAATCCCAATTCAACAGAACAGACCAGAGGCTTTACCGCAAGCATTTATTTCAACGGATTCTATGGCAACATCATTCCGATACTGAAAATTTCACAAAAGGGAACCCATACATTTTACAGAAGAAACATGGAACTGGCAAATTATTATCCGGTAAAACCCCTTGCCCTGATGAATTCGAACAATGCTGACCCGCAACCCCTGTCACTGAGAACATTTACGCCTTTTATCAATGTGAATCCCCGTTATGATGATACCACCGGTCAGAGGGGAATCTGGGTTTCGGAATTCACCAACCGCAGTGTTGCCGCAACCCTGTGGGAAGTGATTTTGTACAAAAAATCCGCTTCCGGCCCGAATGTGACCGATGTGCCCATCAGCAAACTCAGCGATATTTATTTCTTTTTTGATACCATCGGTTATGGGAACTGAGAGGATATTGTCTGAACCGGGATTCACAGGATTAAAGGATTTTCATGATTTTTTTAACGGTCAATTCCGGTTCAGACATTGGCTGAAACGAAGAAGAACTCTGAGAGATTCTGAATATCAGATTTCGCAATAACCATATATAAAAATAGTGGATAATATGAGTATATTGAGTGAAGTTGAAAGAATACTGCCAAGAATGACTGCGGCAGAAAAAGCGCAGGTGCTTCAGTGGATTATGCGGGATATGTGGAATGTGTTCCCAGGCATTGAAAGCAGTCCTGAAATATGCGGGGGAGAACCGTGCATTGTCCGGACACGCATTCCGGTATGGCTGCTGGTGCAGGCGAAAAAACTCGGAACCTCTGAGGCAGATATTTTGAAATCCTATCCGACTCTCAGAGCCGAAGACCTTGCCAATGCATGGGCATATTACCGTCTGCACCGGGAAGAAACTGACCGGCAAATATCTGAAAATGAGGAAAGCTGAGAATCATGCATCTCTTATATTCAAATGAAAATTTTCCTTTTCCGGTTATCAGGGAACTGCGGAAACTGGGGCATGATATTCTGACCATTCAGGAAACCGGCATGGCAGGAAATGCCATGCCGGATGAAGCAGTATTGTCCTTTGCCGCAGAAAATGGGAGAATTCTTTTGACAATGAACCGTAAGCATTTTTTCCGGCTGCATAAAATCAATCCGGATCACAGCGGTATTGTTGCGTGTACATTTGATCCGGATTTTAAAGGACAGGCGCAGCGCATTCATGACAGTATCAGGAAAATTGAAAATATGGCAGGTCAACTGATTCGGGTTAACCGACCTTCCTGCTGAATCTGCTGACAGCATATCTGTTTTCAACTCACAAAACCAGAGTTGACAACGCACAGATATTCTGTCAGATTTGTTTCTCAGTATTCAGTATATCCGATTTTCCCGGAAAGATCTGTTTGCCCACAGGAATAATTCCGGGCAGAAAAAAAGGAGATGAAACAGATGGAATTACAGAGCATTTCACGCACCGATCTTACTGAACTTATCAAACAGGCTGTTATCGGTGCATTGACAGAACGGAAGGATTTGCTTGAAGATGCTGTTTCAGAGGCTATTCCGGATTTCAAACTGGGTGCTGCAATGGAAGAGGGAGATACAGGGGAGTATGTCAGTGAAACAGAAATCTTTTCCAAAAAAATATAAATAAGGAGAATGTCTATGCGGCTGGATGTCAGACTTCCTGCAAAAATTCAGAAAAAAGAAAAATGGTATACTGCCTCATGCCCCGCGCTTGATGTTATCTCTCAGGGAGAAACAGCGTTTCAGGCCCGACAGAATTTATGTGAGGCATTAACCCTGTTTTTCACCTCATGCCTTGAACGGAATACATTGGATGCTGTTCTCAGGCAATGCGGTTTTATATCCGTTTCTGCCACAGAGCCTGAAGATCAGCAGAAAGAGGAAGATTTTATCAATATTCCTCTTTATTTCCTTACCAGTAAAAAAGCCCATAACATATGCCCCGCATAACACCGGTTCACTGGAAAATCCTTGAATGTATTTTCATCAAGGCAGGTTTTGTCTTTGAACGGCAGGACGGATCCTCTGAATCATATGTGAAGAGGGAATTTTGCGGTTATTATCCCGACTTACAAGAGACGGATCGGATATTATTCTTTCAAATATGAAAATAGCAATGTGAGCAGGAACGAATATTTCAAATATTTAGAACAATGTTGAACAGTTTTCAGCATGTGACTGTATTTCATGCTGGTTGGGAGTTTGTCAAATAACAGCAAATAAGAGTGGGTTCATTGTCTGATTTTTCAGTCATAAAGCAACCTGCCAAAAGATTGAGATTAAATCTGGGATATGATATATACACCATTACGCAGGAAGATTTAATATTACAACCGCAATTGCAAAAATTACACGAATTATGGTTTGTACGATTCGTGCAGATTCGTGTCATTCGTGGCTGATTTACATAATGTTCATTTGATTTGTCTCATTTTTGGAATCGGAAATTCCGGACTGCCAAAAGAAATCAAAGTGAAATCAAAACGGAGGCAGTTATGAAAAAAAGGTTTGTTTTATTGTTTGCTTATGGTTGCCGGAATGGTCATGGTTCCTTCCCTGTCCTTTGCAAGCCCGGCACTGTTCAATTATCAGAACCTGAATGATTCCGCAAGAAATCCGTGACAGGCAGTAAAAAGATGGTTTTCCGGATTTATCCGGCTGTCAATACCGCTCAGGCCAATCGCTGTGGACATCCGCAAATGACGGTGAATGTCAGCAGCCGGGGCATTCAGCGTAACTCTGGGGGAAAACCCGGCTTTCCCGGCAAACCTGTTTTTCCGAGGATAACCGCTACATCGGCGTCAGTGTGGGGAACAGAACTGCTTCCCCGTCAGAGAATGGCAAGCGTGCCGTATGCGATTCAGGCGGGTATGATAAAAATGCCCTATAAAGCCAGAGCATACAGAAATGTCCGTCAGGATTT
This sequence comes from Desulfobacterales bacterium, assembly GCA_041390465.1. Classification (GTDB taxonomy): domain Bacteria; phylum Desulfobacterota; class Desulfobacteria; order Desulfobacterales; family Desulfococcaceae; genus JAABRU01. Next base: position 2,045 of record JAWKPW010000054.1, on the reverse strand, counting down.
TCCCCATCAGTACTGACAAAAGTGCAGTTTAATCAAGAAAGTTATGACCCGAATAACAATTTTGACAATGTAAGCAACTTTGGATACACAGTGCCGGTAAGCGGTTATTATTGGGTATAATATAAGTCTATCATATAGACAAGATTATCCGGGAAAATTTGTATGGGGAAATATTCACCTGCGTAAAAACGGAGAATACTATAGCGGTGGTATCTGATGATGCCTGTGTCGGATGCAGTGAATATCTTATTCAGCGGTTCTGTCTGATATTTTTTACTTTAATCAGGGAGATTTTATTGAGTTGTTTGGAATGATTTCCACATCAGATGGAAGCAGTGCTACATTTATACCACTGCTGACAGCAACAGTTTGATTCATTTGATGAGCCAGTAAAGATAAAGAAATGTCACCCGTTCCCACGCTTCGCTGTAAGCCATTCAGTTAAGCAAAGCGGAGAGAACAACACCAAATTTTGTTTCTCCATCACCTTTGAGGACAATGGCATGATATTAAGTTGTAATAGCAATATCAGCAGATTCCATAACGGCAATAAGAGCATCCGTCAGGAGCGGCATGTGAACACATTTCCGAAAACATGCTACTGCCTTAAATGAAAGGATTTTTCAATGCAAACACTCACAATTCAATCAAATCAGATAACGCTTCCTGTTGCGATGTTTGAGATGATCAAAGGAAAAAAAGTGGAATTCATAGAATACAACAAGGGCGTTTATATAAAACCTGTCAGCGATTTTGCAGAAAAAAGCATGAATGTATCTGAAATCAGAACCAGAGCAGACAGGTTCACGGAGATACAGATGCTCTGACAAACCGGTCTGTAATGGAAGAGGATGAATTATTCCAGGAAATCGCAGTATTGCTTTATCAGAAAGACAAAATGACATTGGGACAGGCAAGCAGACTTGCCCGCATGAGCCAGATACAGTTTCAGCGCCTGATTGCCGAAAGGCGGATTCCGGTTCATTATGATATTGCTGATTTTGAATCTGATATAAAAACCCTGCAGGGTATTGGGCGGCTATGATTATCGTCAGCAACACTTCCCCGATCATCAATCTTGCTGCCATCAGCCAAATTGAACTGTTGAAACATCTTTATGGAAAAATTATCATACCCCATGCGGTTTTTGAAGAAATTGCCATCATCGGAGCAGGACAGGCCGGTTCTGAAGAAGTAAAAACATCTGACTGGATTGAAACAAGACAGCTTAATAACCGTGTAATGGCTGATTCACTGGAATCGGAATTGGATCCCGGCGAAGCCGAAGCCATTGCGCTTGCACTTGAAATAAAAGCAGATATAATTCTCATGGATGAACGCAGAGGAAGACAGGCATGTTCCCGTTCAGGACTTAAATGTTTGGGACTTTTGGGAATACTGACAGATGCAAAAAATAAAAATCTGCTTCATGCTGTAAAACCGCTTATGGACTGTCTGATGAAAGATGCCGGATTTTGGATTGATCAGAAATTATATGCTTATGTTCTGCAGACAGTGAGTGAATAACAATATTGTTATCTTTCATATAAAAAGGAGAGTTTCCTATGCAATGGACGGACATACGCAAAGCATATCCTGACAAATGGGTTCTGATTGAAGGCTTCAGGCCCCGCACAACCCATGAAAACAAAATACAGTTTGATGATCTGGCTGTTATGGAATCATGCAGCGACGGGGCTTCTGCCATGAAGCAATACAGAAAATTAAAAAAACTCTATCCGCAGCGTGATCTCTTCTTTATTCATACAAGCCATGACACTCTTGAAATATATCAAAGAAGGTGGCTGGGCATTTCAGCTCCTTTTAAAGAAATAATGAAAATATCAAAACACTGCAGTTCTCTTCCGGATATGGATTTGCGCTCTCCGGATGAAATTTTAAATTACAACCGCTTCGGCGTTTCGGATTAAATGAAAGTGATGCCAATGAATCAATATTATAAAAAATCTTTGATTTTACTGTTTTTCCTTCTCCTTTTTTCCGCTGCCCATGCTGAAAACAAATCCGGCGTTGATCCGCAGGTC
>JAWKPW010000053.1:0-39084 GCA_041390465.1 Desulfobacterales bacterium | reverse complement strand
AATGGAGAATTGGTATTATTTTGCGGGTTCAGCCACAAAGGACACAAAGAACACGGAAAAAACTTTGTGTCCTCTGTGAAAGACTTTGTGAGCTTTGTGGTTAAAAAAATCTGCCTGTGGAGCATGATTCAGTTTTAAATCAATGCTGCTCTTCCTCAGCATCTATTCTTTTTCTTTCCCCCTGAAAGAATTTCACCATTGCGCTTCTGTCACATTTCCCCGCTGATGTGCGGGGAATTTTTTCCACAAAACAGACTCTCCGGGGCATGGCATATGGTTCAAGAACTTGGGATGCTGCATTTCTGAAGGTTTCCAAATCCATATTTCCCTGCACCAGCGCAGCCAGATCATTTTCTCTTCCGGATGCATCCGGCAGGGAAATCACCACAGCATCGGCAATTCCGGGAATCTGTTTCAGTTTTTCCCCCACTTCCTCCACATCCACCCGTTTGCCCCCCACCTTCACAATGCCGTCTGCCCGTCCCAGAAGATAAAAACCTCCATTTTCCGCACCAATCGCCCGGTCTCCGGTGCAGAAATATCCCTGTGCATCGCTTTCCATTCCCGGAGAGAGAAAATCAGACCGGACATGCAGAATTTCATCCGTGATTTTCCAGTCAATCACATCAAAAGGCTGAAGGGATTTCTCTCCGGCCGCCCTGCAACGGGAGGCAATTCCGCCTGTTTCCGTGGATCCGTATATCTCTGTCGGACCTGTGCCGGTCTGCGCGTAAAAGCGATCTCCGTCTGCCTCATCCAGTTTCCCGGCAGAGGAAAGAGCAAGGCGGAGCCTGTTTTCAGGGATTTCCTCACTGCCCAATGCCCGGTAATGCACAGGCAGACTGACCAGAACAGTGATTTCCTGATCTGTTAAAACCATCCGGATTTGCTGGGGAAATGTGCAGGTTTCAGGCCATAGGGATGAGGACGAAACAAAGGGAACCAGCACGGAAAAAAGAAATCCGTAAATATGATACGGCGGAACCGTGGAAAGAAAACAATCTTTTTCGGAAAACGCATTTTTCCGGGAATGGAAAAATGCTTCCGCAAAAAGATTGCGGGGCGTTTTTTGCCAAATCTTTGGTCGGCCGGTGGAACCGCCTGTGAAAAAGGAAACAATGGGTGCATCCGGAGAAATGGAAGGGACCGGAGGGGAAAAATAGGCGGAATCCGGCCGGGGAATCACAGTTTTCATCCCTTTCGCCAAATCCCGTTCCTGATCGGAAATGATCATGCGGAAATCCTGTATATCCCGGATTTCCGCAAGTTTCTGCACGGAAAAGGAATGGGGCAGAATCAATTTGACACCTGTGCCAAGGGCAGCCAGAACCGAGGCCATGACAAGGCTCCTGTCTTCAGTGCACAGGCAGCAGATGCTCTCACCTTTCATGGCATCGCGAATATCCGCAGCCAAAGCATAGACATGGGCATAGTTCAGTCCGGAAAGGAGAAACTCTCTGTCCGGGTGCTGAGGCCCTTCAAGCAGTTGCGCAAGTTTTTGCAAAAACATAATCTGTTCCTGAAAATTTTTGATAGTGGATCAAATCCGGGGAGCTGTGATACAAACTGCGGATCTTCAGCCCTGCCCTCCATAAATATCCTGTCTGCGCGTGTCCGCAGTTCTCCTCAAGCATCAGCAATGCTGTCCGGAATGCGGACAGTCAGACGGGGAGCGGAACGCGGGCTTTTTTCCCTTTCCATGATGCAGATGCGCACTTTGTCCAGATAAAAACGGGCCTTGGCTGAGGGATACTGCGTGAGGAAAGTTCCAGTTCTTTTTTTGCGGATTCATTATCTCCGGCAGGATACAAAAGAATGCCTTTTTCCCGGTGGGGAAAACAGTCCGTGCAGTGCATTCCGAATGCCCGGGCCATGCCCTGATCCCGGTTCCGCTGTGCAAGGGCATAATTGAGCATTTCCAGTGCCTCTGCCCGGAAATCCCCTTCCATACAGGAAAGGGCCGCGTGCCAGTAATCATACCATCTTTCCCGGAAAATGCCGTGAGTGCGTCCGTACTGCTTCCCGTCTTTGGTGTGAATCCGGGTCGGTTCAACCGCACATCCGCATAAAAAAAGAAGGAGAAAAACAAAGATATGTTTTTTCATTTTGAAATTTCATTTCTGTTTCCTGATCAATGTGATTGAAGTTAAGGAGCGGAAGATTCCCGAACTGAAAGCGCAGCTTTGCCAAAACAGACATCTGTGATTTTTGACTGCGATTATTGTCCGTTTCGACAGATAATTATATCAGTAAATATGAAACAGTCAACGGCAAAACAGACATTGCGTCGCCGGCAAAAGAAAAAGAGGAGGCGCATCCGGGATCAGGGGAAAACACCGCTTCGTCAACATACAGTTCTTTTACCAACTTTTGTTCTTTGCAGAACAGGAGGGAGGAATGCAAAAATTGAGCGGAGCGTTTTTTTGCACAGCCAGAAAGGACAAAAGTTGAGGAAAATACTATAATACCAATTCGCCATTGATCTGAAACACAAGTTTTTCAGAAAAACCGGATTTTTCCGAAAAATCCGGTTTTTTGAACACACGGAAACCTCTTTTTTTCCTGCTTGCAAGTATCTTTTCAATGGGGAATTGGTATAAAATAAACTTGGCAGAAAGCATGGTTTCAATGGCAAACCGGTACTGCACACTTGAATTTTAATCTGTTGGTTTTTATGGAAGTGAACGTTGCATTGCACAAAACCGTTTGTTTGAAAATCAAATAGTTGAAAACCAACTTCTCTTCTGACAGAGTTCATCGATGCTGAGTGACTGATGCTGAGTGACTGACGGAAGCCAGTTTGGGACAGGGCAGAAATTTCCCATTGACATTTGAATATCTGCGTCATAAAATGAATTATATGTCATCAATTCAAATATGGCGTCAGATGCACAAAACCGTGAAGCAGCCCGCGGCGGACAGGCAATGCAGGAGCAGAATCTCTCAGGGCATGAGAGACAAGCTCATATGTCTGCCCCTGTCTTTGTCAGATTTTTCTCACAAAAAGGAGGCCACAAATGGGACTGTTCAATTTTTTGACAAAATTTCACGACAGATTCGGTGAATCATGCAAAGAGGAAATCCATCCCTGTGATGAATTGCGGGAGGCAGTCAGTCTTGTTGTCAAACTCAGTCATCCCAATATTCATTATGTGCCGGATTACCGGGAAAAACTGATGCCCGCAGTGGAACACACACTGAAGTTTGCAGACGATCTGATCCTTCAGATGCCCGCTCCTGTTTCGGTTGAAGAGGATTCGTGGGATACGAATCCCTTTATCCGGACAGTATTCCCGGATAACAGGCAGTTTGCAGATTTTTTCTCCCAAGACAGGACACTGAAAGAATTTTTTGATAAAACAAATGCTCCCGGATGCTGTGCGCTTTTGGTGATGACCCGCAGGGACAGACAGATTTTCGGAACCGAAATGGAAGGAGAACTCCTGAAAAGAGATGTGCTTCAGACAAGTATTGACTTTTCTGATCATCAGATTGTGGCTCCCATGACTTCGGAAGAGGAAACCCGAAAAGAACTGTCGCTGCGTATGCTGGAACTGCTGGCAACCCATGCTCTGGAAGATATGCTTTCTCTGACAGAGTGGAAAAAGGAAATGGAAACACAAAAACATCTGCTTGAGATGAAGCTGCATATCCGGGATGCCCGTTTTCACAGTATAAACTCTCTTTTTCCAGGCAGACAGGATACAGAGATTCCGGACGGAGCACTTGAGGTGCTGGAGCAGCTTGAGCAAAAAATTGCAAAAGTCCGGACAGAAACTGATGAACCGGAAGATTATCTCAGCAGGGTTACGGATCTGCTGTATCATCCTGAGCAGTTTGTCAGGCCGGAACCGATCCGAATGTTTGTCAATGCCATGAACATCCTTGTTGAAGATCAGGAAAAAGGGGATGAAATCTGTTTCTCGGAATTCAGCATCGGCACACAACTTCGGAAAGCAGCGGCTCTTGTGGACTGCAAACGGTTCTGATCTGCTGCCTCTGAGCAATCTGTCATACCGATTCTCCATTGATTTGATGCAGGGCTTTCTGCACAGCCGAAAGTTTTCGGGTATTCAAACAACCAGATTTTTTGGAAAATTCCGGTTTTTCCGGAGAACCGGCAGAAGATATTGCATAACTTCAACAGCGATTTGGTATCAGACATTTCTTTATGGTATTTTTCCCAAATTTTTTCTTTTTGTGCAAAAACCGCTCTGCTCCATTTTTGCGATCCTTCAGTCAGTGGAAAAAACCGCTTTCCAGCCGGAACAGTACGGATCTCCGGCAGACGATTTTGCCCATCCTGCCTGCTTCCTGCTATCTTTCTGTTATTTTAAAAAAATCTGAACTCATCCGAAAAACTCCTGAATCGAAAAAATTGGCCGGATCCCAAATTTCCGGTTGACATCCGAACATGTCTGTCATAAAGTGAACTTTGTGTCACATATTCAAACCTGACGTCAGATTCACACACGCAGGCAACCGTACACGGAGGAAAAACAATGCAGAAACAGAAACTCTCACGGCGTGAAAGAGACCGGCTCCGGCAGCGCCGGGAGATACTTGCCGCTGCCCTGAAACTGTTCTCGGAAAAGGGATTTCACAATGTGGCCATGCACGAGATCGCAAAGGAGGCAGAGTATGCGGTGGGAACCCTTTACAAATTCTTCAAAAACAAGAAGGATCTTTATCAGGCACTGATTATTGAAAATTCTGACAGATTCCATGAGGAAATCTCAAAGGCTGTGGAAGAGGCGGATGATGAGGTTGAAAAACTTCGCAGTTTTGTAAGAGTCCACAACACCGTGTTTCGGGAAAATATCGCGGTCATCCGCCTGTATTTTGCCGAAACCCGCGAGGCCACCTTCAATATCAAAGCCGGACTGGATAAGGAACTCCGCCAACGGTATGAAAAGTTTATGCACACACTTGCCGCAATTTTTGAAAGCGGCATGGAAAAGAACATGTTTCAGAAGATTGGAGAGCCCTATCATCTGGCTGTTGCGCTCGACAGTCTGTGCAATTCGTTTCTGGTTCTCTGGATGGAATCCCCGGAACAGTATCCATGCCCGGAAGATCCGGATATAATTTTGAACATTCTTTTCAGGGGCCTCATTGCCCGGTGATTGCAAATATGTTTTCAGCACGTTAATTCAATTATATTTTAAGGAAGAAAAAATGCAGATCAGACAAATTTTTCCCAATTCCCTGAAATGGGGTGCATTTCTGTTTGTCCTGTCCGGTCTTTTTCTGACAGGATGCGAGAATAAGAAACAGACTCAGGCTCCGCAGCAGGCTCCCCCGGCACCGGAGGTTGTCACCATGACCGTTGAGATGCAGAAAATCACCCTGACAACGGAACTGCCGGGCCGCACATCCGCGCTGCGTGTCGCGGAAATCCGTCCCCAGGTCAACGGGCTGATTCAAAAACGCCTGTTTGCGGAAGGCGCTGAGGTCAAAGCGGGCCAGGTGCTTTATGAAATTGATCCTGCCCCGTTTCAGGCAGCTTTGGACAATGCACAGGCAAACCTTGCTGTAGCCAAGGAATCTGCCAAGCGGGCACGGGCTGCCTTGTCTGCAAGTCTTGCCGGTGTTGCCAAACAGAAAGCCGTGCTGGATCTTGCACGCACCAACCGCAGAAGAGCCGAGGAACTGCTGTTGGACAAAGCGGTTTCCGTGAGTCAGCGCGATCAGTATGTCACTGAGGCACAGGTCGCGCAGGCGGGACTGAAGGCGGCTGAAGCACAGGTGGAAAGCGACCGCAAAGCCATATCTTCGGCTGAAGCAGGCATTCAGCAGGCAGAAGCCGCGCTGAAAACCGCGCAGATCAATATGGGCTACACCAAAATCACTGCGCCCATTTCCGGACGCATCGGCAAATCAAACATCACGGAAGGCGGTCTGGTGACTGCCTATCAGCCGATTGCACTTTCCACAATTCAGCAACTGGATCCCATTTACGTGGATGTGCCCCAGTCCACCACGGAACTGCTGCGCCTCAGGCAGCGTGTGCAGTCCGGAAGCCTGAGCAGGAAGGAATCCCGTCACAGTCAGGTCTCTCTGATTCTGGAAGACGGCACCGTCTATTCGGAAAAAGGCGAATTGCAGTTTCAGGATGTCACGGTTGATCCGACCACAGGTTCCGTGACTCTGCGCATTGTTTTTCCCAATCCTGATGATATGCTTCTGCCCGGCATGTTTGTGCGGGCAGTTGTGGAGGAGGGAGTCAATGATCAGGCCATCCTGATTCCCCAGCAGGCTGTGTCCCGCGATTACAAGGGAAATCCCTCTGCCCTGCTTGTAAATGCTGACAGCAAAGTGGAACAGGCTCCTCTGCTTCTTGACCGATCTCTTGGGGACAAATGGCTTGTCACCTCCGGTCTCAAACCCGGCGACCAAATCATTGTGGAAGGACTGCAGAAAGTCAGACCCGGTGCAGGTGTGCGAGTTGCCCAGCCGGCTGAAAAACAGCAGAATCCGGACAAAACTCCGGCTCCATCAAAGTAAGGGAGGAAAAAACAATGCTTTCACGATTCTTTCTGGATCGGCCGGTGTTTGCCTGGGTCATTGCCATTTCCATCATGGTTCTGGGCGGGCTGGCGATCTATAATCTGCCCATTTCCCAGTATCCGCCCATTGCGCCGCCGTCCATCTATATCAGCGCATTTTATCCCGGCGCTTCCGCAGAAACCGTGGAAAAGAGCGTGACCCAGATCATTGAGCAGAAAATGACGGGTCTGGAATCCATGATCTACATGTCCGCGACCAGTGATTCTTCGGGAAGTTCCCGCATTGAAATGACCTTTGCTCCCGGAACGGATCCGGATGTGGCCTGGTCCAAGGTGCAGAACAAACTGCAGCTCGCGCTGGCCAGTCTTCCGGATGTGGTCCAAAGCCGGGGCGTGTCTGTGGGAAAGGCCACCCGCAATTATCTGATCATTGTGAGTCTGATTTCCGAAGACGGGAGCATGGACGGAAATGATCTGCGGGATTATTCCCAGTCCAACCTGGAAAAAATTCTTGCACGGGTTCCGGGCGTGGGAGAGGTGGAAAATTTCGGTTCCCAGTATGCCATGCGCATCTGGCTCAATCTGGATCGGATGACCGAGTTCAAGCTGACCACAGCGGATGTGGTGACCGCGCTGCGCGCCTACAACGCGGAAGTTTCGGCAGGTCAGTTTGGCGGATCTCCCTCGGTTAAGGGACAGCGGCTGAATGCATCCATCATGGTGCAGAGCATGCTGAAAAATCCCGAGGAATTTGCCAATATTCCGGTTCGCATCAATCCGGACGGTTCTGTGGTCAGAGTCAGTGACATCGGCAGAACCGAACTGGGAACCGAGACCTATGACATAGAAGGCTATTACAACGGCAAACCTGCTGCGGCCATGGCCATCCGTCAGGCCGCGGGAGCCAATGCGCTGGATACCGCGAATGCGGTCAAGGCAAAAATGGAAGAAATGAGCCGGTATTTTCCGGCCGGCATGAAGGTGGTGTATCCCTATGACACCACGCCCTTCACACGGGTTGCCATCATGGAAGTGGTCAAAACCCTGATTGAGGCGGTTCTTCTGGTCTTTCTGGTCATGTATGTGTTCATGGGAAGCATCCGCGCCACCCTGATTCCCACCATTGCGGTTCCGGTGGTTCTGCTGGGAACCTTTGCCTCTCTGAGCTTTTTCGGATTTTCCATCAACATGCTGACCATGTTTGCCATGGTTCTGTCCATCGGTCTTCTGGTGGATGACGCGATTGTGGTGGTGGAAAATGTGGAACGCATCATGACCGAGGAGGGACTTTCCGCGCGGGAGGCCACCGCCAAATCCATGGATCAGATCACAGCCGCACTTATCGGCATCGGTCTGGTGCTTTCCGCAGTTTTCGGGCCAATGGCTTTTTTTCAGGGATCAACCGGCATCATCTACCGGCAGTTTTCTGTCACCATCATTTCTTCCATGCTCCTGTCCGTGACAGTGGCTCTGATTCTGACGCCCGTGCTTTGCGCTTCCTTTCTCAAACCGGTTGCGCCCGGACATGACGCGGCAGAACATGCGATTTTTTTCATGCGCCCCTTTTTCCGATGGTTTGACAAAACCTTTTTCCGGATCAGGGATCGGTATGTGAAACTGGTCAACTGGTCTTTTTCCCGCAAATTCCGCTATATTTTCATCTATCTGATCATTCTGGTCACGGTAGGATATCTGTTTATGAGAATGCCCACCGCGTATCTGCCGGATGAGGATCAGGGCATCATCATGTGTCAGGTCATGCTTCCGGCCAATGCCACTCTGGAGCAGACCAAGGCTGTTCTGGAAAACAGGGTCAAAACCTATTTTCTGGAAAAGGAAGAAGAGGCAGTGGCTTCCTGCATGACGGTCTCAGGCATCAGTTTCGCGGGCCGGGGGCAGAACATGGGGCTGGCATTCATCCGTCTCAAAGACTGGCATCTTCGGGAACGTCCGGATCTGAAAGTCAGGGCTGTGGCAGGCAGAGCCATGGGAGCCTTTTCCCAAATTCGCGAAGCCATGATCTTTGCCTTTCCCCCGCCTGCGGTAATGGAACTGGGAAATGCCACAGGATTTGACTTTCAGTTGCAGGACAAAGGAGGTCTGGGGCATGAGGCTCTCATGGGGGCCAGAAACCAGCTTCTTGGCATGGCCGCACAAAATCCGCACCTGGCGCGTGTCCGTCCCAACGGCATGGAAGATGTTCCCCAGTACCGTGTGGATGTGGACTGGGAAAAGGCAGGTGCGCTGGGAATCCCCATCAGCTCCATCAACAGCACCATCACAGCCGCGTTCGGCAGTTCCTATGTCAATGACTTTATTCAGGCAGAACGGGTCAAACGGGTCTATGTGCAGGCAGATGCGCAGTTCCGTATGCTGCCAAAGGATCTGGACAAACTTTATGTCCGCAATGTTTCCGGCAAAATGGTTCCATTCTCCGCATTTGCCACAGGCAGATGGACCTCCGGCTCTCCCAGATTGGAGCGCTTCAACGCGTTTCCGTCCATGAACATACAGGGAGAACCCGCAGCAGGCAGAAGTTCGGGCGAAGCCATGCAGGCAATGGAGGAACTCGCGGCAAAACTGCCCCAGGGAATCGGATTTGACTGGACCGGTCTTTCCTATCAGGAACGCATGTCCACCGCGCAGGCTCCGCTGCTGTACGCATTTTCCATTCTGGTCATTTTTCTGTGCGTGGCAGCCCTGTATGAAAGCTGGGCCATTCCCATTGCCAACCTGCTCATGCTGCCTCTGGGACTTCTGGGCGCAACCGTTGCCAGTTCCTGGCGGGGACTTCCCAATGACGTGTATTTTCAGATCGGTTTTCTCACAACTCTGGGTCTGACCACCAAAAACGCGATTCTGATCATTCAGTTTGCCAAGGACAGAATGGCTCATGGGGACGGACTCCTTGAAGCAACCCTGGGTGCGGCAAGAACTGGCTCCGTCCGGTCATTATGACTTCACTGGCCTTTTTCTTCCGGAGTTCTGCCCTTGCCATTGCCGCAGGCGCAGGCGCGGGAGCCATGAAAGCCATTGGCACGGCAGTTGCCGGAGGCATGGTCTCCGCGACATTCATAGACCTTTTCTTCATTCCGCTCTTTTTTGTTCTGATTTACCGTCTGTTTAAGGGAAAGCAGAATGAACCGCACATGCAGATCCATGCAGTGCCTTCGGAGGGTGAAATAATGACAGGAAAACTTTCCGTGATACTGGCGGTGCTGATCTTTGTGTCCGGCTGCTCTTTTGTTCCCCTTTATGAAAGACCTGCCGCGCCCATCGGCCAGTGGCTGGGCCGCCTTTACGGGGAAAACAAAGGTTTGGCAAATGCACTTTGGGGCTGATGAAAAGCCACAGGAAAGGGTCTTTTCTGATGAAAAACTCGCCTACAGGTCATTGAACTCTCTCTGCTCAATAACCGGGATCTGCGTCTGGCCGCGCTGAATGTGGAAAAAGCCTTTGCCTGTACCGGATTCAGAGATCAGAAGTGTATCCCTCGGTCAGTGCGCAAACCAGAGCGTTCAGAGGGTTCCGCGGATCTCTCATCGCGGTAAGTCAGACACAGAGACAGTACAGTGTCGGTGTCGGCGTCACGTCATAGAACTGGATTTTTTCGGGCGCATCCGCAGCTGAATGAAAAAGCTGTGGAGGATACATGGCAACTGTGGAAGCCCAGAGAAAGCGCAGATTCTTCTTGTATCCTGGTGGCAAAACACCTGGCTTGCCCTGGCTGCAGACGGGAGCCGCAAACTGGCAGACGCCACCTTGCAGCACAGGAAAAAAGCTGGCAGACTGATCAAAAGGCGGTGTGAGGTGGGAATGGCTCAGGAACTGAGATCTGCGCCGCGCAGACTCAGAGTGGAAAGTGCGCGGTGATGTATTCCGGTATCAGCAACAGGTTGCAACTGATGAAAATGCCTGAATCTTCTCCTTGGTGCGCCTGCGCCCTGAGCTTCTGCCGGAATCTGTCCGGACTTGCACCGTTTGGGGAGATTTCCGCAGGACTTTCCTCGAAGTGCTGCTGCTGCGTCTCGGACATTATCTCTGCCGAGCACCGGCTCAAGGGCCAATGCTGAGATCGGCGCAGCCAGGCTCTGCGCTTTTCCCCATTGCCCTGACAAGCACTGTGGGAACGAGCGGAACTTTCAGGACTTTTTGCTTCAGGATCAGGAATTTGGCTGTTTGCGCCCCAGATCACCACCCCGATTTTGATGCCAGACTCTGGTCTGCCTATGATGCGGCAAAAGTGGAAAGGAAAATTGCCCAGGCCAGTATGAAAAGGCAATTCAGACCGCGTTCCGGGAGGTCGCGGATACGCTGGCGGCAAACAGCATGGCAGACAAACGCCTGTCCGCGCAACAGTCTTTGGTGGAGGCAGTTTCAGAAACCACACCGCATATCAAAACGCACTTTATGAAAAGGGAATGGACAGTTATCTCGGTGTGCTGGATGACAGAGAAATCTTTACAGTGCACAACAAGGGACTGGTCATGCTGCGTCATCAAAGCTTGCCAACTCAGGTGAAACTCTACGCAGTATTGGGGGGCGGAGGCGGTGCATAAGGCTGTTTCCTGAAAAGAAAACACCAAAGATTTGACAACCTTTAAAAAGTTGTCAAATCTGTGCAGGAACAGATCAGGCGGGTTGATTAAATTCAGGATGAGGCAATTTCAAAACCCGCCAAAACCGTCATACTGACGAAAGTCAGTATCCGGAATGTGCTGAAATTAACGGATTCAGGCTTTCGCCGGAATGACGAAGACGGACTTTTGCAATTGGCTCGCATGTTATAAAAATATCAACAGAACCTAACCAACAAGGTGAGCGGCTGGGCGGCTTATCCGCCCCGTCCGCTCGACCGCTTGGTTAGCGTCTATCCTTCTTATTTATCATAGTGGTATCGGCATTGTGCTATAATAAGGTGTCCGTCCTGAATAGTATAAACAAGTCTGTGTTCATCATTGATGCGTCTGCTCCAAAATCCGTGCCACTCATGTTTAAGCGGTTCCGGTTTTCCGATTCCGGCAAAGGGATTTCGCAAAATATCCTTTATCAGCACATTGATGCGCTTAAGAATCCGCCTGTCCTCACCCTGCCAGTAAAGATAGTCTTCCCATGCCTGAAGATGCCAGTTAATCATTGATTAATCCGTGTGATTCATATTTGCCGGATTTAATATCCTTTACAGCCCTGTCAAGACGTTTTCTGTTTGTCTCCGATTTTGCAAGATAGGCTGTCTCACTGTAGGCGCTGTCATGGTCTATACGCTCCTGAATAAGTTCAATAATAAATTCTTCGGGTGTCTGGCAAACTATTCGTGCAAATTCGTTTATTCTGTCTGTCAGTTTATCCGGAATAGTCAGGGTCAACATTTTTTACCTCATTGAATGTGTCAAAACGGTTGATTTATATTATATATCAATAACTTTCTAATTTTATTTTTAAAACCGATTAATTATTAAGGGTGTTTTAAATATATTGGGTCAATAACTCTTCAAATTTCTTTGACCTTCCGGAATTATATCGTGAATTGAAATCCGGGTCAGACAATATGCTTTTCATAAATTCCTTCTCATCAACGCCGCATATTTTACGTAATTCTTTTAACCATTCAACTTCAATGAAATAATGGCTATATATTTCCCATAATCTCAGTAGATTATCATCAATAGTAAGTTTATAATAATCTAATAGCACATATGGGGGCCTATCATTCCGCTAAATCCAAAATATAGCTTTGGAAAATTGGTTTTTAAATCAAAACTTTTTCTTGGTCAATATGAATTTCCATTTTATTTTCTCCAATCTGAATCAATTAATCTCTCTTTATTTTTTGGTACTCATAACAACAAGTTCAGTGGCGGGCGATAGCCCGTCCCACTGCACAGACGGGTTAGCCGCATTATTTTATTCTAATCAAAAATTTCATAAATGAACATGTAATTTCAAAATAATTTCTACTTCATTCTCAATAACAGAATCGTCGTGTGTTTTATATATGTATTCTGATATTTTGAATAATAATCTATTAATTTTACAAACATATTATTTAGTTCTTTTGAACAGTTGCGTTCTTTTGCAAAACTCCTGGATGTTTGATAGTTGATTTTCAAGAGATTTTTTATTGTCGTAAGAGGCTTCGCAACAATTTTTCCAAAGACAATCTTAAATCATCAAGAAGATTTCTCTGAAAAATTTTATTCTCAAATTTATTTAACGCTTCTTCATAAAGTTTTAATGAATCAAGGTAATCAGTCAGCCAGTGTTTTGTTTCTGTCAATTAGAGTCTCGTTTATTGTTTCTGATAGATGTGTCCTGAGTCAAGAGCGTCCGTATCTTGTAATCAGTTTGATTTTCAAATCTTTTCACATTTCTATTCTCTTTAAACGCTCTAATTCGCAAAGTTCTTTTATTATTTTAAATTGCTGTTCTGACGAAAAGGCGTGTAAATTTTTTCTTTAGCGCAGTTCTTTTATTAGATAACTGTAATGGGAACGGATATTCTGGATAAGGCAATTTCAATATTATAGTCTATTGCATAAGCATGCAAATTTTGGCTATTTCGCTCCCGCTGAGTCCAGTGTTAGTTTCACCAAAAACTTCTGATACAAGATTAATAAATGTAGCAGGAATGACTACGGATGGATTCAACTCTTCATAACTATTATTCATAATTCCGAATCTCAATATGTTTTTTTCGTTGCGGCTAACGCTAAGCTAACCGGCGCAAAAGTGCGGAGGAGCACTATGACCGGAACCTTGTGTGCCTAGCATACGACCAACTAAAGAAATTGAATTTTTTGAAAAATTCAGTTTCTCCTCTATAAGATTCAGATTGGTCGTGTACTGTGCTTTTATACCTGTTTTCAGAAACATTATTTTTTTAATTCGCAATTCTAACTTTTATTGATATTTTTCCTTGATAATCTTTATTTTTTGAAATTACTTTAAGTAATAATGTGTCATTTTTATTAATTTTTTCAGTGGGATGATTAAGCCACTTATCTGATATTTGTGATATATGCAAAAAGCTGTTATTCCATTTTCAAAAACAACAAATGCACCTTGTTTAGTTATTTTATATACTCTTCCATGAATTAATTGACCAATTTCAATTTTAGATGCCTTTTTGTTGTAAGAACTATTGCACTTTTCTTGCTTGTTTTGCTATATTTCTACTTATACGATTTTTGCCATCATCCCAATAAGTTGAATTTTGAAAATTTTTATATAAGATTTATACATTTAAATTGCTCCTTTTGTATTAAGAAATGTGCAATTATTAATGAAAATGTTTAGTTCTTCAATTTTAAAAGGAATATTCCATGAACTACTACACAACCAATTTAGTTTTTATAGAATCGTTTAAACTTGTTCTCCTGCATCGGTGGCTGAAAACTGCCAGTCAATTCTTGCACAGGCATTATTGCGTTCCTGAACCCGAACCGAAAGGATTTGCTGTAATTTTTCAACCGATGGAATTCTTTGATCAAGGCAGTTCTTTGAGAGTGCCGAAAGCTCAACTTTCAGCCATATTGAGCCAACTCCCCTCTTTTTGGAGTGTAAATGACTCAAACCGGTTTGCAGTCCAGGGCGGTTTCAGCATCATGTTTCACAGAAGGAACCGCCGGAATGAGTGTTGAGACTGTCCTGCACCGGTTAGATTTTGGCATCGGGCCAAAGTTCGGACAGTTCCCCATAAACCGGGCATAATCCTGACGGTGCGGTGTTCCGTGATTCTGACCATCCGTTTTCCCGTTGCCGGTTCAACGGCGCACAGGAGGTTGCATACACCGCAGCGCGTTTATAATGATAATCCACCCGCCAGGCACACCCGGTTCCGGCGGCAGAGGCCCGGCAATATGGTCGGTGAGTTGATACGGTTTTTCATCGAAGCATATTTTCGGTTCATCCGGATTGTAATGGTTCAGCATAAAAATCAGGAATATCCTCCATCCGGCAGAGAAACTCGCCGTTCAGTTCGCCGATGCACCACTGTTTCTTCCACGGTTTGACTTTGCTTTTAAATACTGACGGACAGTTTTACCGGATATGGGAGTCCAACGCCTGCGGAGCGATCAGTTTGTTCGGCGATCATCTGCATTGTCCATGAACTGTGTCCCCTGGCGGAGCCGAACAGGCAATGGCGATCATTGCCGCCTGAACTTTTCCGTCAACTTTGCGGGGTTGACCGGGAAACGGTTTTGCCGTCATGGGCAAAATCGTGTCCGTTTCGACAAACGTTTCACCGTGTTGAAGACAGTCATCTGACAGACTTTCAGCGAGTCGGCTATCCGGCCTGTATGTTCTTGCCTTCTGAGCAGCTCAGAATAATCCGCCCGTATAATTTTTCGGGAAGAATTTCTGCCTGTGTGATGAATTTTTCAAGATGCTCTCTGATCGTCAGTCAGTGCAACTTCATATTTTTTATATTCCCATGATATTTTCCTCTCAGATTTTTTGAGAAGAAAATTATCACGGCAAGATATAAAAAGCAACTTGGTTATGTACTACTTATATATTATGCCAATTCTCCATTCTCGAAAATATGCTTATCCAATTCCGGAGTGCCAAAATGAAGTGAAACAGAATTTTGGCTTTATTTTCAGAATTTTTTCAATTGTCACAAACTTTCAGTTCGGGACACTCTCTTGCCTTTAACTTAAGGGTGTGTATTGCAAGCACCAATGTCGATTTGGTATTATAAGAATCATCAATTCGTTTTTATACAATAATGTTTATTTTATAAATCAAGAGTATAACGACACCAGCGGTTCGCCTGCGGAGCATAGCGGAGCAAAACCGAATCCACTGGAGCGACGGGTTCGCCTTATCATTAGGTGGTATCACTAAAAACAATAATAATGATTATTCTCCAGCCAAATATTTTACAACACCCTCACTGAATTTCTTAATTACCTGTGATGAAACACCCCAAGCATCGCATTCATCGATAGAGACCTCTGATTCGCCGATTTTTTGTTTTTCTGCTGAGTCAGAAATGGTCACATTACTCTTTATATTATCACACCCGGCCATGATACCAACCATCAATCTTGCCGCATCTGGCCTCATTCGGTAAGAGGTTATAATACCCTCAGCTTTACGTGACTTTCATTATCTGTCGTTGTGGCTAACAGATTACGTTCAGTCAGACCTTCTTGTATCTGATTTTTTATCGTATCTAAAACTTCCACTGGGATTTCAACCGTAGCTTCCTTTGACAAAGAAAATTTAGTTTAAAATTGTTGTCAAACTGATAAGGTGTGATTGACTTAGACTTTGCAGCACCACATCCACAATAGAAAGCAAAACATAGCAAAACCAAACAAATTTTTAATCATTTTGCATTCCTTTTGTTTGTAAAGCTAAAGGTTAACGGCGGCGGATCAGCGGCGAGGTCCGCGGCAAACGGTTCGGCGCAGACAGAGTCCGCTGCATCCGCAGGTTGTGAGGCGTTTGCGCCGAACGGCCTGCGGATGGTCATCTGTTGCTGTTGCAGCCGGCGCGAAGCGTCCGGGCAACCAGTGATTATACAGATCAAGATAACATCCCATACCGGCATATTATCTTGATCTCCAAAATCCGATTTTGACTTTTTACCATATCGTAAAACAGAAATCAACAGCATATTTTTATTACGGCCCAGAAAAAACACATTTTAATGGATTTAATATTTTGAAATATAACATTTTTTTGTCTTCATCATCAGGCAAAAAAATTATTCTTGATTTTTTCCACGCTGTGGCATAATTTATGCAAAAAATTATATAACATGATAAATTGTAATATTACAGAGATCAGGATAATTATGATGCTCAAGCGTTCCTGAAAAAATTCAGTCCGGTTTTGAAAAGATTCTGACAAAAAAATCCGTACCGCTTCTTTACCGCGCAGGTTGTTTCGGAAAAGAAAAGTGCCAAACATTCGGCCTGCGCAAGATCAATGGCCGGAGCGTCAATGCCATTACGTTAAGGGGCGGACACTTCAGCCTCCTTTAAAGGGGACTGAGGGGGATTTTTCAGAGGGCCAGCATGAAACTTCTCCCCTGCTCCCTTTTACGAAAGGGGGGAAGAAAATGCTTAATTCAAATGGCATTGAGGCTCCGCACAGGAATGCCTCCGGGACGATCCCGGGTCCCGCTATGACGCAGAGCGTCAATATGTTGTTCTCACGCAGAGCGTGGAACAAGAAAAACAAATTCCTGTTCCCGCTTCTGGAGGGAGCAGGAAAACACACTGGCAGCCGCAGAAGAAGGAGGAAAATCCGTGCAGGTATCAAAAGAGAAAACTGAAATGCTTTGGTCCATGCTTCTCTCACGCCGGTTTGAGGAAACGCTCACACAACTGTGCAAAATAAAGGGAAAAATTCCCGGAATGATGATTCTGTGCACAGGTCAGGAAGCTGTGGGTTCAGGAGTCTGCGCCGCGCTTGCTCCTGATGATGTCATTGTATCCAACCACCGGAGTCACAACCATCTTCTGGCCAAAGGTGCTGATCCCAAAACACTGATGGCAGAGATTTACTGCAAAAAAACCGGATGCAACAAAGGCAAAAGCGGCACGCTTCACCTTGCCGTGCCTGAAGTCAATGCCCTTTGCACCACAACCGTGGTCGGAGGAGGGCCGCCCATTGCAACCGGCATTGCCTTTGCCCAGCACTACCGGAAGGAAAAAAATGTGACGGTCTGTTTTCTGGGAGACGGTTCCGCGAATGAGGGTTCCTTCCATGAGGCACTGAATCTTGCCGCGCTCTGGAGTCTTCCTGTGATATTTGTCTGTGAAAACAATGTCTATGCCGGAGCCCAGCGCTATGAGGAGCATACCCGGATCAAAAACATTGCGGACAGGGCAGATGCCTATGGCATGAAAGGGGAAATTGCTGACGGAAATGATGTTCTTGCCGTTTACGATGCCATGGTTCGGGCAAAAGAACTCGCGGCAGCCGGAGGGGGCCCGACCCTGATGGAATGCAAAACCTACCGCTGGCGCGGACATGGGGAAACTGACATTCAGCATTATCAGCCCAAAGAAGAGATTGCACAATGGCAGAAAAAATGCCCCATTCAGCGCTTCTGTGCACAGATGCTCTCAGAAGGACTGATCCGGTCTGAACAGGTGCAGGAAATGGAAGCAGAAATCAGAACCATTGTCAAAGATGCCGTGGATTTTGCCGAAAACAGCCCCTATCCTGAACCGGAAGAGGCTCTTGAAGATGTTTGGGTTCAATAAAAGGAGGACAATGCCATGCAGAAACTGGGAATGGGACAGGCTGTGAATCAGGCTCTCAGGGAAGAAATGAAACGGGATGCCAATGTTTTCCTCGCGGGCGAGGGGGTCGGAGTGGGAATAATGGACAGCCCCATGCTTCCCACACACGGTCTGCTCAAAGAGTTTGGTTCGCAACGGGTGAAAGACACTCCGGTTTCAGAAGCCGCGATTGCAGGACTTGCGGTTGGCGCATCAGCAATGGGACTCAGACCCGTGATTGAAATCATGTTCAATCCCTTCTTCACACTGGCTTCAGATATGATTGTCAACCACGCGGCCAAACTCAGATACTTATCCGGCGGAAAAACCTCTTTTCCCCTGGTGGTGCGGATGAAAAGCGGCGCGGGATTCGGGGCGGGATGCCAGCATTCGCACAATCTGGAGGCATGGGCAGCACACTGTCCCGGTCTGAAAGTGGTCATGCCCTCCACTCCGGCAGATGCAAAGGGACTGCTCAAGTCTGCCATACGGGATGAAAATCCTGTCATTTTCATTGAAGACATGATTCTTTACCATATTCCCGGCGAGGTCCCGGAAGAGGAATATCTGACACCCATGGGAAAAGCTGAAATCAAGCGGCCGGGAAAGGATGTCACTGTGGTCACATGGTCAAAGATGCTGGGGGTTGCATTCAAAGCAGCAGAGCAGCTTGCCAAAGAAGGCATTGAGGCTGAAATCGTGGATTTGCGGACTCTGGTTCCCCTTGACAGGGAGACGATACTCGATTCCGTACGCAAAACAGGCCGACTTGCTGTGCTGCATGAGGCAAGCAGAACCGGAGGATTTGCAGGAGAAATCGCGGCTGTGGTCATGGAGGAGGCTTTTTCATCTCTGAAAGCACCTCTGATACGGGTTACAGGGCCTGATATTCCGGTTCCGGCCAGTCCGTCTTTGGAGCGTTTCTATATTCCCAATGAGGAAAAACTGATAACAGCAATAAAAGAGATTTTCTGACAGTTTCAGTCCGTATTTGACACAAATTTGAGACACAGAGCTGACAACTTTCCACAAGTTGTCAACTCTTCAAATTTTCTTTCAAATCTTGGTTGCTGTATTTTAAAAATTTGATTCATTCCGAAAACGGAGGACAGTATATGACAATGCCAAAAAAACTGCTTGTGCTGGTTGACGGATCCCAGAGATCTGTACAGACCGCTGAATATCTGAAAAATTTTATGCCTGCGGATGAAAATATGCAGATTGTGCTGTTTCATGTTTTCAGCGGACTGCCGGAGGAATATCGGGAACTGGCAAAAGATGATGACTGCACTGTCGCGATGAGCAGTTGAAAGATCTGGGAAAGCGATCAGAAAACAAAGCTGTTTGAACATATGCAAAAGGTGAAAGAAATTCTGATTGCGGGCGGATTTTCAGACCAGAGTGTTGAAATCAGATTTCATCTGCTGGAAAAAGGGGTTGCCCGTGATATTATCGAGGAAGCAAAAAAAGGTTACACTGCGGTTGTCATGCGAAGGCGGGGAATGGGCGCGCTCAAAAGCATCATTCTGGGCAGTGTTGCTGTCAAATTATTGCAGTCTTTGACTTTTATTCCCATTATCATCGTGGGACAGGCTCCTTCGGTGAAAAAAATGCTGCTGGCTGCGGATGCCTCGCCCTTTTCCATGAAAGCCGCTGAATTTGTCGCATCCATGCTGGGCGGATATCCTTATGAAGTCTGTATTTTTCATGCCATTATCGGCCTGAGTTCTGTAAAATTTGATCTTGCCGAAACAGATAATCGGGAACTTCCGGAAAGCGAAATGCCGGACAACTGCATTGAAGCCTTTAAAATAAAAGTGGCAGGAATGTTTCAGGAAATAAAAAACATTCTGACGGCATCCGGATTTGCCCCTGAAAACCTGTCTGAAAAAATAACCGCAGGTGTCTACAGCCGTTCCGAGGCTATCATCCAAAAAGCGCAGGAAGAAGGCTGCGGCACAGTTGTGGTGGGCAGAAGGGGGCTTTCAAAGGTGGAGGCATTTTTTATGGGCAGGGTCGGTCATGAAGTTGTGTATGCGGGAAAAGAGTTTACGGTCTGGGTGGTGTGAAAAAAACTTCTTCGCCTGTGCAATAGATTGATTTATAAAATAAATCAATGCAAAAACTGCTCTGCCCCAAATTGTCGATAGTGGGTCAGATCGGTTGACAATGTCATCCCTGACGGGATTCCGTTCTGTTTTCTTAAAAACTTTTTCTATAATAATGTCAATCTTTTCGGATTTTTCCGGATTGTGTCAAGCTCAGCTCAGCGGATTTGACCCGCTGCCTGTTTTTTTATGTCCCTCCGGCCATGCGCAGACTGCAAAGGGTATCTGCCCTGAAAAACATTACGCTGTTCCCTTCTTTGCATAAGTGCATGGTTTCGTCAATATCCGGGTCTGCAATTCTTTTCACATCTTTTTTATGCGGCTGTTTTGAAAATATTTCCATTATATCATTATGGATGGAAACCGCAATGCCTTTTTCCAAAGCCACAAAATTGGCAGAATGCAAATCCGTGTCTTTTTCCATCCGGCAGTCATACTGATCATAATGTCCGTCAAAGCGCAGAATGATCTGATCATAAGTGTTTTGCCTATGTCCAATGAAAATGCACAGGCCATTATCGTGTTTCGCGTCAAGAATCCGGTAATCATCGAGTTCCGGAACAGCTTTCATGATGCAGGAGCCTTTTCCGGGAAGAGGAATCACAACCCAGGCTTTTCCCAGCACATTCTGGTAAATCATTCCCTCAAAAACCTGCGCGGAATACGGCATGATGTTCCACACACTGCGTACACAGGGAATCGGTTTTTTCCCGGAATCATCAAGCAATATTTCCGTCAGATCCCCCAGATGCCGGGCATACAGCGTATTGCCAATCACCATGATTTCCTCTGCCTGCAAATCCGGAAAGGTCAAAGTCTGCCCATCTGCGGTTTCCAGTTTCAGAAAACTGTTTTCGATTCGGGCAAAAACCGGAATCAGTTTTCTTTGTGTGAAAACCACATCTGCACCGGCAGGAACCGGATAAATCCTGCTGTCAATGAAAATATGCGCGTTTGTGGCAATGATCCGCATTCCGGCATGGAAACGGTGCCGGAGAATATCACAGCCGAATTTTCGGATGGTTTCAATTTCAAAGCGGCCGCTGTGCTCAACAGCCTTTCTCTGAACCGGCATGACCATGATCTGGCCGGGAAGCGCGGGCGGCAGCGTCCGTTTTCCTTTTTCAAACAAATCAATGAACCAGGCCAGATAATGGGAAGGAATTTTCCCGAAATCCCGCGCTGTAGGCGGAACCTTCACCTGGGGGTTGAAAATGGAAACATTGGCCTTCATGCGGTTTTCCAGATCATTTTTCTTAAAATTCGGATGACTGCCTTTGAAGGGATGAATCCCCGCAAACAACTGGCACGCGATAATGGCAAAGGAAAACCAGTCGCTGCGTTGTGAAAAGGTTTTGCAGTGCCAGTCCCGAATGGAAGGCATGATGGCTGTGGCCGGAAATCCGGGCGTCTGCCAGGAATCTGTGTCAATGAAATACGGTGTTACCAGATCATTTTTGTCCACCAGATAATTGAATTCATTTCCATCCACCATCAGGCATTTTCCCCTGTGAATAGAATAAATTGTTTCCTTTATGTTTTCCGCCAGTTCCTGCGCAGAATCATCGGTCACCCCATTGCGGATGCGGAAATCATTGGTAAAAAGTTTGCACAGGGGCAGGGTTTCCTTTACCCATTTCATGGTGAATCCCACAGGAACATTTTTCTCATCCAGAAGCAGATCTTCGGGTTTCAGGATATTGGGCAGATGCAGGGTCTGCAGTTCCATGATTTTGGCTTCCGGAATCATTTTGGAGCGATCCGTATAAATTTTGAAAACCGTATCCCCTTTTCCGTAAATCTGCCCTTCCCCGCCTTTGGCAATGAAATCATTCTGTGAAAGGGTGACAGCTTTTTTCCCCCGGATAAAATATTTCATGGCTCCTCCTTTTCGGGAAAACAGTGAATGGCAGCCAGAGACACATCATCTGTCTGAATGACAGATTTTTTTTCACAGCCATTTATAACCCGTTTGGCACGTCTTTTGAGAAACTCTCCATTGTAATTGCGGAAAGCTGTAAATTCGCTTATCAGATCCGCAGCCGGAACCGGGCCGGAATTTCCTGCAAAAGAAGCCAGTCCGTCAGAGGCAATCAGAATCGCGGAGAATTCCTGCAGGGAAAAACGGTACTGCACCGGAGCGTCATATGCAAGGGACAGGGATTCCTCCGCGCCCTGTCCCAAACTCCGAATGATCTTTTTTCCCTGCATTTCCATTTGGTACTGCCGATTTCTGGCCTCATCCAACTGATAGCTCAGATAATGGGGCGCATTGCTTTCAAGGGAAATTTCAACAATCCGGGGCAGAATCTCATCATGGCGTTTTGCAATGACAAAACCGTCTCCGTAAACAAAAACCGAAATATGCTCTCCTTCAGTCCGCGCGATTAAAAGCGTAGCATCCAGCACGGTGTCCGGCAGATTCAGCATTCGGGAAATCTGCGCGGCATTTTCAATGACAGATTTCCCGAAGGAATCATAATCCGGAATCTGCCCGGTTCTGGTGAAATCCTCCAGCAGTTTTCGGGCGGACAGCGTCACAAGCATGGCTCCGATATGCGAACCGGGCGAGGAAGAGCATCCGTCTGACAAAATCACATAAGGAACCGGTTCCATTCCTGAAACGGCATAATCCTCGCAGGGTTTATGCCGGTTTTTTCCAATAACATAATGGTCGGTATTGATGAGCATCATCGGCCTCCAATATTCTCATCAGATGAAGAAGGAGTGCCAAACGGAACGTTTGGCAAATCCTGCAAAGAACACAGTCCCAAACTTTCCGTTTGGGACTTCTGATATATCATTTCTGCTTAACAGCATAGTACATAACCAACTTAGTTTTTATAGATGAAACAGTGATTAAAAATTGAATTTTTTGAAAAATTCAGTTTTTGATCTATAAATTCAACGTGGTCATGTAATAGTCGCACTATTTTTTCAAAACGTCAAGGCTGGGAAGCCCGGCCTGTTCCCAGAGACTGGCTCTGGGAGCTGATGCTGTGACTGACAAACTGCGCCAGCCGTGCCAGTTGTCTGGGTGTGGCATCTCCCACTTCCACATACTGGTTCAGGTTTGCCTTCTGCCGGAAGGATTCCAGATATTTGGCAACATCGCGGTTTCCGGTTCCGGGTTCATGCAGTCCCACCAGCACGGTTATCATGGACTCAATTTCATCGCTGTTCCGGGCTTTCTGAATCTTATCCGCAATCATGGCCGGATTTGTGGCAGAAACATTGTCCATGCCATCGGTGATGACATAAATGGCTCCGTTGACATCAAAATCCTGATCCGTGAGTGTTTTTGCATACATCAGGGTGGCGCCGACTGCCGCATAAGTGGCATCATAGAGCGCCGTCATGCCGGAAGAGCTTAAAGGCTTTGTAATCGTTTACATTGATTGCGGAAAGAGGCTTGAATCCGTGAATTTCCCGCTGCGCTTCATTGAAACTGGTCAGCCGGATCATGAGATTTTCCGCCCTGGGGCTTTTTTTGCAGGCCTCCACAATGGATTTCACGGTTTTGAGCAAATCTTTGGCAAAACTGGCCACACTGCCGGTTTCATCCACAACAATGGAAACCAGAGTGTATTCGGTTGCGCCAAGATGTTCAGGCCACAGCGGAAAACTGAAATGTGCCGGGCCCGGGTATCTTTGTGATCTGCATATTGTCGTCCGTGGGCATCATTTCTGGGCAGGCTGGAACCTCCTTTGGTTCAGGGGTCAGAGAGTAGAGAACCCTGTCTTGAATCTGTGATTTGGAAAAACCGGATTTTTCCAAAAAATCCGGTTTTTTGAATATCTGAATACTGAAACCGGCTCATCAGCAGTTTTACGGATGATAATCAGCCGATGCCGATACCTGCATTCCTCTGGCTTTCATATTGCTGACAAAATCTCTTCCCTGCTGTTCAAAGCCGGGAACCGGCGAAGCACAGTCTTCCAGAAGCACCATTTTGCGGATGTGCTTTTCATCAAAGGTGTCCGCAATATCCTCCACAGTGAATTTCAGGCAGTGGGAAAGTGCCTCGCCTGCCAGCAGAATCTCGTCTGCTTCCTCCAAAGTGCGGATCAGACGGCTGTTGAGCATGGTGGAAGGATCCGAAGGATCAGGCACATCTGCCTGCACTGCGGAATAATGCTCGGTTTTGTAATTGCTTCCTTTGGTTACATAATCCACCATGCCAATCTGCTTTTTTTCCCATTGCAGCAGCGCCTCGGCCAGCACCTGTGTCACACTGTGTCCTTTGGTTCCAATCAGGCAGTGCGGCGGCCAGATGCACAGGGGATAGCGTTTGTTTGCCTCCAGTCTGCCGACATAATCCAGCACATATGCCTGATACTGGGGATTGGTGGCCCGCCAGACACCGTTTTCCACATCCGCTCTGCTGATGATGGTAAAGGGCGCAGGATGATTCCGATCCGCATCCATCCAGAAAACAGGATGGGAAATGTCAAAATAATGATGGGTGTCCAGCGTGCAGTGAATATCCCAGACCTTATCTCCTATCCGGTCAATGAGTGCAGCCAGACGCTCCATGTCCCTGTCCGCGCCTGTCACAAAAAGTGCGCCGTCCGGATCACAGAAATCTCTCTGGGGATCAATGATGAGCAGATGCAGTTTTTTCATGATTTGCCTCCTGTGGTTTGGGTTGTGTTTCCTGTTTAATTAAAATATAATTAAACCTTTTCAGATTGTCAAGAAAAATTTTCAAAATTATATTTTTTACAGGCAAATAATAAAATAAACAGTTAAAATCATATATAAATAAATTTTAACATAACCTTCTGAAAACGGTAGGGTCAAATCTGTTGATGACGGTCTCCTCCCTTGGAGGGAGGGGAGGGAGGGGTGGAAACTAGTTTTAATTACAGGTTTTTATTTTTACCCATCCTGTTACAGATGGGAATTTCAATGGATTTGACCAACCACACGGAAAACAGGGTTTAAAGGAAATTTCAGCAGAAAAATCCCGTTTTTCTGCAGCAAAGACACAAAGAAACAAAGTTTCACAAAGAATCTTGGGAAAATTTATTCCTTTATGTGCTGTGGCAGATTTGGCTGCACAAAGACAGGTTCGTGCATTCCAGTATTTACAGATATAAAGCCTTTTCCGGAAATTTTCTTGACATCCCCATCACTTTTTCTTATGTTAAAATATATTTTAATAAAACATGAAAACAGGGAAAGTTTATGAATGCAGAAGAATTGGAGCGGCCTGTGCTGGCTGTGGATGTGGTGCTGTTTGCGGTATATGAGAAAAAACTCAGGGTTTTGCTGCGGACAAGACAGAAAGAGCCTTTCCGGGACGCGCCCGCGCTGCCGGGTGTGGCTGTCCGGGTGGATGAAACGCTGGAGACCGCTGCCCGGAGAGCGATTGAGAAAAAAACACAATGGAAAGGCAAAGATCTGTTTCTGGAGCAACTGGCCGCGTTTGACGGGCTTTACCGGGATCCCAGAGGCCGCACCATCAGCCTTGCCTTTATGGGAATTGTCCGAACCATGCCGGAAGAAAAACAGGGAATCATCTGGAAAGACTGCCGGGAAGTCACAGAAAACTCCCTTCCTTTTGATCATGGACTGATTGTAAGAACTGCGGTGCAGCGGCTTGGGGGAAAACTGCGCTATACCAATATTGCCAAAGAATTTCTGCCCGATACCTTTCGCATAGAGGAACTGCAGAATATTTATGAGATCATTATGCAATGTTCTCTCAACCGTTCCAATTTCCGAAACAAGCTTCTGAAAATCGGCATGATTGAACAGGTGACGGTTCTTACAGAGGCAGTGGGAAAAAAAGGCGGGCGTCCGCCCCATCTCTACCGCTTTGCCCAGGATCGCATTGAAATGACGGAGCGGGATTTTCTGTAAGTTTTGGAATTCATCTGTTTCCGGTTTCAGTTTTCCGCATTCATCAGCGCAATAATTCCGAAACAGGAAAATACAAAATTGGCGGTCCACGCTGCAATCCAGGGCGGCAGCATTCCGCCGTATCCCAGGGATATGCAGAAACCGTAAAAGATCCAGTAGAGAAAAGCAATGCCAAGTCCGTATGAAATGCTTACAGCCAGGCCCTCCCGCACCTTTCCCCTGGCTGCAATGCCGAGTCCGGCAATGCTCAGGATAAGGCAGATAAAGGGAAAGGCGGCTTTGGCCTGCAAATCCACTTTGTAAAGGGTGGCGTCATATCCTTCTGCCTCCACCTTTTTCACATACCGGTACAGTTCAGCAAAATTCATTTCCTCTGATTTTTTCACCACTGTCTCCAAGCTTTCCGGTGTAATGCTGATGGCCTCATTTTTTTCAGCCATAAAGTGCACAGCATACTCTCCGCTTTTGCTGTCCAGCACCTGTTCCATGAGATCGCTGAGTATCCATCCCTTTTGTTCATCATACACCCCTTTGCGCGCATCCACCCGCCGGGCCAGCCGGAAGGTGTCGTCAAAACAGAAAAGGGTCAGATCCTGCAAAGCCTTTTCCCGCTTGTTGTAATAGCGGATATGGGCAATCAGACGGCTGTCTTTGAGCCAGACATTTTTTTCCCGCGAAACCACAGCGGATCGCTTCTTTACTTCTTCCAGCCATATCCGGTTGGATTTCTCTGATGAAAACGGAACAATGATTTCGGAAAAGAGAAAGTGAAAGACAGTGAAAAACACACCAATGGCAATGACCGGTTTCATCAGTGCGTAAATGCTGATGCCTCCGCTTCTCAGCGCGAGAATCTCATTGTTTTTGCTCATGATGCCAAAGCAGATCAGCATGGCCAGAAGCAGGGCAAGGGGAAGAATCTGGGTAACGATAAAAGGGATTTTGTAAGCCAGATAAACAAAGCTTCTCGCGGCCGGAAGCCCGGCTTCGAGAAAGTTGTCAATTCGCTCGAAAAAATCCACAGCCACATAAATTCCCGCCACTGTCAGGAGGACAATACCTGCATATTTCAGGATTTCAAGACTCAGATACCTGTAAACGATCAATCTTCTGCCTCTGCTCCCTCAGTTTTCCATTGACTCAAACTGCATTTCATAAAGTTTAAAATATTCCCCCTGCAGGGCCATAAGCTGATCATGACTTCCCTCTTCCACCATATTTCCTTCCACCAGGACAGCAATCCGGTTCGCACAGCGGATGGTGGACAGTCTGTGCGCGATGACAAAGGTGGTCCGTCCCCGCATCAGATTTTCCAAAGCCTTCTGCACCAGCATTTCCGATTCCGTGTCCAAAGCGGACGTGGCTTCATCCAGTATCAGAATGGGCGCATTTTTGAGCAGTGCGCGGGCAATGCAGAGCCGCTGTTTCTGGCCCCCGGAAAGGCAGTTTCCCAGTTCCCCGATCCGTGTATCAAAGCCATGTGGAAAACTCATAATAAAATCATAAGCATATGCTGCTTTTGCCGCTTGGACGATTTCTTCCTCGCAGGCATCTTTTTTTCCGTAAGCAATATTGCTGCGCACGGTATCATCAAACAGAATGGTGTCCTGGGTTACAATGGCAATCTGTCTGCGGAGAGAGGCAATGGAAGCATTCCTTATATCCGTGCCGTCAATGAGGATTTTGCCGTCTGTCACATCGTAAAAACGGGGAATGAGATTGACCAGAGAAGTTTTGCCGCCGCCGCTCATTCCCACCAAGGCCAGAACTTCACCGGGTTCCGCGCACAGACTGATTTTTTTAAGAGCGGGCGCTCTGCCGTCATAGCTCAGGCTTACATTTTCAAAACAGACACGGTGCGCACCATCCCGGATTTCCACAGGCTCGGAGATTTCCTTTATATCCGATTCTCTTTCAATGATGTCGAACACACGGTCTGTGGCTGCAAGTCCCTGCTGAATTTTGTTGTTGACCCTGCTGAGTTTTTTGACAGGCTCATAAAGCATGAGAACTGCTGCCATAAAGGAAAAAAAAGTTCCGGCTGTGGAAGCGCCCTCAATGACTCTGGAACCGCCGTACCAGATGATAAAGGCAATGCCAAGCCCGGCCAGAAACTCCATGACCGGCGAAGACAGGGAATCCACCACAACGCCTTTCATTTCCAGGCGGAACAGCCTGCCGGTTTTCTCGGCAAAGCGTTTCTTTTCGTATTCCTCCATGCCGAATGCCTTGACAATCTTGTTTCCGGCAAAGGTTTCGTGGAGAAAGGCATTCATTTCCGCCATCGCCTCCTGACACCCTGTGCTGACCCGGCGGACCCGTCTGCCGAATGCCACAATGGGATAAAAGGCCAGAGGCAGGATGATGAGGGCAAACAGGGCCATCTGCCAGTCCCGGTAAAAAATCACCGCACCCAGACCCATAACCGTGAATATGTCCCGGAGAACACTGGTCACGGATGAGGACACCATTTCTTTGACAATATTCACATCATTGGTAATCCGGGACATCAGCACACCGGTTTTTTCCGCATGGAAGAAAGTCAGAGGCAGATCCTGAATGCGGTTGTAGAGCATGTTGCGGAGCTGCCGGATGATGCTCTGGCCCACATAGTTCATGAAATAATCCTGACCGTAAGCCCCGGCTCCCCGGATAAAAAAAATGAGGATGACCGCCAAAGGAACGGCGACCAGCATCATCTGATTTTTGCTGAAAAATATATCATCCAGCACAGGTTTGACCATATAGGCCGTAGCCGCACTGGATGCTGCAATCATGATCATGCAGCCTGTGGCGGCCAGAAATCGGGGCCAGTTGTCCCAAATCATACCCAGCAGGATTTTATGCCGCTTTTTCAAATTGATTTTTATCATAATTTCCCATACTGCCTGCAAGCGAAAATACAGAACAATGTCTTCCCCGATACATAGCAGGCAATTGCGTTTTTTTCAAGCATTGATTAAAATGGAGGCAGTTTGGCTAATTCAAAATTATTCTGCAAGCATCTGCATATTGTTAACATATTTTTAAGATATTTGTATAGCTGTTATGAAATTATACAGTAATGTCCGGTTAGGTTTTTGCATGAAACCCCTCCCCGTTCTTTGATAACAGGAAAATACAAAACAGTTCCGGAGCCGGGAAAGGATTCCCAAGTTCGTTCTGCATTGCAGTGCGGAACTGTCTCAGACGCACGGCAGATACTGATTCACCATAGCGTTTCCGGCAGCACACCGCCATAAGCAGATATGCAATCAGTCCGGAGAGCAGATGAACCATGCCCCCGCATTCACTCCGGGCAGCAAGGTGGTAAACCCTGACGTGCTTTTTCCACCATTGAAAGAATTTTTCAATGTCCCACAGGAGCTTATACCGATTCTCCTTTGAAACCATGCTTTTTTTGCCGCAAAGGACGCAAAGAGGGCACAAAGGACACAAAGGACACAAAAAAAGACAGCACTGTCAGAATCTGCGGAGAACCGGTTTTGCCTTCCGCAGCGGAGAATTGGTATCACTTCATTTCAGCACTCCGGAAATTCCCTGACATGGCGGCATTGGCGATCTGCGCGGGAACGGGATTGACTGACAGGCATATTTTCAATGGAGAATCGGTATGATACATTCCATTGTTGTGTCACTTTTGATGCGGCAGACAAAACTCTTTTTCTCACTCCGGAGACTTTCAAAAAGTTTATGGCACTGATATCCTCTGTCCATAACACCGGTCTGTCCCGCGGAAAGTGTCCGGCTGACAAAGGGGCGTTCCCGGTTTCCGGCAGTCAGAAATATTGCCGAAGGGATTCCGTGACTCCGGTAATCCGCCCAATAGATGGACAGAACCGCTTTGATCATACTGCCGTCAATGAAGAACAATATCTTCCAGTCCGGGATACTGACCGGGGAGAATCCCGAGGGAAATGAGACAGAGTTCCCGGAATACATACCGCAGTTGTTCTGCTCCCCGGTTGTTAAGAGTTTCGAAAAAACTGCTCCGGCTGACACCTCCTTCAGGAGCAGTTTGTTCTCCTGCAAAACAGACAGAAAAATGTCTTTCGGATATGACAAAACTCTGCTGAATTTTTTGTATCTCAACGGTGTGACAGATATTGAAAAATCAGGAGAAAACATGTTTGTCCGGTTCTCCTCCCCTTTTGTTCAGAAACGGCTTTTCAATTATTTTTCCAATGAACTTTTTGATGAAACCGGAGAACTTTATCAACCCGTTGCGGATCTGATACCGAATCGGTGTTGAAAACATGCTTGTGAAAAAAGCAGTATCCTGCAATCAGACAGAAAAATCTGACTGTATTGATATAATACCAATTCTCCATTGAATTTATATCATAAAGTCTGCCTTTTTCTGTTTAATTGCAGGAAGCTGGTCTTCCCAAGAGCATGTTTTCAGTGGTGATTTGGTAATATGCAGTTTATTGTGACCTTTGTGCCATCTTTGTGTCCTTTGTGGTTAAAAGAACGCATGGTTTCAAAGGCGAATCGGCATCAGAGACGCTCCCAGACGCAAAGATCTGCGCATTTTTGAGGCTGTGTTTCATTTCATTCTGTACCGGTATGTCTGTGATTTTTCGGGAACCGCCGCGCGCAGGTCTGGCCCGAATTTCCCACAGGCAGCGGCAGGATTGACATTTTTATCCGCTGTGGGGGACAGATGTATGCTGCGGAACCGAAAACCTGGACGGATGAACACGGATACAGAGATGCCATTGCACAGACTGCCCATTACGGAAAACAGCTTGGACTTGCAGAAATTTCCCTTGTTTTTTTGTGGAATCCATTGATGATGGCAACCGGGAAAAATATGAAAAAAATTAAAGGGATGAGGAAAACGGTATTATACCAAATCGCCATTGAAAAGATGCTGACAAATAAGGCAGACAGAAATTTCCGTGTATCCAAAAAACCGGATTTTTCTGAAAAATCCGGTTTTTTGGACAGGCGAAGCCATGGAAAAACTGACAGTATTGTATCAGTTCAACAGCGAATTGGTATTATGGCGGAAACCGTGTTTGCGGCAACAGGCAACTGAAGATCTGTGTTTAATGTCTATTGGTTGAAGTGCAATGGGTTAATGATGGGTGAAGCGGAAACCGCATCTGTTGCAGCAGAAAAAGGAATTGCAGAAATGCGGAACAAAAGCCTCAGACCTGAGAATGACAGACTTTCCCCAGCTTCCGCGCATTTTCCGCAGGATTTTGGGCACGGGAAATATAAGAGATGACCGCAATGCCGGACGCGGCGTGTTCAAAACAGGACAGGGCGGTTTCTGCGGTAATGCCGCCGATGGCCACCACAGGAACCGGGGCAGTCTCCGCAATTCTTTTGAATCCATCAAGCCCCTTCACAGCTTTGGCATCTGCTTTTGTCCGGGTGGGAAACACCGGGCCGGTTCCCATATAATCACAGTCTGTCAGATCCGTTCGTGCCAGTTCTTCCAGACTGGATACAGTTGCGCCCACAATCGCATCTTTTCCCATCATTTTTCTGGCCTCTGCGGGAGGGGCATCTTCCTGCCCCAGATGAACCCCGTCGGCCATGATCTGCAGGGCCAGCGCAATATTGTCGTTGACAAGCAGGGGAATGCCCGCATTTTTGCAGATTTCCCGAATCAGAACCGCTTCCGCCAGATGCAGATTCGGGGAAAAGGATTTGTTCCGGTACTGAATCAATGTGGCGCCGCCCTCAATGGCAATGCGCACCTGTTCCGCAGGCGGGAAATGCGGCACTTTGTCATCTGTAATATAATAAAATCGCAGGATTTTTTTCACCTGTTCTCTGTCCATGAAGTAACTCCTTTTTTGCAAATCTGTTTTCACCGCAAAGATTCCTGTGCCAGCATTTCCTCCAGTTCCCGGACAATCTCCGGAAAACCCTCCAGAGTCTCTTTTATTTCCGGAATATCCAGAACCCCTGAGCAGAATGCCAGCATTTCAGCCCAGCGGATCAGAGGAATATAGCAGTAAGCAGTTCCCAGGGCCTTTGCCTCTGCGGCAAACTGCTCAATGCCGTCAATGTGCAGAACCTCTGTATACTCTGTCCATTTTTCCCGCAATTTCCCCCTGAGCTTCTGATACAGTTCTGACAAATCCAAATGATATTCTCCGTTTTCCGGCACAGAGTCGGTGCGGGGGTCTGTGTCTTTGGAAAGGGGTTCCGGAATCGAGTATTTCAGAAACCGGCGCAACTGGGCAAACAGATCCTCCTGACTGACCGGTTTGCGGAGATATCCTTCACAGAGATTTCGGATCTCCTTCTCATCATTTTCCATGGCAGAGGCTGTGATCGCAATAATGGGAATCCGGCCCAGCGATTTCTCCTGCCGGATTTTTTCAATGGCCTCACATCCGTCCATCACCGGCATCCGGATATCCATGAGGATAATGTCCGGTCTGAAGATTCGGGCAAAGTTCACAGCCTCTTCCCCATTGCAGGCCTCTGTGATGGCAAGTTCAGTGGATTCCAGATAGGAACGCAGCAGATGCCGGTTGCTTTCCGTATCATCCGCGATCAGAATCCGGGCTTTTTCAAAGCGCACATCGTCCGGACAGATCTGTTTTTCAGATCCGGCATCAGGCTCGGACAGCTCGGCAGTTTCCACATCATTCAGTATCAGCGTGAAGATTGAGCCTTTGCCCGGTGTGCTGCTGACCTCAATTTTTCCCTTCATCAGTTCAGCCAGTCCCCTGCTGATGGAAAGTCCCAGACCGGTTCCGCCATACTGGGCGGCATTCTGTCCTTTGCGCTGGACAAAGGGATCAAAAATCTGCTCCAGTTCCTCCTGCGGAATGCCAATGCCCGTATCCTCAATGCAAATGATGAGTTTCACGCTTTGGGATCGGATGTTTTCTGTGTGCACGGAAACCTTCACATATCCGGATTCCGTAAATTTCACGGCATTGCCGATGAGATTGAGCAGAATCTGGCGCAGACGGGTTTCATCCGTCCGGATGGCAGTGGGCAGATCCGGTGGCAGTTCCAGATGGAACCCGATTTCCTTCTGATACACACTGTGGGCAAAAATATGGGAAATTTCTGTAAAAAAAGTCGCGGGCATCAGGGTTGTGCATTGCAGCTCCGCAGTTCCGGATTCAATTTTTGACAAATCCAGGATATTGTTGATCAGACTCAGCAGGGATTTGCCGCTGGATTTCACGCAGGTGAGATACATGCGGGCTTTTTCCTCCCTGACCATTGCCTCCAGAAGAGAGGTGAAGCCCAAAATGGCATTCATGGGGGTGCGGAATTCATGACTCATATTTGCGATGAAACGGCTTTTGGCCTGATTGGCCGCTTCTGCCGCATCTCTGGCGATCCGCAGTTTTTCCATCCGTTTTCTTTCGGAAATGTCATGGAGCATCCCCTCCAGATAAAGAATGTTCCCCTGATCGTCCCGGACAGTATGGGCATTGACAGCCACTTCCGCCACGCTTCCGTCTTTTCTCCGTCCCTGTATTTCAAAATCCCTGACCCTGTTCTGCTCTTCCATGAGGGTCAGAAATCTTTCCCGTTCAGAAAGATCGGCATAGAAATCCTTTCCCAGATCACGGATGTTTTCCAAGGCATCCTCCGGGGAGGCGTATCCGAAAATGGAGGCAAGAGCGGGATTGATGGTCAGAATTTTTTTGCGCGGAACAATCTGGAATATGCCTTCAGAGGAATTTTCAAATATGTTCCGGTATTTTTCCTCGGACTGACGCAGCGCTTTCTCCACTTTTCTGCGTTCCGCGATTTCCTCCTCCAGTCGCATATTGATATCTTCCAGTATGGCATTTTTTTTGCGGATGTGCCGGATTCGGATTTGAAATCCGCCAATGAGAAGGGACAGAAAAAACATGACGGCACTGACATGAAACCAGGTCATGCGCCAGAAGGGCTGTTTTACATTGACTTGCAAAGAAAGCCCCGCCTCATTCCACAGACCGTCATTGTTGCTTCCCATAATCCGGAGCCGGTATATTCCTCCGGGCAGTCCCGTATATCTCCCAAAGCGCCGGGTTCCGGACTCATACCAGTCCCTGTCAAACCCGGCCAGCATATGGCGGTACCGGTTTTTTTCCGGAATGCTGTAATTGAGGGCAGCGCATTCAAATTCAAAATAATTGTGACGCCAGTCCAGAACAATCTCTGCAGGACCCTCGGCATTTTTCCGGATTTTTATCTGCTCCCCGCCCTGGGTCAGGGAAGTCAGCACCACAGGCGGGATATGGGGATTGCGCGCCAGCCTGTCCGGATGAAAACGGCTGAGTCCTTTGGTTCCGCCAAACCACATGCTGCCATCCGCAGTTTGCAGGGCGCTGCCGCGAAGAAAGACATTGCTTTGCAGCCCATCGTTTTTGTCGTAATGCAGAAGCACTTTTTCTTTTTCCGGATCAAAGCACACAAGTCCCGCGTCTGTTCCCATCCAGAGTCTGCCCTGCGCGTCTTCCAGAATGGAATTCACTGTGGCGGGAATGCCATGTTTGCGGCTGTAAGACACAAACCTGCGGCTCTGTTTCAAAAACAGACTCAGCCCTCCGCCCTGGGTTCCAATCCATAAACGGCCCGAATGATCCTGGAAGATGCAGGAAACCGCATCCGAGGGAATGCTGTCCGGATTTCCGGGATCTGAAAAAAAATGAGTGAAGGTTTCTGTTTTTTTGTCAAAACGTCCCAGTCCGCCGCCAAAATCCCCGCCCATCCAGATGACATTCTCATTCCGATCATGAAAAATTTCCTGCACATAGGTATTGGCCGGGCCTTTTTCCGGATGTTCCGAATCAGGCCGAAAATAGCGGAATTCCCCGCTTTTTTTGTCAAATCTGGCAAATCCGGTCATGTGTGTCCCCATCCAGAGAATATCCGGATCATGGGGATCGCCGATGATTTTGGCAATGCTTTCACTCTCGGACGGATACCGGGCGGCAACTTTCCCGGTTTTGCGGTCAAATTTCATCAAAGCGCCCTGCCCCACATAACAGGAAACCCAGAAATCTCCGGCACTGTCCTCACAGATGCCCAGAATGTAATCCGCATCCAAGCTGTCCGGATTTTCCGGATCATGGCGATAGGCCGTGAAGGTTCCGGTATCCGGATCAAGGACATTCAGTCCGCCCAGGGTTCCCACCCAAAGTTTCCGGTTCCGATCCTCATGCAGAAAGGTGACTGCACTGTGGCTCAGACTGCCGTGAAGTTTGGGATCATGGCGGAAAAGCGCAAAATTCCGGGTATGGGGATCAATTTTGTCCACCTTTCCGGAAAAAGTGGATATCCAGAGAATGCCGGTTCTGTCCTCATGCACATTCACCACCAGATTGTCCGCCAGACTGTCCGGATCCTCAGGATTGTGCCTGTAATTGACAAAGGTCTGGGATTTTTTGTCAAAAACCGTCAGACCGTTGCTGCTCACATAACCGCCCAGCCACAGTCTGCCCCGGCCATCGTCAAAAATCAGGGCCACCTCCCCCTGTGTGCTTTCTGGCGGATAATTGTGAAATGTCCCTGTTTTCTTGTCAAAACGATCCATGCCGTCTTCCGGGGTCCCAATCCAGAGAAGGGAAGGGTCATCTTTGTCCTGAATCAGCGCATCAACATTGTTTCCTTTTGCGCTCAGGCTGTTGGGATTGTCCGGATCATGGACATAATGGGTGAAGCGCCTTGTTTTCTTGTCAAACCGGTCCAGCCCCCCGCCGTATGTGCCGATCCAGAGAATGCCCGGCTCCTCCCTGTCCTCAATAACGCGCCAGACATCATTGAACGCAATGCTGTGCGGATCATCCGGACTGTTTTCATAACGGATCACCTTTCCGGTGCGCTTGTCAAAACGGTTGAGTCCACCGCCGGCTGTTCCCATCCACAGGATATGGGGATCCATACTGTCCTGCACAATATCCTGCACCGTATTGTTTCCCAGACTTTCCGGATTTTGGGGATCATGCCGGTAAACATGAAAGGTTTCGGTGGATGTATTGAAACGGTTGAGACCGTCTGAGGTTCCTATCCAGAAAATTTCCGGGTTCCGGACATCCTCAACAACCCGCCAGACATTTGCGTTGGACAATCCGCCGGGTCCCGCGCCGTAATTTTTTCGTTCATAGCCGTCATAGCGGAAAAGTCCGCCTCCCTCGGACCCAATCCACAGAAAGCCCTGACTGTCCTGCAAAAGGGT
Organism: Desulfobacterales bacterium; assembly: GCA_041390465.1. Taxonomy (GTDB): domain Bacteria; phylum Desulfobacterota; class Desulfobacteria; order Desulfobacterales; family Desulfococcaceae; genus JAABRU01. The sequence continues at coordinate 3,193 of JAWKPW010000053.1, read as the reverse complement.
CTGTCCTGCCGGAGCGCCCAAATCAAAAACATGGTCAAAACGCAGACTGTCAGACGCGAAGCCAACGCTGCTGCAAAGGACAAAAATCCCGAATGCCGCATATCCTGTGCACAAAAAAAGCTTTGCATCTCCCGGACGGCAGCGCCCAAAATTTCTGCATTGAAAAAATGAAATCCAAAGAAAGCGAAAAAATCGCGAGGTATTAAAAAAAATATGATATTGCACGTACTGTGTTTTCCTTTGCGCACTTCGCTTCAAAACAGATAACTGAAAATTCAGGGGTGCAGCTCCTGCGCGGGCTGTCAAATAAATTTCTTTGCATTGGGGAGTCCAAACTGAAAGTTTGGGCGTGCACCTGCGGTCTTTGCCAAACTTTCCGTCTGGCAATCCTTCACACATCTTTGCTGAATGGGAACGAATTTATTTGACAGACCACTGAGACCGTCTGCTCCCTGACTGACTTGTGGCACCATTTCAAAATCCGGCGGTCTCAAATCCGGTTGCATACCGGCTCTCGCGGGCATGCCCCAGTGCCATTACGTTAAGCGCGGCGGAGTCCCGAACTGAAAGTCCGGGCCCCTGAAACAATTCGGAACCTCCGGTCAAAATTCTGTTTCACTTCATTTTGGCACTCCGGAAATTCCTTACCTTAACGGCATTGGGGCATACCCTTCAGCGCAGCCTCACTCCGGAATGAGTTTTTCCACTTCCCGCACCAGATCGGGAAATTTTTTCATGGCATTGGACAGATTTTCCACGTCAAACATGGCCGCACGGGATGCCAGTTCCCCGGCCCATGCCAAAAGAGGCGGCCACTGGCAGGTCTTCCCCAGTTCTTCTGCCTGCCGGGCAATCTCCTCAATGCCGTCAATGAACATGGTTTCGCTCATTTCCTGCCATTTCCGGCTGAGTTCCCCCTTCATGATCCCAAGAAGCGTGCGCAGGTGCTGCAGGGACTCTCCCTCAGGTTTGTCCGCAAACAGACAGGCAGCCCGGTTCCTGTCCTCCGGATTTTCCCGGGGCCGGGCATGAACCCTGTGAGGGAGAAAACGGCTCATTTCCCGCAGCAGTTCCTGTCGGCCCACCGGTTTCCGCAGATAGGCATCACACAGTGCTCTGATTCGTTTTTCCGAATTTTTCATGGCAGATGCTGTGACAGCGATAATGGGAACAATGGCCAAATCCGGATGCTGCCGGATTTTTTCCACGGCCTGGTATCCGCTGATTTTTGGCATTTTCATGTCCATCAGAACAATGTCCGGTCTGCATTTTTCCGCCAGTTCAACGGCCTGACCTCCGTCTGCGGCCTCAAGAATGTTCAGATTGCAGGATTTGAGATAACTGCTTATCAGTTTCCGGTTGTCTTCCGTATCATCGGCTATCAGCACGGTTGCCGGTTCAAATGCTATTTCCGGAAGTTCAGGGTCATCTGCATCCGGTATCTGCGGTTCCTTTTCCCGGGTTACGGCCACCCGATCAAATGTTACGGTAAAAACAGAACCCCTGCCCGGAGCACTTTCCACACGTATTCTGCCTCCCATCATTTCCGCGAGCCTTTTTGTGATGGGAAGCCCCAGCCCGGTTCCCTGACTGTGATTTCCGCTGCTTTGGGCAAATATGTCAAAAATATGCGCATGCTCGTCCTCAGGAATGCCGATGCCCGTGTCTTTGACTGCGATGATCAGACGGACGGATTCCTTTTCATCCGGCCCGGCAAGATCGCTCTCTGCCGGTTCTGCACGGACAGACAGGGAGACAGAGCCTTTTTCTGTGAATTTTACCGCATTTCCCAGCAGATTGAACAGAATCTGGCGCAGCCTTGTTTCATCCAGCAGAAGCGAGCTCGGCAGATTCGGATCGGTTTCAACAAAAAAATCCAGTTGTTTTTTGTATATTTCATGGGAAAATATCCGGGCTGTCTCTCTGAGAACCCGTGCAGGACAGACCGGCGCGCACACCAGTTCCATCTTCCCGGCCTCCACTTTGGACAGATCCAGAATATCGTTGATCAGGTGAAGAAGCATTTTTCCGCTGCTGCTGATTGCTGCCAGATATTCTTTCTGCTGGCTGTCTGTGATCACTGCGGTCAGAATTTCCGCGAATCCGATTATGGAATTCATGGGAGTTCGGATTTCGTGGCTCATATTCGCGAGAAATTCACTTTTGATGCGGCTGGCTTTTTCCGCCTCCTCTTTTGCGGTTTTCATTTCTGCCTCGGCCCGTTTGCGTTCCCTGATCTCCTCCCGCAGTTCCGCAGTCCGCATACTGACTTTCTGCTCCAGATGATGGATCATTGCGTGAAGCCGCGCCGCCATTTCATTGAAGGTTCCGGCCAGTCTGCCCAGTTCATCCCCGGTGCTGATTTGTGCCCGAACGGATGTGTCACCGTTCTGAATGGCTGCGGCCGCATCCGTCAGACGGATGATATTCCGGGTGATGGTCTGATCCAGAATCCGGAATATCACCAGGGTCAGGCTCAGTCCGACCAGAGCCGCTCCCATAAGAATGCCGGTCATCCATCTGTATATTGCCGCGATTTCTCTGCGCGCATTTTCCACTTCCTGACCGGACAGTGAAATCAGTTCCATGGATATGGGATCAAGGGCTTCGGCCTGCAGATCAAACTCTCTGACCCTGCTGTGAATCTCGGCATCCACTGCAAGAATTTCTTCCGCTGTCCCCAGATACCTGTCAAGGCAGGAAAAAAACTGCTGTTTCCGGCTGCTGTCTGTCTGAGGGGAATGTTGTGCGGATTTGCGCAGTTGGGCAGCGATGTTGAAGGCTGACTGCATAAAGGGCCGCTGACGGGTAATGAGATAATCTTTCTCAAAGGCGCGCATTTCCCGGTATGCTGCCAGCATTGCGGAATTTTCCTGAATCTCCGGGCTGTGTTCCAGCATGTCCGCATGCCGCTGCAACTGATCCTGCAACTGATCTTTTCCTGCCAGTTTTTCCACCAGGGACACAGCCTGCAGAAAAACAAGGGAGTACCGATCCGAGGCCGAGAGATAAAAATTCAGATTGACATCGCTTTTGCGCAAGGCATCACTTGCATCTGTGTCAGCAAGTGCCTTCTGCAGATGTGCGCTCAGGGACACAACTTCCGCAATGCATCTGCTGCTTTCCTGTCCGTACATCCGGAAAGCCTCTGAGAATCCGATGCGGGGATAACGCAGAAAAAACTCCTTTTCCA
>JAWKPW010000052.1:0-39939 GCA_041390465.1 Desulfobacterales bacterium | reverse complement strand
TCCCGGCGCCGGATCAGATACCGCCACACAAAGGAAAGAAAAAAGGCGGCAATCCCGGCAAATGCCATGTTTTTCCACCGCCACTGGATGATGTTTTCCACAGTGTTGACCCGAATCACCAGAATGGGAAAGGTCAGGAACATGAACCAGAGAGCCGTCAGAAAAGATTTTTTGAATTCATTCGGTATGTTCATAAGCGTTTTTTCAGAAAATGGTTTTGGATACCGTATCGAACGATTGCGAAAACCCCGCAATTTCTTTATCGTTTGCTGATATTCATCATGATTTTTGACAACATGTCAATTCACACATCATTGATCATTAATCTGTCATACCTTCTGGGTCTCAGGACGCCCCAGAATGCCGGAGGGCCGGAAGATGAGAATGCAGACCAGAAAGACAAAGGCAAACACGTCTTCATAATCGCTGGAAATATAACCGGTGAAAAAACTTTCCGTCCATCCCAGCACCAGACTGCCCAGCACAGCTCCGGGGATGCTGCCGATGCCGCCCAGCACTGCGGCCACAAATGCCTTGATACCGGCAAGAAATCCGATATAGAAATTGATCTGGCCGATGTGGGACGCAATCAGCACGCCGCCGATGGCAGCGGTGGCAGATCCGATGATGAATGTCACAGAAATCACATGATCCGCATCCACGCCCACCAGCATGGCCATGCTTCTGTCCTGGGCTGTGGCACGCATGGCTTTTCCGATTCTGGTAAATTTGATGAGAAAGGTCAGCCCAATCATGACTGTCGTTGTCACTGCCAGAATAGCAATTTCCGGTGCGCTGATGATGTGGGAATAGGGTTCCCAGAATTCCCAGTCCGGCACCAGCTTGGGAAAAGGCAGAAAATCCGGGGTCTGGGCCAGAAGCACATAGTTCTGCAGAAACAGGGACATGCCAATGGCACTGATCAAAACCGAGAGCCGGGGGGCTTTGCGAAGGGGTTTGTACGCGATTTTTTCCATTGTCCAGGCATAGCAGCAGGAATAAATGATCGCGGCCAAAGAGGCCAGCAGGAAAACTGCCCCCGCATGGCTCCAGCCCAACTCCATATTCAGCACACTGGCAATGATCAGGGCAGTGAATGCTCCGATCATGTAGATTTCCCCATGCGCAAAATTGATCAGTTGCACAATGCCGTAAACCATTGTGTAACCCAGAGCAATGAGTGCATAGATGCTGCCCCGCGTCAGCCCCCCCAGAAAAAGTTCGGCAAAATATTCCAGATCCATAGTTATATTCTCTGCTCCGGATTTCCATGCTGTTTCAGCAAACAGACATCATTGTTGTTGAGATTGGACACAAACTGTCTTTGTGCAGCAATCCACTGCGGTTTTAACAAAAAAGCAGGGGGCAGACTCCGGGTCTGCCCCCTGCTTTCAGACAGGTTTGTGAACCTATTTCACTTCCTCATACTTGCCGTTTTTCACCTGATAGATGGACATTTTTGCACCGATGGCATCGCCTTTCCCATCAAATCGGATCTTTCCGATCGGGGTTTCCACATCCTGGGTTCTCAGCGCGTTGATAACCGCATCATAATCAGTGGAACCTGCTTTTTCCACAGCATTCAGCAAAGCCAGGGCAGCGGAATAGGCATTTTGGAAGAATGCCCCCGGTTCTGCGCCAAACTCCTCCTGATGGGCTTTGATTGCCGCAGCGCCCATGGGACTGGCGGAAACATCTGCCGGGCCTGTGGCATACACGCCCTCGGCATACTCTCCGGCCACTTTGATAAAGGTGTCATCCTTTACACCATCGTCAGAGATGAAAACCGTATCCATCTTTTTTTTGCGCATAAGAGTGACAATTTTCGAGGCTTCCGGATGATAACCGCCGTAAATGACGGCCTCTGCTCCGGATTTTTTGATCTTCTGCACAATCGCGGAATAATCCACAGCTCCCGGTGTAATCCCCTCATACAGAAGCACTTTTGCCTCCGGATTCTTTTCCAGCAGGGACTTCACATGCTCAGCAATGCCCTTTCCGTAATCGCCCTTGTCATGCAGCACCGCGAATTTTTTCAGTTTCAGGGTGTTGACGGCAAAATCCACCTGCAGATCCCCTTGGGTCAAATCATGGGCAATGGTACGGAAAAAATTGGGACTGTCGCCGCTCAGGGTCAGATCCGGATTGGTGGCTGAAGGGGACATGGCAATGACTTTGGAATCCTTGTAAATGCCCAGAGCAGCTTTGGTGGCTCCGCTGCAGATATGTCCCAGCACAATGTGCACGCCCTGAGAAACCAGTTTGGTGGCTGTATTGGTGGACACTTCAGGTTTGCAGGCATCATCTTCAATGACCAGTTCCACCTGTTTTCCCAAAATGCCGCCTTTGGCATTGATGTCCCTGACCACCAGTTTGGCCGCATTCACCGAGGGCAGCCCATAGGAGGCCAGATCCCCGCTGTGTGCACCTGCCACCCCCAGTTTGATGGTGTCTTCTGCCATGCCCAGGCCGGACAGGGTGAAGATCATTGCCATTCCGATTACTGACGCTGTCAGCAGTTTTCCAAAATCTCTTTTCATGCCTTTCTCCTTAAGTTAAAAAATTGTAAAAACAGCATAAAGGTCTGCGCATACATCATGCACACATCCGCAAATATTGTCATCCCAAACCCCTCAGAGCCTGAAACGGCAACTGCATCCCAGATCATAACCCGCTGAGAGTTTTGAAAACCATGAGTTTTTTTCAGACAGACAATTTTCCTGAAATCTGTATATAACGGTATGGAAATTCTCCGTCAAGACAAAAGAATTTCTGTTACAGATATATCTCTCTTCTGTTCTCAAAATAGTCAACCATGTACAGCGGGGTTGCCTTTTCCTGAAGTTCTTCCTTTAATGCAGAAAAATGGTTCCTGTCTATTCCGTACATGCGGATGCAGGCGTTGAGATATTTATCATCACCAGATTCCAGAAAAACGAGAACATTCATAATCCTTCCCCCGTATTTCCGAAAAATGTCAATCACCTCCTGAACAGCCCCAACCCGGTTGAGAGTTTTGACGGCAAACTTTATGCCCCTTTTGGGCAGACCGTTCATGGATATGATCACTTTGAAGAGATCACTTTTGGTAATGATACCCACCAGCTTTCCCTGATCATTGATGACCGGAACGCCGGATATTTTTTCTTTCAGCAGGATTTCCGCTGTTTCCTCCACGGTGTAATCCGGTTTGACCGTAATGGGATTTCGGCTCATGATGTCACTGACTTTGATTTTTGAAATCAGATAGATCAGTTCATGAATATCCAGCGAGGTGGCCTCAGAGGCAGAATGTCTCTTAATATCCCTGTCCGTGACAATTCCCACCAGTTCCCCTGCCCGCATCACCGGCAGCATTCCGATATTGTGCTCTTTGAGCAGTCTGACTGCCGCATCCAGTGAGGCATCAGCTTCGATGCTTATCACATTGATCTTCATCCAGTCTCTGACCAGCATAATTTTTTTCCTCCGGAGCAGAATATTTTTTAAGGTGACAGGCAACTGCCGCCTTTTTCATACAGGATATAATCCGTCAGGATATTCTTTTGCCTGTCATGTGTTATGGCTGTTCCGCAAACTCAGCACTGCAGTCCGGGCAGAGAGGTATGAAATCCGTTCCCTCCACGCGAAAGGTCCATCCCCTGTCTTTCATGGCTTTCATGGTGCTCAGGGGAGCCTCTCCCTCGGCAGAACCGACACTGCCGCATTCTTCACAGACAAAGTCATATCCCCATATATCGGTATTAAATGTTATCCAGTCATTTTCCAGCATTGTTTTTCTCTCCAATTGACATAAGTGTCCGGACACTCGGAAAGGTTCCATCAGCCCGGGCAGATTTTCTCCGATGATCCGGATTGTTCCGTGTTCTGTTGTCACAGTTCCTGTGCAATTTGTCTCTTTTCCAAAGGGAACGCGTGCAATGGCATTCGCTCCTCTGATCCTGCCGATGAATGAAAAAAGATTTTCCCCGCCTTCAGTTCCACTGGATCGCAGAAATGATCGCTGACATGGACTTGCCGGCTGCGTTTTTCTGCCTGCATGGGGGGAATCTGACCTCCTTCTGCCCTCCTTTTCCTTATCGATAAACATAATAAACTGTATTTGAAGAAAATTTTTCAGAAACCTGTCCATCCTGGCAGGACCGGAAAAATTTTTTCCTATTATACGAAGCATGGCAGATTTTTCAACCCTTCCCTATGCCGGAATGAGGTTTTCCCCTGTATTTTTTTCAGGCTCCGGGATTCCGTCTTCTCTTTCCTGGGAAAGCCTGAAAAAGGAAACACAGTCGAGCAGTTTTTCAGACTGGGAGGCAAAAACCCGTCCCGTGGCCGCCATTTGCTGCGCAGCGGCAGCATTTTCCCGGATGATATGCTCCAACTGCCGGATGGATTTGTTCACCTGTGCTATCCCACCGGACTGCTCCGTCCCGGATGCACTGATTTCCTGCATCAGTTCCGAAGTTTTCTGAATGCCGGATACCATATCTTTGAGAAGACCTCCGGTTTTTTCCGCAAGTTCAAGATTGGAGACCGAGAGACTGCTGATGACCCCGGCAGCTTTCTGACTGTTTTCAGCCAGTTTCCGGACTTCATCCGCAACCACGGCAAATCCCCTGCCGTATTCACCGGCTCTTGCGGCCTCAATGGCCGCATTCAGTGCCAGCATATTGGTCTGCCGGGCAATATCCCCGATAATGCCAACTTTTTTTGATATGGTTTTCATGGCCTGCACAGTGGACTCCACGGCTTTTCCGCTCTCTGTGGCCTTTTGTGCCGCATCTGCGGCAATGGATGCAGTCTGACGCACATTTTCCGCATTCTGCTCCACCATTGCCCCCATTTCTTGCATGGAAGCGGATATCTGCTCAATTCCGGCAGCCTGCTGCGATGTTCCGCGGGATACCTTTTCCGCTGCCGCACTCAACTGCTCACTGCCTGCGGCCACCTGTTCAGCAGTCTGCCGGACTTCGAGGGAAAATCCGGAAAGTTTTTCGATCATGATGTTGAGGCTGGTGCGCATCTCATTGAAATCCCCTCTGTATTCCTCTGTGATAAGATCCGGAACATCCCCCTCGGAGATACGGCGGATATATCCGGATGCTGTGCGAAGGGGAATCACCACAGCATCCATTGTTTCATTTACGCCGCGGATGATTCCCGCGTATTCATTCCCGAATCTGTTTTCATCCCCTCTCTGATCCAGTTTTCCCTCCCGTGCAGACTGGGTCAGCTCATTGATGCTTTTCACAATCTGTTTTACGGTTTTCACCATCTGCAGCAGCGACATTCCCAGTATGTCCTTATCAGAAAGAGGGCTGACCCGGACAGAAAGATCACCGAGCGCAATTTTTTCCGCCACACTCACACTTTCCCGGAGATTGGATATGAGCATGTTGATATTGTTTCTGATTTCATTGAAATCTCCTTTGTATTCCTCCGTGACTGTGGCGGGAATATCGCCTTTGGAGATTCTGTCTATATGTTCAGCGGTCATCTGTATGGGCCGGATAAAGGCTTCAATAAGATGATTGATTCCGGTCACCAAATCCCGCCATACCCCCTCAAAGCTCCCGGCATGGCCGCGAACATTCAGTTTTCCTTCGAGTACCGCCTCAGTCAGCCGGTCTGTTTCCCCTGACAGGGCCCTGAGTTTTCCAATCATGGCATTCATGGCCCGCATCAGCCGGTCATCTTCCGAGCGCTCCCGGACATCCACCATCAGATTTCCGTCCGCAATTTCCTCTGCTGCCCGCGTTATCTCGTTCATGGAACGGATGAGAAGATTGAGACTGTTGCGGATTTCATTGAAATCCCCCTCACAGATGTCCGTGATTTCCCCGGGTATCTCTCCGATGGCGATGCGGCGGACACTCGCGGAGGTCATATGAATGGGGCCGGTGAAAGCCGCACTCAGATCATTGACCCCGGCAATCAGATCCCGCCAGCTTCCCTGAAATTCCCCGGCATTTCCCCTTGCGGACAATTCCCCCCTGCGGACAGATGCAATAAGACCCTCAACCGTATCCAGCACAGCGCGTATTCGCTTTTCCATCTCTGTCACCGCATTGGCAATCATGCCGATCTCGTCTTTCTGTGACCGGTCTGATTCCCGGATATCCAGTGTCCCGGCAAGATCCCCTTCCGCGATCTTCCGCACACCTGCCGCTGCCCGGACAACCGGCCGCATAAGATAACCGGCCAGCCATACCCCAAAGAGAACAATGACGGCAAGGGCAAACAGTCCCACTTTGATCATCATGCCCTTTAAATTTCCGACCGGACCAAGGGCCTCGGCCTCATCAATTTCCGCAATCAGTCCCCAGTCCCGGCCCCATATCTTCAGCGGCGTATAAGCTGAGAGCACCTGCCGTCCGGCATAATTCTGTATGACAGACTCTCCGCTGATTCCTTCCAGACATTTCCTCCCGGCCAGTGTGTCCACGCGGGAATTTTGGGCAAAGGAGTTTTCAACGGAAAAATGCTCCGGATCTGCAAAGGAATCCGAACGCATCAGGCCGTCCGGGCCGATGAGATAGGTTTCCCCGGTTTTCCCCATGCCGGCACGCTCTTTCATGAAACGGTTGACAGTGTCAATGGGAATCCGCAGAGCCACCACCATTTCCACTTTTTCATTCCAAAGAACCGGCTGGGCCATGAATGCCGCAGGTTTGCCATCAGCCGGGGCATAGGGTTCAAAGTCGGCAAAAGCGAACTGCTTTGTGTTCAGCACATACCGGACAAGTTTTCCCAGCCCCGTATCCGCCTTATTTCCCTCCTTCAGAACATTGGTATTGTAGTCTGAATCGTGGGCCACAGAATAAAAGACATATCCTATCGGATGAATCAGCAGCAGATCTTCATATCCGTATTTGTCTGCATATGCAGAAAAAAAGTCATGATCACCAGTCTCCAGTCCCGGGGAAATGGCCTCTTCCAGAGTCATCACAGAGATCATGACCCAGTTGAGACCGGGTATGCTCACCGGAGCATACGCAGAAATATCCACCTGTGCGGTACTGCCGATTTTGAACAGGGTTCCGGACTCCTGTTTCAGAGCCTTGTCAATATCCTCTCCGTATTTGATATCCCCCATGCTTCCCAGCCGGACTGTCCGGTCGCTCCGGTAACTGATGCGGTCTCCCCATTTTCCCACCAGATAGGTTTCTCCGGTTTTTCCCATGCCTTCTCTTCTCTGAACAATGGTGTTCACCGGTCCTTTGTCCAGTTTCAGTATCAGCACACCCGACACTTCTCCGTTTTCCAGAACAGGCGCGCCGATAAAGGCCATATACTGTGAACCGGCAGGCGGATATTTCTCAAAATCCTGCACAGCAATTCCTTTCAGCGCCTCCTGAAAACATTTTCCCAGCCCGCTGTCTTTGAGTTCCCCGCTGATCAGATTCTGTGACATATCCGCTTCCCGGTTCAGGGAATAAATCACCCTCCCTTCCCGGCTGACCAGCAGAAGATCATAATATCCGTATTCCTCTTTGTACTGGAGAAAGGAATTTTTGAATTTCACGGTATCAAAAAATCTGTACAGGGATTCGTTGAATTCGCCGTTTTCTCCAAATGTGGTGGCAAAACTGCTGATGGCTTCCGATATGATGGCACTCCGGGAAATGACCGTGACATCGCTGACACATTTTCGGAAATAATCCTCAAGCTGGGCAATTTTGATTTCCTGGGCGGCTTTCAGTTTTTCAATGGCTCCCTGCCGAAGCACAGATACGGTTTCCATCAGGACGCGCATGTTTTTTTCCCGTTCCTCAAAAAAACTTTGTACCTGAAACTTTTTTACCTCCCGGATACTCTGGAGATGATCAAAGGCATGGGAAACCAGGGAAGTGCGGGACAGATAAAAGGAATAGAGTCCAATCGTCAGAAAAGGGACAAATGCCGCAACCAGGATTGCCGCCAGAAGTTTGGTTCTGATGCTCATATTCAGTTTCCTCCGATTCACATCCGCAGATGTTTTTGAAAGTCTCTGTGCGAAACGCCTGAAGAATTTCAGGTATTCTCAGGGTTCCGGATGACAGTCAGGGTGTTTTTCCGTTTTGCTGCCCTGTTTCCGGAACCGATTCCCCGGCACATGACACCTTTTTGCGTATTTCCCCCCACAATGCCACACTCTGCCGCGCAGCCTTCCCTTTTCCCATTGCATTCATTTTTTTGATCCGGTCTGCATATCCGGAAGACATGGCTGCCATGTCAGCAATGCCGCTGCGCAGCAGTTCCAGACTTTCCTTTGCAGACCCCAGGGAGATTGAAGCGGCAGATTTTGATCTCCACTTCCCTGTTCGTGCTTTCTGCCACTTCCCCGGCAAACCACTGATCCAGTTTGGAGCCTGCCATGTCTTTCGGAAACTGATGGTTCATCATGCGTCTTGTTTTTGCCGGGGCATCCGGCTGAACTGCCAGAACCTCTGCCGCAATCATCATGCCGCAAAACAGGTCCTTTCCGGATTTTTTCATAATCTGTCCTTTTGTTTTCCGTTTGCCGAAGGCGGATACGTCAAGGGTTTTGTTCCATTCAGTCAGGATATTCAGAATACCTTACTGTACTTGATACCTGCCTGTCAACATTCAGCAGATCGAAAAAATCTTCCCGGAGTTGCATAACCTTCCTGTTTGCCGTTTCTGTCCTTTGTCACCAGCCACTGCACGGACCAAAGAATGGTTGTCCCGGACTCTGGAAGTATGAAAAATTGTTAATTTTCAAAATGTTATACCGAATCGTCTTTGAAACCATGCCTTTTTTAACCAAAAAGGACACGAAGACGGCACAAAGGTCACAATAAACTGAAAGCACCGTATCATACCGATTCGCTGTTGAAATCATGCTTTTTTTAACCGCAAGGGACACGAAGACGGCGCAAAAGTCACAGCAGATTTGCATGGAGGCATAAAATCAGCGGAGAACCGGCACTGCCTTCCGAAAAGTATGGCTTCAATGGAGAATCGGTATTATGGCGATTCGACATTGCTTTTGTACAATAATTCCAATTTTTCTGTTTGATTGCAGAATACTGCTTTTTCCGGAAGGCCGTTTTCAACAGAGATTTGGTATCAAACTTGGGATCTGTCAATTTTCAGCAGCGATTTGGCATTATGTCATTGGGTTCTCACGCTGGAAAGGGAAAAATGCCGGTGCAGGTTTGACAGCAGAGTCTGCCGCAGCTTATTTTATACCAATTCGCCATGGATCTGAAACATAAGTTTTTCAGAAAAACCGGATTTTTCCGAAAAATCCGGTTTTTTGAACACACGGAAACCTCTTTTTTTCCTGCTTGCAAGTATCTTTTCAATGGGGAATTGGCATGGATCTCTGATTCGTCCGGCTTCTGATTCGTTTCCGGATGTTCTTTGAGAGGAGCCTGATATTTCTTTCGCTTCGGGCCGCGTTTGTGCTTCTGATCGCCTTTATTCTTCACGCGGACTTTTACTCCGCACGGCAACGTTTTCGCCGGACGACCGGGCCTGCCGTTCCGCAACACTTCAGCACAAAACGCAAAGAGAGTGCTGCCGTAACGACGTTCTCCGTCCGAAAATAACGACAGATCTCCGGATCGGGAAATATATTCGCAGACGGTCGACATGACTGATTCGAACAGGGCGGCGTCCTTAGTCCCGCACCGCTGATCGATAATGAACCGGCTGCTTCTTTCCATGATCACGGCTGTCCAGCCTTTCGAGGCTGATGCGTCGGTGCGACTGCCGACAACCGTATAAAGTTCATCACCCTCGAAAACAAGCGAAACAAACTCATGACAGAAGCTGTAAAGCATTAATGTCTCTTTCTGATCGCCGAACAGCCGTTCCCATGTCGACACCGTATTCTTATGTATTCCGAGAACGCGGCCGGTCGCACGCAGCCCCATGCCTTCGCTGCGTATTTTCAATGCCGATGCGACCTTGCTGATCGGTGACTTGAGATCCTGCATCGGGGTGCCGGAGGTTTCGGAAAAGACGTTGCCGCATTCAATGCATTTATAAAGGTGGCGTTCGCCGTTATGAACCGTATCGTATTTTTTGAACGGTTCCGTTTCCGAGGAATGACAATCAGGACAATGGAGTTTGGTATCTGTTTTCATGCCCTGAGATTAACACAACTTCAGCCCGGATGAAAACATTTTCAACGGTCGGAGCCCAGTCCCGACATTGCTTTTTGTACAATAATTCCAATTTTTTCTGTTTGATTGCAGAATACTGCTTTTTCCAGGACCGTTTTCAACAGAGATTTGGTATCAAACTTGGGATCTGTCAATTTTCAACGGAATTTGGCATTATGTCATTGGGTTCTCACGCTGGAAAGGGAAAAATGCCGGTGCAGGTTTGACAGCAGAGTCTGCCGCAGCTTATTTTATACCAATTCGCCATGGATCTGAAACATAAGTTTTTCAGAAAAACCGGATTTTTCCGAAAAATCCGAGTTTTTTGAACACACGGAAACCTCTTTTTTTCCTGCTTGCAAGTATCTTTTCAATGGGGAATTGGTATTATACCAATTCCCCATTGAAAAGATACTTTATGGAAAGCAGTTTTTGCGGAAGACGATACCAATTCTCCATGGATTTCACAAAGTCCTGTCAGTTTTTTGTGACCGCTCTGTGTCCTTTGCGGTCAAGGAAAGCATGGTTTCAAAGGCGAATCAGTATGAGGTGATTTCCGGAAAAGAATATCTCCCCAAAGCAGCACAGACCGGAAGCCTGTGCTGCTTTGAAAGAATTCCGGATCTGGGGAATGTTGTTTTCCGGAAATCACCTCATACTTCCGAAGTTTTCAAAACTTCGGAAGTATGAAAAGGAATGTTGTTTTCCGGAAATCGTCCTGCTTCTTATCCCACCCATGCGATCAGGACATTTTTTCCCTCTGATCTCTGTGCTGATTCCGGATGGATGAAACGGTTGAGAAATCCGCAGGAATCCGTTCCGGATACCCGGTAAACCTTCATGGAAAATGCTGATGCAGGGTCCGCATTTTCCGAAGCGGTTATGGTTTCAGTCTCACTGATGTTTTCTGCAAGTTCGATTCTTGACAGACATTCGGCCAAAGCATCCTGCCACTGCCCGGCAGTATCCGGAGACAGAGAAATTCCCTCCACCTCCAGCACCCTGCCGGCTTCGGGTATCAGCTCGCAGACCATTTCCATAACTGCGGTGCTTGTGGTGAGAAAAAGATTGGGGATTTCCGGATCACACAGGGCCAGCCGTGCCCACGCGTTCAGTCGTTCCGCTGTCATATGTGCGCCTGGATCCTCTTTGGCAATCAGGGAGCGGATGGAAGGGCCTGTATCGGTATCCTCATCCTCATCGCCCCTGATTTCCCTCAGCAAAGTGTTTTCCATTTCCGAAAGGGATTCCAGGTGATTGCCGATCTCCCACTGGCGCATGTCATATTCCTGTGAAATGCTGAGAAATATCCGGGCCTGAAACAGGGGATCAGGATTTTGGTCCGCACGGTTCTTTCCCTCTTTTTTGCGCCGGATGTCCGCACGGATTTCTTGAACAGAAAATTCATCAAAAAAAGGCACACTTCCCTGCCGGGCTTTGAAAAAAGAGAGATCCCGCCCCTGATGCAACTGGGCCCAGTTCTGATATTCCTTTGCAATCGCAGCCAGCTTTTCCTGGTCTTCGTTTGCAGGTATCCGGATTTGTGCAAAATCTTTCACTGCCTGCCTCACTGTTTCAGGCATGGCTGAAGCTGATGGCTGATACAGCACTGTTTTGGGAAAACACAGACGCAGCATTCGGACAGCAGAGCCGGCAATGCAGGTGAAAGGGAAATAAACAGGTGTCATTTTTCCTCCGTAATGTCAATATGTCATAAATATAAATCTGTCTTTTGGCCGCTGATGGGCACATCTCTGATCTCCACGCCCCGGGCTGTCAGTTCATTCCGCAACTGGTCCGCAAGTTCCCAGTTCTTTTCCCTCCGGGCAGTCTCCCTTGCCGCAATCATTTCCCGGATTTGCGGATCAGAAGGTATCTCTCCGAAATCAAAAACATTGAGAACCGTGTCGATGCTGCGGAATACCTCCAGAATTTTTTCTGCATCCTGCGCGCTGATTTTTTTCTCCAGAATCAGGTGATTGATTTTCCGGATATTGGTAAACAGCGACGCGGTTGCTGCCGAAATATTGAGATCATCATCCATTGCATTGATGAATCCCTGACGGATATCGTAGAGCAACTGATCTGTTTCCCCATAGGATTCTCCGGACTTTATATGCAGCAGATTCTGGATGCAGGTATTGATGCGGTGCAGAGAGTGACTGGCCGAATCCAACTGCTCTGTGGAAAAACGGACAGGTTTGCGGTAATGCGCGGAAAGCAGCCAGTAACGGATGGCTCTGCCGGAATACCCTGCCTCCACCAGATCATCAAGGCTTATGCCGGGGACCGTTTCATCCACCTTTTTGCCGTCAATGAGCACCCGGTCACAGTGCAGCCAGTATTTTGCCAACGGTTTTCCGGTCAATGCCCTGGAAATGGCGATCTCATTTTCATGATGGGGAAACACCAGTTCCCGGCCTGCCGTGTGGATGTCAAAACTTTCCCCCAGATATTTCATGGACATGGCCGCGCATTGGATATGCCAGGAGGGACGCACATTTCCCCAGTCCGTGGGGGTATAGATGCCCCGTTTCAGTTCCGACAGGGTGCAGCGTTTGAACAGAGTGAAATCTCTGGGATTTTCCTTTTCATACTCGTCGAGATCAACAGTTGCTCCCACCCGGATTTTGTCCAGATCAATGCGGGACAGACTGCCGTATTCACTGAATTTGGAAATGTCAAAATACAGGCTGCGCAGTTTTTCATAGGCAAAACCCTTGATGACCAGTTTTTCAGCCAAAGCCACCATGTCAGACACATGTTCACTGGCTCTGGGATATTTGTGCGCGGGCTCCACTCCCAGAACCTTCATATCGCGATGAAACGCATCAATATACTGCTGCGTGAATTCCGCAAGTTCCATGCCAGCCTTCTGGGAACCCCGGATGGTTTTGTCATCCAGATCCGTGATGTTCATGATATGGGTGACATCATAACCCCGGTATTTCAGATAGCGGCAGAGCAGATCGGAGAATACGAATCTTCGCCATTCTCCGGGATGGAGACGGGCATGGGCTGTCGGGCCGCAGGAATAGACAGAAACCTTGCCGGGCAGCATGGGCCGGAAAAACTCTTTGCTTCTGCTCACCGTGTTGAAAAGTTTCATGAAAACCTTTTCCTCAACTGTGAACAGAGGTGTGCTCAGATACCGTTCCCCGCTGTCGGGGAAAATGACCACAATGGTTCCGCTCTCAAGGCTTTTGGCTTCCCTTGCCGCAATGCACATGGCCGCACCGCTGCTCATGCCCACAAAAAGCCCTTCCTCCTTTGCCAGACGCCGGGTCATCTCAAACGCGTCCTCATCTTCCACATTGATCTTCCTGTCCAGCCGATCCCGCTCAAACAGTCCCGGTTCATAGGCTTCTTTCATATTTTTCAGGCCCTGGATTTTATGGCCCAGATAGGGTTCCACCCCCACAATCTGTACGGCAGGATTGTATTCCTTCAGACGCCGGGAAAGCCCCATCAGCGTGCCGGTCGTGCCCATCGTGGCCACCAGCATGGTGATTTCCCCTTTGGTCTGCTCCCAGATTTCCACACCGGTTCCGTAATAATGGGCCTTCCAGTTGGCTTCACTGTTGTACTGATCCGCCATGTAATAGGCATCCGGATATTCCCGCACCAGACGGTAAACCTCCTCAATGGCTCCGTCCGTGCCCATATGTCCGGGTGTAATCAGAATTTCCGCGCCCCGTGCCCTGAGAATCTTGCGCCGCTCCTCGCTCACTGCCTCGGACATGGCCAGCAGAAGTTTGTATCCCTTGACCGAGCATACCAGAGCCAGACCAATGCCGGTATTGCCGCTGGTGGCCTCGATGACAGTTTTTTCCCGTGTCAGCTCCCCGGATTTCTCCCCTGCCTCAATCATATGCAAAGCAGGCCGATCCTTGATGGATCCTCCGGGGTTCATATATTCCAGTTTTGCCAGAATCCGCACATGGGGATTCGGGTTCAATTTCCGGATTTCCACCAGCGGCGTATTGCCGATGGCATCTAAAATGGAATAACTCATATGGCGTTCCGTTCTGAAATGTTTATCTGTAAAACCCTAAGGATTCAAAATGGCAATTTTTTTTCTGATACAAATTTTGAAAAAAATCTCATATGAAATTTTTGTGTTCCGGTTTCGCAGAACAGGCCGGAAGCCTGTTCTGCTTCAGCATGTCAATGATTTGTCCTCTTACCTCTTCCGGAGAAAGGGAAGCGTCAATGATCCGGAACCGAGCCGGCTCTTTTGCGGCCATATCCAGATACCCTGCCCGCACTTTTTCATGAAAGGCCAGTTTTTCAGCCTCAAAACGGCTTTCCGCTGCAATTCTCTCTCCATTGTGAATCTGTTTCCAGGCCCGGTGCAGACCGGTTTCCACAGGCAAATCCAGCAGAAAAGTCAGATCCGGCCGCAGATTGTCAAACAGCAGGTGATGAAGATTTTTCAGCAGATTTCTGTCCAGCCCTCTGGCATATCCCTGATAGGCAAGGGTCGCGTCAAAATAACGGTCACAGAGTACAGTTTTGCCCTCTGCCAGAGCAGGCCGAATCACCTCTGCAATATGCTGTGACCGATCCGCCATATACAGCAGGAGTTCTGCCATATGATCCAGCTCCCGGCTGTCCGGATCAAGGACAATTGCCCGGATTTTCGCACCGATGACCGTGCTGCCAGGCTCACGGGTGCAGATGCAGTTTATGCCCCTGTTTCTGAGCCAGTCTGCCGCTGCCCGGATTTGTGTGGTTTTTCCGGAGCCTTCTGTTCCCTCAAATGTGATGAACATAAAAAGTCGTTCCTGATGCAGTATTGTCCGGTCTCTCAAAGCATTCCGTCCCAAGAGGATATTCCGGAAAAATTCTGTTTACACCATAAAGAATCAGAGTGCAAGATGCAGGATTGCTTTTGCGGTGCAGACAACCGGCAAAGATTCGGGAAATCAGAAATGGGATCGGAAGGAAAATCAGGAACCGGCAAACACAGCATCCAGATCAACGAGCATATCCGGCAGCACGGAGATTTCCCTCTGCCCTGTGCCTCTGCAATATGTTGGTGCTGAATATTTTCCGTTTTTTCCCAACTGATACACAATCAGCATATTGTCATGGGGATGAAGCAGCCAGTATTCCTTCACGCCGTATCTTTCATACAACTCTTTTTTCAGAATATAATCTTTGGATGCTGTGGAGGGTGAAAGAATTTCGGCTATGAAATCCGGCGCTCCTTTGCATCCCCGATCATCAAGTTTCCGGGGATCGCATATCACGGAAATGTCCGGCTGCACCACAGTGTCAGTTTCCGCATCGCTTTCATCCGCTTCGGCAAAACGCACATCAAAGGGCGCTGCATAGACCGAGCATTCCCTGCCTTTCAGATGACTTGCAATCTGGAGTAACAGTTCTCTGGAAATATCCTGATGCCTTCGTGAAGGTGCGGGACTCATATCATAGACTTCTCCGTCTATGAGTTCCACTCTGCACTCATCCGGCCAGGTCAGATAATCCGCATACGTGTATGTTTCATATTTTGGCTGTGCCAGTCCCATTCCAACTCCTTTTTTATTTTTTGCCACCAAAAAAAACAGAATTTTAGAGTTATACCGATTCTCCATTGAAAACATGCTTTCTGTCCAGTCTGTTTTAACCGCAAAGGACACAGAGAGGGCACAAAGGTCACAAAAAACTGACAGGACTTTATATCTTCAATGGGGAATCGGTATTACGCAGTTGGTTTTTCAACTATCTGATTTTTAAAGAACCGGTTTTGTGCAGTGCAACATTTGCCTTCATAAAAATCAATGGGTTAAAATTCAACTGTGTAACTCCTAAATTTATTAAAGATTGCGCATACACCAATCCCGCCTGCTTTTTTCTGCATGGGTTTTGATGCCACAAACATCTGAAGAAATCTTTTTACACCATAAAGAATCAGAGTGCAAGACTCGGATTGCCCAATTTTTTGAAAAATTTTAAAATACAATAATATAGTTTCCCATTTTAATCCATTAGTTTTAACAAAAAAAAAACATTTCAATGTCTTTTTAAATTTGTAAAAAATAATAAAATTATTAAAATTTTTTTGGGAAGAAAACAAAAGAATCCCTTGCGGTGTCCGGCACGAATGGTGTATGAGTTTTTAATCATGGGAACCGGCAAGACTGTATAAAAACAGATTTTGACAGCTTTCATCAGGGTCGCGCAAGCAAAATTAAGAACATAAAAAAAATATTAAAAATAATATGAAAAAAGCCAAAATCTAAGAAAAATAAAATCGGGAAAAATTTTAATCAAAGCGAGAATTAAAAAAAATTAAATGAGGAGCTAAAAAAAAAAATAAATCGAACTTAAATCTAAAAAATTCCGGGGGAAATAGATTTTATAAATGGACATTATTTAAAAAAAACAGAAACATGTATTGTAAATTTTAATAAACTGTCATTTCTGCACATCTGATATTCCAATAATCAATAAATCTGAGAATATAATATTCGAATATTTGATTTATAAAAAATAAAATGAAGTACATATAGGAATAAAATTTAAAAAATTTTTCATATACCAAATTTTTAAACTCGAAAATTTTTATTTTAATATTAAAAATTCAACGAAACATCGTTAAACAAAGGCTATAAATTTACCGGGGGATTTTTATTTTATTTTGAAAGAAAAAAACAGAAGATAACCCTTTATAACATTCATTCCATTAATTCAGAGAAAAAATTTTTGTATATTAAAAAAATTATTGAAATTCAAAAGGTTGGGAAATAAATTTGCTGTGAAACGATTGAAGGAAAATTGCAAACAACATGAAATAATTTATAAAATTATTGACAAGGATGGAAAATGAAATTTTATTATTTCGTAAAGGAAAACCGGATGAAATCGTCAGGATATTTTTTCTGCAAATATTATTAACCCAAGTTGCCAGTTACAAAAAATCGTAATGATTTCAACTGGCAGATTTTTATGCAAAAAAACAGATTAAATTTATAATATTTTGTTTTAACAGTGTTTTTTTAAATCACAACCTCTTTATAACTGGCAACTTGGGTTATTGATAATATTGATTGGGGCGTTATATTTGACGGTGGATTTGTCTGAGAAGCTGCTTTAAAAATATTTTTATGCAATTTTTCTTGAAAAACACTCTGAAAGCAGGTATTTCAGCCCGTTTCTTTCACCTTCGTCCGCAAGGCCTTGTAACGGACAGTGTCAGTCCGAGGGTGTCATTCAAGGGATATCCCGTTTCCGTCCTTTGGCCTCTCTGTCCCCGTCAATGCCGGTTTCCGCACCCTGAAGAGCCGTCCGGCCCTCTGATGTCAGCGCCACCCACTGGACGGTTCCTCTTTCCGTCCCTGCCGTTTTCTTTTTCTTTTTGCAGAAGATGTTCATGATTTTTTTCCGTAATGTATTCTCTCTCAACAGTTCGGCAAAAATTTTTATCTATAATAATTTCAATATTTTACAATTTCATGTCTGAAAATTTGTATTTAATGTGGGAGTTACGCAGTCAGATTTAACCTGTTGATTTTTATAAGTGAATGCTGCACTGCACAAAAGCAGTTTTTTTTAAAAATCAGATACTTGAAAAACCAACTGCGTAAATCCCATAATGATTTCAGAAGGTCAGATTTTGACGGTTGAAAATCAGAAAAAATTACCGAACCATTGATTTTCTGCCCACCTGCTGAAATATCCGCAAACCGTGTTCCAGTGACCGAAATCCCGAGATGGAGCGTTCTCCGCTGACAGTCTGTTTTGTTTACATATAAAATTCCATTTGTCACTGTCCGGGATCACTTGGCGGTCTGCCGCCTTTTTTGCCGGGGCCTATCCGCTTTCGAAAAACCGCTGATCCCAGTTTATATTGAGAATTTGTCAAGTCAGCCGGATAAATTTTCGGAGGTTTTCATTGCAGTATCTCGCTAGGCTATTTATTGAAATAAATATATACCAAACTGTATGAATTAAAATCTGACTGATTTGAACCTGATTTGAACATCATTATATAATATTGTACAGACAACTGTCAAATGCTGAACAAAAAACAGACAGAAAAGGAGTGCAGAATGAAATGTCTGAAATTATTAAATACTGATTATATTGAGAATATCCGTTCCTGGCCCCAAAAAAATGCATGGTTTCTGAACTGGCGTTCATTCATGGCTGAAATGACTGAAACACTGCGGAGGCAATCCGCAGAGGCGGAAACAGTGTTCGGACGGAGCAGAACTGCGGTTGAAACCGGACCGGGCAGAAAAACGCACGGGGATCATCCGCATCAAGCGGAATCAGCAAAAGCTGGCCCGGATTCTTTGGGAAAAAGAGAACCTGACGCTGCCGGGACTCTGCGTCAGATTGCTGAAGAACATTCACAACAGGATCGTGATTCCAGGAAGTGCCGTCGCATATACCCGTCCCCGATGGCAAAGCGTAGCAGCTGCTTTGAAAGAAAAAGGATTTTCTGATGAACAGGTTCCATCCATAGCAATATGGCAAAAATTCTTTGCCGGACGGGATATCGTCTCCCGCAATGCACTGAAATCAAAAGCCTTTGAAAAAAATCAAAGAGACAGATGCAATTTCTGGCAATATCAAAAGATCATGAATCAGAGAAAACATCGGAATGCAGAAAGGTTAAGCATGGACTGCAAAGCAGCTGCAAAAATTGGAAATTTTTCCGGAGGCGGAAAAACTCGCGGTGAGTAAGTACTGTGATCATAAGCTTCGGCTGCAAAGAAAAATGCATTCCATGCGGTATTCTCAATGAAAACAGCGGTGAACTGCATATCAACCCCAACTTAGTTCACACAAGACAGGCGATTTTATTGCCGATACACTCATAATATGGTGGAATGATTTGGATGCTGAGGAACAGAAATCAACAGATCTGATACAAATCAATGACAGCGGTCTGAAAACAGCGGTGTGGACTCGGTTCTCAACCGCATGGCCGGTTTGCAAAAAAATCGGCAAATCCCTTCATTTATTGCATTATCCTCCGTATCTAACAAGTACGGTCCCATTGGGAGATGCCGAGAAATTCTCGAAAAACACCGAGACAGGACAAAATTGACTGATGCTGAAACCATGCTCAGACGAATGCCAGGCATGACATATAGGAAAGGACTGCATCCTGCTGCAAAAACAAATAAAAAAAATTATAAAAAGGGAGTTTCACTGACAAAATCAGCCATGCGTTCAGTTGAAAAATTTTTGTCAGGAAATCCATTGTTACCCAAACAGGGACTATTTTGATCCGTCCATATGAGGTTGTCTGACTTGGTATATTTTTTTTGATAAATAACTCTACTGCGGTTAAAATATGCTCAGCAGAATGACCAAAATGTTTTAACCCTACAACGTCACTTAGACATGTTCCAAAATAAAATGAAAAATTGCAGAAATTTATGGAATAACAAACTCTCATAAATGGACAGATTTTATGGTGTCTTATAAAATTTCACAGAAACGATATTTTTAACAGGTTATATTTCATAAAATTTCATAGAGCATGATATTTTTATGAGATATAGCTAAGTGACGTTGTAGGGTTAAGTGTCAGCATACATTCCGCAGATTCGGAATTCTTTCAAAGCAGCAAAGGCTTCCAGCTTATGCTGTTTTGGGGGAATGTTCTTTTCCGGAAATCATCTTAGGCACTCGGTAAAAATAAAATATACCATAAAGACTGATAATATGTTATGATCAGCCAAAATAATCTGAGAGGAAAGATATTATGTCTGATCATGCCGGTGAATTGGCAAATTTAGAAAAAAATACTGAAATTACATCGGAAATAAAAACTTTTTTACTTGAAACATGTTCAGTACTCATTGGTCCTGAAAAACGCAAATTTATGGGAAAAGTTGTAAAACTTTCAGGTAAAGGAGGACAGCGCAGAGCGGAACGGGAACTTGGATGGAACAGAAAAACAGTTCAGAAAGGTGCAAAAGAACTGGAAAGCGGTTTCGACTGTATTGATAATTTTTCCGGTCGCGGAAGGAAACGTTCCGAAGAACATTTACCTGATCTTCTTAAGGATATAAAAGAAATTGTGGAACCGGAAACTCAGACAGATCCGACATTCCGTACAACCCGTCTCTATACCCCTCTGACAGCGGAGGAAGTCCGCAGCAGACTCATTCATGACAAAAATTGTAATGACGGTGAACTTCCGAAGGTACGGACAATACAGACAAAACTGAATGAACTGAATTTTCATCCTTCCAAGGTGAAAAAAAGCAGACCTCAAAAAAAATCAAAGAAACGGACGCAATATTTGAAAATGTCCATAAAGCAAATAAACTGTCGGATGAATCGGAAGGGGTTCTGAGACTGTCTTTGGATGCCAAAGCAAATGTAAATGCGGGGCCGTTTTCACGCGGAGGGCACAGTCGTCAGAGAGAGGATGCATCGGATCACGATTTTGCACCTGATACAATTCTGAAACTGTTCGGTATTTTTTTACCGGCACACGATGAGACATATTTGTATTTTACCGAGAGCAATATCACAGCCGATTTTATAGTTGATGCTTTGGAGGAGCTCTGGTCGTCATTAAAAAAACGTTTTGAATTGCATACATTGGTTCTGAATTTGGATAACGGCCCCGAAAACAGCAGCCGACGGACACAGTTTATCAAACGGATTGTTGATTTTGCTCAAAGAGAACATATTGATATCAATCTGGTTTATTATCCGCCGTACCGCAGTAAACACAATCCCGTTGAACGTGTCTGGGGAATATTGGAAAAACATTGGAACGGTGAAATCCTGTACAGTGTGGAAAAAGTTTTGGGACTTGCCAGTTCCATGAAATGGAACGGGAAAAATCCGGCAGCCCGTCTGGTAAAAGGAATTTATGAAAGAGGGAAAAAATTATCAAAAAAGATAATGAACAGATATGAGGAAATGATTGAACGGACGGAAGGCATAGAAGACTGGAATGTAAACATTATGTGTTTTTCAGATTAAAAAAATACAATTTGATTGGTATATTTATTTATTGCTGAGTTCCTTAAACCGGCAATCCGGGTTATCATATCAGACAGTAAGGCGATGATTTCATCATGGTTTCAATATCATTTCGGATTTTTTGGTCAAAATGCCGGATCCGTGCATTGTTGCCCATAATCATATCCAGTTGCCGGGTGTGCAGACTCAGATAGCCCAGAATGCGGATGCGGTTTTCCATAAAACTGCGTTCATGTCCCTCCATGCGGGAACTCAGATGATCGTTTTTCACGCGAACGCGAAAGCCGTAATCTTCCAGAATATCCTGAATGAACTCTATGCGCCTTTCCCGGCGCATTTCATCTGCCGCGCCGCCCTTGAACTGAAAACTGATGTAATTTTCTGAATCCCGCTCGCTGACCATGGCCTCCATCATGGAAAAATGGTATCCCAGTCTGGAACTGAGGCTGCAGTAATTTTTTGAAATCATGAAATAGTTGTGCTGTGCATACGCGGATTTCACCCCTGTGGTCAGCGCTGTGTTGGCAGTGGACTGAAACATGACGGACATCAGCCCTTTTCCGTCCGCAGCAGGGGGGCCTTCCCAGGGAACGGCCGCAAATCCCTCCCAGAAAGCCAGCATGGGAACTGACACGATATTGTCCAGATTTACAGATTTCTCATCCGTATCCTCACGGAACCCGTCATCCAGATTCAGAATCCACCACTGCATGGGTGTTTTTTTATACACCAGTTGTTTGGCTGATTTTTCCGGAAAATGATGCTCTTTTCCGAAACTGAACATCTCGTAAACCGATTTTTCATGGATGAAACGGGTAATGTCATGAAGAGTCTGACAGTTTTCCGGAGCAAAGGAGCGGGAATCCGGGTCCAGCAGATTCAGGGGAACGATCTGTCTGCAGGCTCTGCGCAGAATGCGGAAAACCGGGCTGCCTTCCATGAGATTCCGGCTTTCCTTCCGCCCCCCTTCTGGCAGTTCCCGGAATCCCCGATAGATCCCCAGACTGTCTGCATCCACGGTAATCCGGTCTCCGTTTTTCAGTTTTTCCATCACGCCTTCAAGTCCAAACAGGGCGGGAATGCCAAATTCCCGCGCCACATTGGCCAGATGGCCTGCAATGCCGCCCTGCTCTGAAACCACGGCAGAGGCACGGGAGAGCAGGGCAGCCCATTCCGGAAGAGCCTGGGCAACAACCAGCACGGCTCCTTCGGGAAAACGCAGCGCGTCCGCTGTTTTTGCCGCCAGAAAGACTTCTCCGCAGGCCATGCCGGGGCTGGCGGTCACACCTCCGCATGCAACAAGATTTTCATCTGCTTCTCTGTCATGCACAGGCTGTCCCCCCTGTTTCTGCAACTGCTGCATGGGGCGGCACTGCAGAATGAAGATGCGGCCTTCCCGATCCACAGCCCATTCCATATCCTGAGGGCTTTCGTAGTAATCCTCCAGTATCAGTGCATATTCCGCAAGTTCCCTTATCTGTTCATCCGTAAGGGCAGGTTTTTCCGCGTCCTCTCCGCTGATCTCCATCCGGCAGATGCCTTCTTCCGGGTAGCAGACGAATTTGCGATCTTTTCTGGCAATCTCCCGGCGCACAATTTCCATTTTTTCCGCGCGGGAAACCACAAACAGATCGCACGCGGCAGTGCCGTCCACCACCGCCTTGGGCAGGCCCTGAGCCGCATTGATGAACACACTGTCATCCTCCCGGTTTACCGGATTGCGGGAATAGGTGACTCCACCGGCCTGAGCATCCACCATGACCACACATCCCACAGGCATGGGAATGTCCTCATCCCGGAATCCCCTTGTCAGACGATAGGTAATGGCCTGCAAAGTGTATTTGCTGGCCACCACGCTTTTGTAGGCTTCCAGCACATTCTCATAACTTACATTGAGTTCCGAATGATACTGACCGGCAAAGGAACTGGCCCCGGAATCTTCTCCCAAAGCACTGCTGCGCAGCGCGGCAGTGATTTTTCTGCCTGCTTTTTCCTCAATTCTCCGCCAGTGTCTGCGGATTTTGTCGGCTATGTCATCCGGAATCCAGGCACGGGTGATGAACTGCCTGGCTTCCGCGCTCAGACGGTAAAGCTGTTCCCTGTCTGCCGTATCAGCCGTCTGAAACAGCCGGTTGATTTCGGTCTGAATGCCGCTTTCATTCATAAAACGGTTATAGGCATGGGAGGTGATGACAAAACCGTCCGGAATGTTGAGACGCATGAGTTTTCCGATTTCACACAGCCCCGCCATTTTTCCGCCTGTCAGTTCCCGCAGCCCCTGATCCACATCCGCAAAATCGATGACAGATATTTCCGGCAGTTGAGGCTGTTCCGCCTCCAGCACCTGATCAATGCGTTCCCGAATCACAGCAAAACGATCAGAAAGTCCGCCGTATTTTCCCGGGGCCAGCCGTTCCATGTTTTTGATCATCTGCAAAACATTGACAGCCGCAGCCGTGCAGTGACTGCGCACAAAAGCCATGTCAAAGGGGAAAAGCCCCATCAGGGCCTGCTCCATGGCAGCCATGACTTCCAGCGCCCGGTTGTTTGCACTCAGCAGGAGTTTGAAACTGTGATACCGTTCCTTGAAGGTCATCCGAAGGGTTTCGGTGTCTTCAGGCTCAGGCGCGGGTTTGTTTCCGGAAAACAGGTTTTTGACAAAATTGGATATACGTTTCATTTTTTATACCGGACAGAAAGTGGCACAGGGTTCCAGCCTGTTCATAATCACAGCACACCAAAGGATACCGTTCCCTGAATGTCATCCGAAGGGTTTCAGGATCTTCCGGTTCAGGCGTTTTTTCTTTCGCGGGAATCCGTTTTTTGACAAAATCGGATATAAATTTCATTTTTCACACCGGACAGAAAGTGGCACAGGGTTCCAGCCTGTTCATAATCACAGCACAAGCCGGAAGCCTGTGCCACTTTTTATTGTTCCTCCCAAAGGAGAGCACTGTCTCCTTCGGGAAGCAGGGATGAATAAAGGGAGGAACATCCCCAATGTCAGATTTCCGCTGTGCAGTATCCAGACAATCTTTGTAAAACGGCAGGAGATTTGACAACTTTTCAGATAAAGTTGTCAAATCTTGATTTGCATTATTGTCAATGCGAGAGCTTCATGCCCCATCCCTCAAACAGGAACATGATGGCAAAGCCGAACCAGAGAGTGTAGATGACATAAAACACCAGAGAGAAAACAACAATGCCGAACTTGTCTGTAATCTTCTCGGGTTTGATGGTATAGTAGTTGAATGCGCATTCCACAGCCTTCTGGTTCACATTGCTGATCATTTTGGCTTCGGGAAATTTTTCCTGTTTTTTCAGGGCAGCATCCATTTTGTTGATGGCTGTCCACCAGTTGAACAAAGCCTCTTTTTCATTGTAGCCGTATTTGTCTTTGACGGTTTTGCCGTCATTGGCAAACATGGCATCCGCATCCGTGAGACAGTTTTCCATCATGGTTCCCAAATCGCCGCTGATGTTCAGATGGGTTCCGTTCTGGTTGACCGTTGCACCGCCCTTGAGAAAAAGGGCAGCAGTTCCGGCTGCCTGTTTGTCTGTGGCCATATTGATTTCCACATTGATCTGACTGCCCTTGAAGGCTGCACTTTCCTCTTTCATTTTGGGAATGTAATAGGCCGAGCCCTTGGAAATCGTGTTGTAAAGATTGTCCATGTAGTTGAGCACATTGCCCTTGTCCGTAATGGGCATGAACATCACAAAAAGTACGGCAAAAAATGCACCAAGCAGAACAGCTCCCTTGGTGAAAAGTGCTTTGTCGGCTATCATGCTGCCACCTCTCCTTTCAGTTTTTTGATATTGGTTAAAAATGTCCCGATGACCCATACGGCAAACCCTCCGATGACAATGAAAAACGCATATACACCGATTTTGTCAAGAAGAGCTGCCGTATCTTTGGAAATATCGATGATCTCCATGGCGCCGAGTTTGCCGGGCAGGGCAAAGATCCGGTTGACAAAACCCGCCAGCACGGCCAGCGCGTAAAAACCCCGGATGGTGACGCCCTTGACCACTTTGGTGACCATTGCGCCGATCTGTATGCCCACAAGGGAACCCAGCAGCATGCCCATGGCCAGTGTGTAAAAAATGAATCCGTAGATTGCATACTGTGTTATGGCCGCGTAACCTGCCGTGAAAACAATCTGGAAGATGTCGGTTCCCACAGTGGTCATGGAGGATACGCCAAGCACATAGACAAAAATGGGAAAGGTGAGGAATCCGCCGCCCACACCCATGATGGCTGCGGCCAGACCCACGAGCGCACCGCTGAGAATCAGGAATACGCAGGAAATGCTGCGTCCGCCGGGAACAACATCCTGATCAAAGGTGATCATGGGCGGGATTTTGACGTTCTCACCGGTTTTTCACAGGGCAAGGCTCCCAGTTCCGCTCCTATCCTTTCCCGCCGTGTGCGCCGCCCGAATCGCCCCGTTTGCTGGCTTTGAGATAATCCGCGAGGCGCATATCCGCCCAGCAGACCCACAGCATGATGGAATAAATGGTGGTGATAAACGCGTCACTCAGCACCGGATTGATTTCATAGAGCACCCGGTTGATGACGCCCCCGACCGTGGCTCCGACAATCGCACCGATGAGAAAAACCAGTGCCAGCCCCACAGACACATTGCCCAGTTTCCGGTGAATCACGCTGCCCATGATGGCCTTGGCAAAGATGTGGAACAAATCCGTTCCGACCGCCAGAATACCTTTGATGCCCGCACTCATCAGAGCCGGAGCAATGATGAAACCGCCGCCCGCACCGATGCACCCGGTAATCAGTCCCGCACCCACACCGATAAGAATGGATGCAATGAAGATTCCTGTGGTGAAAAACGCGGGACTGTAAGCTTTTTTCCCGCCCAGAAAATTCGGCATCACCTCACTGATCTGATCCGCAAACGCGATGCCGCCCAGAAGCACAGGTACAAGAAAAAGGCAGAGCAGCAGCAGCCGTTTTCTGCTGGAAAACACTGTATCCGAGACATCCTTTTCCCATCTGGCATGGGCCTGTGCGCCCATCATCATAAACTGACCCCATTGTCTGAAAAAATTCATTTTTTCTTCATCCTTCCTTTAAAGTTGATATATAACGCGGGAATTATTTCCCGTCTTTGGCCTCCAGAGCTCTGATCTTTTTTTCCTGTATGGACTTGTTCTGAAATGCGTCCTGCAGTTTGTAGCAGAGTTCGTCAATGTTCATGGGCTTCATCAGATAATCAAAAGCGCCCAGTTCCATTCCTTCCATGGCCACCTCAATGCTGGCATGTCCGGTAAGCATGATGACCTCAACAAGAGGATAACGCCGTTTGATCTCCCGAAGGGTTTCCAGACCGTCCATTCCCGGCATCCGCACATCCAGCACCACCACATCACTTTGGAAATTTTCCAGTACGGCAAGCGCTTCTTCTCCGCTGGAGGCAGTCCGCGCATTCAGATTGCGCCTTCCGAGCCGTTTGACCAGAGGAGACAGAAACTCTGTCTCGTCATCCACAAGCAGGACATTGAATTTATCCATTTTTTCCTCCTGGTTTTCCCGATTTCCCCTGCTTTCCGGCCCCCGGAAGATTCAGACCGGTGTTCACAGGTTTTATCCAAAACCTATGGGCGTGAGAGGACACGCGGCTCTTCTGTTCGCGCTGCTGACTTCGCGGATCATTGCCACCAGTTCATCAAAATCATAGGGCTTGGGAAGACAGACCAATGCGCCGAAATCAATCCCCTTCTGCACCTCCTCCAAAGCCCCGTGGCCCGTAATCATAATAACCGGAACTTTTGGATTCATGGCTTTGAGCACCTTGAGCACTTCCAGGCCGTCCATGAATTCCATTTTCAAATCCAGAAGGACCAGATCGAATTGCTTGTTGCGAAATCTCTCAATGGCCTCGGCGCCGCTCATCGCGGGAGTGACGCTGATATTCCGCTTCCGCAGCCGCTTGGACAATACGGAAACAAAACCTTCCTCGTCATCCACCAGCAAGAGTTCAACAGGGGTTTCATTCATGGCCGTCTTCCTATACTTTGGTCCGCATGAACTCCTTCATACGGGCTTCAATGATTTTGTTTTCGTGATCCCGTTTTTTGGACGCGGCATCGTTGACCTTTGTAACCAGATCATCAATATCGCAGGGTTTCATCAGGTAGTCATAGGCCCCTTTTTTCATGCCCGCTATGGCCGAGGATACGGTGGCGTGACCGGTCAGCATAATCACCTCGGTCAGCGGAAACTGCCGCTTGATTTCCTGCAGGGTTTCAATGCCGTCCATTCCCGGCATCTTCACATCCAGCACCACCACTTCGGTGTCAGCCCCGTCCTCTCCCAGTTTTTCCAGTGCCTCCATGCCGCTGAAAGCGCTTTTGACTTTCAGATTTCTTTTGGCCAGACGCTTGGTCATGGTCTCCACAAAAGGCACTTCATCATCCACCAGCATAACACTGATATCATCCAGCATACTATCCTCCTTTTATGATTTGCGGGTTTCACAGACTGAAAATCTGAACCCTGAAGCAAGTTTTTTATCCGGAAACCGCTTTTTGCGGTTTCCCCTTTTTCATTCTGTTTTCGCCCCGTCTGCCTCTTCCGGAACCGGGCCGCCCCGGTCAGGAATCAGCACCCGGAAAGTGGTTCCAACGCCCACAGCACTGCTGACTGTGATTTTTCCGCCCATCCGGTTCACAATGCCGTAACAGATGGAAAGTCCCAGACCTGTTCCCTTGCCCACCGGTTTGGTGGTGTAAAAGGGATCAAATATCCTTGACAGCACGGTGCGGGGAATTCCCGGTCCGTTGTCTTTTATTTCCACAAAAATCATATGATGATCATGACCTGTGCTGATCTGCACCTTTCCGCCTGTGTCTTCCATGGCATCTATGGCATTGCCAATCAGATTGAAAAGTATCTGCTGAATCTCGGTCTGGGATGCCTCAATATAGGGAAGATCAAAGCCGTATTTGGATTCAATGATCACATTTTTGAACTTGGCCTGGTGATTGAAAAGCCCGATCACCTCTTCCACCATGTCGTTTATCCGCACCAGTTGCTGGGACCCGTCCCCGCCTCTGGCAAAACTGAGCAGTTTGTGGGTGATGTCCCGGCACCGCAGCCCCTGTTTCCGAATCTGACCCAAAGCTCTTTTGAATTCTTCGAGATTTTCACTTTCTTTGAATTCAGCCTCCTCCAGGAGATCCCCCACCCATCCGGCCTCTTCCACCATAATGGCCACAGGATTGTTGATTTCATGGGCTATGCCTGCCGCCATTTCCCCCAGAGAGGCCAGCCGTCCGGTTTCAATAATCTGCTGGTTCATCAGTTCCTTTTCCTGATCAGCCTCCACAATGCGGTTGATCATGCGCCGGGTCACAAAAACAGCCATGCCCACAATCAGCAGACCGCCTGCAATAAACACGATGACCGCAATCCAGTGGGCTCTCCGCAAATCGGCAAACGCGTCATCCGAATCCTGCAGATAAATCAAAGCCCAGTCTCCGTCTTTGATAAAACGGGCCACATAAATCAGTTCTTTCCCGGTCTCCGGATTCCAGTAGGTTCCTGTCTGCACCTCCTCTCCGGGTTTCACAGCGGACTCCACCATGCGGTAGAGCTGGACCACATTTTCCTTTTTCAGGGCGGTTTCGGTCTGAAACTCTCCGCTGCGGTTCATGACAAAGGCTGTGCCGGTTTTCCCGAAATGGATGTTTTTCACCAGGTTGTTGAATGCCTGAAAATCCACTGTGGCCCGCAGCACCCAGGGTTTTTCCTCATGAAAACTCCGGACCGTCACAATAAAATGGGGAAAACCGCGCAGGCCCAGAAACACATCACTGATAAAACTTTGGGCGTTCAGAGCGGTCTTGAACCATTCCGACTCTGAATAATCCGCGTGCTCAAGTTTGTAAGGCCCGGCATAAGCAATCTGATTTCCCTGATAATCCACCACCCCCAGGTCGGAAAACACATTGCCGTATTCCGCCTGCAGGTTTGCAAGCTGCCTTTGGAGAAAAAATTCATCCGAAAGTTCTCCGCAGGCAAAACTGTTGTTGAGAAACTGGATGTTGTGCCTTCGCTCTTTGAGAAAATTGTCAATATTCTGCGTGTGCTTCTTTACCACACTCATGAGATGGTCCATCACTTTTTCGCTGTAGGATTTCTGAAACTGGTAAAGAATGGCTCCGCTGACAAAAATCATGGGCAGAAAAGAAACAAACACCACTGTCAGGAGCATATTGATGGACAGGTTCCGGTAATAATGTTTGTGTTGCGCGGCATGGTGTTCCGGTGTATTGTACTGTGCTTTCATACTTTCCCCGTTTCCGTGTTTTCATGGCTCCAATCCGCATTCACTGCAGATATCCTTCCCTGACACTGTACCAAGCAATTATCAGGCCAAAACAATCCGGAAGGGGAAAAAACAGAGAGAAAAAATCTGATAACACCTTATTATTGCAATATATCAGATTGTTTTGAGAAATTGGAAAGGACTGGACAGATGCGAAAAAGACCGGTTTTTACAAGATATATCCTTTTGAAACAGCTTCAAAACGATAAAATGAGGTGGGGAAATCTGAACCAGCGGGGAAAAATTCCCCAGTTCTTTCCGAAAAGAATTCTTTTGATCCGGCTCTGCGGCTGATATACAGACTGGTTTCAGGTTTCAAGTGTTCGGTGTTCGGTATCGCAGACTGGTTTCAGGTTTCAATACTGAGCACCTGAAACCAAACACCTGAAACTTAAAATTAAAATAAATAAAATTGAAAGAACTGGATCATGATGAATGACGAAAACCGGGAGGGAACTGATTTTTTCGCTGAAATCCGGAACTGGATGGATACGGAAGAGGCCGGTCTGCTGATACAACAATTTGGAAATACAAGAAATTTAAGGGCGGAAAGATGTCTTATATTCTTTTAATGGATGAAGGAAAGCGTATCTGAGATAGCGAAGCAGACAAAAGAAATAAGCATACCGTCAGATTCTGGTTGAAAGAATACTGCAAAGGCGGGACAGAAAGGTTGAAGGAGTATCACCGCCCGGTCGTCCGTCTGTAAAGGGAGTTAAAATCTGTCCGATTATTTTGGAAATTGTTCCAAAAAGTCCCGGAGAGTACGGATATACAGAGGCAGGATGGACAATTAATATGATTGCCGATTATTTAATAAGAAAAGAAGGCATTAAGGTGAGTGGAAGCACAATAAAAAGAGTATTAAAAAAAACGGACGGATTTACAAACGGTTTTCCAAAACCGTTCCGGCCGGAGCTCCGAGTGATGAAGAGAAAAAAATAAAGATCAGTCAAATTATTGAAGAGATAAAAAAAGAGCAGGAGATACAGGATGCAGAAATCTTTTTTGTTGATGAGTCGCATTTTTCTGATATACCTTATGTGCAAAGAGGATGGTTTTTAATCGGAAAGAAAAAACAGGTTGAAACACCAAAAAAAAGAGAGGCTGAAACAATTACAGGTGGAATAAACCTGAAGACTCAGAAATTTTATTGGAAACAGACCGACAAGGGTAATGCCCGGAGTTTTATCAAATTTTTAAATCAGTTAAAACAATCCTTTCCGGATATTTTAATAATTTTAATTTTGGATAACTGCACTGTTCACCACAGCAATAAAGTGAAAAAGTATTTGGAACGTAATCCGCTGATCATATTGAAACATTTGTCTCCGTATTCCCCGGAATACAATCCGATTGAACGCTATTGGCTTTGGCTTAAGAAAAAAGTGTATGGCAGCAGTTCATATCGGTCTGTCAGCGAAGTTATTGCAAAAGTTTCTGTGAAAAATAGTCTGGCATTACAATAATAATCGATTGACTGAAACGATAAATTTCAACTTTCAACCTTATTCAGAACTGTTATAAATAATTATGGTCACTCGCTTACAATAATC
Source organism: Desulfobacterales bacterium (assembly GCA_041390465.1). Classification (GTDB taxonomy): domain Bacteria; phylum Desulfobacterota; class Desulfobacteria; order Desulfobacterales; family Desulfococcaceae; genus JAABRU01. The sequence continues at coordinate 8,952 of JAWKPW010000052.1, read as the reverse complement.
GCTGTTCTTTCAGCACCGAGAACCCAAGTGCTCCTCCCTGTGGAGAATGGTTGTCAGGTTCTGTCTTAACTAATTAAAATTATTATGTTAAACTTTTGGAAAATGGCAGGTTTTTATGCAGCCGTCTGAGTTTCCTTTTAAAAAGGATAGTGGGACTTTTCATGCTGATAAAATTATGCTATGGTGATCCCGTCTTTTCGGTAGTGGACTTTATGCTGATTTTTTTATTTATAAATCAGCATATTAATTAAAAATAGCATGAACAGAATATAGAGTATCGCATAACTATTTGTATTTATTATGCATAGATAATATTCAGTATTTCATATAAAAAATATAATAATATAAGATAGTTAATTTTTAATCAGTTCGTGCAGACCGACTACCCAAAAACGGAACAACACCGGCGGGACGCCAAAAGATTCACTGCAAAAAATGCAATTTTTACAGCATATTGGACATTAAAACCGAAGAACGGGAATTTCGTTCGAGAACCGCTGAAAATCTTCAGACAGAAAGACTTTCACAGCGCGGAATTGCTTTTCACGCCCGGATGGAGCAGGACAACAATCCGAAAAAATTTAAAAAAAGTTACCATCCCAATTTCTGAGACAATTCCTGTATCAAAAAAACGCCCCGTTTCGGAGATGGATGAAATATGGTCTTACGCTGGAAAAAAGTCAAATCAGGTATGGATTTGGCCTGCCATGGAACGTCAGACGCTCTTTGGTGCCGGGATCGCATTCGGAGACCGTTCAGCCAAAAACATGCCGAAATTTATGGAAAATCTCTTCCTGCTGATTACCGTAAGCGGCTATCTGCCGCACAGATCGCCTTTGGAAAGTCATGCAGCTGTTCCTTCCCCAAAACGTCACAGGGCATCAGGAAAGGGAGGCGGGAAACTTCTGCACATTGAACGGTTCGAACTCCACACTGCGTCAGAGATGTCTGAATTTGGCAGGAAAAACGCTTTCTCTTCGAAACTTCATGACGGAGATCTTCACAGAATCCGGCATCCGAAGTTTTGCTGATCATTATAATAATCGACATTATCGGAATTATCAGCATGAAAAGTCCCACTATCTAAAAAAGCAGGGTTGTCAACTTGTTCGTTAAGGCAGAACCCCGTAAGTACTTAAGTAAAAATAAACTTTACATTTTTAATTTGATGTTACGATGACAACCGTGTTATCAATACTTCAATCTCAACGCAAAGACAGGCAACAGTATCTCAAATTGGAAACGGCACAAACGTTGATGCTTATCTGTCAGAAAAAGACAAAAGGATTCCGGGCGGCATCAGAAGCTGCCGCAGCCGGGCACGGCGGAGTCTCTGCTGTTTATGAGGCTGCCGGAATTTCGCGGGCAGCAATAAGCAAAGGCATGAAGGATATTGAGGACGGGGCGGTCACAGAAAGTGACAGAATTCGAAAGAAAGGAGGCGGTCGCAAACGCCTTGCAGACGATCATCCTGAAATTATTAAAGAACCTGATATTATGATTGACCCGTTCACAGGAGGTGATCCTGAATCACCTTTGCGCCGGACATGCAGAAGCACTTATAATCCTGCCAGGGCGCTTCAAAACAAAGGCTGCAGTGTATCACAGAAACCGCCAGCCACTGATGCAGAAATGATGTGCAGTGGTGCAGGCAAACAGCAGGAAAAGGGAGGAGACAGCATCCCGACCGGTGATGCCCGGCTTCGTTTCATATCAAAAGTCAGCGGATTTCAGCAAAAAGGATATCCTGTCATATCCGCAGATACAGGAAAAAGCAAACATCGGTGAATATAAAAACAATGGAAAAGAGCGGGAGAAGAAGGACAGCCAGGGGCAGCAGATACTTATGATTTTCCGACAGAGAAAGGAGCGTCTGTCCGTACGGTGTGTCTGATATGGCACGGAATGAGCTGGGTGAATGCGGGGATCAGCGCGACACCGCAGAATTTGCAGTGGAGTTACTCCGCCGCCGGCGGTTTGGTGATGGGTTATTTCCGCCATCCTGATGCACCATGTCTGCTGATAACTGCTGATGGCGGTGAAGCAGTGGCTGCCGGTTCGTTTGTGGAAACGTGAAAATGCGGAAACTTTCAGATGTGAAACCGCAATGTCAGTTTGTGTCCGCCAAGCTTCTCCCGGAACCGGCAAAATGGAATAAAATTGAGCACCGATGCTTTCTGCTTGTAGCGGACTTCCCGTGCTGATTTTTTTTTAATTTATAAATCAATATTTTATATTGAATCAGTATAGCAGTATCAAGGGTGTATTATTTAACGTATTGCATTTATTGTATATAAAAAAGAATCAGTATGTTTTAAAAAATATAATAATATTAATTTGTTATTTGTCAGTATGTGCAGACCCACTACCGTGACAGCGGTTGCACCGGCAGTGTCTATGGTTAACATAACCGAGTCGGTCATCCCATCCCGTCTCGGCCGGAAAGCCCGCAGGATTATGACCGTCATCTGAAGAACGTTATCTTGTCGAATTTTTTGTAAATAAATCAAACATTTCAGACGTATTTTCTCCTGGCTTGACAAACTGTCGGAACGGTATCTGTCATTCCACTTTGCCGGGGCACTTATATGATGGTTGAGGTAAATGTCAACAGAACCTAAATACAGAGAGAACAGGGAATGGCAGAAGATTATGATGCTGAAAGAAAAGCTTCCGGCAATAAATGATGCAGAGGGGCAGGTTGTTCCCCCGTCTCTGCCGCGTGTGACAGATGCACATGTGCACATATTCCCGGATGGAATTTTCCGGGCTGTATGGAAATGGTTTGACACTTACGGTTATCCCATACGTTACCGAATGCGCAGCGCGGAACTGATTGATTTTCTCCTGTCACGCGGGATTTGGCATATTGTGGCATTGCAGTACGCGCACAAACCGGGCATTGCAGAGGAACTGAATCAGTATATGGCAGATCTTTGCACACAGTATCCGGGAAAAGTCAGCGGCATGGCAACGGTTTTTCCCGGAGAAAAGGGCTCTCGATATATTCTGGGACAGGCTTTTGCATCAGGACTGAAAGGTGTGAAACTTCATTGCCATGTCCAGTGTTTTGACATGAACAGCAATGAAATGGATGAAATATATGACCTGTGCGCATCTGAGAAAAAGCCTCTGATTATGCACGCGGGAAGAGAACCCAACAGCCCGGTCTATTCCTGTGATCCCTATGCACTGTGCAGCGCGGACAAACTGGAAAAAGTGCTGCGCGATTTCCCTGAACTGAAAATATGTGTGCCGCATCTGGGAGCAGATGAATATCTGCCATACAAAAACCTGACAGAAAAATATGACAATCTCTGGCTGGATACAGCAATGGTCCTGACAGACTATTTTCCCGGGAACCGGCCAGTGCCTCCCAATGAAATGAGAACAGAGCGGATTCTGTACGGTTCTGATTTTCCGAACATTCCCTTTGCATGGGACAGGGAACTCAGGGCATTGGAAAAACTGGATCTCCCGGAAAATGATCTGAAACGGATTTTGGGGAAAAATGCCGGGGAATTTTTTTCCATTCCCTGAAGGGACACTCAGATGAACAGTTTTGTCATTATGAAACGTACTGCATAAACATGTTGAATTTTACAGAATCAAAAACCGGATTTTTCCAAAAAATCCGGTTTTTTCATTCCCTGTTTCATCCTGCAAAAACTAAATTGGTCAGGTACCAGGTTTTCAGAGGACAGTCTTTTGCACAAAATCTGCAACCGACCGGTTGGGCAGTTTCTGAATCTGAAAATGAATATCCCGCTTCAGTTCACAGAAACAGAATGGAAGCTTATACTGCGCTGGCGGGATGTTCTTTTCCGGAAATCATACGAATTCTCCATTGAAATCATATTTTGCGAAAGGCAATACCGATTCGCAGTCGATTTTATACAGTGATATAAATTCGTTGTGACCTTTGTGCCATCTTCGTGTTCTTTGCGGTCAAAAAAAAGCATGGTTTCAATGGAGAATCGGTATCACCTTACAGAAACAGTTTTTTCAGCATGTAATATGCCAACGGCACAAATATGGCCGGAAGCATGTTGCCCACCTTGATCTTTCTGATTTCCAGAATATTGATGCCAATGGCCATAATCAGCAGACCGCCCACGGCAGACATCTGCGCGATCACTTCCGGAATCAGAAAGGGTTTGATCACAGAGGCCGCAAGTGTGATGAATCCCTGATAGAGAAACACCGAGGCTGCGGAAAACATAACCCCCAGTCCCAGAGAGGATGCGAAAATCACAGAGGAAACTCCGTCCAGCACGGATTTGGCGAACAGAGTCTGGTGATTGCCGGTCAGGCCGCTTTCCATGGAACCCACAATGGCCATGGATCCCACGCAGAACAGCAGACTGGCAGCCACAAATCCTTTGGCAATGCCGCTGCCGGTGCGGGAAAAACGGTTTTCCAGCCACTGTCCCAGCCGTTCCAGCCAGGCTTCAATGTCAATCATTTCGCCGATGACACTGCCAATCGCGAGACTGAAAATGACCAGAAGCAGATCATTGCAGTTGAGAGCGCCTTTGAGACCGATAAGCATGACAGCCAGGCCGATGGACTGCATCACGGTTTCCATGTACCGCTGGGGAATGCCCCCTTTCAGGATTAGTCCGACCAAGCTGCCTGCAATAATTGCCAACGTGTTTACAAAGGTTCCGAACAAGCCTTTTCCTTTTCAACTGCCCTGCATTTCAATGAGCTGCAGCATTTTTTTGTAAGCCCGGCCCTCAGCCAGAGCGGTTTTTGCCATTTCCGTTCCCTGTGCGTAGGTTCCGGCAAAACCGGAAACATACAAAGCCGCAGCCGCATTCATGCAGAAAAAATTCGCTTCCGGTGTATCATAATGACCGGTCAGGACATTCAGGATGCGCCGGGTGTTTTCATGCGCGGTTCTGCTGCTGGCAATCCGGGAAAGCGGAACAGTTTTCAAACCAAAGTCTTCCGGGGTCAGTTCATAGATTTCTGTATTTCCGTTTCGCAGTTCCACCACACGGGTGGGGCCTGCAAGAGAAAATTCATCCATGCCCTGCGATGCTTCCATTCCCTCCACCCTGCCAAAAGGGGCAAGAGCGGCAGGCATTCCGATTTCCCTGAGAATGGCAATCAACTGATCACAGACAGCCGGAGCATATGCGCCAATGACAATGGTGCGGGTCTGTTCACAGGGACGGGTCAGGGGACCGATGATGTTAAAGGCCGAAGTGAAGCGCATGGAACGAATCAGCCGCGCCCAGCCGGATTTGAGAAAAGCCTCGCCCGGCAGATAGCAGATGCCATTTTTTTCCAGGCATTTTTCCGCGTGTGACAGCGGAGCGTTCAGATCCACGCCGATGATTTCCAGAATGTCGGACGCTCCGGAAACGCCTGTGACCAGACGGGCTCCTTTTTTGGCAATTGGCAGGCCGCACGCGGCTGCGATAAAGGCCGCAGGGGTGGAGCAGTTCACGGTTTTGACCGGATCAGAACCGGTCCCCACAATATCGCAGACCGGGCCTTCCAAATTTACCCGGATTTTGGCCGTGTCAAAGCGATCCAGCGCATCCCAGGCTCCGGACAGTTCCTCCACAGACGGGCCTCTGGCAATATGGGCCATGAGAAAGGCTCCCTGCTGCAGTTCCGGCTGTTCATTCATAATGATCTGGCGGTATGCCTCACAGGTTTCCTCACGGGAAAGAAATTTTCCTGCCGCGACCGCACAAATCTGTCGGCCGAATTCACGAAGATGAAGTTCTGATGACATTTGCTGTCCTTAATGGTTACTGTTAGATGTTTAATTTTTTCAGATCATATCTGACCATATCTGATGAATCTCGTTGTCCGTAAAAGTGCTGTTCAGCAGGCAGCCCAGCAAAACACTGCATTGTGAACAGAAAGTCCGACTGTTATTTTTATTTATATTTTCAGGAAATTCCCATTGTGGAACAAAAGCATTCCCTGCTTTTGCCAGCAACAGAATCACATCATGAATCAAAGAATTCTGATTCACAATATGCACCGAAGCCGGATTTTCCGAATGAATCACATAGCGGTTTATCAGCCTGAAATCCGCATGTTTCAGCGCAATGGCAAGACCGGCCCATGCTTTGGGATTCCAATGATGAAAGGTAAAGATCAGACGTCCGTATCCATCTTTCAGCACACGGTGACATTCCGAAAAAATATCCTTCAGAACCGATTCATACTGACCGTTTGCGGATGATTCCACAGCCGCGCCTTCCCCTGCATAGTCCTGACAAAGTTCCGAAGGCAGCATTTTCCGAAGCCATACCCGAAAAAAGGCGGCCAGATCAGTGTACTGAACACTGTCAAAATAGGGCGGATCGGTGACAATATGATCAACACATCTGTCCGGCAGATCAAGATTCGCGGAAGACCCCAGTATCAGCAGAAAACGGCCATCGCTCTGTTTTAAATCAGCAATCTCTTTATGTTCCCTTCCTGAATCACGCTCTCCCGGAATCGGCATTTTGCCTGTCTGTCCCTTATCAAAACACCGTTCCACAGGCCTCATTGCCCATGTATGGCCGCGGACAAGTCTGCTGTGAAAAAGACTGCACAAAGTTCCGGAAGACTTTGAAGCGGAAACCGGATTGTTTTCCAGCGCGGTGCAGGGAAAGGAATAGGCATGATGGGTAAAGGTATGGCGGATGGCTCCGACTCTGTATTTGGCAACCCCTTTGTATCCGCACAGCATGGAATTGAATTCCAGGGAAGTTGATACAAGCATGGCAAATTTCAGATTTGCGGGATATTCCACCTGCTGAAGTTCCCCAATGGCCGTATGGAGAAAGAGGAACTGCCTGCCGGAAAACAAATCCAGATAGCTGTATATGCCGCGTCTGATCAAATCAGAGGATTTGGGACCGGACTGAATACCAAAATCATCTTTGTCAAAATCCAGACTGGTGCGCATGGAATCAGCAAGGGAAATCAAATCCAAATCCGATTGCTGCGGTGCAGAGAAAAAAAGCACGTGTTCCCGGCATTTTCCTGAGAGAGCAACCGGAGTATGTCTTTGATAATACGGCAGGGAAATATCATCACAAAAGGTTTTGCCGCAGAAGCATGTTTTATCTTTCTTTTCCAGCAGGGGAAGATCACAATGAGGCACAGATTTTCTGATAATCTGATTGTTGTGCAGAATATTGTATGTGTCCGGGCAGATATGTATCTGAGAACCGTCACTGTTATGGCGAAGTGCATAACTGTCAACAAAAACTGCTTCCCGGCATCCGCAGTTGCGCCGAATTCCATACAGCACAAACCGCAGTTCACTGTCAGACTGGCAAACCGGGCAGGCAGTGCGGTAATACTGTCCAATTTTTTCACAAAGAGAATCAAAAAAATGCCCAAACTGTTTTGCAAGAGTTTTCAACGGCATTTGGGTCAATGTGGCACGGGCCTGCAATACCGGTATGGGATCAATATCCGCGCCAACGACATTTGCGCCCATGCGTATGGCTTCATGAAGTGTGGTTCCTCCGCCCATCATGGGATCCAGAATAATCTGTCCTTCCAGTCCTCCGGGAGAGTAATAATCCTGTTTTGCTTTTTCCTGAATCAGATGCTTTAAAATGGAGCGAAAGGTTGTCCCGCAGCGCCGTGCCCACCATTTGTGCAGATAGGTGTTGGTCTGTACAGATGTTTGTTGTAAGATTCAATCTTTGCAAGCTTTTCAGCAAGTTCAATATTGAATTCTGTGTCAATGGGAATAGGATGAACCGCCTCATTGTTATTCTCTGCCTGCCCAAGTTCCAAATCAGGCTGTTTAAAGCTGATTTCGTTAAACATTATTTTTTCTCTAAACCAATTGTTCGCATTACAGCTTCATCAAGCTGTTCTCCTGATGGCAAATTGGGCCCCTGAATAAATCTTTGGGCAAATTCTTCAAGGAGAAATCTGACAGTTCTGAAAGGGTTAAGAGTTCTTTGCCTGCCATGTCCAACATCTGCTCCCAATTCATATGTGCAAACTGTTACTGTATTGCGTGTTGCATTCTTTTGCTGCGGAATACTGCCTGTTATATCTTCAAATTTCCTGTAAACAATATCTGGAATAATGAAATATAAACCTTTTTTGACCAATGATGATTTTGAATATACAATACCTTTTCTGATCAGTTGGGGAATCAGCCGCTTATGAACATTTGCCCAGTTCAGGCCATGATTGGAAGAGGGAAATGCTGTTTGTGAGGGATTGTGCGGAAGATTGTTGTATGCCTGCCAAGCATCACGGTAATTGCCGGTAATATCTATGCTCTGAATCTCAATCTCTGCATATTCTTCAAGTTTTTGATCAGCAATCCGGACAAGTACCCAATCCATTGATAATGAATTGCCAAGCTGCACTTCTTTCCCTGAATTTTTGCCTAATGCGACAATGCAGTTATCCAGTTTCTCTCTGTTTTTGATAAATTCATCAAAAAAATGCAATCTGCTTCTCTTGCCAAAAACATCTTTTGCAACCCATCGAATGCTTTCATAATCATTTGCATACAATCTGTTCGGACAGATGATAATATCGCCATACGGAGAGGTGACACCGCATGTTCCATATACGATGCTTTGATCATGATTGTATTTGACACATGCCTTATTGACAAATGGACAGCCGCCCAAATTCCACAGCGTTCGGGCCTGTCGGCTAAGGTCATCAGGCGCATATCCAAAAATTTCCGTTAAATCTGTTTTATTTTTCATCAATCCTCTTCATTTTTTTCTCTATAGCCGGACAATACATTTCATTCCCTGCTCCGTCAGTATCCGATCCGGAATTTCTGGCACCTGATTCAGTTCAATCTGTTTCGCTGTGATGATGGCAGGAACATTGCCATATTCCCAAAGAATAATCAAGGAGAAATCTGCTCTGCATTTGGATACAACCCATCCTCCAACTCTTTATCAGTCAATGTTACAGCTCTGCTCAATTTTCCAATCCTTC
>JAWKPW010000051.1:0-40154 GCA_041390465.1 Desulfobacterales bacterium | reverse complement strand
GCGTAACATCAGTTTATAAAACCTGTCCAAAGGAGAAAAAAACATGGTGCCGATGACATTGCACAATCTGGAGGCTGTGCGTGAAGAATGCAGGGCAATGGTAAACAAAAGAGCCATAGTCTCCGGAGCGGCCAGTCTGGTTCCCGTACCGGGAATGGACATTGCTGCGGATGTGGGCATGCTCATGGAACTTCTGCCTGCCATCAGCAGAAAATTCGGGCTGGCAAAAGAGCAGATTGATGATTATGATTATCAAATGAAAATGTTCATTTTCAATCTGATTCGAAGTGCGGGTACGGAATTTGCGGGCCGTGTCATCACCAAAGAACTCATCATTGCTGCAATGAAACGGATTGGTCTCAGAATCACGGCAAAGCAGATTGCAAAATACATTCCCATCATCGGTCAGGCATGTGCCGTGTCTGTCAGCATTGCAGCCATGCGGTATGTGGGAAATTCCCATGTGGATGACTGCCATGCCATTGCAAAACAGATTGTCGGCACAAGGGCTCTGAGAGCAGATTGGCAGTGAAACAATGACAAAATCCATGTCTGCAGATTGATGACACCAGATCAACAACGAGAGAAACAGCAGAACCGAAGAATCTGTGCCGGATTCCATTCCCCATAAACAGCCTGCTCTGATGCGGGGCAGCCGGATTTCCGAACGTGCCGAGCGCACCGGGTTTGACTGGGACAATATCCGCAGGGGCATGGAAAAAAACAGGGAGGAATGGGCGGAATTCAGGGCAGAAGTGGCGGAACAGCAGGACAGAGGGTATATTGACGAACAGAGCAGCAAAGACATCAATCCGGAATTCATGGACATTCTCTTTACTCTGGTCAATGCTGCCTGTTTTGCCCGCATTCATCCGGAATTCAGGTGGATTCATATTGAAAAGAATATATTGCTCATGTTAAACTGTCAAATGCGCAACATCTGAATATTGCTGAATTTCATTCCCGCATGTTTCTATCTGTTCCCCCTCTTTCCGGTCTTTCCGGATCATGATAGCCGCTGCAAAAAAAATCTTTCCTGTGAAAAAACATGAAAATCAGGAAATTGCCCATATCTTCTCCAAACAGATATTGCTTTGTCCGCATAAATGTAATATGTTCTCACTTTTATGAGACTTTCAAAACCGCAGCATGGACGGGTTTCAATCTCCCCGGATGCTGTAAAAAATGTCTATAATTTTAAATTGTTATTGCTAAACAAAGGAATTTTGGACCTGAATGGAACTGACAGACAGCAAAAATGTGGAACGTCTTTTTGCAGAAGACAAAGAAATCATACTGGTGGGAACCGCGCATGTTTCCAAAGAAAGTACGGAACTGGTCAGACGCGTGATTGAAAGTGAAAAACCGGATACCGTGTGCGTGGAACTCTGCACATCCAGATACCAGGCCATCCGGCAGAAGGATCAGTGGCGCAATACAGATATTGTCAAGGTAATCAAAGAAAAAAAATCCTTTCTTCTTCTGTCGAATCTGATGCTGGCCTCATTTCAGCGCAGAATTGCCGGAAAACTGGATGTCAAACCGGGACAGGAAATGCTTACGGCCATTGAAAGCGGTGAGTCCCTCGGCGCGCAGATTCATCTGGCTGACCGGGATATCCGGGTCACGCTTTCACGGGTATGGCGGATGATGGGGTTTTGGGACAAAATGAAAATTCTCTTCCAGTTGATACTTTCTTTGGGAGAAATCGGAGACATCAGCGAAGAGGATATCGAGAAAATGAAACAGCAGGACATCCTGGAATCCCTGCTTGCGGATGTGGGCAAATCCCTGCCTGTGCTGAAACATATCCTCATTGATGAACGGGATGAATATCTGGCAGCAAAGATACGCACAGCCCCTGGCCAAAAGATTGTTGCGGTTGTCGGGGCCGGTCATGTGCCGGGCATAAAAAAAAACTGGGAATCCTCCATTGATCTGGAAAAACTGGAGGAAATTCCGCCCAAAGGAAAACTGGCCGTTTTTCTCAAATGGATTCTGCCCCTTTTGATCTGCCTGCTTTTTGTGGCCGGTTTCTTTTTCCGCGGGGCTGAGGCCGGAGCCGACATGGCTGTCATGTGGATTGCGGCAAATGCTGTTCTGGCAGCCACAGGAGCGATCATTGCCCTTGCCCATCCCCTTACGGTTCTCTCGGCTGCGCTGGCCGCGCCTGTCACCTCTCTCAATCCCATGGTCGCGGCAGGATGGGTATCCGGACTGGCCGAGGCATTTCTGCGAAAGCCCAAAGTCATGGATTTTGAAAGCCTTTCCGAGGATATCGTTTCTGTCAGGGGCTTCTGGCACAACAAAGTGACCCGGATTCTGCTGGTGGTGGTTTTTACCAATCTGGGCAGTTCCGCGGGCACATTTGTGGCAATTCCCCTTATGGTAAAAATACTGCACTGATACAGGCTTCCGAAGTTGTGAAAACTTCGGAAGTATTTTGTGAAAAAATTCCGGAAATCATTCAGGACACCGCAGATTTTATAATGCGAATTAAGAGTCAGATTCTGCCAGGATTTGACAACTTTTTGAAAATTGCCAAATCTTGCACAAATCCTGTATGAATACATAATACCAATTCTCCATTGAAAACATGCTTTTTTTAACCGCAAAGGACACGAAGATGGCACAAAGGTCACAATAAACTGACAGCACCGCATAAAATCTGCGGAGAATCGGCATTGCTTTCCGCAACCTGTGGTTTCAACGGAGAATTGGTATAAGCAGACAAAAAAATTTCAGTGTACGGAAAAAACCGGATTTTTCGGAAAAATCCGGTTTTTATGAAAAATATTGTACAAAATTTCATGTTTCAGATCAATGAGGAATCGGTATAATACCGAATCGCCATTGATTTGTTCAATATAAGTATAGTGTTTAAGATAATAATTTGGGGGTTCTGCGCAGGTTGGAGTGAGGAATGAACCTCAACAAATTCAAAGTGTTGGGGTTCACTGCATTCACCCCGGCCTGCACAATGATATTATCTGAAAGTCTGTATATTTTCAATGGGGAATCGGTATAAAACCAATGGGGAATCGGCATAAAGCATCTCTGTGCCTGCCGCTTTGTCAAAATAAAACTGACGGATACTTTTTTTTGTGACCGTTGTGCGGTCTTTGTGCCCCTTGCGGTTAAAATCCGTCAGAACAAACTTGACAGCACCCTACCAGAGTTTCATTGTGTTCGCACTCTGCCGGGCCTGCGCGGCCGGCTCCCGGTGTTTGCGAAGGGAAATCATCAGATGTCTGCCCCTGTCCTTCCACTGCACGGTATCAGCATACCGCCGGATAATATACACGCCTCTGCCGGAATCCCGGTAAAAATATTCCCGGGTTTTGGGATCAGGGATGTTTTCAAAATCAAAGCCGTTTCCCTCATCTCTGACTTCCAGATGAAAATCATTGCCAAAGCGCCAGCGGATGACAATGGATTTGCTGCTGTCCTCACAGTTGCCGTGGCGCCAGGCATTCAGGAGGCTTTCAGCCAGAATCGAACGGATCCCAAGCCCAGAGATATCATATCCGTTTTTCTGCATTTCCGCGGTTATTTCCCGGTACAAATCCGCAATCGCTGCGTACAGGGCCTCCGAATTTTCCGGATACAGCACTCTTTCCCTGCACCTGTTTCTGTTTTCAATTTCCAGACCCAGCAGGGTAATGTCATCCAAAGATGTGTTTTTTGAAAAAAGGCGCAGTTCCACCCGGCTCATGCGGCATATCCTTTCTGTGATTTTCCGCATCAGATCCGCAGCGGAAATTTCTGTTTTCCTGCTGACAATTCCTGCTGTCAGTTCCGCAAGCCGGTCAAAGGGGATAAATCCCATGCTGTTGGTCCGGGGCATCTCGGTCAGGCCGTCTGTATAGAAAATCAGTCTGTCTCCCCCTTGCAGTGCACAGGTTCCGGCAGAGAAAACAGTTTCCGGACACAGGGGAACAAAGAGATTTTTTCCCGGTCCCTTTCTTTCCGGAAGCCCGGTGACATTGTTTCCCCGTATCAGCAGAAAACGGGGATGGCCTGCGGACACATACTTCATCTCCAAAGTCCGGTGATCAATCTGTCCGCTGACAGCAGTGAAAAAATCATGGGATCGGAACATGCCGGAGCGGCAGATTTCCTCATTGAGCCGGGAAATGACAAAGTCCGGGCCTTTGGAAGCAAAACGGGTAAGCAGACTGTGGTGTATCAAATCCGTAAGAATGCTCCGCAGCACACAGCCCACCTCATGGCCGGACTGATCCTTGAGACTGAAAACGGTCCTGTCTGAAAGATTTCGGACAAAATAATGATCCCCGCCCTCCTTGTGGCAGGGAAAGGAAAGGGCTTCGGCAAACAATATCCGGTTTTCCGGAAGTTGTGTGTGCCGGGGCGGGTGTCCATTGACCAGGTGCAGAAGATGCCGGGCCAGATCAATGCTGATTTCCATTTTGTTCATCAGCCGGCGGATGTCCGTGATATCCAGCAGACTCTGCACCAGATATTCCCGGCCTTTCACTCTGGCTCCGGCCGATGTCCGGCGGACGTGGATTATCCTGCCATCCTCTCTTTTCAGGGCATATTCATCACTGACCATCCGCTGCTCCGGATCAGAGGTGTCTGCATCCCTGAGTTCATAAAAATCACGGCCAATCAGTTCCTGATCCCCGCATCCGAGCATCCGGGAGGCGCAGGGGTTGGCATCAATGATTTTGTAAGTTTTCGGATCAATGATCATCACGGCAGTCTGTATGACATCCATGATGGTTTTCAGATACCCCTCTTTTTCCCGGAATTCACATTCCCTGTAAGCGGATTTCAGTTTCTCTCTCTCCCGCCCTGCCCTCAGCAGGGAATCAGCCAAAGCATATACAGCGTCATCCCGCAGCGGAGCTGAAAGATGGTACAGGTGCTTTTCCCCTGCCTGCATTTTTTTCCGGGGAGGAAAAGAGGCAGAGGGAAGAATCAGAATAATGGATATCTCCGGATCAACGCGGAAAAGGTTTTCAGCCGTTTTTTCCCCTTGCTCACGGGACATTTGCAGAATGCACAGGGGAACAGATTTTCCGGACAGAAAGGCCTGCTGAAAATCTCGCAGCAGATCCGCAGCATTTTCAAAAAAACACAGGGAAAACAGATCGGGTTCCGTGCCGGAAACATGCGCAAAAATGCTTCGGAGCCTGCCGGATTCCTCCCCTTCGGTGAGAAAAATCCGCCGGCTCATTTTTTTTGTCCTCCTGTCAGGGCAAGCAGGGTTCCCACAAACTCCTTCAACTGCTCTGCCTGTGCATTGAGTTCCTCTGACGCGCTGGCCAGTTCCTGGGCATTGGCCGCGTTCTGCTGGATTCCCTGATTCATTCCGGATACGGAATCACTGATCTGCCGGAGCACATCGGCATGATTTCTGCTGGCATTGGTGATGGCTGCGGTTTTGTCTCCCATTATGGTCGAGGATTTGATAATGCCTTCAAAATCCCGGTTCATGTCTCTGACCGCGCCCGCAGACTGAGCAATCCTGCGGATGGTGGTATCCAGCAGTTCCTGTGTGTTTTTTGCGGCCACGGTGCTGCGCGCAGCCAGATTTCTCACCTCATCTGCCACCACGGCAAATCCGGCTCCTGCCCTGCCCGCGTGCGCGGCCTCCACAGCCGCGTTCAGGGCCAGAAGATTGGTCTGAAATGCGATTTCATCTATGGATTTGATGATATTGCCGATACGGTCACTGTCCTTTTCAATGGTCGCGATCTGTTCCGTGAGTTCCACCAGAAGCATCACGGTTTTCACGGATTTTTTGATATTGTCATTCATCAGCTCTCCGGCCCCGTGTGTCAGTCCTGAGGTTTCTTTGATGGCATCGGCCATGTCACTCAGGGACATGGATGCCTGATCCGCGGCAGCGGCCTGCTCGGATGATCCTTCGGCCATATGCTGCCCCATGGTCGAAACCTGATCGGAAGCTGCCGCCAGAGAGGAGGCAGCATCAGAAATGCCTGAGATAAGTTTGTTTATGGGACGCTCAATTTCTGTGGCTATCACCAGGGAAACCGCAACAAAAATCCCCAGAGCCGTCAGACTGATGCCGGAAATCCACAGCACAAGATTCTTTCGGTATGCCCTTGCCTCACTGAGAAATTCCTTTTCAATTCCCAGGGACTGCTCTTCGGAAATGCCGGCACACACCGCTCCGGCATAAGCCCCATCCGCGCTGCTGAGTGCGGATGCGATGATATGGAAACTTCGTCCGTCTGCTTCCAGAGAAAGGGGAAGGGGAAGGGAAGATTCGGCAATCCGGGCCGCCTGTTCCGGACTGAGCCGCAGATTGGCATTTTCTCCCCGGAGGAATCCCGCGTCCACAGCCGCTTCGGTTCCGGCAAACAGGGCAATGGCAGAACCTGTGGCCGCATGGATTTCCTGAAAGGGCCGCACATGCTGATTGAGAATTCTTCCGGCAATTGCCAGACAGCCCTTTTCCGGACACATCGCGGGAGAGGACTTTGTCACGGGCACAGCCGAAAGAATGCTGAGAAAATGATTTCCGGACGGATATTTTTCCGCAAGTCCCAGTGCTTCGATAAAGGCCCGGTCATGCCGGGCAAATGTGATGACCGGGGACAGTTGCCCATCCTCTTTATCTTTTTTCAGCAGTTCGAGAATGCCCTGCCGGATTTCCCATGAATTGAAATATTCCCGTGTTTTTTCTGCATCTGCCCCCTGTTTTTCTCCGGGCCGGAACGCAGTGCAGTTTCCTTCCGGATCATACAAAACCGCAAAATCCGCCAGTTCCCTGAACACGGCAGCATCAGAAATCACCGTTTCGGAACCTGTTCCATGATGAAGGAGAAAATCCTTTGCGGCAAGCTCTGCTTCCTTTCCCATGCGGTCCATTGCAATTCCTGCCATATGATGATGCGCTGCCAGATTGCGGATCATCAAATCCCGCAGCCTGCCGGAGAGTTTTTCTCCCTGACGGGACAGCCCTGTATCCAGTTTGACGGAAATCACAATGCCGATGGTCAGAAGAATCAGAAAACTGAAAAAGGAGAATCTGATGAGGATTTTGTTTTTTATGCTTTTCATGGGCAGCTCCTTTGCGTACCGGCCCATCCGTCCGGCTGGTTGGATTGCAGGGACAGATTTGAAACTGCTGCGAAACTAACTGAAACAGATAAAGCATATGTGCAAATTGCATTTGCACCTGCCCACATTTGCACATATTTGTGCCAGATGCAACTTTTTCTGTCATATCTGTGAACACGGATTTTTTCTTCAGCCCATTGCACCCCAATTTCAGTTTGGATTGAAAAATATGATTTCAATCCCTTATAAATTTCATGCAGGGTATTGGGATTTCCTTTTTTTCAATTCACTGCAGCGGAATTTTCAGAAAAGATCCTGAAAATCCGTATCCACTGCCTGTTTTTTCAGAAATCCGGCCATATGCTTTTTCAGAACAGTGCGAACCTGGGCCACGCTGATTTTCTTTCCGCTTTCCTTTTCCACAGTGCTCATCTGAATATCACACAGGCCGCAGGGATTGATCCAGGTGAAAGGCTCCAGATCCATGTTCACGTTCAGAGCCAGTCCGTGAAAGCAGATGCCGTGTTTGACAGCCACACCGATACTGCCCAGTTTCCGGTTTCCAATCCACAGACCCCGGTTCTGTGCATCTCCGTGCGCGTCAATTCCCCACTCCCTCACGGTCAGGGACATGATTTTCTCCAGCCCTTCCACGTATTCCCGAATGCCGATATGCCCGGCATTCATATCCAGAATGGGATAGACCACCAGTTGCCCCGGGCCGTGAAAGGTGATATTCCCGCCCCGTTCTGTCTGAACCACCTGCATATTTTTTTCTGCCAGAAATTTTTCCGAAACCATGAGGTGTTCCCGTCCCCGGTTCCGTCCCAGCGTAAAAATCGGAGGATGCTCCAGAATCAGCACCGCATCCTTTTTCAGCCGCTTTTCTTTTTTGGCAGCAACAATCTGCCGTTGCATCTCCGCCGCTTCTCCATAAGGCGTAAGGGGCAGTTCCATCCACAAAAAACTTTCCGATATGTCCGGACAGGGATTCATAATCTCTCCGCAGCGCAGGTATCTGATTTCCCATTATCATATTCATATCCTGCATGGATGTCAAAAACTATTCGGCAGAGAATCAAATCTGTTGAACTGTCCGCTCAATTCTGAATATCCGGTCAACTGTGCAATTCCCGGACAGACAAATCCCTCTGTGTCCTCTGTGGGTCTGATCTCTGTGGGAAACCCCGGCCCGGAGTGCCGAAGGAAAGTTTGGCAGTATTTTGTTTCCCACAGAGAACACAGAGATTTTTTTGTTCAGAAAACAGCAGGCGTTGGGCAGTTGACAGAAAAATAACAGGATTTCCGGAATGATAAAAACAAAACAGGCTTCAAGTCTGTTTGTAACAGTAATACCGGTTCTCTTTGAATTTTAACCGCAAAGGACACAAAGAGGACACAAAAAACCGACAGCACTGTGCAGAATCTGCGGAGAACCGGCTTTGTCTTCCGCAACGTATGGTTTTAAAAGAGAATTGCTATAAAACAGGCGGGAAGCCTGTTCCGTTTCTTTAATACATAATTGTTATTTATGTATCTTTTTAAATACAAAAATGTAATATTGATTCTGTTTCCGGAAAAGGACTGATACAGGATATTATATTTAAATTAAGCAAGTTAATAAAAAAATTCCGTGTCTGGCACAGGGATTGCTATATCTGTCTGCAAACGGAGCGGAAAAGTTCGGAAACATTTACAGGCTTATTTTTTTATCCTTTATTTTTTAACCAACCTTACGGAGGAGGAATTATCATGAGAAAAATGCTGTTGACCCTTTCATTCCTGACAATCACCCTGGCCCGCGCATGGGCGGGAGATGAACCCCCCACAGCAGAATCCAACAAGACGGCCATTGACTTGGTGCAGACCCATGCCAATTATCTGTGGACTCTGATGGCCGCAGTTCTGGTTTTCTTCATGCAGGCCGGATTTGCCATGGTGGAAGCCGGTTTCACCCGTGCCAAAAACGCCATCAACATTATGATGAAAAACCTGATGGATTTTGCCCTGGGTTCCATTGTGTACTGGGCAGTGGGATTCGGACTGATGTTTGGTGTTTCCGCTACCGGATGGTTCGGAACATCCGGTTTTTTTCTCAGTGATTTCAGCCCGGATGGAGATCCCTGGGTGCTGGTTTTCTGGATGTTTCAGGTGGTATTTGCCGCGACCGCAGCGACAATTGTATCCGGAGCAATGGCTGAACGCACCAAATTCACAGGCTATATTGTTTACAGTATCGTGGTGAGCGCGCTGATTTATCCCATATTCGGGAGCTGGGCATGGGGCGGACTTCTCAATGGCGGCGGATGGCTGGAAAAACTGGGATTCATTGATTTTGCAGGCTCCACAGTGGTTCATTCTGTGGGCGGATGGGCAGCGCTGGCCGGAGCCATTGTGCTGGGGCCCCGCATGGGAAAATACGGCAAAGACGGAACGGTAAAACCCATTCTCGGACACAATATTCCCCTGGCTGCTCTGGGTGTGTTCATTCTGTGGATGGGCTGGTTTGGTTTCAACTCGGGTTCCACCACAACAGCCGACAAATCCATTGCCCTGATCGCGGTCAATACCAATCTGTCCGCCGCCGCCGGTGCAGTGCTGGCCATGATTACCTCCTGGATCAAATTTGGCAAACCCGAAGTGGGCATGAGTCTCAACGGCGCGCTTGCAGGACTGGTGGGCATTACCGCAGGCTGTGCCAATGTCAGTCCGGGCAGTGCCATCATCATTGGGTCTGTCGCCGGTGTCCTGGTTGTCTTTTCTGTTCTTTTTATTGATAAAATCAAAATTGATGATCCGGTCGGCGCAGTTTCGGTTCACGGGGTCAACGGTGCCTGGGGAACTCTGGCTGCGGGTATCTTCAATGCAGGCGGCACTTCGGCAAAAATCATCGGTGTGCAGTTGCTGGGAATTGCCTCCTGCTTTGTCTGGACCTTTGCACTGGCCTTTGTCATGTTCAAAATCATTCATCTGACCATGGGACTGCGGGTCTCTCCGGAAGAGGAACTGGAAGGTCTGGATTATACGGAACACGGCGGAACCGCGTATCCGGATTTTGAAATTCTCTCCCACGGCGGAACCGGAGTTATTCCCAAAACCTTCGGTGTGCCTGGGGGAAGCCCGGTGCTTTCCTCCAAAACAGCAGAACAGTCATAAGCTGGCAAAGGAATTTTTGTGTATGGAAAAAATCCGGTTTTTCCGAAAAACCGGATTTTTCTGAAAGTTTTATTTTTTTCCCTCACACAATCCCCAAATTCTTCTTTCTTTTTTGAACACAGAGTGATACAGCAATTGTCAGTCCGCAGTCTTTCCGATTGGGCAGTTGCTGAATTTTTTTTGGCGCACCGGGCTGAACTTCGGCAGTTTCCTTAAATTTCTGAGAGCGGATCAGGGCGACTGTTTTTTTCTATCTGCGGGCTGTGCAAAAAACGCCGGGTCATTCTGCCGAAACACAGGTGAAATTTCTGTCTGTTGATCCATTATCCCATTTTATACGGAAATCCGCATGAAAAAATGTATACTTATCTTACTGGACGGACTGGGAGACCGATCTTTCGCTCAGTTTGGAAATCTTACCCCTCTGCAGGCGGCATATACGCCGCATCTGGACAGACTGGCGGAGATCGGATGCAGCGGTCTGTTTCATGCCGCTGTTTTGGGTCAGGCGCTTCCCAGTGAAAATGCGCATTTTGCCATGTTCGGCTATGATTTGTCAGACTTTCCCGGACGGGGCGTTCTGGAAGCTCTGGGCGCGGGCATTGCACTGACGGAACAGGATGTGGCCGTGCTTGCCCGTTTTGTCACATTGGAGGAAAAGGACGGGATTCTTTTTCTGGAAAAAGACCAGCCGCCTGCCACAGCCGCGGAGGCCGAAGCCCTTGCCAAATTTGTTTCCGAATATGAAAGCGGGGGAATCCGCATTTCCTTTACCCGAAGTCAGGGACTTTACGGCATTCTCACCCTGCGCGGGGAAGTGGATCGGCATGTTACGGACACTGCCCCTTTTGTGGACGGACGGGCTTTGGCTGCCCTGAAGCCCTGGAAAGGATTTGAAAAGGATGCAAAAACACAGAACACTGTCCGCGCTCTGCACTCCTATCTGCTGTGGCTGTGGGATTCACTCCGGGATCATCCGGTCAATGTTTCCCGGCGCAAAGAAGGCAAACCCTGTCTCAACGGAATGGTGACACAGCGGGCCGGGCAGAGGAAAAAAATTGTGCCTTTTTATGAAAAATGGGGATTCAGGGGACTTTCCCTTGCATCGGGAATTGTGTATCACGGACTTGCGGCCTTTGTGGGAATGGAAAGCCAAAAAGTTCGGGATACGGATGATCCGGGAAAGGATTTGGCCCAAAGACTGGATATGGCATCCAACTTGCTGAATGAATATGATTTTATCCATGTTCATACCAAAACGCCGGATGAGGCAGCGCATACCAAAAATCCGGAAAGCAAGAAAAGGGTTATCGAATCTCTGGACAGGGGCATTGGGGAAGCCATAGCGCCTCTTTTGGAGAATCCGGACGTGCTGCTGATCATCACGGCAGATCATTCCACACCCAGCACCGGCCCCCTTGTCCATTCCGGAGAACCGGTTCCCATGACCTTTTGCGGAGAAGGGGTACGCAGGGATACAGTGCGGCATTTTGATGAAATCAGTGCGGCAGCAGGGGCGCTGGGCTGTGTGCGGGGACCGGAGCTGATGCATCTGATCCTCAACCAAACGGATCGGGCAAAACTTCGGGGAATTATGGACACACCGGATGATCAGCCTTACTGGCCCGGGCATTATGAGGCATTCCGGTTATAAATGCGAATCAGATATCAAAAATTTCAGAATGAGCAAAAGCAGATTGCTGTATATTCATGCAGGATTTGACAACTTTTTGAAAATTGTCAGATCTCACCGGAATCTGACTCTTATGTTAAATGCCAAGACATGGGTTACCCGAAATTGCCAAGACACAGGTTGCCATATACTCTGCTCTTTTGCTCCTTTTTTTCATGCATAATGCCAATTCGCCATGGATCTGAAACATAAGTTTTTCAGAAAAACCGGATTTTTCCGAAAAATCCGGTTTTTTGAACACACGGAAACCTCTTTTTTTCCTGCTTGCAAGTATCTTTTCAATGGGGAATTGGTATAACACATAACTTTCAGTCCGGCTGCCCTGACATGCCCATCAAAAGCAATGTCCTGTAAAAGTCAAAAAATTTCTTGTGATAATGATCGGCTTTTATTATAGTCCTTCGGATAAATTTTTTCCGGCTGCGGATCTGACAGATTGCAAAACAGAAAGAACGGAAAAACCCTCTGGGATCTCTGTAAAAAATCTCTGTCTCCTCTGTGGGAAAAAAGCGCATCCTCTTCAAACTTTTACATATCATACCGAATATTTTAACCACAAAGGACACAAAGAAGGCACAAAGGACACAAAAAACGGACAATGCGGTTCAAAATCTGCGGAGAATCAGCTTTGCCTTCTGCAACGTATGGTTTCAACAGAGAATTGGTATCACAGGCATTGACCGGGGTAACCAACTGATTTTCAAAATATTGACATCTCATAACCGAATTTCGGAATGAAAAGCGGCACCAGAACATGATTTATCTCAAACTGATACTGACAGCCTTTTTCTGGGGCGGAACCTTTGTGGCAGGCCGGATGCTTTCCGGTCATGTGCCGCCCTGTTCTGCCGCTTTTTTGCGTTTTGCACTTGCTTCCCTGCTTCTGCTTGCACTTACCAGAATTCTGGAGGGAAAACTTCCTCTGCTGAAAAAAGAGCAGATTCTGCCTGTCACTGTGCTGGGACTGACCGGAGTTTTTTCCTACAATATCCTGTTTTTCAAGGGACTGGAACTCATCAGCGCTGGCAGAGCCTCTCTGATAATTGCCCTTAATCCCATATTTATCACCCTGTTTTCCGCTTTGTTTTTCAGGGAAAAACTCGGTTTTGTCCGGATTTCCGGGATTCTGCTGTCTGTTTGCGGTGCGATCATTGTCATTTCCAAAGGGGATTTTGGAAATATCATCGGCTCCGGACTCGGATGGGGGGAAGTGTTCATTTTCGGATGTGTGGCAAGCTGGGTGGCATTTTCCCTTATCGGCAAAACTGTGGTTTCCGGTCTGTCTCCCCTGGTTTCCATATGTTATTCCTCCCTTATCGGAGCAGTTGCACTGTTTTTTCCCGCGTATGCGGAAGGCGTGCTGTATCATATGGGAAATTATGCTTTGTCCGACTGGATGAGCATCGCGTATCTGGGCTTTTTCGGAACCGTGCTCGGTTTTATCTGGTATTATCAGGGCATCCGAAGCATCGGGCCGGTAAAGGCCGGGCTTTTCATCAATTTTGTGCCCATCAGCGCCATCATCCTTGCTTTTCTCATACTCAGAGAACCCCTGACATTTTCTCTGCTTGCAGGAGCCATCCTTGTGGTTTCAGGTGTTTATCTCACCAATACCGGAGGAATGCGCAAAGCAGCTCCGGTTTGACAGAATCTGTCCATCCCTGAAAAACATATACAAAAAGATAAATTTTTGGTAGAAGGTTTCAGTTGTCAGTTATCAGTATTCAGGTATGACTGGCAACTGATAACTGGCAACTGATAACTGAATTGAAAGGTGAAATGCTATGTTTGGCATAGGAATGCCCGAACTGATGTTAATTCTGGCCATAGCCCTGATTGTGGTCGGCCCCAAGAAACTTCCGGATTTGGCAAAATCTCTGGGACGGGCCATGAATGAATTCAAAAAAGCCACCAGTGAATTCAAAGGTGCAATGGAACTTGATTATGACGTGAAAAGCGTCAAAAAGACTTTTGATGATGTGGAGGCCGAAATCAGAAAGCCAGCCGGAAAATCAGGCACCGGCCTGAAGAAAAAATCTGATGCAGAAGACGGGACACTGAAAAAAAAGGATTTGCCGGATGCCAAAGAGAAAAAAGCAGATGATTCTTCCTCTCTGCCGGATGATGCGGATGACAAGGATATGGCGGCTACGGATATTCCCGCGGAACTGCTGGTGAATGCGGATGAACCTGCTTCGGGAAAAGGACTGAAAGAAAAGGGATTTGCAAAAAATGCGGACTGAAGAAGAAAAAATGCCATTTACCGCGCATCTGGAGGAACTGCGGGATCGGCTTATCAAATGTTTTTATGCCATAGGTGCGGGTTTCTGCATTGCCTACGGATTCAAGGAAAAACTCTTTGAGATTCTCCTGCGTCCCCTGCTGGATGTCATGGGAAAAGGGGACAAACTCATTTTCACCGGACTGCCGGAAGCCTTTTTCACCTATATGAAGGTCTCGCTGATAGCCGGAGTCATGCTGGCCTCGCCGATTCTGATATATCAATTCTGGATGTTTGTCGCGCCCGGACTTTACCGGAAAGAGAAAAAGGTGCTGCTGCCCATCATCTTCCTTTCCACCATATTTTTCACAGGCGGCTCCCTGTTCGGCTATTTTTATGTTTTTCCCATCGGGTTCCGCTTTTTTCTGGGATTTGCCAATGATACCATTCAGGCGCTGCCTTCCATGAAGGAATATCTGGGCTTTTCCTCCAAACTGCTGCTGGCCTTTGGCATTGTGTTTGAACTGCCTCTGGTGCTGACGGGTATGGCAAAAATCGGGCTTGTCACTCCGGAGTTTCTGAGAAAAAACCGCAAGTATGCTGTTCTGCTCTTTTTTATTGTTGCCGCCATCATTACCCCTCCCGATGTGGTCAGTCAGATCATGATGGCTGTTCCCCTGATGTTTCTCTATGAAATCAGTATATGGGGCGCAGTGATTTTTGGCAGAAAACCACTGACAGATGATGACGAAGAGGAAGACGCAGCAGGGAAATCCGCGGAAGATGCAGAGGATAAGAATAATGAGGAATCGGAATCCGCGGAAAAGCAAGAGAAGGACAGAGAATCAGACGGAGAATCCGCAGTGAATAAAGAAAAGCAGGCACAGACGGACGCCTCTGCAGCATCTGCGGAA
Source organism: Desulfobacterales bacterium (assembly GCA_041390465.1). Taxonomy (GTDB): domain Bacteria; phylum Desulfobacterota; class Desulfobacteria; order Desulfobacterales; family Desulfococcaceae; genus JAABRU01. Next base: position 25,114 of record JAWKPW010000051.1, on the reverse strand, counting down.
AAGGAAAGTGACAGCAGGAATGAATGAAAAACAAAGGCATGCGGAAACAGTGAATTATGAACTGCAACTGCGGGAAACTGAGTCCGGTATCGGATATTTTTCCTGTTTTCCGGCAGATGATCCGGATATGGAAACCTGCATTGCCCATATCCGTGCCTGCCCCAATGATGAATTCATGCGCAGACATCTGATGGGAATGCTCAGTGCGCGGGATGCAGATTTCATGGCACAGCAAATCAAAAAAACTGATCCCGCTGATAAAATTCTCCTCTCGCTTTTCTGTGACACCTGCCTGCTGTATGAAAAATTCAAAGATCTGCGGAAATATTTTCCAAAATCTGTCCTCTCTGACCTGTCCCGGCACAGTCCCCTCATTTATCTGAAATCCGCACAGGACAAAGACCGGGAACTGCACCGGAAATGGATTCAGGTTTTTGCAGACAATATCCTGAATCACCGCCCCATCCGTCCTCCGGATCAGATCGGTTTGGCTCCCCTGTTTGCGCGTGAAGAACTTTCCGCACTGCCGCAGGAGACGGTCAGTATTACGCAGGTGAGAGAAAAACTCGCGCAGAAACCCTGTCCGGATAATTCTCCGCCAAGACCCGAAGCAAAGGAAACCATCCGCCGTGCCATGAACCGGCTGGCCAGAATCCGCATCCTTGCCGGAGAGGAAATGCGGCATGAGGCATCGCTGAGTCCCATTGCCCTGCTCCGGAAATGGAAAATGAATGTTTCTGTGCAAAACGGACGGCACAGTTATGCTTTGTCCGGCATACAGACTTCCTATGGCCGGGGACTGGATTTGGAACCTGCACGCGCGGCTTATCTGATGGAAATCATCGAGCGTTACGCTTCTTTTGCCAGTTTCGAAGATGATGGGGCAGTCGGATATGAAAAACCATATCCTCTGATTTTTGGCACATACAGCAGTCTGAAGGAAAAAGGATTTCAGGTTCTCAATCCCAATGATCTCGCGCTGGAAGCTCCCTATGGTGAGGAACCCCTGTACTGGATGGAAGGGGAGGCTGTGTCAGAAAAGGGATACGTCCCCATTCTGATTCCCGCGCAGTGTGTTTTTCTTTTCTGCAATCTGGATGAGGCAAAACTTTTTTCCGGACTGGGTTCGACCGGCCTGGCTTCGGGAAATACGCTGGCAGAGGCAAAAGTCAGCGCTTTGATGGAAGTGATTGAACGCCACTGCGAAGGCGTGACGCCCTTCAACCCCGCGCAGTGTTTTGACATGGAAACATCAGATCCCAGATTGAGCAAACTCCTGAATCTGTATGCAGAAGCCGGAATCCGGGTGCGGTTTCAAGTTTGACATCAGACATGGGGAATTCCCTGCTGCAAATGCTGTGATGACAAAAAAGGGAGAGATTGTCAAAGGAACCGGGCAAATCTCAATGCCCGGCAGGCACTGATCTCGGCACTTACAGGAAACAGCCGTATCCCTTTCTGAAGGGGAAGGATCGGATACGGACTGTCCAATCTGATTCGGGTTCCTGGGAAAATCTGCCGGATTACAACCTGGGCAGTGCCGAGCAGAATCTGCGCCTGCTGGAACCTTCTGCCTGGCCAATGGATACTGTCCGGTTTATGTCAATCTCACCCGGGAGAAGATACAGAAATCCCGGTGGTCAGGGCCATCATTCCGGGTATGGAAATCACAACGGATTTCGGTCAAGTGCTCCCCGCGTTCATCCCCGTCTGTATGCCAATTATCTGAAAATGTTTGGCAAATCATGATTATTAGATATTGCCGGAAATAAAAAGATGGCAATGTCTTTTTGTCTGCGGAATAAAAGTGGCACGGGTTCCCTCAGAGAAAATTTCTATTTCCATCCGGAGAATGCAAGCTCGGATGGAATTATTACCCTGATTCGGAATGCGGTTTATTTGACTATTAAGGATTCGGAATAACTTGCGGTTATTGTTGTCTCTGGTTCTCAACTGAATATACAGTCTGAACTCATCCCCTTTGGCAACAATTTTCTGAACAACATCGCGGGAATAAAGCAATATCCCATATGAGAAAGGGAGCTGGGGTACATACTTCCCATACTGATTTTCTTTATAAATTTCAACTAATACTCTGGTCTGTGTGCTGTACTCCGCGCTGAGTCGGCCCAGTTCCTCCGGCACATCCCAATACCAGAACAGATTGGGGGAAGAATCTGCGGAAAATCGAAAAGATTGAGAAGAAATAAGAGGCAGATCAATTGTTCCGCCAAAATCACAGGTGGCTTCACACACAGTATCATCGCTGCTTGTCAGCTCCATGCGGTATGTTCCTGAAACAGGCACACCCGGCAAATCAAAAGATACACTGGCATCAGGAGCAAATTCATTGTATTTCCACTGCCCTTTATCTGAATCATAGTATCCGCCAAGCCCTTCATCCATCCAGATACGGCCATTTGACAGGCTTACCGCACTGCCGCTGGGATCATAGAGTCTGAGGTCTTTGAAATCTCTGAAATCCGTCACTCTCTGCCCCGCTCCATCCACAACACCGAAAGAGAAACGGTTGCCTGCATTTCCGTTTTCATACACCCGATGCTGCACATACATCCAGTCAATCGTATAACCGGCCAGTGCAGGGGAAGAAATTCCCATCAGCATTCCCGCCAGCAGAAGAACAATCCATACAGTTTTACTGATTTTTTTCATTTTTCGACTCCTTTGTTTCCAAATGATCATTTGGGAGAAATTCCCGGAACCGACAATACATCATGCGGAATTCATAAGTCATTTTTACATTTTTATTGCAAAAATGCTTCCTTGTCCGGAACATGAAAAAAGCCGGACTGCCTCTGCAACTGGCAGCCCGGCTGTCTTTGTCAGACCCGCAGCTTTCCGCTCCCGCATTTCGGCAGGATTGGCTTTTTCAGTGGATAAAGGATGGGGCTTTCGGAAACAGTTTTCATCTGACATCGGAAACAGGTGAAACAACAATCCATCTTCGGCCTGTTTTTTTAACTGTCGTGAATCTGTTGCTTTTTATCAGCAGCAGCTTTCTTCCGAAAGTCTGGACAGAATCAGAGGGAACGCCTCCCGAAAAGCATTCAGAATTTTCGGGAGGCTCTATATGGGAAATTTCAGAATGTCCTTATGAGCAGTCTGCATAAAAAAAATTATACAAAAAAAACGGTGAATGTCAAAAAAAATATGCAAACTGTACAATAAAAAAGCAGTCACCGATGAAAATCTCTGTTTGAAAGGTCAGCAATTTCTGAAAAAGCGGTTTTTTTCCATCCTGTTGCCGGTCTGCCGGAAATTTTTGTGCAATCATATGAAAATCCAAAGCAATCCCACACTTTGCAGCCAGGGCAGAGCAATGCCCCTGTCAAACGTATGCCATAATTTGCTTGAAAAGCGGACAGAATAAGAGTATGATTTGATCTTGGCATATAAAGACAGCAAGGGACGGGACATTTGATTCCTGACAGATTCATATGCCTTTATGAAGCAGATTCCCGAAAAAATATAAAATACAGCAATGCCAGTTTACGAATACAGCGGATTGAATCTCAAGGGAAAGTCGGTTTCCGGCATCATTGACGCGGAAAGCGCGTTTGCCGCGCGGCAGAAGCTTCGAACTTCCAAGATTTTCCCCACAGACATAAAAGAAACCCAGGAAGCCCCGTCGCGGAAATCTGTGCGCTTTTCCGGATTTTCCCGATCCTTCACCCGTGTCCGGCCTGCCGAGGTTGCCCTGATGACCCGGCAGTTGTCCACCCTGACCGGAGCGGGATTTCCTCTGGTTGCGGCTCTGGATACCCTGATTCCCCATACCAAACCCCAGGGATTCAAGCGGGTGATGGCTCAGATTAAAGACACGATTGTGGAGGGCAATACCTTTGCTGCGGCTTTGGCCAAATTTCCGGGTGTATTTTCCTCTCTTTTCATCAATATGGTTCGGGCAGGAGAATCTTCCGGGACTTTGGAAATTGTGCTGGACCGGCTGGCTGACATTACGGAAAAACAGCAGGCACTGCGAAGCCGGATTCGCTCAGCTCTGGCCTATCCGGTGCTGATGGCCGTAATCGGGGTACTGGTGCTGTTTTTTCTGCTGACCTTTATTGTCCCCAGCATTGCCACGATTTTCTCTGACATGAACAAGGCGCTTCCCGCACCGACCCGTTTTCTTATAGGCACGAGCGAATTTTTCAAGGGCTACTGGTGGGCTTTTCTTGGGGGAATTGCCGGATTGTTTATCGGTCTGAGACAGTTCAGAAAAACAGAAAAAGGCAGGTATCACTGGGATCGTGTCATGCTGCGGCTGCCCCTGGCAGGGGGGCTGATCAGAAAGCTGGCTGTTGCCCGTTTTGCCCGCACTCTGGGTTCCCTGCTGGAAAATGGTGTCACCATGCTCAATGCTCTGGACATTGTCAGAAACATTGTGGGCAATGTGCTGCTGGCCGATGCCATCAGCAGGGCATCCGAGAATGTGGGCAAAGGACAGGGGCTGGGCGTCTCCCTGTCTGAAACATCTGTATTCCCTCCGCTTTCCATTCAGATGATCCTGGTGGGAGAACAGAGCGGGGAACTGGAGCCCATGCTCAGCAAGGTCGCAGATGTGTATGAAAATGAGGTGGAAACGACAGTGGTGGGCATGACCGCGCTGCTGGAGCCCCTGATGATTCTGGTAATGGCTGCAATCGTCGGGTTTATTGTGCTGTCCATATGCCTTCCCATATTTGAGATGAATGAACTGATACGGTAGTGATATTCAATGGTGAATGCGGAGTGTTTATGCTTGCACCCCAGATGGAAGAGAACATTCTGAAAGTTGTCAATCGCTGGAAATCATGGAGTCAGTTGACGGAATTTGCCATGTTGCGTCATGGTTACGGAATATCAGGCGTATGGGAAGTGCGTTATCCCAAAGACCGTGCTGAATGCCGTTTCGGATCAGAGATTCCGGAAAATTGTGTGTATATCGGCGGACTGTGGGATTTAACCGGACGGTTTGAATATATACTGCCTGAAACAGCGTATCTGAGAATTCTTGAAAAGGCTTTGTCAGAAAGAAAACTGAAAAAGCAGGCACGTTCCATTGCCATATTGCGGACAGAACTGAACACAGAGAAATATTCTGCAACTCGATGATTATCCGGATGTTAACTGATGAATGGCGATCGATAAGTACTATTCACCATTAAACATTATCTTTTAACGGAGGAAGAAATGAAAAGAAAACTGCTGATACGAAATCTTGACAGACAGGGCTTCACCCTGATTGAACTGATGGTGGTTATCGTAATTCTGGGCATTCTTGCCGGGCTGATTGTGCCCCGAATTATGGAAAGGCCGGATCAGGCAAAGCAGATGAAGGCCAAAACCCAGATTTCCAGTCTGGAAACCGCGCTGAAACTGTACAAACTGGATAACGGTTCCTATCCCACAACCGAGCAGGGGCTGCAGGCTCTGGTGGAGCAGCCTTCCAGCGGATCCCCTGCCCAGAACTGGCGCAAGGGCGGTTATCTGGAAAAAAACAAAGTGCCCAAGGATCCCTGGGGAAATGACTATGTGTATCTGAGTCCGGGAATGCACGGGGATTTTGACATCATCTCCTATGGTGCGGACGGGGTTCCCGAAGGCGAAGATTTCAACAAGGACATCAACAGTTGGGAAATAGATTAAGTCTTTTGTCTTACAGAAATTCTTCACGCTGTTTTTCCAGCGGCTACACCCTTATCGAACTGATTGTTGTCATTGCCCTCATCGGCGTCATGCTTTCCTTTGCCCTTCCCCGTTTTCAGAGTTCCGTTCTCACAGACGGAACCCGGAAACTGAGCCGCCGGATTATCATGCAGGTGCAGCAGATCCGGCAGAATGCCATCCGAAGCAGGACTGTGCAGATTCTGCACATCAGCCCGGACAGCAGAAAGATGTGGGTTACAAATGAAACCATGTCGGAAGAAGATGCCGAGGCGGCATCCGAAAGCGGAGATGAGTTTCCTGAGGATGCGGAGGTGATGGATGTGGAATATCCGGACGGGGAACGGATTTCCTACGGAGAGGCAAAAATCCGTTTTTCTCCCAAAGGATATTCGGACAAGGTGATCATTCATCTGGAAAACAGTGACGGAGAAAGAAAATCTCTGGTGATCGAACCCTTTCTTCCCAATATTGCAATATATGATGAATATGCGGGTTTTGAAGACTGAAAAAAAAGGATTCACCCTGCTGGAGGTCATGGCTGCGGTTTCCCTTATGGCCATTGTGCTCACTGCCGTATACCGGCTGCATTCCCAGACCATTTCCATGAGCAGTTCCGCCAGATTTTACACCAACGCTCCCCTGCTGGCCCAGCGCACCATGTCTGAGCTGGAAACAAAACCCGATGAGTTTCAGGGAAATTCTTCCGGGGATTATGGTGAGGAATTTCCCGGTTATTCCTGGACGGTCAGCGTGGAGGATGTGGAATCTGAGGAACTGGGCGAGGCTGCCAAAGACCTCAAACGCATTGATGTAAGAGTCACCCTCAATGAGGGAGAGCTCAACTACAGTTTCCGGACCTACCGGCTGATGCCGGAAGAAAAATGAGATATGAAAGGGATCTCACAAAAAACCGCAACGGGCCAAATCCGCTGTTCTGAATCTCCTCAGCAGGATGAAAGAATCCTAACAGATTGACATTATTATAGAAAAAAATGCAAAAAAAACAAATCAGAATCCCGCAAGGGATGACATTGTCAGCCGGTTTGGTTCACTGCCCAAAAAACACAAAATCTTGCAAAGATGAATCTGCAAATGATTTCAGATGCAGGGAGAGGAAAATGAAAAAGCATGTGCACGGCGCGGCAGATCCGCTCGGAAATGCCTGCGGATTCACCCTGTTTGAGATTCTGATCTCTCTTTTTATTTTTGCCATTGTGGTGACCACCATTTTCGGATCTTATCAGGCTGTGTTTTCCAAAACCGGGGCCATTCAGGAAGGCATTGATGTCTGTGAAATGATGAACAACTGCCTGGGCCGTATGACGGAAGATCTGAAATCCGCGTATGTGGATCTTCCGCCCGGATATGCCAAACCCAAATTTGATTCCGAACCTGATCCCTGGCGCATGGTTGGGGACGCGTATTATACCGGAAGCGGAAGTTTTTCCCGCTTCCGCTTTGCCTCTTCCGCGCATATGTCCTTTTCAGACGATACGCGCACCGGCATCGCCGCGATAGTGTATTATGTCAGCCGGACCCGGGATGATGTTTATGTTCTCAGACGTTCAGACAGCCTTCCCCCCTACCCCAAATTTCCCCTGGGATTTGAGGAAAAAGCCGCAGATCCTGTTCTGTGCGACAATGTCAAGTCCCTGAAATTCATTTATTATGATGAAGAAGGACAGGAACATGAAAACTGGGATTCCGAATCCCAGGAATTCAAATATGCCACACCATCGGCCATAAAAATCACCATAGAGACCGGAGATGAATCCCATTCTGTTTTCTTCGGAACCACCGTGAAATTTCCGGTTTTCCGGGAAAAGACAGACTGATGCAAAACACGCAGACCTGCTCACAGACAGGGAGGCAGCGGGCTGGGCGATTTCCAAAAAATATGAAGTTGCCCTGTTTGAAGGGCAGTGGGTCAAATCCGCTGATTCAGATCTGACACAGGAACGGAAAAAATCCGTATGGATTGATCTTATTACAGAAAAAAATCTGAAAAACAAATCAGAATCCCGGAAGGGATGACATTGTCAACCGGTTTGACCCGCTATCGTCTGAAGGAGTCACAAACTGAAAGTTTGTGATCGGATGATTGACTGTCATACCGATTCCCCATTGAAAAGATACTTATACGCAGGCAAAAAGAAGTTTTCATGTATTCAAAAAACCGGATTTTTCCGAAAAATCCGGTTTTTCTGAAAAACTTTATGCCTGAACAACTTATGTTTCAGATCAATGGAGAATTGGTATCAGACACTCCTTTGCCAGATTCTTTTCAGGAAATCGCCTTAAACTTAAACCGGGTGCCAGCTTTCAACCCCAGAGTGACACAGAGTTTTTTTGTAAAACAACTTTTTGAAAAAATACCGGTTTGAGCAGTTCAGTCAGACGAACTCCGCTCGGCAAGCCGGTTCAGTTCCTCTGAACTGAACCGGTAAAAACTGCGGCAGAATTCGCAGGTCAGATCCGCTCCTCCCATTTCTGAAACAAGTTTTTCTATCTCACTCCTGCCGAGTGCAATGAGTGCCCGTTCCATCCGCTCTTTGCTGCATGAGCACTGAAAAGCCAGCCGCCGTTTTTCCAGCACATCAAAGGGAATGTCCGCAAACATGATGTCCAGCAGATTTTCCGGGGTGCTGCCCCCGCGCAGCAGTTCTGTGACAGAGGGCATGGCCTGAATCCGGTTTGTCAGTCTGCTGATGACATCATCATCTTGGGGAGGCATGGCCTGAATCAGAAAACCGCCTGAAACTGTCACCCCTTTTTCCGGGTCTGCATAGGTTCCCAGCCCCACAGCCGAGGGAATCTGTTCGGATTCCGCAAAATACCAGGCCATATCTTCAGCAATTTCACTGGTGCGAAGCTGCACAATGCTCCGGTAGGGTTCCCTGACCCCCAAGTCTTTGGTGACAGTAAGAAAACCGGCCTTTCCAAGAGCGCCCGGAATGTCAAACTTTCCATTCACCGGGGGGAGATCGGTACGGGGTTCTCCCACATATCCGCGAACAGCGCCATTGCTGTCTGCCTCCACAAGGATTTTTCTCAGAGGCCCGTTTCCCTCAAATTTCAGGGCCACCCGCTGACCGGTTTTCAGCAGTGCACCCATCAGGGCTCCGCCTGTCAGGGCACGGCCTAAAGCCACTCCTGCTGTGGGCAGGGTTCCGTGAAGATTGCAGGCTTCCGCTGTCAGTGCCGTGGTGACGCAGGCCAGTCCGCGAGTATTTCCCTCTCTTGTAATGATCCGCACCAGATAATCTGTAATATCATGTTCCTGTATCATATGGATTCAGATGGCTCCTTTTTGCAATATACACATAAGTCCGCATAAATTTTCGGGTATGGCATTTTCAGAAAAATCCGTTTTTTGAATACCTGAAAACTTTCGGCTGCGTACTTAAGTTATAAACATTTTTGACAGAAAATCCAGAGAGAAAACAATTCTGTCAATCTGTTCCAGTCGTTTCATACTGCATTTTATCCGTTCCTCTTTTCAGGCAGTCTTTGTTTATATCGGTATCATGATGTTTTTTCAAGACAATATTTTCTGAAAAAACAAAATCCCGGGAAAACCTGCCTCTGCGGTCTGTCAAAAAAATTCTTTCAAATTCAAGGAAACTGTGAAGGAATCCCAACAGAAAAATGCAAACTTAGGCGATTTCCGGAAAAGAACATGCCTCAGATTTGCCAACTTTTCAAAAGTTGTCAAATCTTTCAGGTGACTGAACAGGCACATTCATTTTCAGAAATCACCTTAGGTGATTTCCAGAAAAAAATATCCCTCCAATGCGGCACAAGTTTCCAGTTTGTGCCTTGTGCGTGTGAACTGAAATGGAATATTTGTTTTCAGAAATCACCTTATGCTGAATTGCTGAATTTTTTTCAGGAGACATTTTGTTTTTGTTTACAATATCCTGTTTTGATGCTATTTGCTATAGAAAAAACAGGGTGCAGATTTTGTTTCCGAATGAAATTCTGTTTTAATTTCTCAAATTAAATTCACAGGTTCATTTACAGTCCGAAAAAACTTGAAATGGAAAATCCATCATTATCAGATTTACTGCATGATGCCTCCGTTTATTTGATGCGGCATCTTGTCTGTGTGCGGATCATTTTGCCAAATGGCGGCATGAATTGGTTGAACCTGATGAGATTAAAAGATTGAAACCGGAATCCGAAGGCAGAGATGGCAGCCTGAAAATCGCATTGAAACTTTGCGGAGAGAAATGTCAAATCACTTTCAGTAAAGGATATCTTCAAGAAATTATCAAAACACATAAAAAAGGGACAGTTGGTCAAATCGGTTGACAATGTCATCCCTTACGGGATTCTGATTTGTTTTTTCAGAATTTTTCTGTAACAATGTCAGTCCCTGCGGATTTTTTCAACACCGTTTTCATATCCGAATCAGCGGATTTAACCCACTACTGCATGACCAACTTGGTTTTTATAGGATCAAACAGTGATTAAAAAACTGAATTTTCTGAAAAAATTCAGTTTTTGATCCTATAAAATTCAACATGTTTATGCACTGCCAAAAAAGGAATAACCGAATGAAAAAACGCATCCTCTACGCGAATGCCAATTACGAGGAAATCGTAAATGACTGCGGCTATTTTGTGGACAAAACCCACTATATTGAAAAACTGGAACAGATAAAAAATCCGGTTTTTCTGCGTCCCCGGCGTTTCGGCAAATCCCTGTGGTGCCGCATTCTGGAATGCTATTACAATATCCGGCAGAAGGATGATTTTGAAAGACTGTTCGGGCATACATACATCGGAAAGAATCCCACACCGCTGCACAGCTCCTTTTTTGTCCTGCATCTGGATTTTTCCGTTGTTGAGCCGGCCGGAGATATGGCAGACATTGAAAAAGTTTCAATTCTGTATGCAATTCCAAAATGGAGGTGATGATCGGGCATTCCATCCGATGGTTCAACGGAAATGAGGTAATCCACAGCAGCGAAAGTGCATCATCAATCTCCGCAGTATTATGAATTATATTGACAGACACAACACTGCCCAGTGTGTACGTCATCATTGACGAATACGACAATTTTGCCAATCAGTTGATTGTTTCCCATAAAGATCATCTGTACCGGGAACTGACGCGGGATGACAGTTTTCTGAAAACTTTTTTCAAGACACTGAAAGAAGGGAGGAAAACCGGTTCAATTGCCGGTGTGTATATTACGGGCGTACTGCCTGTTACCATGGATGACCTGGCCTCCGGGTTCAACGTTGCGGTTTTATCACTTTACGGCCTGAGTTTGAGAATATGCTGGGTTTCACACAGTCGAGAGCTGATGCTCTGCTGGATGAAATCTATAAAGACTGTGAAATTGATCCCGGTTCGCAGAAGGAAGTCGGGGAACTGATCCGTACTTATTACAACGGTTATCATTTTGTCAATCCCGGAGGGGGAGGCTGTTTACAATTCAACCATCTGATGTTTTCTGTCTATTTTATTGAAATCAAAGCAATCCCGAAACACCTGATCGATCTGAATCTCAGAACCGACATTTCCTGGTTGCGCAGACTCACGGGTTCTGATCCGGCATATACCGAGGAACTTGTCAACCGCCTACCACAATACCATACGGTATGATGACATGTATCTGATGACCAAATTCGATATGGGGCAGTTTTTTGAGAAAGCTATTTCCCGGTCTCCTTCTTTTACCTGGGAATGCTGACCCGGCAGGATGATTTTTATCTGAAAATTCCCAACCTGAACATGCGGCAGATTTTCCACCGAATACTTCAATGAAATCCACCGGATTGACGTGTCCACCAAATATGCGGACATGATGCAGGGATTTGTGAACAGTCGAATCTGCATCAGTTGTTTGCGGATTACTGGGAATTGTATGTTTCCCAACTGCCGGAGCCGTGTTTCAACAGGTGAATGAGAATTTTTACCGCACCACCTTCTTTGAACTGTGCAGCCGCTTTCTTTCCCGCTGGTTCACCTGGAACGTGGAACGCTCCTATCCCAAAGGAAAAACCGATCTGGAGTTTGTGGGCAAATTCCATGAAAAATTTGCCGGTGTCCGGATGGTCATCAGGTTCAAATATTTTTCCAATGCACAGTTTGCAAATCAGTACAGGGAAATGTTCTTCAATGCGCTCAGAGAAATGAAGGAAAAAAATCAGGAACTTTCCCAGCGGAAAATGGTGATTCTGGGTTCCATTGCCGCGTCTCTGGTGCTGTTCATCATTTTTCTCATCATTCCCATCCTGATTAAAATTGAGGAAAATTCAGCCAGCACCGCTGCACAGCTTGAGCATCTTTTCCAAAAATTCCCCAGTGCATGAGCAAGTTGATTTTTAGACAGTGGGTCAAATCCGTTGATCGGAACAGCAGCCCGTCTGAAAACAATATCGCCTGATATGCATTCCTCCAGCATTTCCGTGCACAGTTCCGTTCTTTGAAAAACAGACTGCCTTGCGGTTCCGTCTCCTGACATGTGTCCTGAAATTCAGGTTTTTTCTTTCTGTCTTCCGTGCATCGGACTTTCCGGCGGCATGTTTCCCGGAAGGAATGAGTCCGCTGCGGCTCCCCCAATCATCAGTGCAATAATTTTCTGTTGGAAAAACAGACAGTCTGTTCATTAATCCGGAACAACCCGCATCCGTCCGTCTGCCGCTGTGCCATGCGGGCATGATTCCGCAGTTCCCTTCAATCCTCTGTTCCCGGCATGACTCCGAAATTCATCGGACTCCGCATCCGTCCTGATTTCCGCTTCCGGACCGGACAGAAAGGAACGGTTCAGAGACTCTGCAAAATGCGGATTTGTCCCGGCAGGAGTTTTTTAAATTCAGAACTTGCCGCATTTTCTGATATTTCAGGATTTCTGCCGATGTCTCCGGCCCCGCCGCTGCTCAAAGTCTGCGTTTCAGTCTGATCCCTCACTCCCGGCTGCCGGGCATTATGACGATATTCAGTCTGAAAGCTTTTTTTGCAGTTGTTGCAGCGACAGCGCTGTCCGCCGTTTTCGCTGTGACCGTTTTTTGCGGAATCATCGCTTCCGCAGTGCCTGCATATTGTTTCATAAACGAACTGTATCAGATTATGGATCAAGAATCAACGGATTTGCCCCACTGTTCCTTTTCTGTCTGTTCTTCTGTTCAGCAATTGACAATCAACTGCAATTTGCAGTATAATACATCAAAATTTAATCAGCCTTAAAATTCAGTCAGAGTCAGACATAAACAGACCTCCTGCAAAACCCAATTTTTGAAAAAATCGAATTGACAAAATCAAAATGTTGCAAATGTGATTTTCAGTTTTGCACGCGGTCTGATTTTGGTATATTTATTTTTCAACAGTTCGGTAAAAATTTTCAACTATAATAATTTCAATCTCTTACAATTTCATGTCTGAAAATTTGTATTTAATGATTTCAGAAGGTCAGATTTTGACAGGTTGAAAATCAGAAAAAATTGCCGAACCATTGATTTTTGCAAATAGCCTTAAAACGGCAATTGGAGAATTGCCGGTATCCCAGCCCTCTGCTGTCCGTATTTCTCATCAAACTATGGAAATTCTCAAAACTGAAAACCTTCGCCACCGCTTTTCCGATGGCACTTTTGGCATTGACGGCATCAGTCTTTCGGTTCAGAAAGGTGAATTTGTGATCATTGCCGGAGCCAATGGCTGCGGCAAAACCACGTTTCTGCGCCATCTCAACGGGCTGCTCATGCCGTATGAGGGCAGTGTGACTGTGGACGGAATTTCCGTTGCAAAGAATCCCCGGCGAGCACGGCAAAAAGTGGGCATGGTGTTTCAGGATGCAGACAGCCAGATTGTGGGCGAAACCGTATATGAGGATGTGGCATTCGGGCCGGAAAATCTCTGTCTGGAACGATCTGAAGTGCGGCAGAGAGTGGACACCGCTCTCCAGTCTGTCGGACTGGATAAATTTGCGGATCGGCGTCCCCATCTGCTTTCCGGAGGAGAAAAACGGAGGGTCGCGATAGCGGGCATTCTTGCCATGCAGTCGGAAATCTTCATTTTTGACGAACCTTTCTCCAATCTGGATTATCCGGGCGTGCGTCAGGTGCTGCAGCAGATTCTCATGCTCCATCAAAAAGGCCATACCATACTTCTGACCACCCATGATTTGGAAAAAGTGCTGTCCCATGCCAGTCGGCTGATCATCATGCAGAAAGGGAAGATTGTCAGAGATGGCGCGCCGGAAACTGCTGTCAAAGGCTGTGATGTTTTTGGTGTGCGGGAACCGTTTGCCTCCCGGCAGGGACTGAAGCTGACCTCATGGCTGAACTGAGTGAATTCTCCTTCCGTCCCGGCAGATCAGCGTTACACAGGCTGGATGCCCGTTTCAAACTGGTGTTTCTCATGCTCCTGAGCCTGCGCATTCTTCATGCAGGATTTTCAGGACTTGGCCTGTTCACATCTCTTCTGCTTCTTTCCCTGCTTCACCTCCGTCTCTCGTTTTTTTCCCTGATAAAGGAAATGCGGTACTTTCTTTTTCTCCTTTTTTTTGTCTTTCTTGCCAGAGCGGCATTCATGCCTGGGGAACCGCTTTTTCACTGGTGGGAATTTTCGCTCAGCCGGGAAGGATCTTTTGAGGGCCTTCTGATTTGCTGGCGGCTGGTTACGGTGGTTCTGCTGGGACTGTGTTTTGTCTGCACCACCCGATCATCAGAAATCCGGGGCGCTGCTGAATGGCTGCTCAGGCCCATCCCCCTGATTCCGGAAAAGAGGGCCGGAATTATGCTGAGTCTGCTGATCCGCTTCATTCCCCTGATTCTCACACAGGCCAAAGAAACAGCCGAAGCCCAGAGAGCCAGAGGAATTGAACTGCGGAAAAATCCCCTGTACCGGCTGAAAAAATTTGCCATTCCTTTTCTGCGAAGGATGTTTGCGGATGCGGATCGGCTGATTGTGGCAATGGATGCCCGGTCTTATTCGGAAAACCGCACCCCTCCGGAATTTTGTGCAGGAAAACAGGACTGGATCGCACTTGCGGCAGTAACGATGCTTTGTGTTCTGTCATTTTTCCTTTAACCGCACTCAACTTTTTTGGGTGTGTCCCGCCTTTTACACACGGATGCAGAGCATGAATCCTGTTTCAAGTCCGAAGGGCTGTTATTATTACAGAAAAATAATCCGCCCGCAGCCCGGAACCCCGAAGGGGTGAAAGTATAATACCGATTCCCCATTGAAAACATGCAGACTTTCAGATAATATTTTTGGTAGGTTGGGGTGAGGAATGAACCCCAACGCTTTGAATTTGTTGGGGTTCGTTCCTCACTACGCAGAACTCCCAAATTATTATCTTAAACACTGTATATTCGTTGATCAATATCACTGACTTAAGGCGGAATTGATTCAAGAAAAGCACTGCCAAACTGTCAGTTTGGCACTCCTGTGCGGATTTCTGATGCAAAAGAATTTGTTTGACAGACCACTGATTCTATACGCATCTGTCCGGCATCACCCTGAGCAGCAGCCGGTAGGCCCGGTTGATTTCATAAAATTTTTCGTGAGAAACAGATCCTTTGTCCGGATGGTGTTTTTTTGCAAGTTCCCGGAATTTTCTCTTTACCTCCTCCCTGTCCGGAGTTCCGCAAATTCCAAGTACCTGCAGGCTTTTTTCATAGTCTTCGTAATGATTCAACATTTCCCAGGCTCCCTCCATAAATGCGCCTGCGCTTTTTTCATCCAGTCGCCAGAAATTTTCCGTATCCAGATAAAAATATTTTGCGGACAACTCATCGAGTGCATAATTTTCCATTTTCGGGAGATGAAAAGCGCAGTAATTTTCCTGCCTGCCGCATCGGGCTTTGCAGAAAATTCCTGTATGTTCATCGTAAAATCTGCACATTCCCGGCTCAGGGTAATCTGTGAGAAATATGCGCATGAAATGGATGAAAAGATATTTCCCCTCCGAATAAAAATCCTCCTGCAGACGGTAGAGCAGATGGAACAGAAGAAAATGGCTGCGGTAAAGCATCAGCGGAGAGGCGTCCTGTATGCGCAGTTCAGGAAACGCGATGCCCATCACTTCGCTCTCATAACAGGGAGAGCGGAGAGAAAGCAGATGAGACCTGATTTTTTCTGTGTCAAGCAAAGCAAGCTGCCTGGAAAATTCATCCATTTCCATCCTCCTTTTCATACCTTGTGCAAAATATTGCAATCTGTCATTGATTCTTTGGATTTTGCCTGTTAAGTTATCCCATACCGGATCCGTCCGTACAGCATAACCCAATCCGGACAGAAAAGCAAAAGAACAGGGAAGTGAAAACGCAAATGCTTACTTCTGAGGAAAAAAAACAGATTGGAGACTGGAGCAGACGATATTCCGGAAAAATCGGACTCCGGCTGCTTTCCACCGGGGACAGCCGGACAGCAGAGCTGAAACAGTTCTGTGACATCCTGTCCGAATGCGCTCCCGGAATCCGCATCCTCACAGAAACAGCGGCAGAGCAGGGAGAACTTCCGTTTATCGAAATCCGGCCATCTCTCCGGTACCGGGCTGTTCCTCTGGGGAGGGAACTGGGGCCTTTTCTGGAGGCTTTGGAAGCTGAAGGCTGCCAGCCATCTGTCTTGTTAAAAAAATACATGGATCAAATCCGAATGCCCGCTTCTCTCCGGCTCCATATTGCCCGGCACTGTCCTTTCTGCCCGCAAACGCTCCGGCAGATGCTGCCCCTGACCCGGCATGGAGACAGGATTCGTCTGACTGTTGTTGATGCAGAGCTTTTTCCTGAAACAGCGGCCGAAGATCAGATCCGCTCTGTTCCGACACTTGTGCTGGATGAAAATTTTCGCTGGACAGGTGCTGTGCGTCCCGAAGAGGTTGCCCGGATTCTGGCAGACCGGGATCCGGCCGCTCTCACGGCTGATTCCCTGGAGCAGATGCTCAAAGAGGGCAGGGCCGCTCGACTGGCTGAGATGATGCAGGAACGGGGAATGATTTTTCCGGCTTTTCCCGATCTGCTGTGTCATGAAAAATGGCCGGTGCGACTGGGTGCAATGGTGGTGGCAGAAACTCTGGCAGAAAGCGGCGCACATCTGCTTGCCGAACTGACCGGCCCTTTGTGGGAAAGATTTGCGCATGCGGATGAAAAAGCGCGGGGGGATATTCTTTATGTCATCGGCATATCCGGCAGCATGGAAGATATTCCCCGTCTGGAAAAAATACACAAAGGAGATTCATCCTCGGATATCCGAGAAGCTGCTGCCGAGGCCATATCACAGATTTTCACAAAAGACATTAAGGAGGAAACATGGGTGAAATCCGGATGACAGCGGAAGTGCGGACAGATTATGACTGCGAAAGCACCGGACTTCCCGCGGAAAGGTGGGGAGAGGCCGTGTTCAAGGCAGGGGATGAGGAAATCATCATGGAAGTCAGTGTGGAAAAGGATATTATTGTCGCTCTGATGCTGGGCGAAGATGCGGCATGGAAGGGCACTCTCAAAGGGCTGAAAAAACTGCTTGCGGATGCAGGCCGAAGCGGATGAACAGCAGTTTCCGGATCTGCTGCCCTTTTTCCGCGATCCGTTTGTGCCCGGGCTGATATCGTCCGTTCCGGCACAGGCGGGGCTGACTTTTTTGGACAGGTGTATTTTCTTGACTCTGTATGATAAAATTAATATATAGATGCGAAGTAAGCATCAAATTCCGCCAGGATTTGGCAACTTTTTTGAAAGTTGTCAAATCCTGCATAAATATTCAACAATTCCAATTAAATAACTTTGCATCTGCTGCACAGGCAGGAGAGCGGCGCTGTCTGAAAAACAGTATCCCGGTTCCGGATTTGGCTTTTTCCCTTTTCAGATGCGGGCAGTTTTCAGGTAAAAGCAGGGCAGGAAATGCAGCAGGTGTCAGTTTCTGTGCCAAGTCTGTGCAAATTTGCACAAATACAATATAACGAATTGAAAAGGCAAAGACAATCTCCGGGCTGATCTGAATCTGCCCCTGAAATCTGGAACCCGAAATCCGGTTTCAGGTTTCAGAAAACCGGTAAACAGAACCACCGGACGCTCAATACTGAAACCTGAATGCGGTCGAGGTGTGAATTGAAAACTATCTTGGTTGTTGATGACGAAAAAATGGTTCTCCGGCTTGCTGCTGAGGCCATAGCCTCCTATGGTGAGGAATACAGGGTACTGACGGCGGAAAACGGAAAACAGGCTGTTGAGATTCTCAATTCTTCAAAAGTGGACCTGGTTCTGACAGATTTGAAAATGCCGGTGATGGACGGTTATGAACTTCTGTCCTATATGAGCAAAAATTACCGCAATATTCCCTCCATTGTCATGACAGGATTCGGTTCTCCGGAAATTGCCAAGCGTCTCAAGCAGAAAGGCGTTGTGTATTATATTGAGAAACCTTTTGAAACAGATGATCTCAAAGACAAGGTTTCCAAAGTTTTCACAGAAAAGTCAAAGGGCTATATTCACGGATTCACACTGGCCAATTTCCTGCAGGCCGTGGAAGTGGAGCAGAAGACCCTTACCCTGCGAATCCGTTCCAAAGGCAGAATCGGGCATCTGTATCTGGAAAACGGAGAACTCATTGACGCGGAAAATGATGAGGGCCTTTCCGGTGAGGACGCGGCCATTGCCATTCTCTGCTGGGACAATGCCGAGATTGAAATCCGGGGCATTCACAACCGGCAGAGAACCATTGACACAGCCCTCATGCACATTCTTCTGGAGGCATCCAAGCGCAAAGATGAAAAAACCAGAGACGGCAGCGGTGAGGATATGCTGGAGGAGGCCATCCGGCTGGCAGAAGGGCATCATCTCAAAGATGCCCAGGAAATGACAGTGAAATATCTCAAGCAGAATCCGGGCAGTTTCAGGGGATGGCTGTGGTATTCACGGATTATCATCAATATCAGCAGCATTGAGACCGCTTTGGTCAAGGCCGCGAAAATCAGTCCCAAAGATCCGGAACTGATTGAAGAAGTGAAGAAATTCAAAATTGCCAAAGAACGTCTGGGAAATGAACAGCAGGTGCGGCGCTGCCCCTTCTGCTGGTTTCCCATGGAAATCAAGGCCGTGCAGTGCCCCTACTGCCGATCCCATCTGTTTATCCACAACAGTTTTTTTGCTTCTCTGGGCAATGCGGATGAAAAAATCCTCAAGGCAGCCATTGAACGCTATATGCGGGTAATTGCCAGAGAAAAAAATATCAATGCCCATTATTTTCTCAGCATGGCGCATCTGAATCTGGAGCACTGGGAAGAGGCCCTGAACCTGTTTCACAAAACCGTGAAGCTTTCCCCGGACAAGGAAATCTTCACAGAACAGTTGCGCGCTCTGGTCAACCACATGGCCATGGATTCCACCACATCCTCTTTTGAAAAAGAGGCAGCAGAAGAGGGTGCCAAAGAAAAAGAGAATGCTCCTGCCGGACTGTCTGAAAAGAAAAAGGTGCTGGTGGTGGAAGACAGTTCCACCACGCGCAAGGTTATCGCCATTACGCTGGGCCAGAAAGGCTATGATGTGATTGAGGCCAGAGACGGACTTGAGGCCCTGAGCCGTCTGAATGAGGAAAAACCGGACCTGATTCTGCTTGACATCATTCTGCCCAAAATGGACGGGTACAAGATTCTGTCCATTATCAAAAGCAATGCCGTGTTCAAGGACATACCTGTCATCATGCTTACCAGCCGGGACGGGTTCATGCACAAGGTCAAGGGAAAACTGGCCGGATCCGCGGAATATCTGACCAAACCCTTTGATCCCAAGGTGCTGGTGCAGACCATTGAAAAATATATATAAGCCTGAGCAAAGCGGTTTCACCGGATCAGTTTGTGCAGGATTCTCTGCTTTTTTGCAAAAACGCTGCTTGGCATCGGGCTGCTTTTGCAATGAGCGGGAAATTCCTGTTTATTGAAAAAACTGTGAAATTCTGATTTGCCATTCCATTTTGAGGATGCAGGACTGCCGGACAGCACTGCCCTGAACCTGCTGTTATCATGAAAAAATCGGAAATATGAAAAAAAACGGAGCAGAAAAAAAATTCATTCCGCTTGATGAACTGTTGGAGCGGACAGATCGGGAGCTTGGATCCGGATATTTTCCGGAAAAATCAGAACCGGAATCCGCAGAGGAACTTCCGGGGTCTGCCCCCTGCATCCGGTTTGTGCTGGATGACATTCTCATGGCTGTTCCCCTGTCCACTGCCCTGGAAATCGGCAGACAGCCCAGAATCACGCAACTGCCCAATCTTCCGGGCTGGATGCTGGGTGTCTCCAATATCCGGGGAGAAATCATTTCCATTGTGGATCTCAAGGCATTTTTCGGCATGGCTCCTCCGGGACTGAAACGGAATCAGCGTTTTATCATTCTTCACAATGCAGAGATGAAAACCGGCATTGTGGTGGACCGGATTATCGGCATATACACCCCGGAACGGATTGACACGGGAACCCGGAGCCAGTTGTACCGTGCCGCGGATGCCGGGAAAATGGCATGGACAGCCTATGTTTCAGGTGTTGTTTCCCTCGGGGATACGGTAATGAGCATTCTGGATACGGACAAACTTCTGTCCTGCCCCCGCATGAATGCGTTCAGGGGCGAATGAGACCGGAAAACACCTGATCCGAAACCGGAGACTGAGGATTTTGCTGCATGAGCGGACCGGCTGATGAAATCATCAAAGGATATATGGAGGAAGTCCGCACCCATATTCCTTCTCTGACAGATGGCATTGAAAAACTGAGGAAAAATCCGGATCAGAAAAATGTCCTGACCGAGCTGCACCGGCTGGTGCATACCATAAAGGGCGCTTCCCTGATGGTCGGCATTCCGGGCCTGAGCCGGATCGCGCAGCAGATGGAAGATCTGCTGGGCGATATTCTGTCCGCAAAACTGAAACTCACGGAACCCGTGTTCCGTGTGCTGCAGTTTGTCACAGGCCATTTTCAGACCTACTGTGATGATCTGGCAGAAAAAGGGGTTCCGGCACGGGAGATGCTGCACAAAACCCTGCTGGCCTGCCGCAGACTTCGGGGGCTGCCGAAAGAGGAAGATGAGAGTGCAGCCGCTTCTCTGCTGCAAAGCGTTCCGGAAACCGAGGGACTGAGCGGAGAGGAGGAGACCGGAGCGGAAGAGGATGAGGAAATCGCGGCTCTGGCCGAACTTGCCCGGATGGAGGCAGGAGGGGAGGAAGCGGAACCGTCCGGTTCCTCTGCCGCATCTGCGGAACAGCAAACGGTGGAGCCTGCGCCTGCGGCAATGCCGGAGATTATGCCGGAACTGCTGGAAAGTTTTTACGAGGAATCCAAAGAGCATCTGGAGGAACTCGACAGTTCTTTGAACAGTCTTGAATCCCGGATTGCCGCGCCCGGCCCCATGTCTCCGGCCGTGAAAGAAATTATCCGGAAAATCCGCCGTGCGGTTCATACCCTCAAGGGAGCGGCCGCTGTCATCGGTCTGTCCAATATCTCCGCATGGGGTCATATCATGGAGGATTTTCTGGACTGGCTGTATGAGGGCACACAGGATATGGGGCCGGAAACCGTGTCTGTGCTCATGGAATCTGCGGATCTGCTGGCCCGCATCGTGGCCCTTCCCCAGGATCCCCAGAGATCCAAAGTCCTTTCCCTGCAAACCCGCTACAAGGAAATCATGCAGATCAGTGGCAAAGGGGCGGTTCCGAAAGAAGACGCTGCCGCACCTGCTGCTGAGCCTGCGGAAGTGGGGGAATCCCTGGAAAGCGATGACCGGGGGGCAGATATTTTTTCCCGCCAGACCCAGACCCTTCGGGTGGGAACCGAAAAAGTGGATGAACTGGTCAATCTGATTGGGGAACTGATGATTGCAGCCGGTGCCTTTGATCAGCAGATGAGCATTTTTGCCGAGGCCATCCATGAACTGGAACGCTCCCGTGAGCGTGTCCGGGAAATTGCACGGAACATGGAACTGGAATACGAGGTCAGGGCATTGGGAGGACTGCGTTCCCGGTCTGTCCTTTCCCCCGGTGCAGGCGCTGCCGGAACCGATGCATCGAAATTTGAGGATTTTGATTCCCTGGAACTGGATCAGTATTCGGAACTGAGCCTGATCATCCGGACCCTCAATGAATCAGCCATTGATGTCAGCGCTATCTTCAGCCGCCTGTCCAACCTTCACAGTGATTTTGACGGCCATCTCAACCGGCAGCGGGTGCTGCTGAGTGAAGTTCAGGACAAAATGATGCGCATCCGCATGATTCCCATGTCCACTTTGGGCAACAAACTGCGCAGAACGGTCCGGGAAGTCGCGAAAGTCCTGAAAAAGAAAATCCGGCTGGTCATCACAGGCGAGGAAATTGAACTGGATCGCCTGATTTGGGAAAAAATCACGGATCCCCTGATGCACCTGCTGCGCAACGCGGCGGATCATGGCATTGAAATGCCGGATGTCCGGAAGGAAAAGGGAAAGCCGCCCATGGCCGTCCTTCGTCTGGAAGCCTCCCGTGAAGGCAATCAGGTGGTCATCCGCATCTCGGATGACGGCGCGGGGCTGGATTACCGCAGCATACGGAAAAAGGCGCGCAGGGCAGGTCTCATTGATGAAAGCAGCACGGTTACGGAAGAAGAGCTGGCTGCGCTGATCTTCCGTCCCGGATTCAGCACGCGCGACACCATCAGTGAGGTGTCAGGCCGGGGCGTGGGCATGGATGTGGTGCGGGAAAATATCCAGTCCCTCAAGGGAAATGTCCGGGTGCAGTCCTGGAAGGACAAAGGAACCCGTTTCACCATACGGATTCCCCTCACGCTGGCAGCCATCCGCGCGCTGCTGTTCACAGTGGAAGGCCGCACCTATGCCATAGCCTTAAATGAAATCCGTGAAATCATCCGGGCAGATGCCCAGAATATGATAAAAATTCCCAAAAGAGCCATACGGGTGGGAAATGAGCTTCTGCCGATCACCTGTTTAAAGGAATATCTTTTTCCGGGGGCTTCAGAGAAAGAACCGTGTCCGGCACCGATTGTGCTGGTGACCGAATGCGGCGGAAAAGCAGAGGCATTGGAGATTGACACGCTGCTGGGACAGCAGGAGATTGTCATCAAGAGCACGGGAACCCATCTTCATCATGTCCGGGGAATTTCAGGCGTGACCATTGTGGGAGACGGAACCGTGGTGCCCATTCTGAATATCCCGGAACTCCTCGGCATGGAGGCGGAACCGGGCATGATGTCCGCAGGTTTTGCAGAACCGGTTTCCGCTGCTCCCGGCGGAGAGGCCCCTCTGACCGTGATGATTGTGGATGACTCCATCAGCATCCGTCAGGTGGTTTCCCGGCTCATGGAAGATCAGGGATGGAAGGTGCAGACAGCCAAAGACGGCATTGAGGCACTGGAAAAACTGGGGGAAAGCCGTCCGGATATTATTATTCTGGATATTGAAATGCCGCGCATGAACGGTTATGAATTCTTAAACGCCATGAGTGCAGAACCCGAGTACCGGGGAATTCCGGTGGTGATGCTGACCTCGCGGGCCACAGCCAAGCATCAGGACAAAGCCGTTGGACTGGGGGCAAAGGGATTTATGGTCAAACCGTACAATGACAATGAATTTATTGATCTGGTGCTGAAACTTGCGGGATGATATGAAGGAAATCATGCTGTTTCAGGCGGGAAAGGTACAGTTCGGTCTGGATTTGTCATGGGTGAAAGGGGTTTACCGGGCTGCGGACCTGTCTGAACTGCCGGGGCGGGATGAACCCGCGCGGGAAGGGGTGCGTTCCTGCCGTCTTCCGGATGGGGCGGAAATGCCTCTGTATGACTTTCCCATACTCTTTGGAATGCCATCGACTGCTCTTCCCGGGTTCAGTCCTTACAGAAAAGTAATTCGTCTGGAGGCGGAAAGTGCTTCTCTGGTTCTTCTGGCCGATCATAT
Organism: Desulfobacterales bacterium; assembly: GCA_041390465.1. GTDB lineage: Bacteria > Desulfobacterota > Desulfobacteria > Desulfobacterales > Desulfococcaceae > JAABRU01. The sequence continues at coordinate 1,562 of JAWKPW010000051.1, read as the reverse complement.
AGACCGTGTGGTGGAAGCATCGGGAGAACAGATCGCAGCCCTTCCCCCGGTTTTCGGAGAAAAAGCCAGAAAATGGTTTCCATATATATTTCAGTCAGATATGCAGTTAATTCCGCTGCTGGATCCCAGGGGAATGGCAGGGGCTGTTCCTTTTCCAGCCCAATCCGGTGCGGAAGAGATTTTCTCCGGCCTTATCCGGGCTCAGTCTGTGGAAAAACAGATTCTCACAGCCATACACAGAGAAATGCGACGGGGCATGCGCAGGGAACTGTTCAAAATGGCCAAAAAGCTCATCTCAGCGGTGCGGCATTGAATACGCAGCATATATGGAAAAAAGCGGAACAAAGACGGGTACTGCTGATTCCGGCCCGCGTATCCGAAATATCCGGGCAGCCAGTTTCCTTTCTTTTCACCCTCGGCCAGATTGAGGATATTGTCAGGGAGATGCCGGTATGGACTGTGCCCTTTGCCCCCTCTTTTGTAAAAGGGCTGACCCTTTGGCGCAATCAGCCGGTTCCGGTCATCTGTCTGGAAGAATGCCTGGGGATGCCCGGTGTTCCGGCCTCAGATTTCGGACGCATGGTGGTGGTGCGGACCCGTCAGCAGAGGGGAATTCTTTATGCAGATACAGATATGCGTCTGATCCATGTTCCGGAATTTTATGCTCCGGCAGAAGAGATTCCCTGGATTTCCGGAAAGCATCTGGTTCACGGCGTTTATGCGTGCGCGCATGGATTTCTGGTTGCCGTGCGCATGGAGGCCGTTCTGTCAGGACAGTGCTTTGAGGTTCCGCTTCCGGCATAAAAAATTTCAAAGAAAAAAAGGGCAGAGGATCAAATCCCTTGTTATGTGTTTTACTTGAAACATACATATCCTGATGGATTTATGAATAATATCAGAGAAGAATTTGAGAAAAACACTCTAAGAATGTTAAGAGATCTTGATCCGGATCTGTCCTATATTTTTGATCGGATTAGAAGAAAAATGGTTAAAAAATCAAAATGTTGTGACAAGCCAATGCCTCTTCCGCCTGAGATAAATTTTGATGATCTTTGTCAACTTGTTGAATCATATTATGACTATCATGATAAAATACATGAAACTAGAATATCCCTTTCAAAAAAAATTACTTATGATGATAAGTTCCAATACGGTGTTTTGGATGATTTCAGGAAAACGGTTAAAGTAGATGTAAGTCGTTTTGAATTGTTGCTGCTGGCGTTAGATTTTCCAGGGATAAGTCATGAAGATAAGAAGTTGTTTAAAGACGCATTGACAATAATTGAAACACGGATGAAAATCTATAATCGTAGCAAAACAGAATTTAAGTATCTCATAAAATGGTTTTTTGCAAAGTTTAAAAATTCTGGCCATCTTGAAGCACAGGCAGTTATGAGAGCAATTATATTAGAAGCAGCACTTAGTCAGGGAATTAGTGAAGAAGAAGCTGAGAAAAGGGTTAGTGCAAGGTGGATTGATTGATAATGAGAATTAAGGGTTGAACTCAGACAGGTAAAATCAGTATGTTATAAAATAGTCCTAAATCATATAATTTTATAACA
>JAWKPW010000050.1:0-40542 GCA_041390465.1 Desulfobacterales bacterium | reverse complement strand
AGCGGGAAGAAAAGGAATCGAAACATGTCGTTTACATTTTCACATCCGGCTGCGATCATCCCGTTAAGCAAAAATCGCTGTTTTGTTTTCTCCGCATTGGTCATTGGAAGCATGAGCCCGGATTTCGACTCATTTCTTCATCTGTCAACAGATGTTTCCTTTGGCCACAGTTTTTCCGGTCTGATTCTTTTCTGCATACCTTCCGGACTCCTGATATTTCTGATTTTTCATTTTTTGCTGAAATATCCGCTCATTTCTCTGTTTCCTGCCGATCATCAGCGGTGTCTGCTCTGTGCTGTCTGTGATGTCCGTATCGGTTCACTCCGGCAGTGGGCGCGCATTGTTCTTTCACTGGCGGCAGGCGCTCTGACGCATATTCTGTGGGATGCTGCAACGCATAAGCACGGTTTTTTTGTTGCGTTTTTTCCTCTTCCGGAGGAAAGTGTTTATGATTTTCGCGGCAGACCTCTGCATGTTTTCACTGTGTTGCAGCACGGAGGAACGCTTGCGGGCGGAATTTTTCTCCTGTACCGATATCAGATATGGTATAATACTGCGCCCGCATCCCCGGAAAAATCTGTCATGCATTTTTCAGGATGCAGAAAATTTTCCGTCATAAGTCTGATAAGTGCGGCAGGAGTGTCAGCCGGAATTATTTATGCCTTCATCAAAGCCGCGGCATATCACGGAATCCCGCGTGGATGCAATTTTCTCAGAGATACCGTTCTTATGGGAATTTCGGCAATATTTGTCGGTGTCATTCTTTTCAGTATTTATTGTCTTCTGATGGAAAAACGGTAAGACAGTGTTCAGACGATCTGTATAACAGGATATTATAATTCAAATTTCCATATATCAATGCCTCGTGTGTCTTTTGAATAACAATCCGCAAAGGAGGAATCCATGAAACTGTTCGTGAAGTTGCTTGTCATTTTTATTTTGAGTGTGCCAGCGCACGGTTTTGCCAAAACTGTCAACATGGCCGTTTTTATGCTGGATCCGTTCATGATGCCGGATGCCCAGTCAAAAGAAGTTGTCGGAGTGACCATTGATTACTGGAAGGAATTCATTGCTCCGGAAATGGGTGTTGATTTTCAGGTTGCGGGAATTTTTCCCATTATGCGGGCAACACAAATGCTGAGGGATGGGGAAGTGGATGTTGTTTCCCAGTTGACAAAAATACCTGAGCGGGAAGCTGACTTTCTGTTTCCTGAAACGCCCCTGACTTCAATTATAAGCTGCCTTGTTGTCCGCAAAGACAGTCCTTTGCAGGAAGTCAGCAATTCTGAAGCCTTATACGGAATGACCATCGGTTTCATAAAGGAAGCCTATATTCCCGACATGCTGAAACATCAGCAGATTCATCTGGATCTCGTGACAACCACTGATTTCCGGCAGATGAACACTCTGAAACTGATAAACAAAAGAGTGGATGCCATGCTGGACATCAATTATGTGTCAATGAAGTACTGGCTGGAGAAAAATGCTTATCTTGATCAGGTCAGATTTATTATGCTGCCGGTCAAACCCGCAGAGGTGTACAGCATTTTTCGCAGGACAGAGGAAGGTGCGGCATTGCGTGATGCTTTTGACAGGGCGAACAGAAAGGGAATTTCGGAAAAGGTTTTTGAAAAAATCAGCGCAAGATATTTGCAGCAATAGCATTTGTCCAAAAAGAAAAGCCCGTGCGCTGCAGACCGGATCTGCACATGGAACGCAAAGAGGGAAGGCATGACAGCAACTCTGCCTCTTTGCGCGGATGAATTTTGCGTTGTATTGGCATACCGGACTTTGAAGACAAAATCGTTCAGAGAGCCGCTGTCATGGCAGTGAATCCCGTATGCGAAGCGGATTTTTTTACCCCTTTTCCTGCGGATTCCGGCCGGGACGCAGTCAGGATCCGGCCCTGCATGATCTTCGGGAATGCTGTCGGAAAATGAACATCGGGCGGATAGCTGATACGGATGGCAGCGGTTACTTTGAAAATGTCAGTCACGGCAGACTGCGTGAACTGCTGAATACAAGGGTAAGTGACCAGCCCTTTCAAGGTGTGAGAAATAATCATTTCATACCAATTCCCCATTGAAAAGATACTTATAGGCAGGAAAAAAAGAGGTTTCCGTGTGTTCAAAAAACCGGATTTTTCGGAAAAATCCGGTTTTTCTGAAAAACTTATGTTTCAGATCCATGGCGAATTGGTATAACATCAGGTTGCCGCAGACAGCTTTTTTGATGCTGTCTGCCGGTGACTGTTGCGATCTGCTGCAAAAACCGCCGGACATTGCGGAGCTGCCCTGACCGGCCCGCGACTCACCCTGAAAGGGCTGGGGTAAGTGACAAAGGCATAAACCGTCTCATCGGAAAATGGCTGAATGCGGGTGTGGCCGAGGACGGAAGGCTCTTTTCCCCTGACCGAGGTACACCGAAGGGCGGAGTGATATTACCTCTGCTGTCAAACATATACCTGCATTATGTTTTGGAAGCATGGTATGTCAGGGATGTGCGTTCCCCTATGCACGGACGTTCGTTTCTGATAAGATACGCCGATGATTTCACCCTCGGCTTTGAATATGAAAGATGGGAAAATTTTGCTGCCGCAATCCGCAGAATTTTCCCGTTCCCGAAACTCCGAATCGTTCACAACATACAACAGCCTTAACAGACAGCAAAGTCATGCGCCGGACGGGGTGCCGCCTGTCCGGTTTCTGAGGGAAAACCCTCAGAACTGAGGAACCGTATGAGTTAATTGCTCACGTACGGATCTGTGGGGAGATCGTCAGATAACTGATGCCTTTACCCGGAACCCGGACGCAAAAGGGCGGAGGGAGCGACAGAGACCGGAACCCTTTTGCACCGGTCAGCTTGGCGTCAGGTTTTCGCCAAGAAGAAGAGGAGATACAGATGAAGAAATAAAAAGTTTCTTGGATTGTCCCTGTAATGATCCGCATCATCCCGAGTTGCCAATCGCACTGCATCACAGACAGAATTCTGATCAATCAGGAGACGGAATTTTTCAACTTCCTGATCAGTTCAGTATTCTTGGAGAAATACAGGGAGCATTCATTTCTGAACAAGTTAATAAATAAGCCCGGCCAGTCGTTGCAGCGGAGGGTTCGCCAACGCTCACCCACCGCGCGTCAGCATGGTTTCTTCATATATGCGGTTTTCCATGCTGCAAAAGACAAATTGTTCAGATATATCTATTTATTTTTATTTGAAATATTTTATTACATGCCACGAACCGTTTTCCCCAAATTTCCATCTGGAAAGCCTTTGATTGTGCCGGTTTTTATTCCCCATGCCGGATGTCCCCATCAATGCGCGTTCTGCAATCAGCAGGCCATCACACAGATTTCAAGGGGACTGCCTGCTTCAGAGGAAATCATTTCCCGGATTCAGACCTTTCTGGGATACACGGAAAAAAAAGACCGGACAGTTCAGATTTCCTTTTACGGCGGCAATTTTCTGGGCCTGAAATCTGATGACATTCTCCGGTTTCTCCGCATCGGACAGGATTTTGTGCGTTCAGGCCAGGTTCACAGTCTGCGTTTTTCCACCCGTCCGGACACCATTTCTTCCAGCACACTTGATCTGATAAAAAATTTTCCGGTTTCCACAGTGGAAATCGGCGCACAGTCCATGAATGATGAAGTTCTGAAATTGTCCCATCGCGGCCACAGAGCAGCAGACACGGAAAAAGCTGCGGTTTTGATCAAAGAATGCGGATATGAATGCGGTTTGCAGATGATGGTCGGACTGCCGGGGGAAACAGCCGAAAATCTGATGGAAACAGGGCAGAGGATTGCGAAACTTTCCCCTGATTTTGTGCGAATTTATCCCGCACTGGTGCTGGAAAACAGTCTGCTGGCCCGATGGTACCGGCAGGGCCGATATGCACCGCTTTCTTTGGAGGCTGCTGTGACACAGGTCAAAAAACTGTATCTGCTGTTTGCGGAAAAAAAAATAAAGGTCATCCGCATGGGGCTGCAGGCATCCGGAGATTTGAGTGAGGATTCCGCCATTCTTGCAGGGCCCTGGCATCCGGCATTCGGTTTTCTGGTGCATTCGGAGATATATCTGGACAGAGCAGCGGAACTGCTCCGTTCATTTCCCGGCGCCACAGGAAAAATTGTTCTGGGGGTGCATCCCCGGCATATTCCGGAAATGCGGGGGATGAAAAACCAAAATGTGAAAATCCTGAAAAAAATTTTTTCCATTGATTTTCTGGAAATTCTTCCGGATGAGAATGCAGAGGAAGGGGAACTTCGCATTCTGCCGTAAAAGGAACATCCGGAGCAAAAAAAAACGGCAGAGGTCAAGCCCGTCTTTGCCTATACCTTTTTCTGATTCACCAGACGGGCAAAATGCTCAAAGGAACGGTCACAGGTGCGCTCCGCATCCCTGGGAAAACAGCAGCCCGGAAGTTCACGGGATTTGAGATGAAAGGCAATGCACTCACAGCAGATCCCTTTTTTCGCGCAGGGTTCATAGGTGCATCCGCAGTTTGCAAGATTTTTCTCCTTTTTGCATTCCATAAGAACGACTCCTTTTTTTATGAATAACAGAATGTTTGAAGAGTTTCCAAAAATTTCCCGCAGAGAACACAGCGTTTTTTGTGATCTCCGGGGGAAAGTTTTCTGTTCTGATCCAAGACGCAGCCTGTGGCCGCCTTCTGTCCTTAACCGCAGCAGATTATTCAAACAGGCTCACATCTCCGGCTCCCTTGCGGATGACTTCCGGCACATCATCGAGCAGGGACACCACACTGGAGGGATTTCCCGAAACCGGGCCCCCGTCTATGACTGCATCCAGCCGGGAGCTGAAATAATCGTGTATCAAAGAGGGATCATAAAATATCTCCCCGTCCGGTTTGGTCGCGCTGGTGGAAAGTATGGGATGTCCCAGATGTTCCACCAATGCCAAGCAGATGGGATGGGCCGGAACCCGTATGCCCGCAGTTCTGCGCTTGGTCAGCATGATTTTTGGAACCAGTTTTGAGCCCTCCAGAATAAAGGTGTAGGGGCCGGGCAGGAGCCGCTTCATGGTTTTGTAGGCATAATTGGACACTTTGGCATAATCACTGATATGTTTCAGATCCGAGCAGATGAAACTGAAAGGATTTTTCTGATCCCGCTGTTTCAACTGATAAATGCGCTGAATTGCCTTTTTGTTCATAATATCACAGCCGATGCCGTAATAGGTGTCTGTGGGATAGGCAATGACCCCTCCGTCTTTGAGTATGTCCGCAATCTGCCGTATCAGCCGCACAGGAGGATTTTCAGGATTAATCTCTGTAATCATGTTTTTTTCCGATCTTTTTTTCATCCGGGAGAATTCTGTCATAATTTTACAGCTCTTTTTAATGCTTCCTGCCCGCATCTGTCAAGATGACAAATAAAAGATTGCGAAATATTCCTGCCTTTGCTAAACGTAAGACTTACTGCTCCGTGAAACAGTATTTTCAGTGTATCTTTCTGATATTTCATTTTAAACATTCTTAACCGCAGGTTTTGCAGAAACCTGCATCCTTTTTGGAGGCAATTTTTATGACAGTTATCTCCCCGGAAGAAGCTTATTCCTTTGATGATGTTCTGCTGCTTCCCAACTATTCGGACGTGCTGCCCAAAGACATTGACACCCGAACCCGTCTGACCCGGAATCTGAATCTTTCCATCCCCATCGTGAGTGCGGCAATGGACACGGTGACAGAATCCCAGGTGGCCATCAGCATGGCACGTGCAGGGGGATTGGGATTTATCCACCGCAATATGGGCATTGAACAGCAGGCCAGAGAAGTTGACAAGGTCAAGAAGTCCGAAAGCGGCATGATTGTGGATCCGGTCACCGTGCATCCGGATCAGTCCATTCGGGATGTGCTGGCTGTCATGGAGCAGTACCGCATTTCCGGGCTTCCGGTCACCAAAGACGACAATCTGGTGGGCATTGTCACCAACCGGGATCTGCGGTTTGAAACAGATTTGGACAAAAAGGTTTCCGAGGTCATGACCAGCGAAAATCTGGTCACGGTGTCTGAGGGAATCAGTCTGGAGGATTCAAAAAAAACCCTGCACAAACACCGAATTGAAAAACTGCTGGTGGTCAACAAGGCCGGAAAACTGACCGGCATGATTACCATAAAGGACATTGAGAAAATCAAAAAATATCCCCATGCGTGCAAGGACAGCCGGGGCAGGCTTCGGGTGGGCGCTGCCATTGGTGTGGGGCCGGATGCCGAGGAAAGAGCGCAGGCTCTTCTCCGGGCAGGCGCAGATGTGATTCTCATTGACACTTCCCACGGACATTCCCGCAATGTCATCGAAACTGTGAAAAAACTCAAAAGCACTTTTTCCCACATTGAACTCATAGCCGGAAATGTGGGCACAGGCGAAGGTGCGCAGGCACTCATCGAAGCAGGAGTTGATGGCGTGAAAATCGGCATTGGCCCGGGCTCCATCTGCACCACCCGCATTGTGGCCGGTATCGGAGTTCCCCAGGTGACCGCCATCATGAACTGCAAGGCCGTGTCGGAAAAAACCGGGGTTCCCCTGATTGCAGACGGCGGCATCAAATTTTCCGGAGACCTCACCAAAGCCATTGGCGCAGGCGCGCATTCCGTGATGATCGGCGGCCTGTTTGCAGGTGCAAAGGAAAGTCCGGGGGAAATGGTTTTTTATCAGGGACGGAGTTACAAGGCTTACCGGGGCATGGGATCTTTGGAAGCCATGAAGCAGGGCAGCAAGGACAGATACTATCAGGGAGAGGATGAAAAAGAGGACAAACTGGTTCCCGAAGGAATTGTGGGCCGGGTTCCCTATGCGGGGCTGCTCTCGGAAATTGTGTTTCAGCTTGTGGGCGGACTCAAGGCCGGTATGGGATATGTGGGGTGTCAGACCATTGAGGATTTGAGGGAGAAGGCCCGGTTCATCAAAATCAGCGCGGCCGGGCTGCGGGAAAGCCATGTGCATGATGTCATCATTACCAAAGAGGCGCCCAACTATCGCATGGACTGATGCCAGTGATGCAACCTCCTTGATGATCCGGAAAAAATTCTGCATCAGAATTTTCCCCCTGCAAGGAAAAAGACAATTTTGCCCCTTTCCCTTGAGAGAGGCAGGGGGAAAAATAAGCAGACAGCCATAAATTTTCAGGCACAGAAAGCAGCACAGGTCTCCAGCCTGTGCCCGCTCCATCACACGGTCCTGAAAAATAATGTTTCTCCGGAATCTGCGCCGGATGTTCTCCTTCTCTGTATACGGAGAGCATTCGGCGTTTCTGTTTTTCCCAACGGCCTGAACCATGATACCGATTCTCCTTTGAAACCATGCTGTTCGGAAGGCAGTGCTGATTCACCGCCGGTTTTATACGGTGCTTTCAGTTTATTGTGACCTTTGTGCCATCTTCGTGTCCTTTGCGGTTAAAGGAACGCATGGTTTCAATGGCGAATCGGTATGATTCACAGAAAGAGGATAAAAGTGCCTCTGTCCGGACAATTCCTCTGTGTCCCTTTTTTGGACTGAATATCCTTTGTGCCAAATTCAATGAGATATGCAAGGCAGAGAGCATGCTCTTTTTCCTCTGCTGAAAATGCGATATTATTTTTCAGAATTCATATTGCGTTTGAAAAAATGACAGATGTCAGGTAAGATGAATTTTGACAAACCTTGCGCACTTTCATCATACCCGCGAAAGTCGGCACCCGGATTCCGTTTTCACCGGAATGACATTCAGGGAGACAACTCCCGGATTTTTGAAAAATCTGCGCAAGACAGTCAGGTTCTGCTGACATTTTTATAACCCGCTGAATTTACTGAAACCGATTTCTCCGCAATGAATCCGGCCGACCGGTTCCGGCAGGATTTGACAACTTTTCAAAAGCTGTCAAATCTTCATTTCCGCAGCCGGTTCTGAAATGTCAGCAGAACCTGAAGATTTCCGAAAAAATTCCTTTCACTGTACAGCAAAACTGCAAGGCAGCACAATATATGACACTGGACAAAATCATCATCCGGGGTGCAAGGCAGCATAATCTGAAAAACATTGATCTGGATCTGCCCCGGAATAAATTGGTTGTCATCACCGGGCTTTCCGGTTCCGGCAAATCCACTTTGGCATTTGACACCCTGTACGCGGAAGGCCAGCGCAGATATGTGGAATCCCTTTCAGCCTATGCGCGGCAGTTTCTGGAGCGCATGGAAAAACCGGATGCGGATCTGATTGAGGGACTTTCCCCGGCCATCGCGATTGAGCAGAAAACAGCAGGACACAATCCCCGCTCCACTGTGGGAACCGTTACGGAGATTTACGATTATCTCCGGCTGCTTTTTGCGCGCGCGGGCAGGCCCCACTGCCATCAGTGCGGAAAACCCATTGCTTCCCAGAGTCTGGATCAGATTCTCGATCAGATTCTCTCGCTTCCGGAAAAAACCAAAATGCAGATCCTGTCTCCTCTGGTGACGCATCAGAAAGGCACGTTTGAGAAACTCTTTGCCCTGCTGCGCAAAGACGGATTCTCCCGTGTCCGGGTGGACGGGAATATTCTGGATATTGAAGAGGTGGACAAACTCAGCAAAAATCAGAAGCACAGCATTGATGTGGTTGTGGATCGCCTGATTATCAAAGAGGGAATCCGCAACCGGCTGGCTGATTCCCTGGAACTGGCCCTGTCCAAATCCGAAGGTCTGGTCTCTGTGGAGGCCGAAGGTCAGGAACCCATACTTTTCAGTGAGAAATCCGCGTGCATCACCTGCGGCATCAGTTACCCGGAATTTACGCCCGCGAGTTTTTCCTTCAACTCGCCTCAGGGTGCATGCCCCAAATGTGACGGGCTGGGAACCGCGACAGAATTTGATCCGGATCTGATTATCCCCAATCCGGAACTTTCCCTCAGAGACGGCGCAGTCGCACCCTGGGCAAACCGCAATTCTGTTTTTTTCTCGGATTTTCTCGAAAGCCTGACCCAGCCTTATGGGGTGGAAATTTACACCCCTTACAGGGATCTGCCCGAGGATTTCAAAAAAATTCTCCTTTACGGCTCAGGAGACCGGGAATTTACCTTTTATTATGATCACAGAGGCAAAAAGGTTCCGTACCGAAAAACTTTTGAAGGCGTGATTCCCAATCTGCAGCGCAGATACATGGAAAGTGATTCCCAGCAGGCAAGAGAGGAAATCCAGCAGTTCATGAATTTCCGTCCCTGTCCGGAATGCGGGGGGAAACGCCTCAATCCGGCTTCCCGTTCCGTGAAAGTCGGGGGCAGAACCATCTGGGAGATTACCGCTCTTTCCGTGCAGAATGCTCTGGATTTTTTCAGGGAACTGGGACAGAGTCTGCGCGGTCAGGAAGCCATGATCGCGGAAAAGATTCTCAAGGAAATTGCGGAACGGCTGGGATTTCTGGAAAATGTGGGGCTGGGATATCTTACTCTGGATCGCTCGGCCAACACCCTTTCCGGCGGAGAAAGCCAGCGCATCCGGCTGGCCACCCAGATTGGCTCCAAACTCACCGGCGTGATGTATGTGCTGGATGAACCCAGCATCGGGCTGCACCAGAGGGACAATCAGCGGCTGCTTTCCACACTCATGCACATGCGGGATCTGGGCAATACCGTGCTGGTGGTGGAGCATGATGAGGAAACCATCCGATCTGCGGATTATGTGGTGGATATGGGACCGGGCGCGGGCATGCGGGGCGGGGAAGTCGTGTTTTCCGGAACCCCCGAAGAACTGATGAAAAATGAAATTTCCCTGACCGGTCAGTATCTTTCCGGCAGAAAATCCATTCCCATTCCGGAAAAACGCAGAACCGGCAATGGAAAACATCTGATCATCAAAGGGGCATCAGAAAACAATCTGAAAAATATTGATGCGCAGTTTCCTCTGGGCTGTTTCATCTGCGTGACCGGTGTGTCCGGTTCCGGCAAATCCACGCTGGTGCTGGAAACTTTGTACCGGATTCTGTCCCGGCATATCTGGAAAACCCGGACATCAGCCGGTGCGCATAAGGAAGTGGGCGGGCTGGAATTTGTTGACAAGGTGGTTCACATTGACCAGTCTCCCATCGGCCGCACGCCCAGATCCAATCCCGGAACTTATACAGGTGTTTTCACCCATATCCGTGATCTTTTTGCCCAGACAGCCGAAGCCCGGATGCGGGGCTACAAACCCGGACGTTTCAGTTTCAATGTCAAGGGCGGACGGTGTGAAGCCTGCACAGGAGACGGCATTCTCAAAATTGAAATGCACTTTCTGCCGGATGTGTATGTTCCCTGCGATGTGTGCAAGGGCAAACGTTACAACCGGGAAACACTGGAAGTCCGGTACAAAGGAAAAAACATTGCAGATGTGCTGGATATGACCGTAAATCAGGCCATGGAATTTTTTCAGAATATTCCCAGTATCCGGAGCAAACTGGAAACTTTGGTGGAAGTGGGCATCGGATATATTCACATTGGCCAGTCCGCGACCACACTGTCCGGCGGAGAGGCCCAGCGCGTGAAACTGTCACGGGAACTGAGCAAACGTGCCACAGGCAAAACTGTTTATATTCTGGATGAGCCCACAACCGGTCTGCATATGGAAGACATCCGCAAACTCCTGCTGGTTCTCAGCCGCCTGACGGACATGGGCAATACGGTCATTGTGATTGAGCATAATCTGGATGTGATCAAATCTGCGGATTATCTCATTGATCTGGGGCCTGAGGGCGGTGAGGAGGGTGGCAGAATCATTGCCTGCGGCACACCCGGGGAGATTGCAGAAGCGGAAAACTCCCATACCGGCCATTTTCTGCGCAGCATACTGAAAAAGGGGGAAAAATAAACCGGAATTGGAAAAAGGTTTCAGGAAGGGGAAGTTTCGTGTTCCGGTGCAGGATCTGCCACAAAGACACGAAGGCACAAAGTTTCACAAAGAGAAGTGCACAGTTGCTTCTCAGATTTGATGCAGCCGCTGATTTGTTTTCAAATTTTTTTTTCTTGCGCTTTTAAGGTGATTTATAAAAATGAATGTTTCGGCTCAGTCACCGTAACGATTTGACAACTTTCGGAAAGTTGTCAAATCTGCGGTATATTCTTTTCCGTAAATCGACTAAAGACACAAATTTTTTCAGGTTTTGGAAGTGTGTCACCACGGAATGCGATCCCTTGTTTGCAAAAAATTATTAAGGACAGCCATCATGTTTGACGGAATCAACCGGAAGATTGTTCCTTTGTTTGCCCTGCTGCTGCTTTCTGCGGCTTTGACAGGCAGTTTCACACTGATTCAGACAGAGCGGCAGATAAAAGCGTGTCGGAAAGGTCTTGGAGAAATCCGGCAAACATGCGCGGAAATGGAAAAAACAGGGAATTTCCTCAGGCAGAATAAGGAGGGGACAGACAAAATCGCTCATAAGTCCGCAGAAGAGATTGGCATTGCTGTGAACAGGATCCGTGAATATACAGACGGGATGTATGCTTTGGAAGGCATGAGCAAAGTGAAAACAGCAGCTTATACCGGTTTTGCCATCAGTCTGATTTGCACCCTTGCTTCCCTGCTGATGATTGAGAGGTCTGTCAGCAGACGGATACGCAGGGCAGTCAAAGGGCTTTCGGATGCCTCACGGGAGGTAAGTCCGGTGTCCTTCAGTGTGTCCTCTGTAAGCCAGGCTGTCGCGGACGGAACCGCAGAACAGAAAGAATTTTTGGACAAGTCTGTGGCATCTGTCAGACAGATTACGGTCATGACCGGCGAAAACGCAGAGCGTGTGAAAAAAGCTGATGCAATTTTGCAGCAGAATGCCCAGGCTGCGGATCGGGCAGCAGATTCCATGAAGGAACTGGCCGGACTGATGGAAAAAATTTCCCAGGAAAGCCGGGCAGCATCAAAAATCATTCAGTTCATTGATGATGTGGCATTTCAGACCAATCTGCTGGCCCTCAACGCTGCTGTGGAGGCAGCCAGAGCCGGGAAGGCCGGTGCCGGGTTTGCAGTTGTGGCCGAGGAAGTCCGCTCCCTGGCCCTTCGCACCGCAGGCGCTGCAAAGGAAATCTCCGTTCTGACAGAAAACACGGGACTGACGGTGAGCAGGGGAACAGAGCAGTTCCGGAAAGCGGACAAAGAGGTCAGGGAAGTGGTGGCGGACATTTCCGTGATACGGGAAATGTTTGCCCAGATTTCAAAAGTTTCCGGTCAGCGCCAGCAGAGGATTGAAGAAGTGCACGACATGCTTGTCCAACTCAAGGAACTGACCCGGAAAAATGCAAAAGAGGCAGAACGCTCAGCCTCGGCTTCGGTGGTCATGAGCAGCCTTGCAGAGCAGTTGAAAAATTATATGGCGGAACTCCAGCCTCTTGCAGGCAGGTGCAAAGCAGAAAAGAATAAGCAGAAAAATTCTTTGAACAAACGGGAGCTGGCTCCGGGACAGTATCTGATTCGCCAGGGGGAGTATTCCCGGGAGGCATATATTATTGATAAGGGGGAATTTGACATTTTTCTCAATGAAAACCCGGATCGGATTGTCGCCAGCCTGAAAGCCGGGGACATTGTGGGGGAAATTGCTCTGGTCAAAGATGTGAAGCGCACCGCGAATGTGGTGGCCCGGACTCCCGCACGGGTGACCGTGCTGCACAAAAACAGTTTTATGAAGATGTTCCGGGAGCAGAAGGATCTGAACCAGTCTGTCCTTAACATGATCAAAAGACGGCTGGAGGAACTCAAGTAGCACAGGGTGCTGCTCTGCCGAGTTTGATTTTGTGATTTCAACTGCCACAGGTTCAAGATTGACAAAGCACTGGGCAAAAAAATCATGCCAGAAACCTGATGGTTTGTCAGATCAAATGCGGAACACCCAAGTTTCTATAAATCAGATTTTTCTGCCGTTTTTCGGAGTGGAAAAAGATTTTCGGACAGTAGGTCAGATCGGTTGACAATATCATCCCTTCCGGGATTCTGATTTGTTTTTTTACTTTTTCTATAATAATATCAATCCTTGCAGATTTTTTTATCCTCGGGGTCAGCCCTGATCGCAACCGATTAATCAACGGATTTGACTCATTGCCGATTTTTGCTATTCGGAAATAAAAAAGACAAAGCCCGTAAAGGACTTTGTCTTTTTTTGGATTTCAGAATAAGATGTTATGTGGTGAAACTATCTGCTTCTTTTCCGTCTGAAAATTCCGGCACCGACCAGACCGCTGCCCAGCAGGAACATGGTGGCGGGTTCGGGGACCGGATTATTGGGGTCTTCCGGTTCCGTTGAACCTGTACCCCACCATGCAATATGGGAAAGGTCTTTATTGCGCAAAGATGAGGTATTCCAATCCACCCATTCTCCCAAAACATAGTCTTCAATCTGATACAAAATATAACCGCCACCGCTGTTTGAATTTCCCGCTTTGACACTGAAGTATTCTATTGCCGGATCATCAGAACTCCATTGACCGGAACTGTCATTGTTAAAAGATATATTGTAAATGGGATCAGTTGGATCATATTCCCATCCCTCTCCAACATCATACTTCTGGAGCAGTGTCAGCCCCAAATCATCCCAATAACCACCGGAGAAATCTTCATTGTCACCAGTACCCACCAGCGTTATTGAATAGGCATAAACAGAAGTGGTCAGACTGACTGCCAAAATTACTGCAAAAAACATTGAAAATACTTTTTTCATACCTGCCTCCTTAATTTGGCAAAAAAATTATTTCGCAACCCGGCTGTCTTACCATTAAGACCCGTGGTTTTCCGTCCTCACCTCACGATGAGTTTGGCTTTTTCTTAAAAAATAAAGAACCCAACAAAAACCGTAACGCACCCAACCAGAAACACTGACAGCAAATTTACACCACTCCCTCCGGCACACCTCCTTTGCCTGTCAATTTCGCAATCTGACGTTTCCCCGCTTTTTTTCTCTTTTGCGGATGGTTTGTCATTTCCACCTGTTTTTTGTATATGCAAATATAATGCCAGAATTGCGGGGATGTTTGTGAACCGGAATAATTTTTCTGAAATTTCTGCTTAAAAAATCCCCGCAGTACTGCATAAACACGTTGAATTTTACAGAATCAAAAACCGGATTTTTCCAAAAAATCCGGTTTTTTCATTCCCTGTTTTATCTTAAAAACCAAGTTGGTCATGCAGTACTACATGATCACGATGAATTTTACTGATTAACAGACTTAATTTTTTAAAAAATTCAGTCTGTTAATCAGTTAGGCATTCTGTAATAATTAATGTGGTCATGTACTACATGGCAAATTGCCTTTCAGCGTATAAAAAAGTAATTTTTTTTAAAAATTCAATATCTTAAATGGTCATCCATTCTGCAAAAAAATTGCTCATGCGGCAGTTATTAACCGCAGGGATTTTGGGCAATTTGCAGAAAATTCAGAAAAAACGCAGATTCAGGGTAAGAAAATTCTGAAACAAAAATTTCCATGCTTTTTGGAATATAATCGTTATTATTTGAATAATCAAAAAGTTAAAGTATTTCTTCAAATTTTGGAGATTGATTTTTCATAAATGCGGAAAACTCCAAATTTTGGAGATTTATATTCCAAAAAATTGTTTGCAAACAAAAAAGACTTGTGCTTTGCCAAATTTGAAGCTGTAATCTGCAAAAAACCGGATTTTTCCAAAAAATCCGGTTTTTCTGTGCAGGTGAAATTACAATGTCAGACTTGGCAACGTATCAGATGGTTTTACGCCACAATTTCAATTCTGCTCAGACCATCCGGCTGTTTGTCAATTCTGATCTGTGTCCGAATTTCATCCTCCAGCCTTTTCACATGGGAAATTACGCCCACCATTTTTCCGTTGGCCCTGATATTTTTCAAAGCGGATATGACACGGTACAGGGTTTCCTCATCCAGCATCCCAAAACCCTCATCCAGAAAAAGGGATTCAATCTTGCGGTCACTGCAGGCCATTTCCGAAAGTCCCAGCGCGAGAGACAGGCTTGCCAGAAAACTTTCCCCGCCGGAAAGTGTTTTCACGGGTCTGTGCATTCCCTTATGGCGTATATCCTCGATTTCAAGGCTCATACCGGACGGATCCCGGCGCCGGATATAATAATGTCCGCTCAGTTCCTCCATATGCCGGTTGCTTTTATCGAGCAGCCGGTTAAGCATGAAATGCTGAACCTGCTGACGGATTTCCGGTTCATCCCCGGATTCCACCAGAGACTTCAGGGAAGCAAGGCCCTGACAAAGCTTTTCCTGATCTTCCAGTTCCCTTTTCTTCTGTCCATATTCCTGGTGTGCAGCCTGATGCTGTTTTACCGTTTTTTCCGCAAGCCCGGCATCATCGGACAGTTGATCCCATGCCTTGCGGACTTCCCGGATTTTTTCATGAAGAATTTTCGGATCTTCCCTGTCTGTCTGAACCGCAGATTCGGCCTCCAGCATTTCCCGGATACTGTCGGCTCTGGCTCTGTTTTCCGCAACAGACTGTTCCATTTCTTTCTGCAGACTGCTGAGTCGATCCTGCTCTTCAATGGGCATCAGATTTTCCCTTACTTCCGCAATGCTGCTGAATCCGGCTCCCAGGGCTTTGGCAGTCAGAATCTGTTCCGTTTCCTGGTGCTGCCGCAGCAGACGATCCTGCTCTGCAGCGGACTCTTCTCTTTTCTGCCGCGCATCTGAAAGTTCACGCACAGCGATTTCTCTTTCCCCAGCAATCCCGGTCAGTTTTTCCTCTGCTGCGCGGATGGCCTCCTGAAGTTCCTCTTTTGCCTGCACCGGATCGCTGGATGCAAAAACCTCTTTTCTCCGCTTTTCCAGTTCCGCGAGTTTTTCCTGTGCACTTCTGATCTGCCCTTCCAAATCATCTGCCTCTTTTTTCAGCGCTTTCAGAGATTCCGGCAGATCCAGCGACTTTTTTGACAAATCGTCTGCCTCTGCCTTCAGCATTTCTGAAATCTGAACCTGTTCCTGAAACAGGGTCCTGCGTTTTTCCAAAGACAGCACCAGCGCATCTTCTTTTCCGGCATCAGGAATGCTTTCCCCATATTTTTTCACTTTTTCCTTCAGACTGAGGATCTGGGCATCTTCCCTGCTGCGAATCTCCTCTGCCTCTCTGGCCAGGGCTGCGGTGATTCCCTGCTGAATATTGAGATCATTTTGCAGCCTTTCAGACACCATCTGCTTTTCCTGGAGTCTGTCGCTTTTCTTCGCAACAGCCCGCTGATATTTTTCCGCCTTTTTTCCCTGTTTGCACACGGACTTGAAATGAATTTTCTGTTTCCGGGTTTCCTTTTTCATTTCCCGGAAGCCTTTTTTGATGCTTCTCACATCTTCAATCACCCAGTCCTGCCCCGCATTCTGGAACAGTTTTTCCCATTCCTCCCGAAGGATTTCGGCTTTTCTGCTTTGTTTCCGCAGGCTTTCCATCTGATCCGAAAGATGCACCCTCTGTGTCTGAAGGTCTGCTATGCGGTTTTCCTGATCTTCCAATGCCTTGCGGGGATCACCTTCATAAGGAAGTTTGTCAGTGACAAAGGGATGACTGGTGGAACCGCACAGGGGACAGGGCTCGCCGCTTCTGAGCAAAGCCCGTTCCGCTTCATATTTCAGCGCCTCATTGGCATGGCGCAGCGTAATGAGAATATTTTCTTCCTCTGAAAGTTTCTGAGACAGATCCGCATATTGGGATTCTGCGGCAGTCAGTTCCTCTTCCAGTTTCTGCTGTTTTCCCCCATTTGCAGCCAGTTGCCGGGAATAGTCTTTGCTGATGGCCAGCAGTTTTTTGGCCGCGCACAGTTTTTCCTTCTGTGCTTTGTAACGGTTCTCAATATCCTCCAGAGAATTTCCGCCCAGAAGCTGCTGAACAGTGTTTTCCCTTTCCCTGCCCTTTATACTGATTTTTTCCCGCTTTTCTCTGATAAGGGCAAGTCTGTGCTCGGCCTTTCTGAAAACCTTCGCGGCTTTTTCCTCCTGTTTCAGGGCATCTGCATGCCTTTTTTGGGCTTCATCCCGTTCCATGCGGACAGAAAGCAGTTCCGCCATCGCGTTTCGGATAAGCGGAATGTCGGTTTCCAGATCCCGATCCGCTGCCCTGTCTGTCAGCCATTTCCCAATTTCTTTCTGTCTGGCATGATTTTCCCCGATCCGGTTTCTGAGTTCATACTGTTCCTGCAGATTCTGGTTCTGTTCCTTTTCCAGATTCTCATATCTTTCCACCTTTTCCCGGAAATCACGGCTTGCAGTTTCCATTTCTTTTGTGATTTCAAGGGCATTTTCAATACTGTCTTTCTGTTCCTCCCACTGCTCTCTGACCTGTTCCAGTTCCTGACGATCCTGTTTCTCCCTTTGATCCAGCGACTGAATCTGTTCCTCCAGTGCCGGAATCCGGGCTGAGACTTCCGCGAGCATTTTTTCTGCCGCATCCTTTTCCCTGTCCAGAGAAACAAGGATTTCCAAGGCAGCCTGAAGGGGAGCGGCTTTTCCGGCTTTTGCCAGTTTCCGGAACTGTTCCTGCATCTGTTCCTGACGCGCAGTCGCGGCTGCCAGAGCCAGACTGGCCTCCTCATGCTCTTTTTGCAGACGTTCCCATCGTTCACAGCGATCTTTTTTCTCCTCCAGCACAGCCAGTTCCCGCTCTGTTTCTTCCAACTGTTCCTGAAGAAGGGAAAATCTGTCCCGGCTTTCCCTTGCAGCCGCGGGATCAGGCAGGGAAAAATTCTCAATTTCCTCTTTCAGACGCAGAAGTTTTTCATTTTCCCTGTCCGCCTGCTCCAAAGTTTGGCGGACATATTCGGCACGGACTTCCGGGCCGATAATTTTCCCCAGAATCTCTGCCCGTTCACTGTCCAGTGCCTGCAGAAATGCGGCAAATTCCCCCTGTGCCAGCATGACAGACCGGCAGAAGCGTTTGAAATCCAGCCCGGTAAGTTCCGCAATGCGGCTGCGGACTGCGGCAGGTCTGTCATCCAGAAGGTTTTCCTGACCGTTGAGGGAAAAAAGTTTCATTTCCGGAGAATCTGCTTTTCCCCCTTTTTTCCGGATCTGCCACTGGGCACGGTACAGGGCATCATTGACGGAAAAAATGACTTCCGAAGAACTTTCCGCGCTGTCTCTGGACATGATTTCCTCACCGGGATTTTTCAGACGGGGAGTTTCACCGTAAAGAGCCAGTGTCACAGAATCCAGAACAGTGGTTTTGCCTGCGCCGTTGGGGCCCGTGATGGCAAAAATTCCGGATTCCGCAAACGGGGACTGATTCAAGGCGATTTCCCACTGCCCTTTGAGTGTGCTGATATTCTGAAAACGAATATGCTGTATTTTCATTGCAAATATCCTCCGTCTGTTTCAAACCTGTCCATAACATTCTGTTTCCATCTGTCCTGTTCTCTTATATCTTTTTTTGTCTGCTTAAAAGTTCTTTTTACAGGAGGCAAATCAGGCTTTTTTCCGTTCATCAGATCCTCTATGGTCATTATCTGTATTTTCGGATAATTTCTGCTCCAGCCGGTGGAATGATAAAAACCGGCCTGTGCCGCGGATGTTTTCATATCCTTTGTGGGTTCGTTCAGAGTGATGAAAATGCCCATCTGCGCGTTTTCATTTTCCGCAGTGCCGATCAGATCCCGAATGTCCTTTGCCCCGGCTTTGCCGCTTTTCACCTGAACAATGATCCGTTTTGCCTTTTCGCTGCTGTCATCAATGAAATTGACAACACCGTCAATGCCTCTGTCCTTTCCCTTCTTTTTCACACCGCCCACCGGTTTTGCCTGAATCAGGGACAAAGCCCACCACTGAAACTGATACCGGTTTTCCTGCGCGAGTCTTTCTGCCCCGGCCAAATCCTCAGGCTCTCCGACAATATCATAATCTTTGCGCTCTGTCAGATCAAACGCATCTTTGAGTCTGTATTTCAGAAGAGATGTGGAAAGATGCGTGATGTCAATGCCCAGCCATTTCCGGTTGAGTTTTTCCGCAGCATGAATGGAAGTCCCGCACCCGCAGAAGGGATCCAGAACCGTGTCGCCTTCCCTGCTGCTGGATTGAAGGATTCTCTCCAATAAGGCAAGGGGTTTCTGCGTGGGATAACCCAGTCTTTCACTGGCCATGGGATTGAGTATGGGTATTTCCCACCAGTCCGGAACCGGAGTTCCTTCGGAATCCGTATCCAGATAAACCGATTTTCTTTTCCCGTTCTCCCCCATCACACTTTGAATTTTTTTCCCTTTTCCCGATGATTTCGGGGACTTGGGCAAAAACAGGGTATGAAAAAAATTCGTCCGTGTTTTGGTGTAAAACAGAAGGATATCATGGTTGGAAGGGAACTGCGGCTGTCTCACATTCCATTTTCTGTAACACCATACAATTTCATTCCTGAAATTTTCTTTTCCGAAGATGGTATCCAGCACAATCTTCAGATAATGACTCATGGTCGGATCGCAGTGAAGATACAGACTGCCGGTTGATTTCAGCACCCTGTGCAGTTCCATCAGACGCACGGTCATCATCACCAGATAGCCTGTCATCTGATTCGCTCCGATAAAATCTTTTAAGGCACTGACCATTTTTCCCACATGCGCAGGCGCATCCGCAATCAGTTCATGGTACGTTTCCTGTGCTTTCCTGTCCCAGTGCCATGTGTCCTCAAACGCGGTGATCTGTGCCTCGGAATCCTGACCGCTTTCATCCTTGAAAAGCACATCATAATTCCGGTTGGAGTTGAACGGCGGATCCAGATAAATCAGATCCGCACTTTCGTCTGGAATGTATTCGCGGAGAATCTTTAAGTTGTCCCCGTAAAACAGGCTATTCTTTGTTATTGGATTCATATGATTTTTTTTCTTGGCAACAAAATGCTGTCCGAATCAGACAGGATTGCGCACTCAGTCAAACAGCGTCACATCACCCGGCTTGCGAACCTGCCGACTGATGCACTCCTTCATTTTTCTTTCCATGACAGCTATGTCCCCGGCCCGGAAAGGCTGACCCCGTTTGAGAAACACATCACCGGTGTCACTGTGAAAATACACCCTGCGGGACTGGATGCCGCCCACATCCCGGCTGACCACCCGGAAGGATTCGGTTTTCAGAAATTCCAGAACAAAACCCACATTTTTTCTTCCCATGCAGTTTTCCTCGGGAATGGCCGGAAGGATGCGGGCTCCGCCAAAAACCTTGGCCAGCAGCCGGTGGCGTTCCCCCCCCAGATTCATAATCCGGTTGATAAGAAGTTCCATGGCATTGATGCCGTAACGGGCAGACATGTCAAAATGCTTCAAATCCGGTTTGCCGGGCAGGAGTATATGGTTCATTCCCCCAACCCGTGAAACCGGATCAAAGAGACAGACCGCAACACAGGAACCCAGAAGGGTGGAAATCAGCACGGGCCGGCAACTGGCAAAATATTCTCCAATATGAATCCGGATATGCTGTTTGACTTTCCGAAAGGATGGGGTGTATGCAAACCTGTCCAACAGGTTCATTTGCTGCATGCCCTCATGACTGCGCCGCAGATGGCATCCAGCGGCAGAATTTTGTCCACCCCTCCCCGTTTTATGGCCTCATTGGGCATACCGAAAACCACGCATGTGGCTTCATCCTGGGCAATATTGTAGGCTCCCATCTGCTTCATTTCCAGCATGCCCCGCGCGCCGTCATCCCCCATTCCGGTCATGATGACCCCCACTGCATTGGAACCCGCGTAGCGCGCGGCGGAACGGAACAGCACATCCACCGAAGGCCGATGGCGGCAGACCAACGGGCCGTCTTTGACCTCCACATAATACCGGGCTCCGCTGCGCTTGAGGAGAATATGCCGGTTTCCCGGCCCGATAAGTGCGCGGCCCCGAAGAACACTGTCCCCGTTTTCCGCCTCTTTGACTTCTATGCGGCAGAGATCATTGAGACGCTTGGCAAAGGCGCGTGTGAAATTTTCCGGCATGTGCTGCACAATCACAATGCCGGGACAATCCAGAGGAAAGGTTTCCAGAAACTGGCGCAGAGCCTCGGTTCCTCCTGTGGACGCACCCACTGCCACCACTTTTTCGGTTGTCTGCACCATGGCATTCTGAACCGGCGGAGGCATGATGGCATCGGCTGTCAGTTTTTTTTCCACACGGGGCGGTCTGGGAGCAATGCGTTTGATTCGCGCACGCACAGCAGCCCGCACCGCATCGCAGATGGTTATGCGGGATTCTTCCAGAAATTTCTTTGCGCCCAGTCTGGGTTTGAGTATAATGTCAACCGCGCCGTATTCCATAGCCCTGAGTGTGGTTTCGCATCCTTTTTCCGTGAGGCTGGAACACATGACCACAGGAATGGGATGCTGGGTCATGATTTTGCGCAGAAAAGTGATTCCGTCCATGCGGGGCATTTCCACATCCAGGGTGATGACATCCGGCACTTCCTTGTTGATTTTGTTGGCAGCAATATAGGGGTCAGCGGCTGTGCCGATGACCTCAATATCCGGAGCTGAATCCAGAATTTCTTTGAGTGTCTGACGCACCACAGCAGAATCATCAACCACAAGCACCCTGATTTTGTCTTTCATCCCGCACAAACCTTCCTGTTTTTTTTCAACTGTTCTGAGATATAATACCAATTCGCCATTGTTCTGAAACATAAGTTTTTCAGAAAAACCGGATTTTTCGGAAAAATCCGGTTTTTTGAACACATGAAAACCTCTTTTCTGCCTGCTTACAAGTATCTTTTCAATGGAGAATCGGTATAATTTTGTACCGGGTTTCAGATTCCTGTTTTTCTGATGCCTGAAGCCCGAAACCTGAATCTGTCGGTATGTCAGGAATTTCCAATTCCTTAATGGACTGTCAAACAAGTTTCTTTGCTCAGGACAGAACAGATTTGACAATTTTTTGAAAGTTGTCAAATCCTGAATGTGAAAGAATTTTTTTGACAATCCACCTAAGATAAAAGTGCAAAATTTTCCGCTTTGCACTCTGCCCAAAGCTTCCGTCCTGAGAAAAAACGATGAGCAGAGTCAAAATGCGAATTAAGAGATGATGTTACGCTTCCCTGTCACACCGGCGAAAGTCGGCATCCGGAATCTCCTGAAATTACCGGTTTCCGGCTTGCGCCGGAATGACGGGGCAGGAGACTTTCCGGTCATTCCGGAGAAAGTCTGCATCCGCAACTGCTTAATATTGCCGGACTTCTCCTTATGCCGGAATCACGGTGAAAAAGACGGCGCAACATCAGTTAAGCGTTAAAAAAGGCTGAATCAAAACAGCCTGTTATAAAGCGGATGCAGATTTGACAACTTTTAATAAAGCTGTCAAATCTCAGTCGGAATCTGACTCTTAATTCGCATCCCAAATATATAGGCATACTGCCGTGTCGGACAGGTATCTGTCAAAACCCGTCCGGATCCTCAGCGTCCAGATCCAAAACCGGTGATTTCTCCTCCTCCTCTTCTTCCTTTTCCTCGGAGTTGTCTTTTTTTTCTTCCTGTGCTTCCGGAAGTTCCACAGAACTGCTGTCTTTGACAACCGCCAAATCATCTTCTGACAGCACTCTGTCTATATCCAGAATAATGAGAAATCCTTCGTCGAGTTTTCCCATGCCCCGAATGAATTCGTTTCTGAGTTTGGTTCCGATACGGGGAGGCGGTGAAATCCGTGCTGCTTCCAGACTGATGACCTCTTTTACCGAATCTGCCAGCGCACCCACCTGGACCAGTTCTCCCTCAATCATGATTTCCGCAATCACAATGCAGGTATCCAGTGTCTTTTCCGTCGCGCTCATGCCCAGTTTCAGGCGCAAATCAATCACCGGCACCACATTGCCCCGGAGATTGATCACCCCGCGGAGAAAGTCCGGCATACGGGGAACACGGGTAATTTTTGTATAATCCAGCACTTCTCTTACTTTGGCGATCTCAAGGGCAAAGTTCTCTTCTCCCAGAGTAAAGGTAAGATACTGGTTTGCTCCGTTTGTTTCCATGGAAACCATAAACATTCCTCCTTACCGGATCATGGCAGGAAAACCCGCAGCGGGGTAACTGTTTTTTCTCACAAGAAGTTCTTCGGCTTCGGCCATTTCTGCCAGTTTGTATGCATCCAGAATGAGCGCCACATTTCCGTCTGCCAGTATGGTGGAACCGGAAAAAACCTTTGTATCGCGGTAGAGTTTTCCCAGGGATTTGATTACAGTCTGATGTTCCCCGATAATATTGTCCACCACCAGCCCCAGCCGGAAATTGTTCAGACGCACGATGACAATCTGTTTCACGCCCTTCCAGTCCCCTTGGATTCTGAAAAATTCCCGCAGATGGATATAGGGAACAATTTCTCCCCGCACATTTGCAAGATTTCTGCCGCGTGCGTTTCTCACAGTGCTCTGTGCAAGCTCCATGCATTCTTCCACGACCGAAAGAGGCAGGACATAGGCTGTGGGGCCCACTTCCACCAGAAGCCCCTCAATAATGGCAAGCGTCAGGGGCAGTTTCATGGTGATGGCTGTTCCCTCTCCCTTTTTGCTGCTGATTTCCACAGAGCCCCGAAGATTTTCAATGGAGCGTTTCACCACATCCATGCCCACACCCCTGCCGGATATTTCACTGATTTCCCCGACTGTGGAAAATCCGGGAAGAAAAATAAGGGAAAACAGTTCATTTTCCGTCAACTGCACCTCCGGGGGAATCAGACCCGCGCTGATCGCTTTTTTGCGTATCATCAGCGTATCCAGTCCGGCCCCGTCGTCCGAGATGCGGATCAGCACATTGGTGCCGGAATGTTCGGCAGCCAGCAGAATATTCCCTTTGGCCGGTTTGCCGGAGGCAATCCGTTTTTCAGGAGATTCAATGCCATGATCAACGGCATTGCGGATGATGTGCATAACGGGATCATTGAGCCGGTCAATCACGGTTTTGTCCAGTTCTGTCTCTCCCCCGCGGGTTTCCATGGCCACAGCCTTGCCCAGTTCATTGGACAGATCATATACCAGCCGTCTGAATTTCCCGAAAGTGGTGCTGACCGGAACCAGCCGGATACTGATGGTATTGTCCCGCAGTTCCGCTGTCAGGCGTTCCACCTCCTCGGCAATGGAAATCATTTCCGCATCCTCCAGAAGCAGGGAGCGCTGACTCAGGCTGGCCTGCACTGTCACCAGTTCTCCCACCAAATCGACAAGGGTATCCAGTTTTTTCGCTGCCACCCGTATATTGGAGGTCATCGCATCCTCCCGGTGCTTCCGGGACAGATTCCGCACATGCTCCTGCTCTGCCAGGGCTGAGGCCACAGTGTCTGAATCCGTGACGCCGGCCGCGACCAGCATTTCTCCGATTTTTCTTTGGGATTCCAGTGCCTTTTTCAGATCCGGCAGAGTAATGTCCCCCCTTTCAACGAGAATATCTCCGATGCGTTTGTATTTTCCGCTCTCATCCATGATCTCATCGCTGTGAATCAGGTCTATGTTCAGACGGCATCTGTCCTCGGCAAAGATGAAAATCTCGCGGATGGCCTCAATTTTCACAGAGGTGGTGAGAATGATATTCCAGTGAATATAGCATTTCGTGGTTTCAGATTCCAGGGGAGGGATGGTATGGGTGTGGGCAATGACTTGGCATTCCCCCAGATTCCGGAGTTCATCCACCAAAAGGATGGGATTGGTGCCATTGTCAAAAATATCCGGATTTGGACGGAAGCGGATACGGCAGGTGGACAGCTCCGGCAGATGCTCGGCTCTGTCTTTCGGTGAGGAAACATCTTCCTGATAATCTGCCGGGATCATACTGCGGAGCATGCGGACAATATTCTCTGTATCCTTCCCCCCCGCGCTGTCATCCTCTGCCAGATGCCGGATATGATCACAGGCCGAAAGTGTCAAATCCACAAGGGATTTTTTCATGGGAACAAGACCCCTGCGAACCAAGTCCAGAACCGTTTCAATTTCATGGGTAAAAGCCGCGATTGTTTCAAATCCGAACATCGCCCCGGATCCCTTGATGGTGTGAAAAGCCCGGAATACACTGTCAATCAGTTCTTTTCTGTCCGGTGTCTCACTGAGTTCCAGCAGAGCTGACTCGATGTCTGCAAGAAGCTCTGCAATTTCCTCAAGATAGACTTCTTTGAACTTTTCCATAAATTCTGTTCCCCCCAGAGGCCGCATCAGAATCTGCCCCTGCAAACCCGCCCTTTCCCTGTAAAGGAGGCTTCAGTTTTTTAGCTTATACCGATTCTCCATTGAAACCATGTTTTTTTAACCACAAAGGACACAAAGAGTGCACAGCGGTCACAAAGAACTGACAGAACTTTGCAAAATCGGCGGAGAACCGGCATTGTCTTCCGCAGAAACTGCTTTCCATAAAGTATGTTTTCAATGGAGAGTCGGTATTAGGGACATGAAACATGCCAATATGCCGTAAAAAAATGGAAACCATTGTGGAAAAGGTCTCTTTTTGTTATAAACGGTATAGTGGACAATTCCGAGTCCCTTACTCGCAATTGCCTCTGCTCTTTATCTCAGCACTTTTTTGATGACTGCCAGCAGTTGTTCAGGCCGGAAGGGTTTGACGATCCATCCGGTGGCCCCGGCCGCTTTTCCTTCCTGTTTTTTGGAAACCTGTGATTCGGTGGTCAGCATGATAATGGGCATGAATTTGTACCGGGCATCCGTGCGAACCTGCCGGATCAGTTCTATGCCGTCCATTTTGGGCATATTCAGATCTGTCACCAGTATGTTCACCCTGTTTGACCGAAGTTTTGCCAGAGCATCCTCTCCATCCACAGCCTCCACCACCTCATAACCGGCCTGTTTCAGGGTAAAGGAAACCATCTGCCTTACACTTGCCGAATCATCCGCTGTCATAATCACTTTGGTCATTTTTTTCCTCCCTGTTCCGGTCTGGACACTTTTTCGGACGTCAGTCCTCCGGATGTTAGCGCATTGACAACAGCGTCAGACATCCTGTCCACCAGAAAGATTTTTTCTCCGGCTTCAGCAGTGGCCCGTGCCGAGCACAGTATCTGTATTCCTGCCGTGTCACATTCCGTCACTGACTCCAGATCCAGTGTCAGTCCCCTGTATTTTTCAAAGCATTCCAGAAACAGTTCCCGGAGCGCGGGTGCTTCGTATATGGTAAAGGGCCCTTCAATTCTTACAAGAGCGCTGCCTTCTTTTTCTTCCCTTGTATAATTCATCTGATCCTCTTTTCACAGTTGTCAGTTGCCGGTCTCTGCTCACTGACAACGGCAAACTTTACACTGTTTCCTGATAATGCGAATTAACGCGATTTCCGGAAAAAACATGCCTCAGATTTGAAACTTTTAAAAAATTGTCAAATCCTGTGTGAATATGCAAAAATCTGTTTTTGTTTATTCTGAAATTTTTGAGTCTTGATTCACATTGACAACTGGCAACTGCTGCCTGTCAAAAAAGTTCCACATTGTCTCCGAGATCCTCTTCCTCATCACCTTTTTTCTGTTTTTCAGCAGTTCCCGGCTCTTCATCCGCGGCTGCCTCCGAATGGACTGCGCATGTGTCTGTGTTTTCTTTCCTGTCTTTCTTCCCGGAATCATCCGCTTCTTTCCAGATGTCCGGCCGGCCATGATTTCCGGGCCTATCCCGGAAAGAATCCGCAGCTTCTTTGTCATGGCGCTGCTTCTCCGGATCGGAAATGTCTCCGACATACTGTCTGTGGAGCCGCCGTTCACTTTTCATTGTATAGCGGCGGGCAATATGATCCAGTTTGTCAGACGCAATCTCTTTCGCATGGATATTCCAGGGTTCCAGTTTTTCGGTCATCGCTTCCAGTTGTTCAAGATAATCCCCAATCTCCTCTGCCAGTTCCGGCAGAAAATCCAGAGACGTGCCTGTATTTCCCACTGCTGTCCGCAGCTCCATCGCCCCTGCTGTGGCAGCAGATGTATTCATTTTGAACTGTTCATAATTTTCTGCAAGTTCACGGATGCCGTCTTCCACGGACAGGGAAAGCGTACTGTCAGATGACTCCGGTGTTTCAAGGGAATCCAGATCCAGTTCCAGGGAAAGCGATACCAGGGACTGGAGAATTTCCACCACATTTGAGACAAATTTGTCAGACTGACGGGAAAGACGGCTTACTTCCTGTGCCAGAATTTCAAGCACCTGCCCGCTTTCAGCCAGACGGGCAGATTTGACCACGGCATTGAGTGCCTTGAGATGCAGTTCCATGCTGATGCCCCGCACCTGATCAATATGCCCTGACAACTGCGAGGCGGTATGGGTCACCTGCTCTGCGGTGTCCTTGATCTGTTTTTCCAGTCCCCTTCCCTGGCTGAGAAGATCGCCAAGCTGTTCCAGACCGGCTTTCAGCGCATGAATCCGCTCTTCTATCCTGCTTTCCGTCCGCTGCCGGGTTTCAAAAACAGATATGTCTGAAACCAGTTGCTCCACATGCCGGTCCAGCCCCCGGAACGCCAGCAGCGATTTTTCATATGCCCCCTGTATTTCGCGGATCACTTCTTTCAACTGGGCCGTCTGCAGAAACAGGATTTTATGGGCCCGTGCCAGTGCGCTGTCCGGGCTGGAGCCCTCCCTTTCCCCCCTGCAAATCCGTTCCGCATCCCGGATTGCCATGACCACATGCTCAATCTTCTGCCGCGCAATATCATGAAACTGCAGGGCCACCACCACTTCCCCCACCTGCCGGGATATTTCACGGGAATGGGCATCGGCTATCTTGAGAACCTCCATGGACAGTTCCATAATGCTGTATATTTCCCGGATGGCTTTCTGCACCACCCTCTGCGCGCTGCTGTACAGATAACCGAAGGTTCCCAGTCCCCTGAGATCTCGGCATTGGCGGACATCTGCCCTTGCGGGTGGTTCCTGCGTTTTCCAGTATATTTCGGGATATGCCGGATATTTTCTTCGAGAGCTGGCGGATTTCTCCGGTAAATGCGCCAAACATTTCCCCCGCGTCAGGTGAACGGCTGCTTTCTGCGGCAATATTGAGACCAATGACATTGAGAGACATACCGGTTTTTTCAATCACCGAACAGATTCTGCACAGCCTGCCGAGATGCTCCAGACTTCGCCCACATTCATCAGACTGCTGCTGATTTTGTTGCGGTGTCCCTGCAAATCTGCCAGGGACTGTTTGGCAAGTCTGTCAATGCCGCTGAGGAAATTTTCGACCTTTCTGTGCCTCCGATGGATTTGGCCACATCCACGGTGAGATCTGACAGATGTTTTGCATCCGCATACAGACGGAGTTCCATGCCGATTCGCAGAAACTGGGGTTCAACTTTTTCCATTACCCCTTCCAGTGAACTGATCAGGGCATGAAGGTCGGGGAGCATTCCGGAAGCAGGAGAGAAAAAACGGTACAGCAGGGAAAACTGCATCCCCTTTTTCCTTATGCCTGCAAGAATCTGTCCCATATCCAGTCTGCTGCCGATTTTGATAATCCGGTCGCGCATAATCTTCCGATCAAAGGTGCCAGTTTTCAGGAGCCCGGTGCGCCTGTTTCTGTCAACTGAATCCTGACATCTTTATTCTCAGGGAATCAGCCCCAGAGAGCGAATTTCCCCTGTTACCTTTTTTTGGTCAATGGGTTTGACGATATAGGAAGTGGCCCCGCCTTTGTAAAAGGCCTGAAAAACGGTTTTGGGATCATCCAGGGCTGTCACCATAATCACTTTCACCTCGGCAGAGCCCCGGATACCTTCGGCTTTTTCTGTTTCCCGTATCCGTTTCAGTGCCTCATGACCGTCTGTGTTGGGCATCATGATATCCATACAGATCAGATCATAGGGTTTCTTTTCCTCTATGGCCATCTGAAAGGCCTGAACTGCCTCCTCTCCATCCACAACCACATCACAGTCCCCATAGGGAGAGAGGATTTCCTTTAGAATTCGCCTTGAAATGAAATCATCCTCTGCAATCAGAATTTTCATTGTTGTGCCATCTCCTTTGTCGCGGGGCAGCTTTCTGACCGGTTCCGGATTCCAGACCTGCACCTGCAAACTGATCCTCCGGAACGGACAGCACTGCTTTGAGTCTGCCAAGTTCCTGTTCTATCCGCTCCGCCAGAATACGGGATTTGTCCATATCTTTCTGCCGGCCCGCCAGTTTCAGGCGGAAGGCATCATCCGAGATGGCTGAAATCCCGGTATCCAGGGCACGCTGTTTGAGTTTTTCGGAATAATGCTCCACCAGTTGGTCATTTTCCGAAGATATGGCTTCCCGGATCAGATGCATATCCGGGAAGGATTCTTTGAGAAAAATATCCAGTGCCTGTCTGAACAGATGAACATCTTTCCTGTATTTTTCTCTTATCACGGTCATATCAAAACGGTTTTCACCCAGGAAGCGGTTTTCACTGTCTTCTTTCCGGTCCGCAGGGTTCTGATCTTTGCTGTTCTGAGAACCCCGGATTCCATTCTTCATATGCTTCCGGATGACAGCAATGAAATCTGACCGGTTCACCGGTTTGGAGATATAGTCATTCATGCCGGTTTCCAGACACAGTTGGCGATCCTGCTCATAGGCATGGGCTGTAAGCGCGATAATGGGTATGTCGGAATTTGTTTTTCGAATTCGGCGGGTTGCATCCAGACCGTCCATTTCCGGCATCTGCACGTCCATCAGAATGATATCAAACTTTTCAGGGGAAAGAGCATCCACAGCGGCTTTCCCGTTGGCAACGGCAGTGACACTGTATCCCTCGTATTCAAGAATATTGACAAAGACCTCCCGATTGGTCGGATCATCTTCAGCCAGCAGAATGCGGATGGGCACTGCCGGTGATATCGGAGGCAGACACTCCTCCGATACCGCCTGTTCTTCCGCGTGCGGCTCTTCCGGGACTTTCGCGTGCCGCATGCCGAACACTGCCGTGAAAGAAAAAATGCTTCCCTCGCCGGGACGGCTTTGCACCCCTATTTTTCCGCCCATCTTTTCCACCAGATTTTTGGAGATGCTCAGTCCCAGTCCCGCACCGCCGTAACTCCGGCTGATGGAACTGTCTGCCTGGGAAAAGGATTCAAAGATTTCCTTCTGCTTGTCTTCAGGAATGCCGATGCCCGTGTCTTTTATCCGGAAAACAAGCACAATGCGATCTTCAGGCAGATTTCCGATATAAGTGTCAGACTGGTCCGCAGCCGCCTTCCCGGGTGCGGATGGTTCGGATGCCGCTGCAATCTCCAGAGACACTTCCCCGCACAAGGTGAACTTGACAGCATTGCGCAGCAGATTGATCAGGATCTGCCGCAGCCGTGTGGGATCTCCCACAAGCCTCTCCGGCACCTGCGGGTCAATGCGGCACACAAGACTGAGCCCTTTTTCCTGCGCTCCGGGACGGACAGGGACAAGCGCGGATTCCGTGAGCGCATGCAGATCAAAGTCCGTGTTTTCCATTTGCAGCTTTCCGGCCTCGATCCGGGTGAAGTCCAGAATGTCATTGAGCAGCCGCAGCAGGGATTCGGCTGAATATTTTGCCATGCGCAGATATTCACGCTGTTTCGGATGCAGTTGCGTGTCCAAAGCCAGGCCGATCATGCCGATGACCCCGTTCATGGGGGTCCGCACCTCATGACTCATATTTGCCAGAAACCGGCTTTTGATCTGATTGGCCGCATCAGCCGCCTCCCGTGCCTGAATCAGTTCGCTTTCAAAGCGCTTCCGCTGTATGGCCAGAGCATAAATCGCAGCCAGCCGCTGTGCCAGTTTCAGATATTTGCCGTTATAGTCCTGCCCGGCATCGGCCAGTGCCAGAAGGCCCACCAGTTTTTTGCCGATCATGGCCGGTGTGCACAGAAAACGGCGGATCGGTTCCTGCCATTCCGGAATGCAGTCCTGCGCCCCCGTGTTTCGCAGCACAGATTCCCGGTGATCCAGCACCCATCCCCAAAGTCCTCTTCTTTCTTTGAAAACAGCCGGAGCAGCCACACTTTCGGAATCGGTTCCGCAGTTGCGTGAAAGGGTGGGGCAGATCAGCCATTCTGTTTTGGGATCCGTATATCCCACAAATCCGTTTCGGCTGCCTGTAAGCTTTTGCGCCTTTTCCAGAACCAGAAAAGATATGTCCTCCAATGACAGGGGAGAAAGCAGAGCCTGCGCGAGTTCCGCGACAGCCTCGTTGAGTGAGGCTTCCCATTGCAGCTCCCCGGTCCGTTCCGCAACCGCATTTTCCAGCAGATCCTTTTCTTGGCGCAGCAGATCCTCACTGCGTTTGATTCGAAGCATGACATTGACCTGACTGACCAGCTCCGCTCCGCCAATGGGTTTGGTCAGAAACGCGTCCGCTCCCGTATCCAGTCCTCTGATTCGGCTTTTGGCATCCGTCTGCATGCCGGTGAAGATGATAATGGGAATATGCTTTGTGCGTTCATTGGCCTTAAGACGGCTGCATACCTCAAAACCGTCCATCCCCGGCATATTGATATCCAGCAGTATGGTATCGGGCTGTTCCCCTTCCGCCTTTTCCAGACCATCCGCTCCAGAACCTGAGGTCAGGACAAGAACTTCCGGAAGATATCTGTTCAACAGTTTGCTGACGAATTTCAGAATTTCCTGTTCATCATCAATGACGAGAATCTTTTCCATTTGTCAATCCAGTTTTCCAAATCTTTTCAGACGGCTTACCCGGATTTCACCGGTATGGGGCCAGAAGAATATCTTGCGGCCGCATCTTCCCCCTGTATCTTTTTCCGTCAGATGCAGACGGGCAGACCGTATCACAGAAAGGGCGGTTTCAATATTCTGCCTGCCCACAGACTGCAGAGTTTCCATGCCTTCATGCTCCCATCTGCTTTGAATGAACATGTCCGATCCGCCAAAAAGTCTTACCTCAATCTCCGAGGTCCGGATCCCCTGTCTGTGAAACAGGGCAGTCATGTTTGTCAGCGCGCATCGGACATATTTGTAAGGTTCAGCACAATCTCCGGAGCACCCGCACCCTGCGGGCAGCAGGGCATGAATGCATGACATGGCAGCCAGACCGGAACGGGTGTTTGTCAGGACAAGGGATATGCACGATCCCAGCACCTGTGACAACCTTTACCGGCCTTACCGGTTTGCCTTCATTGAGAAAAAGCTGGCCGGGTTTGAGAAAAATCACCGGCAGTCTTGCCTGCACGAAAGCAGATTCAGAATCTGCCCGGAGATGCCCATTCATGAAAGTTTCCGGTAAACCGTGGATGCTTTCTGCACCAGAGGAATATTCAGACCGTTGAGGGTTTCGGAATGCCCTGTGAACAGATAACCGCCCGGAACCAGATAACGGCAGATGCGTCTGAGCACCTTTTCCTGCGTGCTTCTGTCAAAATAGATCAGCACATTCCGGCAGAAAACAATATCCATGGTCTGGCGCATGCCAAAATCCTCGTCCATGAAATTGAGACGGCGGAACAGGGTCAGGGCTCTCAGTTCCGGAACAATGCGCACCAGATCCTTTTTTTTGTCCCTGCTGCGCAGAAGGTATTTTTTCCGCAGGGGCAGGGGAACCGGTTCCACTCTTTCATGGGTGTAGATGCCTGCGGCCGCACTTTTGAGCATCCTTGTGGAAATGTCTGTTCCCATAATGCAAAACTGAAAATCCGGGCGACGGAGACAGAATTCATTCAGCACCATGGCAAGAGTATACACTTCCTCCCCCGAAGAGCATCCTGCACTCCAAACCATGGCTTTTCTTTGTATGCCTGTGCCATGGCTGCGGATGAGTTCCGGCACAATCACTCCGGTCAGATAATCAAAATGCTGGGGTTCCCGAAAAAAATCTGTCTTGTTGGTGGTCACCACGTCAATCATATGGGGCAGTTCTTCATTCATCCCCCGCGGACTGAAAACATAATCACAGTATTGCTCAAAACTTTTTATTTCCAGTTTCCTCAGACGTTTCTGCAGACGGGCCTGCAGCATGGTCCTTTTGGCTTCCGGCATCTTTATTCCCAGCTCATTCTGGATAAAGGTGCTGAAACGGACAAATATTTTTTCCGACATCATTTCAAAGGGGACGGGACAGTCTTTGGGGTTCATGCGGAAAAACTGTCCTTATTCCGAAAATCCGGTTTCATCTGCATTCCCTGAACTTTCCGCGGGTTCCGGAACTGTCCGGTTTCCGCTGCTTTCCACAGCGGCCAGTTCATCTGAGGAAAAAACTTTGTCAATATCCAAAAGGATAAGGAACAGATCATTGCGTTTTCCAATTCCCCTGACAAATTCTGTGCGCCAGCGCATGCCGACAGTGGGCGGAGGTTCAATCTGCCCGGCATCCAGCTCAATGACCTCATTGACGGAATCTGCCAGTGTTCCCAAAACTGTCATTTCCCCGTCAACAGAAAGTTCCATGACAATGATTCGGGTGTCCGCAGCATGTTCTGTCCGGCTCATGCCAAATCTGAGACGCAGATCAATTACCGGAACGACACTGCCCCGCACATTGATGACCCCGCGCATGAAATCCGGGGTTCCGGGAACCTTGGTAATGGGGCTCATATCCAGAACCTCCCGCACCTGAGCCACATCCAGTGCAAAGATTTCCTCGCCCAGCCGGAAGGTCAGATAATGGGAGACTGCATTTTTTCCCGTTTGGTCCATGACTGCTCTCCTTGTTTTTGTCTGTTTGTATCATTCTTTTTCAGGGTTAATCAATGCAATCTTTGTTTTTTTGAAAAAAATAATTCAGATTTTATGCTCCCGATTTTTAATCTTCTGATTTTTTAAAAAATATCCTCCATGCAAAATGGATTTTCACAAGTCCCCGGAAAACCGTTTTTTTGTTTTTCCCCTTCGGAAGCCCGCACATTTTCAAATCAGCTCTTTTTCCGTCCCGGAAGAAGCCGGGTTTCCAGGCTCCCCCTGCCTTTGATCAGAACTTTTCCCCGTTTTTCAAACAGATATTTTTCCTTCAGGCATTTCCGCACGGACCCAGATACATGAATTCCGTTGATCACACCGTGGGATTCCATCCGGCAGACGATGTTCACGGTGTCCCCCCACAAATCATAACTGAATTTGTGCGTGCCGATAATGCCGGCAATGATCAGCCCCGTATGGAGGCCAATGCGGATGCTTAGATCTCTTTCCTGACCCGCTTTCAACTGCGTGACAGTTTCCGGCATTTCCAAAGCCATGGCTGCAACTGCTTCCGCATGATCAGGTTTGGGAATGGGAAGACCGCCTGCCACAATGCAGGGAGTCCCGATGGTTTTTATCTTTTCCAGTCCGTAAAACGCGGCAGAATGGTCAAAGTCCGAAAATACGGCATTGAGCAGACTGACCAGGTCAATGGGGGAGATTCTTCGGGAAAGCTGGGTAAATCCCACAAGATCGGCAAACATGACCGGGACCTCCTCAAAATGATCGGTTATGACTTCCTCTCCCTGCTTGAGCCGGTTGATGATGGGTCTGGGCAGAATGCTGCGCAGAAGCTCCTCTGATTTCTGACGCTCCTCCGGAATTCAAAACCGTCCATTTTCGGCATGAGCAGAACCAGATCAGCAGTCTGCGATTCCCGTGTGGCAAGAAAATGGAGTTTCCGCAGTCCCTCGGAACCGTTGCCGGCCGTTATGACAGGATAGCCGTCCTCCCCAGGCTGACGCGATAATTGTCCGGCTGAGCACATCATCATCAATCACCAGAATGAAACCCTTGTATGTTTCCATGCAAACCATCCCTGTGCCGGTAAAGGTTCAGGGCTCAGTGTTCCGTATCTTTGTTTCCTGAAATCCGAAACCTGAACACTGACACCTTATCCGGTATTTCAGGAAATTTCACTTCCCTTATTTCAAAGCATATGATTTGTAAATTCCAAGTTCAGGCATGGTTTTCCTTGCATAAATCTCAACACTTGGATGGGCTGAATGGGTGACAATCAGCGGATACACTTCTGATCCGAGATGCTGTGACACCCGTTTCACAAGTTTCTGAAACCGATCTATGTCCTTTTTTCCGAGCTGGGATTTGCTTTCGCCGATGACATACACTTTTCTGCCATTTTCCAGACCCTCGCCGTAAATATTGATCTCATCGTCCTTTCCATCTGCATAAACAATGAAGCGCCTGTCCATGATTTTGATATCAATATTTCTTTCTCTTTTCAGTACGCCGGGAAGAAACCGGATGGCTTCATTTTCCAGAAAATATCCGAATGAACCTGAAAGTCCGCCCAGTTCTTTGGACATTCTGTCCTGTCTTTTCACAACCTCCCGCAGAGTGTCTTCTGTTTTTTTCTGAGACACTGCAAGTTCCTCGACCCGCTGTTCAGTTCTTTTCTGGGCATCTGCGAGTTCTTCCATCCGCTGCCCTGTTCTCTTCTGGGATTCTGCCAGTTCAAGTATTTTGTCACCCAGCAGAGAAACCACATCCTCCAGTTTCTTGAAATCGCTTTTTGTAACTGTATCCAGCAGTTCTTCTCTGAGTTTGTCCAGAACCTTCATCATGGGGAACTGAATTTCTCTGGGAAATTCCTGAATCACTTCGCTGTAGGACATCATAGGCATTTCCTCCTGTGCTGATTTATTGATCAGCCGAAATTTCCGGGGTATTCAAAAAAACCGGTTTTTCTGAAAAATCAGTTTCTTCTGAAAAGTTTGCATCCAAAAAAAATTATGCCGCCCTGCTTACACTGATGTCAGACCGGTTTTTTTAAATTCAGCAGAGTGAAGCAGTACATGACCAATTTGGTTTTTATGTTATCAAAATCTCCGTGCCGGACTGCGCTCACACCAATCCGACCTGCTCAGATTATATAAAATTCATCGTGGTTATGCAGCAGTTGCCGCTGCTCCCGTTTCATTCACCGCTTTTTCCGTATGCTGCTGCCATTGCCAGAGCTGTCCGCACCTTCGGATATTCGCTTTCTATCTGCTTCAGCAGACATGATACATCAGTTGATCCGCTTTTGGCAATGTTTTCTGTTTCCTGACACTTTTCTGTCCTGATTTTCCCGGGACATCACAGTGAGAAAAAAGGGGATCCGGAATCTGCCGGATGCCGCCTTTTGGCAAAATGACAGCAGATACAGGCAGCATGACGGATTTTGAAAAAATTGGCCGGAATCTCCGCAAGAACTGTCTGTTTTCTGAAAATAAATTTTGAGAAGTTATCAAAATCTGTTGCATGCAGTCTGAAAAAAGTCAATGGGAGAAAAGCGGATTTTGCGGTGGGAAAATGCTGCTTTTTCTTTTGTCATTCTTTATTTTCCGGTGTCCCGGATGCGTTCTTTGCACAGAGGGCTCTTTTGATCAGAGGGCAGCATAAAAGATTTTGGCACCGGGATCAGGCTGTTTGAAAAATATCGCTGTGGCAGGTTTCAGTTCCGTCCCTGCAGAACAATTGGATCCACCTCCAGGAATTGCACTCCGTGCAGTTCAGGAAGACCTCCTGCCATGATTTGCCTGGCCAGCCCCTTTTGCCCCGGCAGAGCCTGCCATGCTCAACATGTTTAAATTTATTAAAAAAAATTCAGCATATATTTTATAAACGATAAACAGATAAATGACATTGACATTCTGAAATATCTTCTGATACATTTTTGTGAAATGCAATACCAGTTCTCGATTGATTTGATCCTGTCACGGGATGATCCGGAGGAATGCAAAAATTAAGCGGAGCGGTTTTTTGCACACACGGAACCGCAATATTTGGATCAAACCGATGGAGAATCGGTATAAGGGGCTGCTGTGTTCACCTTTGCCGGAGCGCAATGTGAACCTGAAAAACGATGTGCCGCAAAAGCCTTCGTGAAATTTTGCGGCGTTGCGTCTTTGTGGCAGAAAACCGCAAAGAGGGGAAAATTCTCTGCTGAAATTTTTTTCAGATTTCATACAGGGGCCAGATACAAACGGTTTAAGCCGGGTTTATGGCATTTTTGTTATTCCTTTGAATTCAAAAAGGAAAAAACAGGGAGAAAAAGGAAGATGGAAGAAAGCATTCGGAAAAAACTGGGAATCAGGAAAATGGAACAGGGTGCCGGCACAGGCAGTATGCTGGAATGCACCGGCCCTGTGCGGGAAAGCATTTCACCCATTGACGGCATGCCCATTGCAAAGGTGCGCTGCGCGTCAGATGAGGAATATGAAAAGGTGCTGCATACCGCTGTGGAAGCCTTTCATCACTGGCGGAAAATTCCTGCACCCAGACGGGGGGAAATTGTCCGTCAGATTGGCAATGCCCTGCGGGAAAGCAAAGCCGCTCTGGGTGCAATGATCAGTCTCGAAGTGGGAAAAATCCGGGCTGAAGGCGAAGGCGAAGTGCAGGAAATGATTGACATTGCCGACTTTGCTGTGGGACAGTCCCGAATGCTCTGCGGGCTGACAATGCACAGCGAACGTCCGGACCACCGGATGTATGAACAGTGGCATCCCCTGGGGCCTGCGGGTGTGATTACGGCCTTCAACTTCCCGGTGGCTGTATGGGCATGGAATGCCATGCTCTGTCTCATTGCCGGAAACACGGTCATCTGGAAACCTTCTTCCAAAGCCCCCCTTTCTGCCATTGCCGCGATGAAAATTGTCTGGAAGGTTCTCAAAAACAATGATCTGCCTGAAGGCATTCTCAGCCTGATTATCGGCTCACGGGAGGAAGTGGGTGAACCCCTGATTCAGGATCTGCGTGTTCCCCTGATTTCTGCCACAGGCAGTGTCCGGATGGGACGTCACATTGCCAGAACTGTGGCAGCCCGTCTGGGAAAAAGCATTCTGGAACTGGGCGGAAACAACGGCATTGTCATCACACCGGAGGCAGATTTGGAACTGGCTGTGCGCGCCATTGTCTTTGGAGCGGTCGGCACTGCGGGACAGCGATGCACCACCACCCGGAGGATCATTGTGCAGGAATCTGTGCAGGAAAAACTTGTGCAGAATCTGATCCGTGCCTATGGGCAGGTGAAGATTGGCAATCCTCTGGAAGACGGGATTCTCATGGGGCCGCTTATTGACAGAGACGCAGTGACGGCCATGCAGGATGCCCTGAAAGAAATAAAAAGACAGGGCGGAAAAATTCTGTACGGAGGCGGGGTGCTGTCCGGCGGCATCTTTGACACAGGAACCTATGTTACACCCTGCATCTGCTCTGCCAGCGCAACTATGTCCATTGTCCGGGAAGAAACCTTTGCGCCCATTCTGTATATTATTCCGTACAAAGAACTGGATGAGGCCATTGCCTTTCACAACGATGTTCCCCAGGGACTTTCCTCGGCCATCTTCACGGACAGCATCCGGGAGGCGGAAAGATTTCTCAGTGCCGCAGGCAGTGACTGCGGCATTGCCAATGTCAATATCGGCACATCCGGCGCGGAGATTGGCGGAGCCTTTGGCGGTGAGAAAGACACGGGCGGGGGCAGAGAATCCGGTTCTGATGCATGGAAGGCATATATGCGGCGCCAGACCTGCACCATCAACTGGTCAAAGGAGCTTCCTCTGGCACAGGGGATAAAATTTGAGCTGTGAATCTCCGGGGAACAGGGAAATGAAATTTCCTGAAATGCCGGAGGAATCAGGTGACAGTGTTCAGGTGTCAGGTTTGAAGGAACAGGCACTGAAACCTGAAATCAGGCAGATCAGCAGTTTTCACCCTCCTTAAACAGCGGACAGCCGGCCGCCCTGATCCACTGACCGGAACAAATCCTGTTGACGAACCATGTTTTGCCTGATAATCTGACAAATCATGAAGATATGGCCCATCCTTACACCCGATGCGATTGTGCTGGACGCAGCACTTGCAGACAAAGACGCTGTACTCCGTTTCATTGCCCTGACCTTTGTGCGTCTGGGCAGGATCACGGATGCGGATAAGGTCTATGCCGCGCTCAGAAACCGGGAGGAGCTTATGAGCACCGGCATTGGGGGCGGCATCGGCATTCCGCATGCGTTTTCTTCGGAAATCAGGGACGTGGGACTTCTTCTCATCCGTCTGGCCCGGTCCATTCCCTTTCAGGCTTTGGATGGCAAAGCGGTGGATATTGTCTTCCCCCTGATTGTGCCGGGCAGTGAGAAATCTCTGCATCTCGACGCGCTCAGCGGAATCTCCGGTCTGTGCCGAACACCGGGATTTTTGAAAAAAATCAGAATGATTAAAGATTCCGGCCTGATTTGGGAAGAGATCCGGAAGACGGAAGAAAGCGGAAATCCCTGAGAATATAGGCCTCCAGATCATCCGTGCTGACATACTGCTCAGAGATTGCCCTGTCCCGCAGGGAAATGCCGGAACTGTGAATGCTTTCCGGATCTCCGGAAATGAGGGGATGCCACTCCGGCAGGTCTTTTCCTTCAGACAGGAGCCGATAGGCGCAGGTTTCCGGCAGCCAACTGTACTGATTTACGGTCTCCGGTGTCAGATGCAGACAGTCCGGCATCAGGGAAAAGCGATCCGCATAGGCCGTGCACCGGCACTGGGCAATATCCAGCAGCCGGCAGGCCACAGCCGTATAAAACACCTCTCCGCTGTCCTCATATTCCACTTTGTGCAGACAGCAGACCGCGCATCCGTCACACAGCAGTTCCCATTCCTCTTTTGTCATGTCCTTGAGGGATTTTTTTTCCCAAAATCTGTCATTCCC
The DNA here is from genome assembly GCA_041390465.1 of Desulfobacterales bacterium. Taxonomy (GTDB): domain Bacteria; phylum Desulfobacterota; class Desulfobacteria; order Desulfobacterales; family Desulfococcaceae; genus JAABRU01. The sequence goes on along the minus strand of JAWKPW010000050.1, from coordinate 1,111 downwards.
TGTTTTGGGGGAAGTTTCCCTCCCCTGGCATGTTTTCATGAAATTTCTGTTTTCCTTTTTTTCACGGCATATTTTTTCCTGATTCTGTTTCAGGAAATATCTTCCCTGCTGTCCGGCTTCAGCATTTCCACAATGAAGCCTTTGCCGGATGCGTTTTCCACAATGGCTTTGCAGAGGCCGGATGTGCGGACAATTCCCACCAGTTTCAACTGGCTCAGATCATATTTCTGCAAAGGGGTGTTTCCCGTGCATTCGATCTTCGGCGATTCCTCATTCACATCGCCGGAACCCGCAGAGCCAGTGTCCTCCCGGAACAGGGGCGTAAAAGGATCGGGTCTGACATCGACTGGTTCCGAGGCTTCGGTTCTGTCCAATGCCGGAATCCGGGCAGCCAGACGCCCATTTGCTTCCTCAGCCGTGTTTCCGACAGCCGCGGAAACCGGTCTGTTCGTGATTTTTTTGCTGATTCCCTGATTCCCTGATGAATTTTCTTTGGAACAGGAAATAAAAGCAAGGGAAATGAGAAGAAGAAAGAGAATGGGAAGCAATCGGCACGAAAAAGGTTTCTGAGAAGCAAAAGGGTTACTGCATTTGCTCAGGTGCAGAGTTACATTCGTAATCATGGCTTTCTCCTTTTTTTAAATAATTTTCGCTGGATAAAAAGCACCTGCCGACGATCTGATTTTTCTGCAAATGCAACTCACTGTCACTGAAATTTTTTCTCCTCCTTTGCTGTTTGGTTCTTATACCGATTCGCTATTGATTTTATACAGTCCTGTCAGTTTTTTTGTGACCTTTGTGCCCTCTTTGTGTCCTTTGTGGTTAAAACAAATCTGACATAAAGTATATTTTCAATGGAGAATCGGTATTAACCGCTTTTTGTGGAAAACTTTTCCGGATGCCTGCTTTCGCAGACATGACGTCATTCCGGCATAAGCCGGAATCCGGTATTTCCACAAAACATATTGAAAAACCCGCTGTTTTTTATATGATTCAAGAGAGCGCAGATACCTGCCTGCATGAACTGTAAAAGGCATTTTATCTCTTTTCCGCATGCTGCACAAGAAATATAATTGTGTTCCCGCTCATATGCATGGAAAGAAAGATTTGT
>JAWKPW010000049.1:0-40975 GCA_041390465.1 Desulfobacterales bacterium | reverse complement strand
GCGATCCGGATTTGCCTTTGGGGAAACAAAGGCCGCGCCCGCGCCGTCTGAGAGCATCCAGCGCAGGAAATCCGCATCAAAGGCACGGATGGGCTGTTTTTCCAATCCCCCGTTTCCGTCCGGAGCGGAAATATACGGATTCATGAATGCTGCCCGTGTATAAGACGAAGCCAGTTCCGAGCCTGTCGCGACCGCGTTTTCAGACAGGCCGCAGCCCACATTCATCCAAGCGTATTTCAGGGCAGTCATGCCGGAAACACAGATGCCTGCTGCTGTGACCGCATCGCATTCCGCAATGCCCAGTTCCCCCAGTACCATCAGGCCGTGTCCGGGAAGAAGCAGATCCGGCGTGGAAGTGCCGCAGGCCAGGCACTGCACCTGCTCCACACGGAAATCCGCACAGGGACGGAGTCTGCGCACAGCCTCGGCTGTCAGTTGTGTGTTGCTGTGGGTCAGTTTTCCCGTTTCCGGATCAATGGCGTAATAACGGGTTTTGATTTTGTTGTTTTTCAAAACAATCTGCCGGGCTTTGGAAGAGATGTTGGGCATCTTTCCCAGCACGTTTTCGATTTCCTCATTTGTGACAGGCGCATTGGGCAGAAATGCGGCTATGTCGTTGATAAACACATCCATAAAAGTGATCTTTCCTGATTTGGCGTTTGCAACAAAAAAATCTGTCTGAAAAAACCCTGAGGGTTTTGAAAACCCTCAGGGTCTGGAAACAGTTTATTTTTATTCTGACATAAATTCTCAATGCCGCACATGCCGGATACATTTTTCCAGAAGTGCGGAATAGGTTTCGTAAAATTCCCTTTCTTCCAGTCGGGTGGGGAGGACCGCGTTGAGAAAGGTGTAATATTCCAAATTGTGAATGACAATCTGCTCTTTCCTCTGTTCATACAAAGGCGTTCCGGGAATGGGCGTGAGAATGGAAGGCAGGGGAAGATCTATGGGATGCGTCTGTATAAAACTTTCCAGAGCCGCAAAATCCTCATGCGTGTAATCCGGCGACACAATAAAATCGCCAATGATGCGTATGCCCAGTTCTTTGAGAAATTCCATTGCTGCAACATTGGTCTGCACAACATTTTTCTTGTTGTAATCTGTCAGACGCGCATCACTGACCTCTTCCAGACCGATCACGGCAGTTTCCAGCCCGGCCTCTTTCCAGAGCCGGAACAGTTCCGGATGCCGGATGACCGTATCTGAGCGCACATCCGCGACAATGCGCTTTTTCAGGCCGGATTCCAATATGCGGCGCCCCAGTTCCTCTGCCAGTTTCGGATTGCCAAAGGTATTGGCATCCACCAGCCGAATCAGGGGAATATCCCCCAGAGCCTGCATATCCCGCAGCACAGCGTCCGGACTGTGGCTCAGGTATTTTCCGCGTGTCAGATTGGGAACGCAGCAGAAAGAGCAGCGATGGGTGCATCCGAATGCCGAGGCCACAAAGCCCATTTTTCCGCCCACCCCGCTCATGACATATTTGTCCCGGTGCTTTTCCACCAAATCATAACGGGGCGCGGCATGATCAGCCAAATCCGCGTGCGAACAGCTTCGCGGCAGGAAAGACAGCTTTCCTCCCGGATTTGTGCGGGAAACGCCGGGAATGCGCGGGGATTTTTCCCCTTTTTCCAAAGCATCAGTCAACTCCCGGAAACTGGATTTTCCAATGCCGATGACCACATAATCAACAGATTCCCGGTTGAAATATCCGGGATCGCAGGACGCATGGTAGCCGCCCACCACGACCGGCAGATCAGATCGTTTTTTCAAGTCCTCTGCGATCCGCAGCACCGCATTGGCCTCACAGGTCATTCCGGTGATGGCAGCCAGATCCGGCTGAAATTCCTCATAATCTTTCCAAAGGGAATCCGGTTCTGCCTTGAGATCCGCAATGCGGACTTCATGTCCTTCCAGATTGCCTGCCAGCACTTCCAGGGCCAAAGGTTCTCCCCGGAAGATCAGGCGCATGTTTTGGATGCCGTACTGTTCTTCCGGTATGCTTTTTCCGCTGTTGGGCGGGTTGATCAGCAGTATTTTCATGATGCTCCGTTCAAATTCGGGTGTCAGGTGTCAAGTTTCAGGTGTCAGGTATTTTGACTGTGATTATAATGGGTCAATTCAAGGGATCTGCCTCTGCAGAATCAGGCAGTTATTTTTTTTGAGCGTCATTCCGGCTAAATCAATTGCTTTTCCGTGCTGCATATTTCTGCTTGATGGCAAAAAAGTCCTCCGCATCTTTCAGGAAAATGTCTGTCAGTTTCGGGTCAAAAATCTTTCCCTGCATTTCCCCGATATAGTTCAGAATGCGCTCAGATTCCCAGGCTTCTTTGTAAATCCGGGTATTGCTCAGGGCATCAAAAATATCAGCCAGCGTGGTAATCCGCGCGTATATGTGAATCGACTCCCCTTTCAGCCCCTGCACATATCCCTGTCCGTCCCAGCGTTCATGGTGCTGCTGCGCGATGATGGCAGCGGCCTGCATGATTTCCCTGTGGGAATTCTTCAGAATATCATATCCGATGGTCACATGGGCCTTGACCTGTTCAAATTCCTCCGGGCTGAGTTCCCCTCTTTTCAGCAGAATGGCATCCGGAATGCCCACCTTGCCAATGTCATGCAGAGGCGATGCCCGGCGGATAAGTTTGGCCTCTGTCATTCCCAGCCCTGCCCTGAGTGCCAGCAGAAAGGAATACTCGGCAACGCGGCGCACATGATTGGCGGTTTCCTTGGAACGGGTTTCCACCACTTCGCCCAGGGTAAGGACAACCTCTTTCTGGGTTTCCACAATTTCCCGGTTGAGAAAAATGTTGTCAAAGGCAATGGCCAGATTGGTGGAAAACACCCGGATCAAATCCCGGTCTGTTTCCGTCAGATCCCGGCATCCGGAAAGATAAAGCATTTTTCTGCCCCCGCTTTTGGCCGGGAAATAACCGACAAAAAAATTGTCCCTGAAAAAACTTTTCTCTTCACAGATGGCCCGGACAATATACTCGCGTGCATCCTCGGAAACCACATCCAGAATGCAGCAGCCGATGCTCTGCTCAAATTTGCCGGTCGCAGCCAGTATGCGGAAATCATCACTTTCCCCCTCTTTGAGTGCTGTAAACCCGTCCACCTGAAAATACAGGGAAGTCTCATCCAGTCCCAGAATGGAAATGAGCTGGGTCAAAGCGCCTTTGGCAAATTTTTTCAGGGAATGGATTTCAAACAGACGGGCAGAGGATTCTATGATCTGCTCCAGTCCCCTGCGGTTTTTCTCTATCACCCGCAGATCCCGGTAGGCCCGCAGTGCGGACGTGACAGTGGTGAAAAGTTTCTGCGCGGTCAGTTCGGTTTTTTCTTTGTAATCATTGATGTCGTATTTGGTGATGATTTCACTTTCCGGAGCCTCGCCCGGCTGGCCTGTGCGCAGAATGATGCGCACAAAACGGTTGCCCAGTTCCTCACGGATATAGCGGACCGCCTCCAGTCCCGAGTTTTTTTCCTCCATGACCACATCCAGCAGAATAATGGCCGCATCCGGATGCTCGCGGATGCATTTTCGGGTTTCCTCGCCGGAGTAGGCACTGATGAATTCAGGTTTCCGGTTTTCAAACACATAGTCGCCCATCACAATTTTTGTGATGTCATGCACGGACGGTTCATCATCTGCGATGATGATTTTCCAGGGCAGATGTTCCGATGGGGCCTGTGCAGCCTTTTCCTGGTGTTCCTCTGCAAAAAAAAGCCGGTCATCATCCCTGTGTCCGTTTCCGGAAGAAAATTTCTCGTCCATCACTGTTTCTGTCCTTTTTTCATAGTGCCAAACCCAAATCTGTAACCTGCAAAAACCGTCCAAAAACCGGATTTTTCTCAAAAAATCCGGTTTTTTGTGCACCTCAACGCATAAAATCAAAGTTGACAAAGCAATACTGCCAGCCCTGCATACTCTGCAAACATCTGCGGCGTGTCCGGCAGCAGAAAACGATTTTACAGAAATCTGCATTTTTTTCAAGTTTTATCCTGTATCAGAGAATTTTCTTCTCACAAAAGAGAGTTTGGAAATTCTGGAGGGATCAAACACACCCCTGCCCTTCTCAGGAGGAGATTTTTTAAATCAATGGTGATTCGGTACAAGTCTGAATCAGAACAGAAGCAGGGCAGTTGACAGTCTGTACCAAATCATATAACGTGATTTGGCAGTTCTTTTCGGCAGGATCGGACTTGCCTCTGCTCCCGGGTTTTCGAATTGCTTAAAAAAATTCCCATCCTGAGAGGGCAGTCAGCTTCTGTGCACGTTCATTCCCCTTGCAGGAGAACAATGCAAAACAGAATCTGTCCCCCGGCCCTGTTTCCCATCCTTAAAAATCCATAATAAGGAGAAAAATGAAAGTTGTCCTGATCTCCATGCCTGATGTTGCGCCCGTCATTATCCATGACGCGGCCATTCATATGCCCAATCTGGGAATTGCCAGCGTGGGCGGAAACATTGATGAACACCATAAAGTGCGCATTATCGATCTCATCCGCAAACGCGGACAGGTTCGCAAATATCTCACCCGTGTGCTGACGGCATTTCAGCCGGATCTGGTGGGATTGTCCGCGATGTCCTGGCAGTATGACACCTGCCTGCGGATTATCCGCGTGATTCGGGAAATCCTGCCAAATGTGAAGATTGCCATCGGCGGGTATCACGCGACCCTGATGTTCCGGGAAATCGCCATGTCTTCCGAGGGAAAAAACATTGATTTCCTCATCCGGGGGGAAGGCGAGGAAGCCTTTCGCAGACTGGTCAATGCTTTGGAAGGCAAAGATCGCATGGAAGATATTCCTTCGCTTTCCTTTCAGAACAAAGGCAAATTTGTTCACAATGAAAAAGATGAACTGCTGGATCTCGCGCGGCTGAAACTGCCCATCCGCGACAAACGCCGCCTGACCTGGGGCTATCATGTGATGTACAATCCCATTGAAGTCATGGAAACTTCCCGCGGCTGCACCCGTTCCTGCAATTACTGCAGCATCCGGCATATGTATGGCAGAAGTTTCCGCACCTTTCCCATTGAAAGAGTGCTGGCCGATCTGGATGATATTTATCACAAAAGGAAAACCCGATGGGTTTTTGTCGCAGATGACAATCTGGTTCTCAATCCCGCCAGAGTCATGTCCCTGTGTGATGCCATTATCAGCAGAAATTACAAAGGGCTGTGCATTGTGGCACAGGCGGATTGTGTTTCCCTGTCCAAAAATGGGGACATGGTGAAAAAAATGGCCGAAGCCGGGTTCAAATCCCTGTTTCTGGGCATTGAGAATGTGTCTGCGGAAAACCTCATCACCGCGAACAAGGGCGATATTGTGGATGCGTCCCGCAAAGCCGTGGAACTCTGCCACAAATACGGAATCATGGTCATCGGCGGACTGGTTCTGGGTTTTCCCGAAGATGATGAAAATTCCCTGATCCGCAATTTTGAATTCTTCAATTCCCTGGAAGTGGATGCAGCCTACTGCCAGATTCTCACACCCTATCCCAAAACCGGCATCCGGGAAATGCTGATCCGGGAGGGTCTGGTGGTCAATTTTGAGGATTTCCGATGGTATAACGGCATATGGGCCAATGTGAGAACCCGGCATCTGGATGCAAAAGCGTTGCAGTATCTGTTCTGGTATCACAAGGAAAATGTGCTGGGATGGTGGCGGCCTTCCTCTTTTGCCCAAAGGGACGGCCGGGGATGGACCGGCATCTGGAATTATGCCTTCAAACCTGTGCTGAAATACCTGCTGGACAGGAAACAGCGAAAAATCGGATGGCAGGGAAGATTTCAGGAAGATATGGAAGGACTGCGAGATCTGAACCGGTTTCCTGATCTCTGATGCAGCAAAAAATTCAAAAAACCGGATTTTTCCAGAAAATCCGTTTTTTCTGAAAAGATCATACTTGAATCTTTGCAAGGAATTACCTGTCTTTCATTGACAGTGGGCCAAATCCGTTGATCTGTTCACCGGTTCCTGTCCGGAAAAAATCCGAAAGGATTGACATTGTTACAGAAAAATGCAAAAAAAACAAATCGGAATCCCGGCAGGGATGATATTGTCTGCCGGTTTGACCCGCTGTCCTTTCATTTATAAAAAGACTGAAAAAAAGGAGATGTTTCAAATGTCAGACAATGCAGCATACAAATTGGAGACCAAGCTGGTTCACGCGGGGGAGCCGGAAAAACGGATTGAGGGCGCGGTTTCCATGCCCGTGTTCCAGTCCTCCACTTTTGAATATTCAGGTCAGGCAGATTACCATGAACTCAAATACATCCGCCTGAACAACACGCCCAACCATGCCGTGCTTCACAAAAAACTGGCAGCTTTGGAAAACGGACAGGCCGCAGTGGTCATGTCCAGCGGCATGGCCGCGATTTCCACAGTGCTTCTGGCAATTCTGAAACCCGGTGATCATCTGCTGGCCCAGGACTGCCTTTACGGCGGAACCCATGAACTGATCTGCAAAGATTTGGCGGAAATGGGAATCACACATGATTTGATTGAAGGGGACAGGCCCCGCACATGGGAAGAAAAAATCCGGCCGCAAACCAAAGTCATTTATATGGAAACCCTGAGCAATCCCCTGCTGCAGGTTCCGGATCTGAAGGCAGCGGCCGCTTTTGCCCAAAAGCATGGTCTGATTTCCCTGATTGACAACACCTTTGCCAGTCCGGTCAATTTCCGGCCCCTTGAGCATGGGTTTGACATTTCCCTGCACAGTTGCACAAAATACCTCAACGGCCATACCGACATTGTGGCAGGCGCGGCCATCGGATCTGCCGAGATGATAAAAAAAATCACCCGGAAACTCAATCATCTGGGCGGATCGCTTGATCCCCATGCCTGTTTTCTTCTGCACCGGGGCATCAAGACGCTGGCCCTGCGCGTGAAATGCCAGAATGAAAATGCCATGCAGGTGGCAGAATTTCTCAACCGGCATGACGCAGTGCAGACTGTGCATTATCCGGGGCTGAAAAGCCATCCGGGACATGAACGCGCGCGGGACCTGTTTGCTGGCTTCGGCGGAATGCTGAGTTTTGAAGTCAAAGGCGGATTGGAGAATGCGGAAAAGGTTCTGCACAGTCTCCGCATTCCCATTGTCGCGCCCAGTCTTGGCGGCGTGGAAAGCCTGATCACCCGTCCCGCGACCACCTCCCATTCCGGCATGTCGCGGCAGGACAGGGAAAAGGCAGGCATCAGCGACAGCCTGATCCGGGTCTCGGTGGGCATTGAGGCCGCAGAGGATCTGATGGCGGATTTTGCGCAGGCTTTGGATCGCGTGTGATGGAAGCAGGCAGACTGGGCAATGCTCCGGCTATTGCGCCTGCCGAAATGCGCTTTTGCCCGGCCTGCTGTCTGTCTGTTTGATTCCCTTTGAAGGGAAGGGACACGGTGTTTATCTGAAAACAGGAAAAGCAGACAATGGAAGAAAAACAGCCTGATGATGGCAGCAAATGATCTGAAAACATAAACATCAACGGTTCGCAGGTGGGCATTGCAGGCAAAGACGTTCATGTGAAAGGCGGAATACATTGTCATTATCTATGAACAAATTCCGTCTGGCTCTGCTTCTGAAGTCCGGAAAGACAGCGGAGACAGTCTAACCCGGTGCAAAACTGAAATCCGGCCCACGCCTGAAAATGAAAGGCCCTGTGTGGGAGAGAATGCACATCTGACCTGCAACCGGCTGATTGCGGTGCGCTCCTTCAGAGAAAATTTCCGGAACAAATGCAGAGAATGCCCGAACAGTCCGCAGGTGTACAGCATTCCCGGGTATGAAGACGAATGCTATTAATGCTTTCACCTTTATCAGTTCCCAAAAAACAGTTAATTCAGTTGCTTTTAATGATTTTATAAAACCGGTCCGCAGGCTCCTGACTGCCGGGGAGCAGTATGTGTTCCTGAAACTCCGCCGCCTTTCCCGCGGAGTCATTCCCCGTCAGTATGCCGGCCCGGGAGATACTGGCCTTATTGACGGCAGTCTGATCGGGGCTGTTCTTTCAATGTACTGGGCGGATTGCCGGGAAAGCTCCTGCAGGGTCAGAGGGCATTTCAGGTTTGATCCGGGACAAGGAATTCCTTCGTCAGTCTCTCTGACCGCAGGGAAATGGGGCGAACGTCCCTTTGTCCGCCAGATTCTTTCTCCGGGGTGGACCGGTGTCATGGATCAGGGGGTCAGTGCCATGATCTCTTTGGCAGTCTGCGGAATGAGGGAAAGAGTTTTGCATGCAGGATCAGGAACAATGCCGAGTTGGAATATATTGCAGAATATGATGTCAATCAAGACAGTCATATCTTTCATGACGCGCCTGTCCGTCTCGGAAGTCCCGGTGTGAACCAGACCGGAAAACCCGGCCGCGCGGTCGGATGCCGTGCCGGCAAAGCAGAATATCTCATTGCAGCGGACCGTCACGATCTGACAGTGGAACAGATCGCTTTGCATACAGACTCCGACGGGACATTGAGAAATTTTTTCAATGGCGGAAAAAGCATCTTAAACTTTGCCGCCTCATTGCCCGGAGTGAACACGGAGTCACGGTTCAGCCGTATTCAGGACTGATCTCATATCTGCCTGTGGCGGCATACTGCTGGAAACACCATGATAAAACAGTGTCTGCCGTGCGTTTGAGACAGATCCGCAACGCAATGCGGAATGAACTCCGGAATCCCTTCCCGGATCCCACTCCCATTTTTTTCTGATGTTATCAAAGAACAGGCAAAAAACATATGCAAAAACCTGACCGGACATCACTGGTCAAAACCGGAATTTCCCAAATTTTCCGTTTGGATGTCTGCAAAAGTTAAGCACGGTCTGAGGCGCACTGCCAAACCATCTTCTGCCTCCCTCAGAGTTTTCAGCATGGCGCATCTCCGTGCAGAAAAAAATGGCACATATTTTCCCAAAACATTTTTTATACATAAATATCAAATTGATATCATCTTCCCGCTTATGATTTTTCGAAAAAAACATGCCGGACATCCGCATATTTTGTATGTGTTTCTTGACAGAAAGGCATTATTGGACTAAAGAATCCTATTCTCCCTGTCAGAAATTTCTGCGTACACAGACAGAAAAGTCAAATCCACCCCGGTTAAAGTCTTTTAACCGCAACAACAACCCCATAAGGAGGAAGATTGAAGCATGGCATCAATGGTCGACAAATCCTGCAGTGAATTTATCGAAGTCCTGGCATCCAAAGCTCCGGTTCCGGGCGGCGGCGGCGCGGCAGCAATGGGCGGCGCAATCGGCATGGCTCTTTCCAACATGGTGGGCAATCTCACCGTGGGCAAGAAAAAATATGCGGATGTGGAGCCTGAAGTCAAAGATCTGCTTGAAAAAGGCTACAAGGTCATTTCCGAACTCAAAGCCCTGGTGGACAAAGACGCGGAAGTGTTTGAGCCTTTGTCCAAAGCCTATGGTCTTCCCAAAACCACGCCGGAAGAAATCAAATTCAAGGAAGAAACCATGGAGCAATGCTCCAAAACAGCGTGTTCCGTGCCCATGGAGATTATGCGCAAGGCATATGAGGGCATCAAAATCCATCAGCGCATGGGACAGATTGGAACCATGCTCGCGATTTCTGATGTGGGCTGCGGTGTGGTGTTCATGAAAGCCGCGCTGATTTCCGGCAAACTCAATGTCATCATCAACCTCAACACCATCAAGGATCAGAGTTTTGTCAAGGCCGCAAGGGAAGAAATGGATCGTCTGGTCAGCGACGGGTGCAAAATTGCGGATGAAACTTTGAATCTGGTCATTTCCAAACTTTCCAAATAAGGGGGAATTTCACAATGGCAGAAGTTCTGAAAGCAAAACCGGTTGCAGATGCAATGAAGGCGGACATGATAAAAAGGGTTGAGGCACTCAAGGCCAAAGGCACAACCCCGAAACTCGGCATCATCCGGGTGGGTGCACGTCCTGATGATCTGTTTTATGAAGGCGGCGCGAAAAAAACCTGTGCAGGCGTGGGCATGGACTGCGAGGTTTTTGAATATCCGGAAAACATAGATCAGGCTTCTTTTGAAAAAGCAGTGCTTGAGGTCGGAGCCAAAAAGGATGTCAACGGCATTCTGATGTTCTCGCCTCTGCCCAAACATCTCAATGAGCGCAAAATCAGAACCCTGATTCCGGTGGAAAAAGATGTGGACTGCCTTACGGTCAACGGCGCGGCAAAAGTGTTTACCGATGATGCCACAGGATTTCCCCCCTGCACCCCGAGCGCGTGCATGGAAATGCTCCATTTTTACAATATCCCCATCAAAGGCAAAAAATGCGTGGTTGTGGGACGATCTCTTGTGGTGGGCAAACCCCTGGCCATGCTGCTGCTGCGGGAACACGGCACCGTGACAATCTGCCATTCCCGGACAGAAAATCTGCCGGGCGTGTGTCAGGAGGGAGAAATTGTGGTTGCCGCAGTGGGCAGGGCCAAAATGCTCAAGGGCAATTTCTTCAAACCCGGACAGATTGTAATTGATGTGGGCATCAATCCTGATCCGGACAATCCCGGAAAATACTGCGGGGATGTGGACTTTGCCCAGGCTGAACCCATTGTTGGCAAAATCAGCCCGGTTCCCGGCGGAGTGGGTTCCATTACCACCTCGGTGCTGTGCAAGCACACCCTCATGGCCTGCGAAATGCAGAACGCGTAAATTTGTATTTCCCTCTCCCTTCGGGGGGAGGGCTTTTTTTGTATGGAAAACTGCTCAATGCCATTGACTTAAGGGGAGGACAATCTGTCCTCTTTTTCAAAGGGGATTGAGGGGGATTTATGGACAAATTGTCCAAATACAGACAATGTGGAGCTGAGCGGCGAGCACGCCTTTCACGAATGTCCCGACAGGCGTTGTCTGTCCGGCATGCGATGTCCGCTCGGGCGACCGGTTCATCCGCACAAACACTACAGAAACAAATTCTACTGTAAAGTCAAATGATACGCTTATTACCAGGTAAATTCAATGCCATTTCTATTTAAGCGAAAATCCCCCTCCCCTGGCGGGAAGGTCAGAGGAAGGGATACAATACGCTGTAATCAAATCCATTTCCCCCTTCTCCTCCTCAAAAGAAAGTCTTCGAAGCAACATTGAGTCTATTTTGGTTAAACAGTTTTCAAATATTTTCAAACAACAATAGAAATAGAGGATATTGAAAATTGTGTATTAGTTACGATTGGGGTAATACTCTTTATTTTTATCACAAAGATATCAGTAAAAACGTTTGGGGATTATAATTTGCTAATATACCGTTTTGGATTGATGGTAATATCATATAACGGCAGTTGTTCAGATCGTTACCAGACGTTCTTCCATTCCGATTTTCTTTTCCTGAATTTTTGGCTTTCTTTCTCACAGGAAGTCTTCAAAGAGACACGGTCACAATACAATCCTTTCCACACAAAGATTTGAGGGCCTGTTCGGCACGGTTTCACCGTATCCGAAGATAATGCCGTTCATGATTTCTCAAGTCCCGCTTTAATAACGTTCAATTGCATTGTATCTGCTGTGATAGGTGGATAACAAACAAGGCGGATAATCAGTCCTGTCATATCGGCAGATTCCGTCATCCTCAGCAAAAACTGATTACGTCGCCCGCTGCGATAAGACGCATTGTCATATTGTGACCAAGACGTTTTATATCGGACAGTTCTGTTTTCTTTCGTTCCACAAAAAAAAATCCGTCAGCAAGGTAAGGAAGCTCACCTGTTTTATAACTGCCGGTAAAAAAAGGAAGGTTTTGCCGCTCTTTTCAGTTTCCAGGATGCCTCCCGGGATGAGTTTTCGCTTCATCCGCATATCATGATCCACTTGCTTTGACAAGGTTCAAAGACCACCAGACGATCCATGTCTTGAATATTTTTCAATATTTACAGTCGCTTTTGTATCTGTGCTTAACCTCAGTGTTTCCGTATCCACTATCCGCCAGGGCGTTCATTTCCCCGGACATTCCTGAAAATGGCGTCCGTATCCGCCGTTTTGAACTTTCGTATTTTCCACAGGACCTGGCCCGATGGCTCGCGGAACGATTCAGTATGCTGCAGAACCGTCTGCAATCTCGGCAGTGTATCCTCTGTCCATACTTTTTTGATATAAGAGCGTTATACAGCGCCGTCATGTTTCGCATACAAAAGTGCTGTCCTGGAATGGAAGTTCTGACTGACTGTGAGGGTTCCATGATTTCCGCAATATCGGCAAGGAAGTTTCGGATATTTCTCCTCTGACCGGGGTTTTCGCCGAACAGAAGAATCGCTGACGCACAATATTTTTGTCCGAAATTCATTCATACCCGGTTCTGCGGTGACTCTGCTTAGCCGAACACATCTTCCGCAACCCTGGTTTACAACTGGGAAACGACATTGTCACATCACTTATGGCTGCACGTCTCGCCGATAGGGAATCATATCAACCAATCCGGGCGATCAATTCCGTCACCGCGAGGTAATTCCGTTCCGTCACAGTTGATGTCTTCATAATCATGTCTCCTTTTAAGAAAGTTTGGAGACATTATAAACGGTATCGTCAATATTTTTGCAAGTCCTGAAAACCGTGCTGAACAGGGCATAAAATTTTTTGTGTGAAAGGATTAAATGCGACCGTGTCTCTTTTGAAGACTTCCTGTGAAAAGGTGTCAAAATCTGCGGAAAGAAAAAATCGGAATGGAAGAACGTCTGCAACGATCTGAACAACTGCCGTTATATGATATTACCATCAATCCTAAAACGGTATATTAGTAAATTGACAATCCCTGATTTCATACTTTTCCAGCCATTCACTTCGGACATGGAACCGGGTCACATATCCTGCAAATCCGGAATGCCTGTCTTTGGTATTCCATTCTTTTGCAATCTGCACAGCATATTCATGCATCACAATCACATAAAAAAAACGGCTGCTCCGGCAGTCTTGGCGGAAATGCCCTGAAACCGGAGTCTGCAATCTTTTCCATTTCGGCTTTTCCCACAGGTCTGTAAAGAACAGACACAGATTCGGACATGTTCACCTTCGCATTTTGATTCACTGCATTTTCAGTATGTTTTTGACAAGCCCGCTGCCAATCATCCTGCATCCATTGCAATCTGCTTACTCTGCATTTCAGATTTTGCTGCAAATCGTAATCCCATATTGTCCAAAATGTTTGTCAGATCCGATAAGGAAACAGTTTTTCCCCTTTTTTTCATATGCCGGGCTTCTGCCACATTCCCAAGTGCAAGCAGAAACAGTTCATTGTCACCTTCATCAAGGGCAGCGTTCAGATAGGCAGCAGCTTCTTCAGGGTCAGTCAGTGCCTTTAACAGTTCATCCTGATAGGATCTTGACAGTTTGTCCATGTTTTCTCCTTTTGTAATCCTTCCAGTATGCTTTGGCTTTTCTGATGTCCTCCGCCTGCGTCTTTTTTTGTACCTCCGCAAAGCAATAACAAAAGAACATCTCCGTCCTGTCCGATATAAACTCTGCAACCGTTTCCAAAATCAATACGCAATTCCGAAACTCCGTCTCCCACTGATTTGCAGTCTCCCATATTGCCAAGTTTCAGACGGTCAAGACGGATACGAATTTTGGCACGGGCTGTTTTGTCTTTCAAACTGTCAATCCAGTCTGAAAAAGGGGAAACTCCTTCGCTGGTAAGGTATTCTCTTATTTCTTTGGGTTTTACTTCCATTTATCTGTACAATCTGCTGTCCGGAAATTATGAATTTCTGAGAAACAGCGGTTTGTTATTTCTAATAATCAGTGCAGTAGGGTGTGCATAATCTGATTTTTGGGAAAAAATCAGATTATGCACACCATTTGATTTTCCAGCAGACATCGTGCATTTCACAAATGCAGCATGGTGGGCAACGCTCCGCTTTTGCCCACCCTACTTTTTCCGCTCCGTCAATATCCGCGCTGTCTCGGCAATTTCCTCCTCACTTACACTTTTGCGCAAAGCATCCATATCCTTCATCACCTGCGCAAGCGCACGCCTTCTGCGCTGATCCATTCCAGTTACCAGCCCGCTCCGGACGGATGCCGATCTTTTCCATCTTTTTCCGGACTTTTTCCACCCGTTTCACTGTCCAGTGATTCGCGTCAATATAATGGCAGTCACCAATATGACAGCCGCTGACCAGCACAACCGGCGCGCCTTTGGCAAATGCTTCCCAGATGAATTTCTCATCCACACGGCCTGAACACATGGTGCGGATCAGGCGCACATTGGCCGGATACTGCAATCGGGATACGCCAGCGTAATCCGCTCCAGCATAGGAACACCAGTTGCAGGCAAAGGTCAGAATCTTTTCCTTTGGATTTTCCGCGAGCAGCGTATGCACCTGTGCCAGAATCTGTGCATCTGTGAAATGGTTCATCACAATCGCGCCGAATTTGCATTCAGCCGCGCAGGTTCCGCACCCCGCGCACGCGGCCGTGTTCACCACTGCGGGAATTTTTTTCTTCACATCCACCGTAATCGCGTTGTAAGGACAGACTTCTGCGCATTTTCCGCAGATTTTGCAGTGTTCTGTGAGAACTTCAGATGTAATCGGCTCCGAACTGATTTCCCCTTTGTGCATCAGGCGGATGGCTCTTGCAGCCGCAGCAGAACCCTGGTCACACTCTTAATGTCCTTTGGCCCTCACGCACCGCATGAAAATGCCGCGTTGCCGCATCCACAGGCAGCAGTTTGGGATGTGCCTCTAAAAAAAATCCGTCTGATGTGAGCTGCAGTCCCAGCATTTCCTCGGTTTCTGTGTACCGGAGAGGGCTTCATGCCCAGGCCAATACCAGCATTTCCAGATCATGAAATTCAATTTTTCCGGTCGCGGTGTTTTCCCACTGCCACGCATGGTTCCATCCGGCAGTTCCTCCACAGAACCAGGCAGTCCTGGAATACTGAACCCCCAGACTGCGGCTGCGGTTGTACAAGTCTTCAAATCCCTTGCCAAATGCCCGGATGTCAATATAAAAGACTTTGATCTCAATGTCCGGATAATGTTCTTTTAATACCAGCGTGCTTTTGATGGTATTCATGCAGCAGATATTGGAGCAGTGGGTTCCGCCCCTGCGTTTGGAGCGCGAACCCACACACTGGATAAATCCCACAGATGCAGGCTTTTTCCGGTCTTTGGGACGGATGAGTTTTCCCTTTGTGGGACCGCCCGCGTTGACCAGCCGTTCAAATTCCAGACTGGTCACCACATTTTCAAAGCGTGTATAACCGTATTCATCCATTTCACGGGGATCATAGGGTTCCATGCCGGTTGCCACCACAATGGAACCGACTTTTTCCGTAATCTCCCGATCTGACATATGAAACGTGATGCACTTTTTGTCACAAGCGTCCAGACATTTGGAACATCCCCTTCCCATGCACTCATTCATGTTGATTACATACGCTGATGGAACCGACTGGGGAAAGGGAATGTAAACCGCCCTGCGCGAAGACAGCCCCACATTGAATTCATCAGGCCAGACCACAGGGCAGACCCGTGCGCATTCACCGCAGGCTGTGCATTCTTTTTCATCCACATAGCGGGCGCGTTTGACGATTTTTACCTCAAAATTTCCCACATATCCGCTGATTCCGGACACTTCACTCATGGTATGAAGCGTAATATTGGGATGCCGACCGGCATCCGCCATTTTCGGCCCCAGAATTCAGATGGAGCAGTCCATTGTGGGGAAAGTTTTGTCCAACTGCGCCATAGTCCCGCCAATGGAAGGACTCTTTTCCACCAGAATCACTTTGTATCCGTTGTCCGCCAAATCCAAAGCAGCCTGAATCCCTGCTATGCCGCCGCCGATGACCATTGTGCTTTTGGTCAGGGGCAGGGTCTGCTCATGCAGCGGCGTAAGCATCCGCACGCGGGAAATGGCCATTTTCACCAGATCTTCGGATTTGTCTGTGGCAGCAGCAGGTTCACTCATATGCACCCAACTGCACTGCTCGCGCAGGTTTGCCATTTCCAGCAGATAGGGATTGAGGCCCGCCTCCTGCATCATGTGCCGGAAGGTCGGCTCGTGCAGACGGGGGGAGCAGGATGCCACCACCACCCGATCCAGTCCCTGTGCGGCAATATCTGCTTTGATTTCTGCCTGTCCCGGTTCGGAACAGGCATAGGTGATTTCTTTGGAAACCACCACATCTTCAATATGTTTCACGTTTTCCGCGACCTTGGCGCAGTCCACTGTCTGGCCGATGTTCAGACCGCAGCGGCACACATACACCCCAATGCGCGCGGCAGAAGCGTTTTCATTCTTTGAAACTGCTGTTTTTTCCATTTGATATATGCACCTCTGTAATACATCCCGTTAATGTGATCTGTTTTTTTCAGGCTGTTTGCCATACTGTCAGACAAAAAATGACAATAAAAATAAAAATTTAATATTATTGTATTTTTTTAAATATACGGATTTTTGTCCATCTGCAACAAACACCATGCTGAATGGCACATCCATAATGCTGCCCATGTTGATTTTAGGTGATTTCTGAAAATGAATGCACCTGTTCCGTCACCTGAAAGATTTGACAACTTTTGAAAACCTGTCAAATCTGAGGGATATTTTTTTCCGGAAATCGACTTATACCGATTCCCCATTGAAAAGATACTGATACGCAGGCAAAAAGAAGTTTTCATGTATTCAAAAAACCGGATTTTTCCGAAAAATCCGGTTTTTCTGAAAAATTTTATGCCTGAACAGCTTAATTTCAGATCAATGGAGAATCGTTATTAAACAACATCTTGCTTTATAAATTTAAAAAACAGTATGGGACAGTCCCCCAGCCCCTTCCTGAGAGTGGGGATGGGGTGTGTTTGAGTCCAGGCATCGGACACACCCCGCCTCTCTCAAGAGGAAAATGTTGCCCAATTGGGCAACTGCTCTGTTCTGTTGACATTTCAGATCAGTCTGCCGGTTTCGGTCTCGGTTCTGAACCGCAGACAGTGCCGTGCCTCATTCCGGGCAGAGTCCGTGAAAATCCGCTTGGTTCAGATCAGAGACGCGGTTTATGACAAATTCAGAATGCTGCGGAAATGTCAACAGAATCTGACTTGCTCATGCAGTGCCGATTTTTGA
This sequence comes from Desulfobacterales bacterium, assembly GCA_041390465.1. GTDB lineage: Bacteria > Desulfobacterota > Desulfobacteria > Desulfobacterales > Desulfococcaceae > JAABRU01. The sequence goes on along the minus strand of JAWKPW010000049.1, from coordinate 23,911 downwards.
CTGTCTGAGCTGTGATTCATGTGATTTCTGTGATGAACATGAGGGGAGCATCCCGGAACTTCATGAGAATCCTGTGAATTACAGTTCAGAAACGCGATTTTTTTCCTGACAAATCCGCTCAATCTGTGAAATCCGCGTGAATCCGCTGTTGAGACAGAAACACTTTTCTCAGCGGGCCAGAGCTTCTTTGATACGTTCCATCGCATTCTGCACATTCTCATAATGATTGAACGCGCTGATGCGGATATAACCGTTTCCGCATTTCCCGAATCCGGAACCGGGTGTGCAGACCACGCCGGCCTTGTTGAGCAGCAGATCAAAAAATTCCCAGGAATCCTGTCTGCTGTCCACCCAGATGTAGGGGGAATTTTCTCCGCCTGTGCATTCAAATCCCAGTGCGGTCATTTCCTGACGGATCAGAGCCGCATTTTTCAGATAAGAATCAATCAGGGCTTTGGTCTGGGCCTGTCCCTCCTCACTGTACACAGCTTCCGCGGCCTTCTGCACCGGATAGGAAACCCCGTTGAATTTGGTTCCGTGACGCCGGTTCCACAACTGATGCAGAGAATGGGCATTCCCTTTGCTGTCATACGCCATGCACGCTTTGGGCACAACCGTGAACGCACACCGGGTTCCGGTGAATCCCGCAGTCTTGGAAAAACTCCGGAATTCAAGGGCCACTTCCCGCGCACCTTCAATTTCGTATATGGATCGGGGCAGGCTTTCATCCCGTATGAAGGCTTCATAGGCTGCATCAAAAAGAATCAGCGCCCGGTTTTTCCGTGCAAAATCCACCCAGTCTTTCAACTGCTCCCTGCGGATGGTCGCGCCGGTCGGGTTATTGGGAAAGCACAGATAAATCAGATCCGGAGTTTCTTTGGGAATCTCCGGGATAAATCCGTTTTCCTTTGTGCTGTCCATATAAATCAGATCTTCATATCTGCCGTCCCTGAAGGCTCCGGTGCGTCCGGCCATGACATTGGTGTCCACATATACGGGATAGACCGGGTCAGGAATGGCAATTTTTGCCTGTACGGAAAAAATTTCCTGAATATTGCCGGTGTCGCATTTGGCGCCGTCACTGACAAAAATTTCGTCCGGAGACACATCCGCTCCTCTGGATTGGAAATCATGTTCTGCAATTTTTTCCCGCAGAAAATCATATCCCTGTTCCGGTCCGTATCCCCGGAATGTGGCAGCATCAGCCATTTCCTCCACACCCCGGTGAAATGCCTCAATGCAGGCCGGGGGAAGCGGGAAAGTGACATCCCCAATTCCCAGACGGATGAGTTTTCTGTCCGGGTTGGCCTTCTGAAAAGCGGAAACCCGGCGGGCAATGTCTGTAAACAGATAAGATGCCTGCAGTTTCAGATAATGTTCATTGATTTGAATCATCTGGATTCCTCTGTTGTCAATTTTCTGTTTATCCGCAGCAAATACGGTATCGTTTGAATTCAAAACAATTTTCAGACGCAATCAGTACGCAGCCGAAAGTTTTCAGGTATTCAAAAAACCGGATTTTTCCGAAAAATCCCGTTTTTCTGAAACACCATACCCAAAAATCTATGCTGACCTGCTTATAAAAAAATGATGCCCGCCTGTCAATGACAGAGTTTCTCTGACAAAGACACAGGCTCTTTTTGCTGCCTGAGCCTGTGTCTCAGTTCCGCAGTGAGTCATAACGGTTTGATTCTGAAATTCCCATCCTCCGGTGCCAGGCGGATCCGCAGATATGAAATCTGAAAAAGGTTTCAGCAGAAAATTCCCGTTTTTCCGCCCTGAAGACGCAAAGGCACAAAGTTTGAAACAGGATATAAAATCTCATAATTTTCAGAGGTTTTCTGATATTGGCGGCAAAATGGATGGAAGCATTTTTGGCAGCGTCAGTCACGGGGATTTTTGCAGAGGGGCCAATCTGTTGCTCTGAGCCTGACGGTGAGGCTGAAAACATCCGAAAAACAAACCGGAATTCCGGAAGGAATGACATTGTCAGCCGGTTTGACCCGCTGTCATTTTCTCAGGCTCCGGTGCAGCGCACAAATCCGGAATACGCGAAGACACAGGAAAACAGGACCAGAAACACAGCACATCCGGCAATCACATAACGGTAGGCACGGTCGCTGAGAAAGGAGCGGCCCCGCCATACAGCAGTGGAAATCGCTGTGTACCAGAACAGATCACCGGCAATATGGCCGCAGAAAAAAGCAAAGACTCCGGCTGTTCCCAGTTCCATGCTGTGCAGAATGTATCCCAGACCAATGGAAGCCCACCAGATGCTCCAGTAGGGATTGGCCAGACTCAGCAATGCCCCGGACAAAAGGAGACTGCCTCCCCTTTTCTCTTCTCCCGTGTATTGCAGACTGAGTTCCGGCAATGCCCGGAACATGCCGTATGCCATCCACAGCAGAATGGCTGATCCGGCAAATGCAATGACAATGAAGACCGCATTCTGTTTCAGCAAAGGAGCCAGCCCCATCATCAGGGCAATGACCAGCAGGAGTTCGAGGATGCCGTGACCTGCAATCAGCAGAGGCCCGGCCATATATCCCCGCCGCGAGCTTTCGCTGATTGTCACGGTGAAAAGAGGGCCCGGCATCATTGCGCCGGACAGGGCAATGACAAAGGATGTGAAAAAAATTGTCAGCAATGCTGCCATAACACGTTATCTCCTTTTGATTTTTTTATCCGTAATATTTTTTCAGCAGTTGCAGGGTGGCGGAATTTTTCCTGCGCAGAATCTTTGAGCCTCTGGTGATCTTGCACAGACTGATGCGGTGCTTTGCCGCAATATGGCGCTGGGTTTCTCCGGCAAACAAATCTTTGAGCAGTTCCCATCGCTTGGACAGATCGCTGATCTCTTTGGGCGTCAGGATTTCCCTGAGAAACGCTGCCATTTCTGCCTTGTCCCGGATTTCCGCAAACACTTTTGCAAGTTCTTCGGAAAGGGGTTCCTCTTTTGTCTTTTCATGGGAAGAAGTCATAAGCATTCCTGTTTCTTTATGGAGAAACATTGCACCAGACAAAAAAAAATAGCAAGTTTTTTTGTGAAAAACAAAGTGAAAAAAAATTTTGCTGTTGACATTCCCATTCTGAAAAGACATGAAGGGAGGTATCAATTTCTCTGTTTCCAAAATCAGCACAGGATCAAAACGATTGCCCTTTATCCAACATCAGGAAAACCCCCAGGAAAGGACTGCCAAACGGAAAATTTGGCAAAGCGCCCGAAAGTTTCCAAACTTTCTCTTTGGGGCTCCTTAAAAATGCAAAGGAAAGTTTTTTTCAACGGAGGTCAAAGTATCATGAAAGAGAAAATCCGTATCGGCGCACTGATCTCAGGCGGCGGAACCAATCTGCAGGCCATTATTGACGCGTGCGAATCCGGAAAAATTGACGGAAACATGGTGTTTGTGGGTTCAGACAATCCCCGGGCCAAAGGGCTGGGGCGGGCTGAAAAACACGGCATTCCCCATTTTGTGGTGGATTATTCAAAAATTATCAGCACGTATAAAAAAAATCCCCAGGACAGTCTTCTGCCGGAAGATTTTGACTTGGAAGATATGCAGAAAAAACAGTCCTTTTTTCCGGCTGATCATACTCCCGGCAAGAGGGATTTTTTTCTCAAAACCCGCGCGATTGCCGAAGCTGCCCTGCTGGCGGAAATGAAATCTTATCCCTTTGATCTGCTGGTGCTGGCCGGATTCATGCGAAATCTGACCCCCTATTTCATTGATCGGATCAATACCGATCCTGCCCATCCCCGGATTATGAACATTCACCCTGCCCTGCTGCCTGCATTTCCCGGAACAGACGGATATGGTGACACTTTCCGTTACGGGTGCCGCATGGGAGGATGCACGGTTCATTTCATTGATTACGGAGAGGACTCCGGGCCCATTGTCGGTCAGCGGGCTTTTGCCATTGAACCGGCAGATACGCTGGAAAAGGTGAAAGAAAAGGGACTGCGGCAGGAATGGATTCTTTATCCGGAATGTATTCAGTTGTTCGCGGAAAATCGGCTGAAAACGGTTTACGCGGACATTCAGGCCGGAGAACAGGGAAAAACTGTCTCCAGAACCATTGTGAAGATTCTCTGAACTTTTAAGTCGATTTCCGGAAAAGAACATCCCGCAGATCCGGAACTCTTTCAAAGCAGCATTTTGCCCGTGAGGGGCTGTCAGGAAAATAACCTGCTGCAAGCCCTGAGGGTTTTCAAAATCCTCAGGGGTTCCGAAAAAGCAGCAGTTTTTTAATGAAAAATCAAGGCAGTTGCATCATCCAGTCCACAGCATTTTGCACACTTTGGGCGTCAAACTGATGTCCGGAGAGATGCGTTTCCAGCACTGCTTCCACAGAATGCCCGTATGCGGAAAGATAATGCTGCCAGTAGGGAAAGGAGAGCGTGTAATTGGGATCACCGGCATTGGATACCAGCCTGACAGGAGCCTGTGCTGTATACAGATTGGGAATCAGTGCATAGATGTTGAACGGTGCGCACCAGAGATTCACAGCCCGTATCACCGGTCTGAGTTCACTTCTGGCAATCAGCACCGCACCGGGCCCGCCCGCAGAATATCCCACAAGATATGTTTCCCAGGGATTCACGCCCCAAATCTTATGGGCAAGCAGAATGGCATCCACCGTATTTTTGCAGTCATCATAGGCATATTTTCCGTATTCATTCACCAGACGGAATCCCTGATATGCCTGCACTGCAATCACCACCATGCCTTTTTCCTCGGCAACTGCCCTGAAATCCCTTTCCAGGCGGTATGTTAAGGCTGACAGTGCAGATTCGCCGTCTCCGTGCAGATAGACCAGAAGTCCGGGATTGCGTGTGTGCCGCAGACTTTCCGGAGTATAATGCACCAGATGGGTATTCCATGCTTCCTCTCCGATGTCCAGCCAGCCGCTTCCATAAGACGGCGGTTCCGGAACCGGGGAAAGGTGCTGACCTCCATTTTCCAGGCCAGCGCTTCGGGATGCGCATCCGGTGCATAGGAAAGAACAAAGCGGTAGGGAACCTTTTCATATTCCATGCACGCAGCATAGATTTTCAGATTGTTCTTCAGAGTCAGGCACTGTGCATAAGGCAGTTCTTTGACTGTCAAAGTGCTGAGATCAATTTTCCAGTACAACCCTTCGGTATCAGAAGGATTCTGGAAATACTCCATGTCAAAGCTGTACTGCACATCCTGAAATTCCACGCAGGGCATGGGCAGACGCAAATCTGCCCCAATCTCCTGGCAGATGTCTGTGCTTTGCGCCAAAGAGATTCCTGAAAAATTCAGAAAAAACAGAATTATCAGCAGATCACAATACGTTCTGATCATAACGGAACTCCTTATCAGTCTGTTTGCCGCACCCTGTTTCCATTTCCGGAAGACCTGAAAAAATTTTTCCCTTTTGCCGCCTGTTTTTCATGCCCTGAAAAAATCAGAACGCGCAGATTCCCGTATAATTCTCCGGTGTGAAGCGCAGCAGTTCCTCTTTCACAGCTTCGGACACATTCAGACCCGCAATGAAATCCGCGATGGCTTTCTGCGTGATTTTTTCATTTGTCCGCGTCAGTCCCAGCAGGGCTTCATAAGGTTTGGGAAATCCCTCTCGCCGCAGCACGGTCTGAATCGCCTCGGCCACCACTGCCCAGTTGTCCTGCAAATCCGCGCGGATTTTCTCTTCGTGCAGAATCAGCTTGCCCATGCCCCGGAGCAGGGATTTGAACGCAATCAGGGTATGGGCCAAAGGCACGCCGATGTTCCGGGTCACAGTGGAATCTGTGAGATCCCTTTGCAGCCGGGAAATGGGCAGTTTTGCGGAAAGATGCTCAAACACTGCATTGGCAATGCCCAGATTGCCCTCGGCATTTTCAAAATCAATGGGATTGACCTTGTGCGGCATGGCCGATGAACCGATTTCCCCTGCCCTGATCTTCTGTTTGAAATAATCCATAGAAATATAGGCCCACATATCCCGCGTCAGATCAATGAGGATGGTGTTGATGCGTTTCACATTGTCGCAGAAGGCTGCGAGATTGTCGTAATGCTCAATCTGAGTGGTGACGCGGGAACGCCGCAGCCCCAGAACTTCATTCACCAGCCGGTCTCCGAAGGCAATCCAGTCCACTTCCGGGTAAGCTGCATGATGCGCATTGAAATTGCCTGTGGCTCCCCCGAATTTCGCGGAAAAGGGAATGGTTTTCATCAAATCCCTCTGCACGATCAGACGCTCCGCGAAAACATAAATCTCTTTTCCCAGTCTGGTGGGCGATGCAGGCTGGCCGTGGGTCCGGGCCAGCATGGGAATCTGTTTCCATTCCTTTGCTTTGTCCGTGAGCACATCAATCACCTGATTGAGAGCGGGAAGAATGACCTCCTGCCAAGCGTCTTTCAGGGAAGCAGGCAGGGCCGTGTTGTTGATGTCCTGCGAAGTCAGGCCGAAGTGGATGAATTCTTTGAAACCGTCCAGTTTCAGTTCATGGAATGCGTCTTTGAGAAAATATTCCACAGCCTTGACATCGTGATTGGTGACTTTTTCAATGTCCTTGATTTTCTGCGCGTCCTGCACGGAAAAACGCTGATACAGGGCCCGCAGGCTTTCAAAACGATCCGCGGGAAAATCTTTCAACTGCGGCAGAGGCAGTTGGCACAGCGCGATGAAGTATTCCACTTCCGTGATCACCCGGTAACGGATCAGCGCACGTTCGGAAAAATAATCAGCCAGTTTTTCTGCGGCCCTGCGGTAACGCCCGTCCACAGGAGAAACCGCAGACAATGTTGAAATTTCCATTTTTTTTCCTTCTTTCTTTTGCTGTGTTCCGCATTCTCTTTTTCCAAAATGCCGGAGCAATCTTCCTTATGTGTTTCTTGCGTTCCCATCAGATGCGGTCATGACTGTTTATTCGAAAACTTCTATCCGGCCGCCGCCCAGCACCTCATCGCCCCGGTAAAACACTGCTCCCTGTCCCGGCGTGACTGCGGGATGGGGTTCAGCAAAACAGACCCGTGCCCGATTGCCGGGTTCCGGGAATACGGTTGCTGGCACTTCTTTGTGCCGGTATCTGACCCGTACATGAACAGAAAGGGGGGCAGAAGGCGGAGGAGCGATCCAGTTGATGTCTCTGACCCGGAATTCCGGACAGAGCAGTTCGTCCCGGAATCCCACAACCAGCCGGTTGTTTTTTGTATCCAGCCGCACCACATAATAAGGCTCGGACGCGGGACAGTTGATGCCCCGGCGCTGTCCCACAGTGAACAGATGAAGTCCCTGATGCTCTCCGATCTGTTTCCCCCTGGTATCGGTAATCGGGCAAGGGCTAAGGGGCAATTCCTCCGGCTGTTTTTTCAAGAAATTCTCTGTAAAGACTCCCGAATGAAGCAGATATCCTGACTTTCTTTCTGCATTGCGAACAAACCGCTTTTTCCTCTGCAAGTCTGCGCACTCCGGTTTGCTCAGAATTCCCCAGAGGAAAACCGCAGACTACTGGCTGTTCCTGATTCAGAAAAGCAAGAAAATAGGACTGATCCTTTTGCAAATCCGCACCTTTCAGCAGGGAATGCCGGCCATCGGGATTCTGCCGGACACGGGCGTAATGGCCGGTGGCAAATCTGTCTGCGCCCAGTTTCCGGGCAAGCACCCTAATGCCGAATTTCACAACCGCATTGCAGATCTGGCAGGGATTCGGTGTCTGTCCGCTTTGGTAGGTGCGCAGAAAATTGTCCACCACTTTGGCTCTGAACTGCTTTGCACAGTCCAGAATTTCGGTTCGGATCCCAAGCCTTTTCCCGGCCTGCACCACCTCATCGGCTGATACGGTTTCAAAGCCGGTGGTGAAATGAATTCCGACAGGATTATGCCCCTGTTCCATCAGCAGGGAAGCGGCCGCAAGGGAATCTATGCCGCCGCTGAGGGCAATGGCAAAGAGGGGCATCAGGCAAAAAACAACTGATTGGTCGGTCGCACCTTCATGGCATGGGTGGGACAGGCCAGGACCTGCAAAGCTCGCACACGCTGCATTTGCTCTGATCAAATTCAACCAAATATCTCCGGACCGTTTTGACATACAGGGCCGCAATTGGGACAGACAACCGTGCGGCGCGCCTGGTGCATTGCATTTTCCTCTATGCGCCGCACCTCCTGCTCGGCATTGTTCACCTGCACACCTGCTCTTTGAGGTACTTTACCCCTTTGCTGAAATTCTTCTTTTCACGAAAGCTCCAGCACCATGATGCCCTCTTTTCGGGGAAAAATCTGCCGCGTTGAGAATGTTGAATGTCAGATCATGCTCACGCAAGATGGCGGACCGGGGGTTTATGGGCACCTCAGAGGAGAAACGAAAGACCAGTATTTTGGAATACATAAAAAAAACCTCCGGAAAAATTCGGCACCGGATCAAATCGGCTGATTCGAATCTCCACCGCCAAACCGGGAGGAGAATTTCTCTGTGATTTGTCAACCGAATCTGATCCACTGTCAGAACTTCTTTGTTTTTGGATTAAAACAGATTGATTTTACAATTTTTTTGTCAATGTTTGTCCCTTTCGGAAAATATGCCGGAAAATCGCTCCGCCTGCTTTTTGCACTCCCGCACGCCGCCCCATCGGGAGGAGGGTGCAAAATGCGTTTGCATGGTGTTTTTTCACTTATGCAAATTCTCTGCTTCCTCCGGTTCAAAGCAGTACGGCTGCAAGACTGAAATACAAAAAAGAAGTGTGCAAATGTCGGTGACAACCAGCGTCACCGGTCTGCCGCAATTTTGGGATCAAGTTTCAGTGCGTGCAGCAGTTGCGGGAATGCTTAATCGAAAGGGAAGCCCGCACAGATTGACAGCAGAATGCTGCTTCCTATGGTAATAGAGGTCATTCCCTGTCCCCGCCAAATCGAACAGTCCCACAATGAAACCGCACGCTGCCCCAAGCATCAGGGCAGTGCCTGTCTCCCGCTGGCGCGTGCAAACCGTGTCAGACTTGGTTTGGTTCTGCGCAATTGCATTGATTGTCACTATCATGGACTCCGCATGCTCCTGCTTTCTTCAGTCGCACCGTTGTCTGGAAAAGGCCAGCGCAGACTTTTGGCCAGTGTAAGTTCATAAGTGCTGGACAGCAGAGCACATACTGTCCCGCTTGCAATAGTGGCCATAAGCCAGCAGATGCAGGCGAAATGCACGAAACGGTGAGGGCTATCCGTATCTGTGAAATCCAGGAAACAAATGGATTCAAATATCTCATCCATCCGCTCGCTCTGCCAGATCAATATTTGCTATAAACATGCTGACATCTACAACCCACAAAATGCAAGTTCTGCCCGTCTGTGACAAAGTACCAGGAAATTTATGCCGAACCGGAAACAGTTCACGAGCCTCCCTGCAGTTTACACTGGGGAATTGTCATGACCTGCCCTGATCATTATCTCGGAAATGCGCTGTTCCAAAGAGGCAATAAGCGGCACTTCGTGTCAGGATGACTCCCACCAAGAAGTGCTGATCATCATCTGTCACATAAAAATAGACAATCTTTTCACCAATCATAGGATCTGATATGGTCAAGGGACTGGGCAACGGTCAATGTCTGGAGCAGAACCACAAAATCCTGCTTATAATCACCCAGAACCGGCTGCTCCGGAGAAAATGCTTATGTATCGGTCATTCATAAACTCTCTTTCATTGTCTGATGATGCGAATCAATATCTGAAAATTTCAGAATGAACAAAAACAGACTGTCATATATTCATGCAGGATTTGCGGAGATTTGACAACTTTTCAAAAGTTGTCAAATCCTGTCGGAATCTGACTCTTAATTCGCATTGATGATGGGAACACATTGTCTTCACAGCACAAAGGGAAATGTCCTTGCTGTTGGGACAGATCAGGCAACGGACTGCTGTCCTTTCCGAAAACTCCCGGTCAGAGGTTCCTCGGGTAATAATAAAAACCGAAGACTTTACCGCAAGCACCGAGCAGGCCAACTGTTCCAGAACAACCTCTGCCGTGTTGCCAATGGTAAACCCTGAAATACCTGTAAACGCTATTGCCCGCCAGACAATATCGGCCCGCAGTTCAGCAAGCCATTGCCGCTATGATCTTTTGTGCCCATCCTTTTTGCAGATGGAAGTGCGGGGACAGATGGGTATATGCCTCCGTGCCGATCGGTCCACGGAGGCTTTCCCTAAGCGAATACAGTCCGTTCTGATGAAGAGTGTACTCCTCTTTCAATATAGGCGGCAATCTTCTCTGCCGTATTTTCACTCCGACTCCGCATAACGCCAGCAGGAAAAGCCTCCCATGCGTGAACCAGGTGCAGGGATGCAAAATTCGGACAGGAGCAAAGTGAACTGGAAGTGCAAGAATTTCCTGATTGAGTGCCTGTTCCATGGCTGCGGACTTTAAGGGATCAAAATCAACAACCGCCATAATGCACTTGTAATTTGCTTTTTCCGGAGGTTTCATAATCCATACCGGACAAGGACATTTGCGCAGCAGATGAATATCATCACTGCCGAACAACCTTTTGAGAAAATCAGGATTTTCCGCTGCCTTGATTATGAATCATATCCATTGCGCAAGCACTGCCCCAGATCACCTCAAGAAAGGCCGTGCCGGCGTCCGGACGCCTCAAACCGGATGTCAAGTCTTTTCTGATAAGGTTCCGCAAGCGTTTTTATCATCTGCATCCGGTCTTTGACAGTCTCTGCCCGCAAATCCTCCGGCACAGGCGGAATCACACTGATAATTCCAAGTTTTGCCTGATTGTTCTCTGCAAGAGAAACCGCCCTTTCAACAGCCGAGATCTGATCCGTGCGCTCCTCACTTACACAGAGAATATTCTTGAAGCGGTTCATACAGTTTTCCTCCGCAATTTGCTGTTTTGTGAAACCTGCCTCCCTGTCACCGTGATCTGCGCCCCTTTCCCCACCCTGAAATACTTCCCCGCATGTCCGCAGTTTACGGAAATCTCCAAAAGCCCCCTGCTGCCGATAATGGCAAGAGGCTGACCAGTGGCAGCGCTGTCATAACTTTCAGACAGTCCTTCAATTTTGCAGGAAGCAAGATGAATTTCCACACGCCGATGCTTTCCGAACCGGCTGAGAAGCTCCTCTGAAATATTGCTGATCAGATTGCCGAAACGGTCTGTGCTGACAATCTTTCCGATGAGTTCGCCTTTTTCGGAAACAGAAGGTTTTTCAGATTCCATCTGTTTTATCTGCGTCAAATCCACAGGCCGTCCCAGGTTTTCCGGCTTCACCCCCATTGACAGATGTGCAGCAACAGGAGCGAAAATATCCCTTCCGTGAAAGGTGCGGCTGACCGTATTCCGGAAATACATGGAATTTTCCACCCGAATCAGGGATTTAAAATTTCCGTCTTCCGCGAGCAGAGAGAGTATGCCGTTGTCCGGCGCAAGAAAAAGATGCCCCTCGCGCTGTGCCGCCAGGATGCCGCGTTTTCCGCCCACTCCCGGATCCACCACAGTCACATGAACTGTTCCGGCCGGGAAATACGGCCAGGATGAGCAAAGCATATGTGCAGCCTGCATTACATCCTGGGGATCAATCTGATGACTGATGTCAACAATCACTGCTGGGGGATGGACAGACAGAATCACCCCTTTCATCACTCCGGCATATTCATCCTGCAAACCGAAATCCGTCAGAAGTGTGATTACAGACATAATCAGTTCACAAACAGGGCAGACTGGTTTTTCCGGGGCAGGGGAAGGGAAAGATGTTTGCAGGCTGATTCCGAAGCTCTTCTGCCGGATGATGTCCGGGTGAGCAGACCGATTTTGAGCAGAAAAGGTTCCACCACATCCACCAGGGTGTCGGTTTCCTCCTGCAGGGTTGCGGCAATGGCCTCAATCCCCACCGGACCGCCGTTATAATAATGGATAATCGTGGTGAGATAGCGCCGGTCAAGTCCGGTCAGCCCCAGTCCGTCCACGCCCTCCAGGGCCAGGGCAGCTTCCACCGTGTTTTTGGAAATACTGCCATCTCCGCGCACCTGTGCATAATCCCTGACTCTGCGGAGCAGCCGGTTGACAATGCGGGGCGTTCCTCTGGATCTCCGGGCCAGTTCCTCTGCCCCATGGGCATCAATGTCCACTTTCAGCAGCGCGGCTGAACGTCTGGTGATTTTCATCAGATCCGCATCATTGTAAAAATCAAGATTGCGGAAAATGCCGAAACGATCCCGCAGCGGCGCGGAAAGAAGTCCCACTCTTGTGGTGGCTCCCACAAGGGAGAAGCGTTTGAGACGGAAGCGGTGACTTCGGGCATGAACCCCTTTGTCAAAGACAAAATCCACGGCAAAATCCTCCATCGCGGGATAAAGAAATTCTTCAACGGTTTTGGGCGTCCTGTGGATTTCATCCACAAACAGCACATCTCCCTCCTCCAGATGGGTGAGGATGCCGATGAGATCTCCGCCTTTTTCCAGAGCCGGACCGGAGGTTACGGTAAGGTCTCCTCCCATTTCATTGGCAATGATATGGGCAAGGGTGGTTTTTCCCAGTCCGGGGGGGCCGTGAAAAAGCACATGATCCAGCGGTTCTCCGCGTTTTTTGGCTGCCGCAATCGCGATTTCCAGCGTTTCCACCACCTCAGCCTGTCCCACATAATCGGCCAGCCGATCCGGCCGCAGGGAAAGGATCTCCGGTTCTTCATCCTCGGAAAAACGTTTCCGGGAGACAATGCCGTGCCGGTCAGAGGAATGGGTTGTCAGTACATCATTTGCCATAGTAAAGATTTGCACTCAGATCTGTGTTTTTTTCTGCCCATCTTAATATTGCCCGGCATCTTTTGCAAGAGTTTCTTTTTTCTCCGGACACATGGCAGCCGGAGAGCGGAAGGGAATCGTTCCTGTGCAAAAAAAAGGCGCATTGCCAAATCCGGCAATGCGCCTTTGTGCGTGCTTTTCAGGCAGGTTTTACTGCATTTTTCTCACATTTGCCGCTGCAGGTCCTTTTTCCCCCTGTTCCACTTCAAAAGTGACTCTGTCACCTTCCACCAGGGTTTTGAATCCGGACATTGCCACGGCTGAGTAATGCACAAACACATCTCCGCCCTCATCCTTTTCAATAAAACCATAGCCTTTTTTGTCATTAAACCACTTGACGGTTCCGCTTGCCATAATTCTTATCTTCCTCCATAGTAAAAAAATCCCCTGATTGCTGACCGGAATGCTCCTGTTCTGAAATCTGTTCCGGCTGCAATCAGCTTTTCAATATCCCCCTGTCCCGGACAGGGGGATACAACCCTCCATAAGTGCCTGCGGACATCGGGCATTCCACAGAAAAACTGCCATTATCATATGATGTTCGCCCGGCAATACCGGCAAAACCATAAACCTTGTCCTCAATCTGCCATTCCGGAGTGCATTCCTGACATATGTGCACGGTGTTTTTGAACAGGAACCGATTTTTTTCAGAAGGCTCACCGCATCCCCGGATGCCCCCGGAGCGAATGCATTCTCCTGAAACTGCCTGCAAAAAAAGGGATCAGTTCATTGTGGCATAAATGCGTTTGTCCTGCTGTCCCTTTCTGCGTCGGATGACATTGCACACCGGTTTCTGCGGTCTGTGCATTTCATCATCGCTTTTCTGTTTCATGCTCATTTCGATGAGCTTTCTGAGTTTTTCCTCTATCTCATTTCTTTTCTCTGTGTCCATGTTTCCCTCTGTTTCGGCCTTTGATATAATTTAAAATTAAAATAAACAATTGTGATTTTTTCATATGCAGTGTCATACGGAATGGCAGGGAGGATGGAGAGGCACACGTCTGCGGATGCAGTTCACCTGACAGACAGGATATTTTCCGACAGTTTCGGATATGACAGAATGGTATGGCATTCAGGAATATAAAAACTTAAGATAACGTAAACAGATTTGTACCGTGCATTTCCTTGAGGATAAAACGGAAAAATGAAGAGAGTGCCCGTGCTCCGAGGAACTGTTCCATTTTTTTGTGCATGTTACGATTTTTGCTCGGAAAAACACAAAACTCAGCATCCGTACCTGTGCAAATGTTTATAGATAATCCAAACACGGGAATTTGTCAATATAAACTGTATGAAATCTGATTTTTTTTTGCATCTTTTTTTCACATGCCTGTAAAAAAATGTCAGAGGGGGGTGAAAAGTCTGCCTTGTCCTTTTGCAAAGGGGCAGGCTTTGCTGTGAGATCATCTGAACAGGGGGATTTGTCATGCAGCCGCCCGGAAAATCCCCCTTTCCGGAACTCCGGACGGCAACTGATCCGCAAAGTCAAAAACAAATTCCACATCAAACCTGTTGCGTGATTCCATAAATCGCGAGCTCAGCAAATCCGGCTCGGAGAGTTGGGACACATTTGCCAGAGCCGGCAGTACTTCATGGTACAGTTTTCTCCTGACATTTCAAAGAGCGTCGAGAAATTCCGGCGCATATTTGGCAAGCCATTTTTCAGGCTGAACAAAATAGGGATTTTCGAACACCCCGCCGCCGGTTATGACAAATGGGTGCACCTGCAGCACCTTCATAATCACAGATCCGGAAAAACGCGTGACATCATAAAGGCAGATACTGATCCATCGCTTGCCCCAGATAAAGGTGTTGAGAAGTGATTCATACGCCATAAGATGCTCCACACCCGGAATTTTTTCAAGTGCCCAGACCATTTCGGCTGTTCCCCGTACATTTCTCGCTCCCGCGCGCAGGTTTTCATTCCAGATATCATCATGGGCCTTCAGCATGTCACGGGGGCAAAAGAACCCCTGGGGATGGTACAGGTCGCGGGAGTGAAAAAGCCGGAGGGAATCCGGGGCCGGACGGCCAACTTCCGGACACAGTGCCTGAAGACTGTCAACGGTATGATCATAATCCTGCTCATCAGGGCAGCAGACAAGAAGTTCCCTTTCCCGAAGTCCCCGGGCAAGATAACCGAACATGATCTCGTCTCTCTCAGCCTCGGATTCGTAAAGTCCGCAGAAATGCGTACCCCAGTTGCAGGTGTATCCGCCGAATCCAAGCTCCATAACCGACAGTTCCGAAGTTTTCAAATGCATGGCATCCGCCTCCCTTTCACAAAACTGTCCCTGTGCTGTCAATGCAAATCAGTCGTCAGATTCCGACAGGATTTGACAACGTTGTGAAATCCTGTGCAAACCTGTCGAATTTCTCCCTCATTTCCCAGACGGTTTTTTGCCTTTTCCCTGAATCAGACGGGAAAGTTGCTTCACGATGCCCAAAGTGCCTTCCGCTTGTGCATTCAGCTCTTCCGCTGCGGCAGCCGATTCCTGGGCAGCGGCCGCATTCTGCTGTGTCACGGTGTCCATCTGCTGCACAGCCTGATTGACCTGTGCAATGCCGGAGGCATGTTCTTTGCTTGCCCTGGTGATGGATGCGGTTTTTTCTCCCATGACAGATGCGGATTTCACAATTCCGTCAAAGTCATCGCTCATGCGTTTGAGTGCTGCTGCGCCCTCTTTGATGCGCCCGGCCATGTTTTCCAGCAGATTCTGTGTGTTTCCGGCAGCCTGAGCAGATCGGACAGCCAGGTTCCGCACTTCATCCGCAACCACGGCAAACCCGCTTCCGGATTCACCCGCGCGTGCGGCCTCAACCGAAGCATTCAAAGCCAGCAGATTGGTCTGAAAGGCAATGTCATCTATGGTTTTGATCACCCCGCCTATCTGCTCGCTGTCGGTTTCAATTTTCCCCATGTTTTTCGTCAGTTCCACCAGTGCCTTCAAAGAACGCGCGGATTTGGAGATGTTTTCATTCATCAGTTCCTGCGCACCTGCGGTCAGATCAGCCGTGACACTGATGGCCCCGCTCATCTCTGCAATGGTCGCGGAAGTCTGCTCCAAAGACGCTGCCAGTTCCGATGTCCCGTCTGAAAGATTTTGCGAGGCTCCTGATACCTGGGATGCCACCGTTGCCAACTGTTCGGCTCCGATTTTCAGTCTTGCATTCATCTGCCGAAGTTCATCAGTGATTATTTTTGTGATCAGCAGAGCAGAAAAAACAGCCGCGATGCCTGCCAGAACACCTGCAATCCCCACGTTTCTTTTTGTTTTCTGCGCGGTTTCCAGCATTTTTTCATCTGTTGTGATATGCTTTTTTGCCTCAGCCCGAATCTGTTCCAAAAGGCTCCGCACCTGTTCCAGAGCAGGGCGGGTTTCCTGTGTATAAATGCGGAATGCCTCTTTTTGTTCATCCAAAGTTTTCTCTGCTGTTTTTCGCATTCTGTACAGGATTCCGCTGATTTCCTCCAGCAGGGGAGTGGTCTGTGCAATATAAATCTGCATGGCTTTTTCCCTCCCGGCTGCCAGTTCCCTTTCGGTTTCCAGAATTTTCCCGATGCTCTCCTTTATGCGCGTATCAGCGGGAATGCCCATCTGCTGAAAAAGGGCTTCAGCCTGCGCTGTGTCTCCGTTTTCCAGAGCCTCACGGATCAGAAGCGATGATTGGCTCAGGAGAGAACAGGGCTCTTTGAGTTCCTCGGCTGCCTGCCGAAGCAGGGGCCAGCCTTCCATGAATTTCTGCACTTCTTCTTTGGCTGTCCATTCGTCCGGTCTGCATTCCAAAGATGCTGTTTCTTCGGCAGACAATGCAGTGCCCGAGGCAATGCTGCGCTTCAGTGCCGCCATCCCCTGATGGTGCATCTCCAAGAATTTTTTTACCGTGTCTGACAGTCCCGGATGGATTTGCCGGTAATTTTCTCCAATGGCAATCGCGCTTTCATGGAGTTTCCGGTGCGGTTCCATGATCTGTTTCAGCATTTCCGCAAGCTGCGCATTTCCCCTCAGAGATTTTTCCGCATCCTCCCCGTAAAGCCACTGCCCCAGACGGCATTTCTGCGGATCGGTTTCCACATCCGGTTTTTCCAGATTTTGCAGAAAAAGCTGATTGATTTTTCCTGCCCAGCGCAGATGCTCAGCCTCTCTTGCAGCAAGAAAACCGGGCAGTTTGTCATTTGCAGGTTTGAAAATCTCTGCAATTTTTCGCGCGGATTCATGCAAAGCCTCATGGGGTTTTTCCATCTGTGTGAAAAGATCGGCCAGTTCAGGAACAAACTCCTCGGCCTTTTTGCGTTCAGTGCCGTAAAGCCACAGACCAAAGGGGCATTTTCTGTAATCCGTCTCAAGTTCCAGTTTTGTCATCTGTTCATCCGTGAACAGGGAATTGAGTTCGCCCACCCAGTTGAGATGATCCACTTCCACCTGGGCCAGACCTGCATCCAGATGATTGCCGTCAATGACTTCACCGGCATCTGTCACGATATGCCTGATTCCGGTGAAACTGAACACAATCATCATTCCCAGAATAAAAAGAATTACTCCGAAACCTGCGCCAATCTGCTGTCCGATGCTTCGGTTTTTCAGTAAAAACATATGCTGTATTTCTCCTGTACCGTTCTGCCGATAAAGCAGCAGATTTTTATATGGTATTTTTCCTTAACGTTTGTCCTTTTATGTGCAAAAAACCGCGTTGCCCATTTTTTGCACTCCGGACCTGCTGTGCAGAAGTTGACAAAAAACTGCATTCAGAATCAGGCAGTTTGTGCTCTGATCTCTGCTCTCTGATTCCTGCCCCTGTCCCCTTATATTACAGAATCACAAAACAGGCAACTCAGATTCTTTTTTCTCGGCACTGTCCGGATTTTTGCAAAAAAGCATTGAAATGGCATTGCCTTTGCGGTTCCATGCAAAACAGTCCGCGTGACAGCGGATCATCAGAATTCCCCGGCCATGAGGTTTATACACATGGTTTCCCATCGAGGGATCCGGAATGCCAGACGGATCAAACCCCTGTCCCTCGTCATGAATCTCCAGCAGAAAATCATCCCGGTATCGGGAGAGTATGCGGATTTTCTTTTCCGGGTGGCACTGATTTCCGTGCTTCCATGCATTGACTGCGGATTCAGCCAGAGCCAGCCGCAGACGCATGGGATTCTCAAATCCCCTTTCATTCCAAAGTCTTTCATGGATCTGAAAAAAAGAATCAATGCAATGCTGCAGTTCCCTGAGATTTCCCGGATGCCAGATTTCTTCCTCATATTCCCTGCTGTCCTCAATTTCCAGCCCCACTATGGTAATATCATCCGCTGTCCGGTTGATGCCGGAAGGATCGATCCGGTTTCCTGTGATGTCTGAGATACGGGACAGCAGCCTGTGTATCATGCCGCAAAGAGATACGGATTCAGGTTTGTGTGAAATCTCCTTTGCAATTTCTGTCAATTCTGTCTGTGCAGAGTGCTGACTGCCGGGATGCAGTGCATCATCAAGACCGTCTGTATGGGCAATGATCCGATCTCCGGGCATCAGTTGAAAGAACGCGGATGAAAACTCAATATCATCCAGCGCGCCGATGGGCATATTTTTTCCCTGCTTTGCCTCCTCTCCGGGCAGAACAATGAGATTTTCCCCCCGCATCACAAAGAAATGGGAATGACCGCAGAGCATGTATTCCAGCATAAGGCTTTGGTGATCTATTTCTCCGATCAGGGCGGTGACAAAATCCTTTTCCCGGAAATACCGGTTTCTGACAATCTGGCTGTTAAGTGCGGCCACCATATTTGTCATGGACATCTGCGGCTGGGTTCTGAGCAGAAAACGGTGCAGCATGTCCGTGACAATGCTGCGCAGGAGGCAGCCCACTTTGTGGCCCGACTGATCCTTGAGACTGAAAAAGGTTTTGTCTGCCCCGGATGCATCAGATGAACGCTGCGTGTGGATAAAACAATGATCCCCGCCTTCCTGATGACAGGGCAGGGAAATGGCGCAGGATCGGAGCCGGAATGTGTCAGAAAGCCGGATGATTCGGTGAAATCTGCCGGTGGTCAGGTTCAGGATGTTTTTTGCTGTCACAATATCCATTTCCTGCTCTTTGATCAGAGATTTCAGATCCCGCATGTCAATGAAACTTTCCACAAAAAAATCTCGGCCCTCCCGCTGAATCCGGGCCACGGATTTCAGCACCGGAATCTGACGCCCCTGGGCAGTCAGAAGAATTCTTTCTGAACTGTCCACCTTCCTGTCCGGGCTGCTCATGGGACATTTCCGGTTTGGACACAGAAACCGGTAACACACTCTGCCTTTGATTTTTTCTTTTTCCTCTCCGATCATTTCGGCAGCATACTGGTTAATGTCAACGATCACATGGGACAGGGCATCAATGATAATCACCCCGGTCTGCATGCCATCCAGAATATTGCTGAGATAGGTTTCATTCTCCACAAGCTTTCTTTCGGTTTGCCGCCGTATCCGGATTTCAGAAAGCAGGGAACGGTTCACTTTTACCAGATCAATGGTGCGCCGGGCCACCCGGTCTTCCAGTTCGTCCCGAACCGTAAGCAGTGCCTGCTCCTGTTCTTTTCGCAGACTGATATCTGTGTGCGTGCCCAGCATCCGCACGGGCAGTCCGGCAGCATCTCTTTCCATGATCCGGCCTCTGCTCAGAATCCAGAGCCATTTTCCGAACTTGCCCCTGAGACGGAATTCGATTTCAAAACTTTTCTGTGTTCCTCCGATATGTTTTCTCACAATGCTGACAACAGATTCCCTGTCATCCGGATGCAGAAGTCTTTCCCAGGTTTCATAGGTTGGGGACAGTTCAAAGGGTTCATATCCCAGCATGGTGTACCAGCGGGGACTCAGATAGATTTCGTTTGTGGCAAGGTTCCAGTCCCAAAGCCCGTCGCTGGCTGCCTCCAGAGCCAGTTCCAGACGCTCCCGGCTTTCCCGCAGCTCCTTTTCATCTTTTTTCCGCTGAATGTGAATCCCCAGCCGGTTGGCAATGGTATTGATCAGAAGTCTTTCCTCTTTCAGAAAAGGGCCTTCATCAGCACAGGGAAAGTTTTTCAGATACGTGACCTCCACAACGCCGCTTTTCCGGTTGTGAACCAGAATGTCAGCGGTCTGGCGACAGGGACTTTCCCGGTAATTGGAGGTTCTGTATTCATGCCGGTCATAAAGAATGCGCACACAGGTGTCTTCCGGATACTGCCAGCCGGAGCGGATAATTTCCGCAATGCGGGGAAAAACTGTTTCCGGACTGGCTTCGGATTTGTCAATCAGGCCGGAAATGCTGAAAAGACAGTGCAGTTCCTTAATCCGTTCGCGCAGGGCCTCTGTCTGGGTATGGGCAGAATTTTCGCTCTTTTCTGAGAGAGGCGGAAGGGAGATGTCAATGTCATCCATGCGTGTATCCCTGTCAATGACCTGCATCTGCGCGCAGATCCCGGATCCGGAATTCCTTTTTTCGGGCAAGGCGATCAAAGAGATTCCGGCAGTATCCGCAGGATTCACATTCCTTTGCACAGGATGTGACTTTGGAGAAAAAATCATCCGGCAGTTCATGGTTGGGAATGAAATATTCTTCGCTCATCCATTCCGCTGTGTCCAGCAGCTCCGGCAGACTGCCCGCAAACTGTCTTTGGATATAAGCAGCAACAGTTTTCATCAGAAAACGGGGCCCCAGAGTTCTTCCGCAGATCTTGAGCAGATCCGCATCATATTTGTGGGCATCTTCGGGACGGATAAAGGGGGAAGTGAGCAGTCGCCAGGGATTTTTCCGGAAATGGCGCATACATCCGTAAGTCCGGTTCATCTCAAAGGTATCCACCGGCAGATGGGTGCTGAGCAGGGCAATATGCGCATCATGCGCGGGTTTGAAGGGACATTGATACAGGCAGCCCTCATTGGCAAGAAGTGCGATTTTTGTTTTCGGATAAGATTTTCTGCATTGGGAAATCATCTTTGCCAGCCTGTCCGGATTCCGGTTCAGAGAGCGATCCGCAATGATTTTTCCGGGCATACGGAAAGCGGTGCCGCGAATGATTTCCATTACTGCGGACAGTTTTTCAAAGGAATCATACAGGCAGTTCACACCCGGCACTGCCTCAAGCTGTGAAGCTGTTTCCGGAACCGCATCCGAAAGGGCCTGCAGGTAATAAAAATCGCAAAACACAATGCCGTCCAGCACCTCTTTGCGGATCAGAATGTCGAGAGTTTCCCCGGTCCCGCGCAGAAAATCTGCATTCTGATACTGCGCGGGATGAAAAAAGCGGGAGTTGAGCAGAGCGTATTTTTTCGGCCCTCTGATTTTTTGCAGCCATTCTCCCAGGGTTTCCGTGTCCATATACCTGAATTTATGGCGCGCATCCGGAAGCTCGGCACGGAAAAGGCTGAAATAAACGGAATGGATATGTTGCCGGTTTTCATTGACAAAGCGGAGATAGTCAGAATCCGGCATAAAGGGGATGTCAAGTTTAAGCATATGTTTTCCTGGATGAAGATTTGCCTGTTTTCCGGTCCGGCCGGTTTCGCTTGCGCTCACCTTGCACAGCCCTTCCAAAAATCAGCAGATTCCTGTATCCGCCATCATTCAAAAAAAATTGAATCATGTGTTTTCAGTAGGTTGCGAATACAGACTTTGGCCGGGATGGCGCTGGAGCATAAGCTGAATCAGTATATCAAAAATTGGAGGATTGCAGAATCTGTTTTTTTGGACACAAAGACTGTCCTGATATCCGGAAGAGGGAAAATGTTTTGGGAAAAGTATCTTAAGCTGGTTTGCTCTGTTATGCGTGA
The DNA here is from genome assembly GCA_041390465.1 of Desulfobacterales bacterium. Lineage (GTDB taxonomy): Bacteria > Desulfobacterota > Desulfobacteria > Desulfobacterales > Desulfococcaceae > JAABRU01. The sequence continues at coordinate 2,350 of JAWKPW010000049.1, read as the reverse complement.
CAGTTATATCAGTCCCAAACTCCTTTCCAGCAAGTGCACATACAAAACCGCTTCCAGTTCCGGATGGTTGCGCTCTTTTTCCGGCAGATGTTTCCGGATTTTGTCAAACTGCATCTGGCAGTGGGTGCAGGCTGTGGCCAGCACATCCGCGCCTGATTCTGCTGCATTGGCAAGTTTTCTGTTCATGAGTTTCACAGAAAGTTTGCTGTTTTTTTCCCATAAGGGATTGCCGCAGCATTCCAGACGCAGGGACCAGTCCACAGGTTCCGCGCCAATGGCAGAGATCAGGTTTTCAAAAATTGTCGGAGCCAGGGGATTGTCAAACTGCACCACATTGTCAGGACGCAGCGCATGGCATCCGTAATGGGCAGCCACTTTCAGACCGTGCAGGGGATTTGTCACACGGGAACGGATGACATCTGTTCCAATATCCTCTGTCAAAAGCGTCAGCAGATGAATCACCCGCACATCCTCATCCCATTCCAGGCCTTCCTCTGCCAGCATTCCGTTGATTTTATCCCGCAACTGCGGACGCTGTTTCATCCAGTATTCCGCATGTTTCAGATTTCCGTAACAGCATTTGCAGGGCGTGACAATGGTGAGATGCTCGCAGCGGGCCAGAGCCAGATTCCGCGCTCCGGACAGGGCTGATGCTTCAAAACTCCTGTGCCGCACCGGATAACCGCAGCAGTTGAAACGCAGATCGATCAGACGCACGCCCAGATGATCCAGCACGGCACGGGTCGCAATGTCATATTCAGGAAGATGGACAGGGAGTTTGCATCCCGGAAAATAAGCGTATTTCATGATAAGAGGTTTCGGGTGTCAGGTTTCTGTTTTTGGTAAAAACCGGATTTTTCCAAAAAATCCGGTTTTTTTAATACGAAAACTTTCGTTTGCCTGCTAATGAAGGTATCAGATTTCAGAGCGCATCCGTTCGCTGGCTATATTTCGCAATTCGTACAGGACATCTGCCACGCGCACACCCTGGGGGCAGTGTTCCTGACACATATAGCAGGTCACGCAGTCCCAGACCATGCGAGCGCCCAGTGCCATGTCTTTCATCTGCAGACGCATGAGATTCATAATCTGCTGGGGTGTCAGATCCAAATCGCTTTTGGGATCATCCGAGGCAGCGACCACCGGGCATACATTGGTGCAGACAGTGCACTGCACACAGTCCCGGAAGGTTTCAGGCCGATCTGTAAGATTGAGGTGAATCTCCTTCCTGTCTTTGTCCTGCGCAGTTTCTTTCAGCAAGGATGCCCATTCATTGACGGTGTGCTTGCGTATCTGCCGGTGCGGTTCGCCCATCCGCATATGAAGCAGTTGCTTTTTGGAAGCCTGCCAGAGATCCTGCAGGTTGATACCGGACGGACACAGTTCCGTGCATCTGCCGCATTCAGTGCAGATAAAACTGCCTTCTGCAAACAGCCTGAGTTTTTTTTCGGATTTTTCCGGAAAAGGGAGCAGGGATGTCAGTTTTTTCAGGGAAAACAGTTTTTCCGAAGGGAGAATATCCGGATTGCCCATCACCTGCCAAGCCGGAGCCACACTGCAATACTGACTGCAAATGCCGCAGTGGGTGCACGCGTCCATGCCCGCAGCACGGAGGGTTTCGGGTTCCGTATGGATGTCGGGATGGGTTTCCGTTTTTTCTCTCAGCAGATTCAGGGGAGTGGAAATGATATGAAAAAATTTGCTGAACGGCAGCCAAGCCAGTCCCGCAAAGCAGACAAGGATATGAATATGCCAGAGGATATGATCTGCCCGGAATGTATCGAAACTCTTTGCAAAAGGCCGGATGATTTTGGACAGGGAAAAAGAGACAAAAGCCGCATCCGGTTTCACATGGCACATGGCACAGCTTTCCGCATGAAAGATTTTTCCCTCTTCCAGCAGATTGAGATTCTCTGTGTCCATATCTTCTGAAAATACAACGCCGAAATCCTTTGCCCAAAGCGTTTTTAAGGGAAGAAGTTCTTCCGGATCATTGGTTCCGGCATAATCCAATGCCATTTCCTGAAAAATGGCAGGTGAAAGAATCTTGACACTTTCCAGCAGAAAACCGGAAAACATGATCAGAAACAGAACAAGCAGCGCAGCCCAGTCGCTTTTGCGGTTTGTTTCACGCAGGACAGGGAGACACAGTCTCCGGCAAACAGCAATGCCAATGCCGCAGATAACCATGAATCCGGCAAGATTTCTGAGAAACATAAAAGGATTCAGCGTGGAGACATATCCGGGGAAAATCCGGACAGTAATCTGATCCTCCAGCGCATGAAAAAAAAGCAGAAAGAGAAAGCCGTAACAGATGCTCATGTGCATGAACCAGCGGAGTTTGTCTTCT
>JAWKPW010000048.1:0-41865 GCA_041390465.1 Desulfobacterales bacterium | reverse complement strand
AGGGGTTGGCTGGATATTCGGCCTTCATGACAGGGCATGGAAACAGAGATCGGTTTTCGGAAAAATCCGGTGCATGACTGCATCGGGTTTGGAGAGAAAATGTGACATCCGGGCATATGTCCGAAAAATCAGAGGGCTTTCCGGAAAAAAATGAGCAGAAAACATCTTCTGCTTTCATTGTTTGTATTTACATTTACCTGTTTTTATCCTATTCTGCGTATCAGAACAGAAAACAGAAAATGCAGGATCATCAGAAAGAGGACAGCAACATGCCGGAAAAACTGTCGGGAATGGCCCCGGAACTGCTGAAAAAAGCAGTGGAAAAAATCAGACAGACCAGACCTGCCTATGCAGCCATGCTGGGATTTTACGAAAAACTGTTTATCGTTCAGGAGCAGAGCATCTCTGCTGTGCGGATTGGGTCCATCCTTCTTCCCCCGGATTTGGTCAGGCTGAAAAAACATGAAAAAATGCCGCTGATTTCCAAAAGTGATTTTCTTATTGACGCGAATCTTTCCCGATCCCTGTTTGCTGAGATATGGGAAATGGCGGCAGATCCTGAAAACGGGCTTCCCGCGTTTGTTTCCGCAGGAAAAAGGGATATTCCCAAACCTGAGCCTGACCCCCTGTTTTCCGCTGTTTTGAGGGAAGACAGACAGGTGTTTGAAAAAGCCGGACAGGAAATGGGCATCACCGGACAGATTCCCGAATTTCTGGCCATAAGCAGTCTTGTTCCCTCTCTGCGGGTGTGCAGCCATCAGCTTTCCCATTGTCTTGATTCGGACAACTGGGAGGCCGGGTACTGTCCCATCTGCGGAAGTATGCCCGGTCTTTCCGTGCTGAGGGAAAAAGGGGACAGGCATATGATTTGCAGTTTCTGCCGAAAGGAATGGGCAGTGAGCCGTTTCCTCTGTTTCACCTGCAACACTGCGGATGCAAAACATCACCAGTATTTTTACACGGATGAGGAAAAGGAATACCGGGTGGAGGTCTGCGATCAGTGCGGAACCTATCTGAAAACTGTGGACATACGGAAAATGGATCGCTTTTTTTACCCTCCTCTTGAGGAGATTGTCACACTTCATCTGGATATGAATGCACAGGAAAAAGGTTATCACAGTCTTTGGGCTCAGTGATGTGCAAACTGAAAGTTTGGCGTTCCGGAAAGAGGATTTCCCGCAAAAAGCGGCTCTGAACTGAAATTTTGATAAATCTGTAAACACCCTGGGGACATAATGATGGTGTTTCTGCATTTTGCGGATTTATGAAAATATGGCATTCCGGAAACCAGTCAGTCTGATCCCTTTACTCAAAATATAAGGAAAAAAACATGCCATGAATACAGACAGAAAAAAATGGGGTGCTTCCGAATGGCTGGCCGAAGGAATTCGCTGCTTTCATCTGCCTGACGGCGTCAAGGCAGTGGAGGCTCTGAACAAATCCATTGAAATCAATCCCAAACACCGTGAATCCAACGGGGATACGGCCTATTTTTATCTGGGAAAAATCTATGAGGTGGAAGGACGGCTGGAAGGCGCTGCAGAACTGTATTCCAAAGCCCTGAGCCTTTGGCCCGAAGATGAGGAAAGTCTGATTGGCCGCGGAAGCTGTTTTTATGTGCGCGGAGACTATGACAGGGCTGTTGCGGATTTTGAAAAAGTCCTTGCCATTCCCCAAAACAGGCGCAATGTGTCTCCTCCGGAGCTGTATTACGGGCTGGCCCTGAGCTGGTCTCAGAAAGGGGAATACGGGAAAGCCGCAGCATTTGCCAAAAGAGCCATTGACGAATCCCCGGATTATGATGAATATGTGTATCATCTGAAAAACATCATGAAAGCGGATGAATCCGCAATACCGGATGCGTCTGTGTATCTTGTGCAGTACAAAAAACTGCTGGCCGACATGGAAATGAAACTGGCCGGAAGCTGAACCATCTGAAAAAGCGGGTCGGAAATCAAAAAGACAGGAGAGACTGCAATGAAAGACGAACTGAAGACCAAATCCCAGTTGATGGAAGAACTGGAGCAGATGCGCAGAAGAGTGGAGGAACTTGAAGCGCAGATTGCTGAAATGGAAAGGGAAAAAGCCGAATCCAGGAGACAGCTTATCCAGCGTCAGGAACGGAAAGGTTTGCGGGCAAATATTGAATTTATAACAGATTTTGATATTGTGGATGCCAGGGGGATAGACATTTCCGAAGGGGGCATCAGTTTTGAACTGTATGAGGAACTGCCTTTTGAACTGCGTTTTGAGCTGGAAAACCGGCTTCACCACTACCGGGCCAATCTGGTCTGGGTCAAGCGGATTCCCGAAGGCGGATTCCGTTTCGGTCTGATGTTTGTTCGCCCCCCCCTGTCCGGTGATTCCTTCTGAATCCTGTGCCAAGTGCTTTGTTTTGCGGCAGAGCGCAGGACAGGAGTGATATTTCTCTCCCAAAACCGCAGCCTGAGCGGTCTGTGAAAAAAATTCTTTTGCCTCGGAAATCCGCAGAGGGGTGCAGAACTTTCCGTTTGGAATCCCCAAAATGTCAGGAAATTTTTTTTGACAGACCGCTCTGTCCGCAAAACAGCAACTGTGCACCCGGCTTTTGCCGGTCAAATTCTGAGAATGTGACAAACTGTGCGAATTAAGCCTCAGATTCCGATCAAATGACAACGCTGAAAACTGCCAAATTCTGCATGAACAGATGACAGTCTGTTTTTGTTCTGAAATTCAATGCCGGCTGGCATTAAACTGCCGGCAACTGTTTCCTGCATCCCCCAGATTGATTCTGAATGCAAAACAGGAAAACCATATGAAGATACTACTGATTTCCGCAAACACGGAAAAAATCAGCATGCCCGCGCTTCCAATGGGTTTGGGCTTTGTGGCAGAAGCTGTGCAGCATGCCGGTCACGCTGTGCGTTTTCTGGATCTTATGGGAACCGAAGCTCCCCATGAAATGACGGAAAATGTTCTGAAGGCATTTCAGGCGGATGTCATAGGGATTTCCATCCGCAATGTGGATGATCAGGCCAGCGCAGCGCCCCGTTTTCTGCTCCGGGAGGCTGCGGAACTTGTGTCTCTGTGCAGAAAATTTTCTTCTGCGCCCATTGTGCTGGGCGGAGCCGGATACAGCCTTTTTCCCGAAGCCATGCTGGATTATCTGGACGCGGACATGGGCATACAGGGGGAAGGCGAGGCTGCCTTTGCAGAACTGGTGCGCAGGATGGAAACACAGAAAACCCTTTCCGGCATTCCGGGCCTTTACATCCGGGGAAAAGGTTTGCAGGCTCCGCGTGTCTGCATCCCGCCTGATCAGTGGTCTTTTCCGGATCCGAATCTTTTTGATCCTGCCCTTTCCCAAAACCCGGCTTATTATCTTCCCTTTCACACCCGCCGGGGCTGTCCCATGAAATGCAGTTACTGCGCCACTTCTGTCATTGAAGGGAATCTGATTCGCAAATGTGCGGCTCCCTCTGCTGTCAGGGAACTGAAAAAATGGCGTGAAGCCGGGTTTTCCCGGATTTTTTTCACAGACAACACCTTCAATCTGCCGCCATCCCATGCACAGCAGTTCTGTGAACTACTGGCCGCAGAAATTTCGGATCTGCACTGGAGATGCATTCTCTATCCCGGATATGTGACACAAAATCTGGCAAAAGTCATGGCAAAGTCCGGATGCAGGGAGGTTTCTCTGGGATTTGAAAGCGGCAGTGACCCTGTGCTGCGCGGGATGAGAAAACGCTTTGCCTCCAAAGACATCCGGGAATCAGCACAGATACTGACAGATGCCGGTATCAAATTTATGGGATTTCTGCTGCTGGGCGGCCCGGATGAAACACGGGAATCGGTTCTGGAAAGTCTGGAATTCGCGGATTCCCTGAAACCGGAGTCCATGAAACTCACCGTGGGCATACGGATTTATCCCCATACCCGGGTTGCGGAAATCGCCCGTGCTGAAAGCGCAATCACGGCTGAGGACAATCTGCTTTTCCCGAAATTTTACATCAAAAGCGGAATGGAAGACTGGCTGCGGGAGACGGTGTCCCAATGGCTTGCTGATCGTCCCAACTGGCTGGGATAATATGAAATCTCAAAACCAATTGGACCTTATACCGATTCTCCATTGAAAACATGCTTTATGTCAGATTTGTTTTAACCGCAAAGGACACAAAGAGGGCACAAAGGTCACAAAAAAAAACTGACAGGACTGTATAAAATCAATAGCGAATCGGTATTATGCCAATTCTCCATTGAAAAGATACTTGCAAGCAGGAAAAAAAGAGGTTTCCGTGTGTTCAAAAAACCGGATTTTTCGGAAAAATCCGGTTTTTCTGAAAAACTTGTGTTTCAGATCAATGGCGAATCGGTATTATGCCGAATCGCCTTTGAAACCATGCTTTTTTTAACCGCAAAGGACACAAAGAGGGCACAAAGGTCACAGCAAACTGAAAGCACCGCATAAAACCGGCGGTGAATCGGCACTGCCTTCCGCAAAGCATGGTTTCAATGGGGAATCAGTATGATACCGATTCCCCATTGACATAATGCAATGACTGTGTGCAAAAAACCGCTCCGCTTAGGCGATTTCCGGAAAAGAACATCCATCAGAGTTGACAATTTTCCAAAACCTGTCAAATCTTTCAGGTGACTGAACCGGTACATTTATTTTCATAAATCACCTTAATTTTTGCACTCCTCCGGATCAGATGCAAACTGTATCAAATCAATGGCGAATTGCTATCAACCCTTCGTGAAACTTTGCATCTGCGAGCAGAAAAGGGAGAAATGGAAAAAATTTTTTGACATTGTGAGGAGTCCAAACTGTTTGGCAACCTGCCAAACTTTTCATCCGGCACTCCTGTGCGGATTTCTGATGCAAAAAACAAAATTCCATTTCAGGAAGGACAGGCGGCAAGAGCGGCCATTTCCCTCATCAGTTCAAGGGATTCCAGTGCCGCGTTCTCATCAATCTTCTGAATGGCAAACCCCGCGTGGACAATCACATAATCCCCAATCTTCGGATCTTCAATCATCAGCAGACTGCACTCCCTTTGCACCCCGTCCACATCAATGACAGCTTTGCTGCTGCTGATTTCCACAATTTTTGAGGGAATGGCAAGACACATGTTCTGCTGCTCCTTTTTTCTGACAGTGCACACCCAGCCGGGTCAGTTCCCCGATCACTTTTTCAATTATGTCATTGATTCGGGATTGGATAAGCGGCGTCAAATCAACCCCGCAGGTTTCAATGTCCTGCGGCTCAACACCGAAAATCACGGCCTCCGGAACCTTGTCCAGCCCGTAACGGCAGAAGGTCATGGCTTCGAGAAAATCAATCTGATGCAAAGAATTTTTGGCCCGGATGCGCTGAGGAATATCCTCATTGTCAATGCGGTACAGGGTTCCGGGTTCTCCGCCGCAGCGTACGGCATCCACCACAACAAGATGATCAGCCTCACTGATTGCAGGCATCAGGTTCATGCCCAGAACACCGCCGTCCACCAAAGAGACATTGTCCGGAAAGTCATATTCAGCCTGCATTTTTTCAATCACACGGATGCCAAACCCCTCATCCGTCAGCAGGATGTTGCCAACCCCAAGCACCATAATGTGCGGTAACGTCATAAAAAAATACTGCTCCGAAAGGTCCGCAGGACAGCGCATCCTGCCCTGCGGATGGATTGAAGGAAATCTGCTGCGATTCTTTCTACAGAACCTTTACCTTGTATACCTCATTGGAATCCGGATCAATGACATGAACCGCACATGCGATGCAGGGGTCAAAGGAGTGGACGGTGCGCAGAATTTCCACCGGCCGTTTGGGATCTGCAATGGGCGTTCCGATCAGGGCTTCCTCCACAGGGCCCATTTTGCCTGCTTCACACCGGGGACCCAGGTTCCAGGTGGAGGGAACCACATACTGGTAGTTGGCAATTTTCTTGTCTTTGATCTCAATCCAGTGCCCCAGCGCGCCTCTGGGAACATCGTTGAGCCCATAGCCCATTGCCTCATTCGGCATTTCCCAGGGCTGATAGGTTCTGGTATCGCCCTTGCGGACATTTTCCACCAGTTCCATAATCCAGTTTTCCATCAGATTGCCAATGAGAAGTGTCTCCAGGCCTCTGGCCGCTGTTCTGCCCAAAGTGGAGAAAAGGGCCTCCACCGGAATATCCAGTTTTTTGAGAGTGCTTTCAACAACTTCCTGCACAGACTTGGTGCCTTTGGCATAAGCCACAATGGCACGGGCCAGAGGGCCGACCTCACAGGGTTCGCCCTCATAGCGGGGAGCCTTGAGCCATGTGTATTTGTTGGTTTTGGTTTTCCAGAACAAAAGCCGGCTTTCCTCCCCGGGTTCATATTTGATACCCTGGGTCATGGGATCAGTTACCCCTTTGAAAGGATGCAGAGCCTGGCCTTCCGCGTACCAGGCATGTTTCACATCCTCGTTTATCTTTTCCTGATCCATTTCCATCACTTTGCTCAGATCCCGGTTCAGAACCACACCTCTGGGAATCATGAAACTTTCCGGTTCCTTTTCCCCTGAGGGCCAGTCTCCGTATGCAAGGAAGTTGCGGGTTCCGCCTATGGCTCCCCAGTCTTTGTAGAAAGATGCCACAGCCAGCAGATCCGGGATATACACATCTTCCACAAATTTCTGGGTTTCCTTCCACAGATGGAGGAATTCAAAGATCCGGTCCGGATTCAGATCCCGGACACAGGTTACACCGCCCACCACCAAAGACTGGATGTGGGGGTTCTTTGCGCCGAAAATGGCGTGCATTTTTGCTGTTTTTGCCTGCATCCGCAGGGCTTCAATATAGTGCGCGCAGGCCATGAGATTGGCTTCCGGAGGCAGTTGGTAGGCCGGATGTCCCCAATACCCGTTGTTGAAGGGGCCAAGCTGGCCGCTGTCCACAAAGGTCTGGAGACGCTGCTGGACTTCCCTGTAATAGGCGGAACCGCCCCAAGGGGCATTGCTCACATTTTCCGAAAGCTCGGAAGTCTTTTTGGGATCAGCTTTGAGTGCGCTGACCACATCCACCCAGTCCAGGGCATGGAGATGATAGAAATGAACAATATGGTCATGCTGGAACTGGGCAGCATGAAGCAGATTGCGAATCAGCCGCGCATTCGGCGGAATGGTGAGACCGATTGCCGCTTCCACAGCCCGGACCGATGACAGAGCATGAACATAGGTGCACACGCCGCAGGAGCGCTGGACAAAATGGTGGGCATCCTCAGGGGCACGGCCTTTGAGGATCATTTCAATCCCCCGGAACATCTGGCCGGAACTCCAGGCATTGGTCACTTTGCCCTTGGATACTTCGACCTCTATGCGGAGGTGTCCTTCAATTCTGGTGATCGGATCGATGATGATTCGTTTACCCATTGGATATATTTCCTCCCTTTTTCGTAAAAGGATTGTTTTTAAAAATTCTCCGGTCTGATACCTGTAACTGCCGGGCACTCCAAAGAGTGTGCCATCAGCAGAGGCGGGATGAAACAGGGGCTCTTTCCCCGACTCCGGCAGGGATTGTTTATTTCCTGTCCGGGATTCCCTCTCTGCACCGGGCCTTACAGTTCGCTGTAGAACGGCGTCATGGTATCCCAGAAATTCGGTTCACTGCATCCCATGCAGGGATGACCGGCCTGAATGGGCCAGCTTGTTCCGCCGTGAAATTTGGCAATGGGACAGTTGTTGTAGGTGTTCGGGCCCTTGCATCCGACCTTGTACAGGCAGTATCCCATTTTGGCTTCCTCGGAGCCAAAGACTTCAACAAATTCCCCATTTTCAAAATGGGAGCGTCTGGGGCACTGATCATGAACGGTTTTTCCATAGGCAAAGAGAGGACGGTTCAGGTTATCCAGGGCAGGCAGACTGCCCATGAGAAGATAATTGACAACCGTGCCCACAAAATTGACCGGGTTGGTGGGACATCCGGGCAGATTGACGGTTTTCATGCCCAGAGCTTCCCCCACACCTTTGTAACCTCCGGGATTGGGACTCGCGGCCTGGACACCTCCGAAAGCCGCGCAGGTGCCGATGCAGACCACAGCCGCTGCCCTGGGGCAGACCTCTTTGGCAATCTGCATAAAAGTGCGTCCTCCCACCATTCCGTAATTTTCAGGGGCTGTGGCAATCGCGCCCTCCACCACACAGATAAATTTGCCGTCATATTTTTTTACGGCATTGTGCAGATTTTCTTCTGCCTGTTGGCCAGCAGCGGCCATGATGGTTTCATGGTACTCAATGGACAGAATATCCAGTACCAGATCGGCAATCCAGGGATAAATGGATCGCAGAACAGACTCTGTGCATCCCGTGCATTCCCCGAAATGCAGCCAGACCACAGGCGGACGTTCCTTTGGCGCGGCAAAAACTTCCGCCACCTTTGGCACATAGGATGAAGAAAGCCCCATCGTTGCGGTCAGGAAGGTACAGTATTTCATAAAATCCCTTCGTGAGACGCCTTTTGCTTCCAGTTTTTCGTAAAACTCCCGATTTTTTTCCATCGGCTCCATTTGCACCTCCTAAATGCAGTTAAATGTAAAAAAAGACAGTACACACGGCTTCTTTCTATTAAAGGGAATTTTTCCAAAAGTCAAATGGTAAGAGGAAAAAAAAATAAACAGAATTTATTCTTTTCAATGCTGACGGCGGTCAGAGAAAATCCCGGCAAATGTCAATGCCGAATTCTTCTTTCAGATTTCATATCACACTATACAATATCTGATAAATTTTGTATAGTCAAATCGGTGACCGCCGGTCAGAACCGGGAACCGGCACCCCGGCAAAATGCGTGCCAAAGATACAGCCATCTTCTGCGCAGGTTTTTATGGAAAATCACACAGCACAGAAAACAGAGAAAAATTTTTCTGCACAGCTCCTGTCTTTTGACGGGGAACAACTGCGGCTTGCGGCCGATGCGGTTTCCATGGCTGAGGAATTGGTTTCTGATGCCTACAAAATGTCTTCCGGCCAGTGGCTGCGGTCAAGATATGACATCAAAAGCCTCAGAGATCTGCATGAAGATGAGATTGTGCACGGGCCTCTGGCACAGGTAATCCGATATGAGGCCAAACGCAGGGATGCCTCTGCTGGGCATCAACGCGTTTGATGTGTACAAGATACTGCCTTCAGGATCATCACCATTCTTGAAAGGATGAAACAGAATCCGGAACTGAATCTGCTGCCTTTCTGCCTGTACATTGTCACCCATGAACTGATTCATGTGGTGCGGTTCTGCAAATTTCTCCAGAATTTTGATGCTTCGCCTGAAGAGAAAAAGGCCGAGGAAATCCGGGTGGACAGGCGCACCCATGAAATTCTCAGTCCCGTCCGGCTTCCGGGAATTCACGAGGTGCTCCGGTTTTTCCAGGAATGCCGGGAGCCTGTGGATGCATTGCGGTGAAATCCGCAAGTCCCCGGAGAACCTGCCCTGTGCCGGAAAAGGGAGAATCCTTGTCTTCATCCGCATATCCATACTTTATTTTTTTCCGTTTATAGTGTATTGTTTTTTCCGATCCCCGCTGCATGCCCCATCAGGGGAATATCTTTAACTTATTTTTTTATAAAAACAAATCAATTGGTTCTGTACCACGCATCTGCCGCCCGGGAAAAGACAGAAAGGGTTTTTCTGATCTGCTGACTGCCGGAGAAACAGGGATGAAAATGGACACAAAAACACGCATTACCGATCATATGATGTTCATCGGGCTTGGGCTGGCCATGTTCTACTGGCTGTGCGATTCTTTTCTGAGCATTTTTTTGTCCAACAAAGCCAATATCATAGATTTGCTTTTCGGCACAAAGCTGGATGAAATCTGGACACGCATTGTTGTCCTGTGCCTTTTTGTCATTTTCGGTTCCCATGCCCAGTACACCATAGACAACCGCAGAAAAGCGGAAAATGCTTTGCGGGAAAGCGAGGAAAGATACCGCACACTCGTGGAAAACATTCCCATCGGAATCTGCCGGATGGAACCGGACTGCAGCGGGGTGTTTCTGATGGCGAATCCGGCTTTTGCAAAGATGTTTGCCTATGATTCCGAAGCAGAGCTCCGGAAGGTTTCCATGCAGACCATCTGGCAGAAATATGAAGACTGCCATTTCTTTTCTGAAAATTTGATCAGGCACGGCAGTTTCCATCAAAGCGAAATCCAGATGAAAAAGAAAAACGGCACAGTCATGTGGAGTTCTGCCGCAGCCAGGCTGGTATATCCGGACGGGCCGGAAAAAATGCCCTGCTTTGACTGCACCTTTGAGGACATTGATGATCGCAAAAAGGCAGCAGAAAGAATTCAGCAGGAGGAAGAAACCCGCAGACGTTTCCAGAAAATGCTCTCTCCGAATCTCGCGGATATGGTGGCTTCCGGCAGGCTGAAAGTGGAAAAAGGCGGAGAAAACCGGGTGGCCACAGTGCTGTTTGCCGATATTCGGGGCTTTACCACCATGAGCGAGACCACCCATGCTTCCGAGATTCTGCGGATGCTCAACGAATATTTTGAACTGATGGTGGACATCATTTTCCGTTATGAAGGCACGGTGGACAAATTTATCGGGGATGCCATTATGGTTATCTGGGGCGCGCCTGTCCGGCATGAGGATGACCCGGTTCGTTCTGTGAGGGCTGCGCTGGCCATGCGGGATGTGCTCAGCACATTTAATCGGAAACGGAAAGCTGAGGGCAGGCAGGCCATTCGGGTCGGTATCGGCATCAATACCGGAAAACTGGTGGCCGGATATATCGGTTCCACCCATACCATGAGTTATTCTGTGATTGGAGATACGGTCAACACAGCCTCCCGGCTCTGCGGAGCCGCGGGGTCAGGCCAGATTCTGATCTCGGAAAGCACTTACAGTCAGGTACGGGACATTTTCAGCGTCACAGCCCGAACCCATTATGGCAAAGGAAAACTTCACATCCGTCAAGATTAATGTTCAATGTGGTGGGGGAACCCGGAATGAAAACCTAGTCCCGGTTCCGGGTACTGGCTTCAAGGTGTGCATATATTGATCCAATTTTGGTTTTTCCGTCATTCCGAAAAGCCGGAATCGGAACAGTGGGCAAGAACTGAAAAGAGACCGAAATGACTGGATTCGGCTTTCGCCGGAATGACGAGACTATTTTCATGCAAAAAAAAGAAACAAAATTGGATCAACACAATCTTATTTTTGAGGAAAAATCGATTATGCACACCATGTGATTTTCTGCCTGCTCCAAAACCAATGTAAACCATGTGTCATACTTTCCGTTTGGCACTCCGAACAAATTACCAACTTATCAAAAAAAGGGGAAAATAACCATGTACCAGTATCTGAAGAATCTGAAAAAAACCGTTTGTCTGTTTGCTGTTGCTTCTCTGCTTGTTCCCGGTATCGGCTTTGCCGCTGTTGCGGGGAGAATGTGGATAGCCTCGGCAGTGTTGATCTGAAGGATTCCCTCCTTTCTTTACGAGTCTGCTTGAGGAGAATAATACCGTGAATGTGTTCAGACAGAATGAAATCAGCGGGACGACAAAGTCTGTCTGGAAGAGGCCATTTATGCTCTTCGCAGGTGACAACCGGGCTAGAGCAGATACAGAGAATCTGGTACAAAGATGAAGACGGGAACTCAAATATTCTGACGGCACAAGATTATTTCCGCCACGCAGCCCTCAGCAATTTATTTTGAGGAAGAAAATCTGTGGGCCACTTCCGGCGATCCGGATGATACCAATCCTGCAATTGTTCCGGGTGTAGATGTGATGTAATGCGGGTGACTTATACGGTTCCGCCACGATTCAGGGGCTTCCCACGAGTTTGGGAGATGATGACCGGCTGCTGCGCTTCAGTTTCGGCAATGCGCCTTTGGCCGGTGATCCGGGCAGAGCTCCGGTTCTGCCCGTGATTCCCTCTTCCATCGGACTTCCTGCCGGTTATACGTGGATTATGTGGAAGTGATACAGGGAAAAGTGGATCTGCCCGGTCTTTATACTGTGGAATATGGTCAGATGCAGTATCCGCTGTTGCCGGATGTTGTCCCTACTGTCGGCAGAGGATATGGCTGTTTACGGATCGGACGGTCTACCCCGGAAAGCAGTACGACCTGCTCGGCACTCTGAAAGAGCGGGGCGTTTCCATTGTCAATGTCAATCTGCACCCAGTGGAATACAAACCGCTAGTTCCAAAGTCTCGTATTATAAAGGCGACCGTAAAGATCGTCACCCGGCCTGACCTGAAAGAAGCACAGAAGCGGAAAACCGGTACCGGCCTTCCAAATCCGGAGCATTGCCGATATGGTTGACAATCCCGAAGTGCTGAACACCTATCACCAGAATAGCCGGAAAGCAGGACAACCCCGCTCCGCTTTCTGCAACCCTGCGGACAGTTTTCAGTATGTGCTGGTGACAAGCAATGCCATCAAAAATGCCACCACAGCCCCAATGTCAATGATCTGATTGTCCAGCGCCAGTACAGGGAATGTCTGCAACCATTGTCACCATTGAGGATGTTATGCAAACTATTCAGCGGATCGGGCGGAACAGTTGCGGAATTTCATCAAGAGCATCACAACAACTGGAAACTGATTTTGTGCTTCTGAAGCGGGGATACCAATATCATTCCCATGCGCAAACTGGGTGTGTGGCTTATAATGAGACTGGCTATATCCGTATGCAGATCATATTCCAACGATCTCTATTATCAGTGTCTTGACGGAAACCTTACAATTTTGACATTTTGACAACAGCTTGGGGTGAAACGACTGACGGGGAAAACGGCGGGGATATTGATTTATATGCAGAAGTCTATGTGGGACGGGCTTCTGCGGAAAACGCTGATGAAATGGCAAATTTTGTTTTCAAGACACTTGCTTATGAAAGCAGCACTTCTGCTTATAAGAAAAAAATACTCATGGTCGGAGAACACCTCGGATTCGGCGGTGTATCTGAGTATGCAAAAAACTCTTTAGAAGAATCAGAAAGAGAGTTCCAATCATGGTTATACAACCACCGGATTTACAAGCGATTCCTCATTTTTCGGGATACGCTGTATCAGAAAAGATGTGAACTGGGGACAAATGATATAATGGTAAAATCCAATTTAAACCAGTACGGCATCATCAATCATCTGGGACATGCAGGTCACAATCATGTTATGCACAGATACCTAACTGGTATGCCGATTCTCTCAATAATTCATTACCATCTTTGCCTATTCTCAGGGCTGCATTCCGGGCAATTTTGAAAGCTGCGTGCAGAACGTCTCACCACATCTCACAGAAGGCATGTTTGGCGTAGTTTTCAATTCCCGGTTCGGATGGGGAACATGGGAATCCTGAACCGGAATGACAACGAATGCAATCGTCAATTCTGGGATGCCTATTTTAACAGAAGAGATTTACATCTGGGCGCGCTTATGAATGCGAATAACCATGGAAATTAATGCCTTACGAATTAACGAAAGATATATGCGCTGGTGCTATTATGAAACGAACCTCTTGGGTGATCCGGCTGTTCAGTTTGCTGTTACAAATGTTCAGAAAATTCCTCCTGTTGCAAGGCGGGGAATGATCAGATTGTCAATATTGCTGACACTGTTTTTCTGAACGGTTCCGGATCAAAGTGACCCGGACGGCAGTATTATCTCTTATTTCTGGGAACAGACAGGGGCCCGGCTGTAAGCCTTTCCAATGCCAATACGGTTCAGGCTGATTTTACTGCGCCGGATTTGGGGACATCAGAGTTTCTCACATTCCGGCTGACGGTTACGAATAATAACAGACTGAAAGCCACCGATACCTGCAAAGTGAATATTAACGGAAAACAGGACGGGGTTGTTTCCGGATGTGAATATGGATGCAGCGTGAGAAGGCTATCGGAAAGCCGAGTGGGGATATTTATAAAGCGGATTTGGATGGGTTGTTTTCATTAAATGCTGACAGCGGTATGAACGCCTTGTGGATATTGGAGGATTACAGTATTGCACAGAATTAACAAAACTTAGTTTAATGTTCAATAAAATAAGTGATATTAGTCTGTTATCAGGTCTGAAAAATCTCACAAACCTGCGGACTTCATGCAAATCAAATAAATGATGTAACTCCTTTATCTGGGTTGATAAATTTGAATTATCTTGGTCTTTCTTCTAACCAAATCAGTAATATAAGTTCATTATCAGGGCTGAAGAATCTGACGGAGTCTTTCTATTTCTAATAATCAAATCAGTGATATAAATCCATTATCAGATATGAAAGACTTGACACATCTTTTGCTTATGTTCAACCAAATCAGCAACATAAATTCATTATCAGGATTGACTAGCTTACAGTACTTCATATTTTGGTAATCAAATTAGCGACATAAGTCATTATCAGAGCTAAAAAATTTGCAAATAATCCAGCTTGATCTTAACCGGATCAATGACATAAGTCCATTATCGGGACTTACAAATTTGACGAAATCTATCTTCTAACCAAATCACCGATATAAGCCTCTTATCAACAGCAGTGGAATTAACAGTGGGATCGTGTTGTTCTTGTAAACAATCCCCTTAATACAACCTCCTGCACCCAGCATATTCCCACATTGCAAAGCAGGGGGTGACAGTTGAGCATAATTGTCCGTAAAAACTGTCTGAACCGCAAATTCACGCGGATGAAAAGGATTCTGGATGCGAATCCGGCAAACTGTCTGAACGGATTCTCGGATTTACGGATTTACCGGGATTGTTCACTGCGTTCCGGCATCAGTGCCAAATTTTCAGTTTGGCACTCCGGATATTGAATGCTTTCCGGACATGATTATACAGCGTTCTCAGGGTTACCGCATGATAAAAAAATCGGTTCATCGCTTAATCCCGTGAATCCCGGTTCGAACGTGAGGATTGTCTGAACCCAAATTTTCAATATGTTATCTGTAATATGCAAAAAAGAAGGCAATCTGTGCAGACATCACTTTGAAAAAAAGTTTCTATAAAAAGACCCACTGCGGTTGTCAGTCAAAGAATCAGCGCAATCTGTGAAAATCCGCGTGAATCAGCAGTTCAGACAGTCAGATTCAGGAGAAATCTATGCAGACATTAAAGCAGAAAACCATAGCCCATTTCTAGCTGCCTGATATGGCAGAATATGATGATATTATGGCTGTTATCAGATTTTATGGAGAAGGATCAGAACAGGATATATCTGCTGTTTCACTGTTTTGATCTAATGAAAGATAATATTGGATGCATCAAAGGAGCAACAAGTTCTTTTCCGTAAATAAAAGCCATATGGAGGGTATGGAAAATGAACCTTCTGGTCATACCTTGATACCGGGCCTTTGGTGGCGGTGATTAATCAGCAGGATATATGGCATCAGTGGACAGTTGAGCAGTTGAGGCAAATCCGTCCGCCCCTTCTGACATGTGAACCGGTCATTTCGGAAACCGCTTTTTTGTTAAAGAAACCTATAGTCGTGGTATCCAGATCTGTATTTGAATGGCTGTATAACAGCACGATTAAACTTCATCATTTCATTTGGATCAAATCGGGTCAGTTCAGGATCTGATGATGAAATACTCAGATGTGCCCAATGTTTTTGGCTGATGCCTGTCTGGTGGATGTCGAAATTTATCCAGATTATCCGGTATTGACTTTGGACAGTGATTTTCGTATCTACCGTAAATTCAGAAAACAGATTATCGGAACCATTATGCCGGATAATGCAACGCAATCTCTGTGAAACCGTTCAAATCGGATTATGCACACCCTGCCACCTGATGGATAAATTACAGCCAAAGAATTTTCATGGACAAAATCAGCGCAATCCGTGAAAATCCGCGTGAATCAGCGGTTCAGACAATGGGCATAAGAGTCAAGAATTTCAGAATGAACAAAATCTGCATGAATCTGACTCTTATACCGAAGATCGCCAGTGAAGATATGGTTTTGAAAAGAACATCTCTCTGTAATTAAAAAGAAAAATTCAGTCGTATTACATAAATTCAATGGAGAATCGGTATAATACCGACTCTCCATTGAAAAGATACTTATAAGCAGGCAGAAAAGAGGTTTTCATGTGTTCAAAAAACCGGATTTTTCCGAAAAATCCGGTTTTTCTGAAAAACTTATGTTTCAGAACAATGGCGAATCGGTATAACAGATTTTCCATTTTTCCCAAATAACAAAAGGCAGTGACCTGTGCCACTGCCCCTTGCAATTCTTAACTGCTGGCTGTCTGTGGCAATTAAGAATCAAAAATGTCAGGCTGAATCAAAACAGCCTGTTGTAAAACAGATGCAGATTGACAACTTTCAGAAAGTTGTCAAATCTTGTCTGAGACTGACTCTTGCTTCGCATTCTCTTTGCAGACTTATGCCGCCTTTGCCAGCCTGACTGCGCAGACTTTGTATTCCGGAATGCCGGAAACCGGATCCAGAGCTGCATTGGTCAGCATATTGGCTGCACCTTCCGCAAAATGGAAGGGAACAAAAACCGTACCGCTGACAGCCACCTCTGACACCTTCACCGCAGCTTTGATACTGCCCCTCCGGGACGCGATTTCCACCTTGTCTCCGTTTTTCAGACCGTGCTTCATGGCATCTTTGAAAGAGATTTCCACAAAACTGCCCGGAGAGCGCTCATTGAGTCCCTCCACCTTTCCGGTCATGGTTTTGGTGTGATAATGATACAGCACCCGGCCTGTGGTCAGATACAGGGGATATTCCTCATCCGTGCTTTCCGCAGGTGGAATAAAGTCAATGGCATGGAATTTGCCTTTGCCGATGGGGAACTGCGCTGTATGCAGAATCGGAGTCCCCGGATGATCCTTGGTCGGACAGGGCCAGTGAATGCCTTCGTATGCAATGCGGTCATAGGAAATACCGGCATAGGAAGGTGTGACTGCGGAGATTTCCTTCATGATTGCCTCGGCATTTTTGTACTCCATACTGTACCCCATGCGTTTGGCAATTTCGCAGGTAATCCACCAGTCCTCCTTTGCCTGACCCGGCGCGGCCACAGCCTTTCTCACCAGTTGAACCCGTCTTTCTGTGTTGGCAAAGGTCCCGTCCTTTTCCGCAAAACACGCGGACGGCAGCACCACATCCGCCAACTGTGCGGTTTCAGTCAGGAAAATATCCTGCACCACCAGAAAATCCAGATGCTCAATGCTCTTCTTGGCATGTGTCAGGTCAGGATCCGAAACCAGCGGATTTTCCCCAATGATATACAGAGCCTTGAGTTCGCCGCTGTGCGCCTTGGGCAGCATTTCTGTGACCTTGAGGCCGACTTTGGTGGAAAGACCGGTGACTTTCCATGCATCTTCCATTTTTTTGACCGCATCCGTATTGTTCACGGGCTGATATCCGGTAAACACGTTGGGCAGACCGCCCATATCGCAAGCACCCTGCACATTGTTCTGCCCGCGCAGGGGATTGACTCCTCCCCCCTCAATGCCCAGATTGCCGCAGAGCATGGACAGATTTGCCAGAGATTTCACATTGTCGGTTCCGGAGATGTGCTGGGTGATGCCCATGCAGTACACAATGCTCGCAGCTTTGGCTTTTGCGTAGGTCCGTGCTGCTTCCGCAAGCTGCTGCGCGGGAATGCCCGTGATTTTCTCCACATATTCAGGTGTGAATTTTTTCACCATGTCTTTGAGCTGTTCAAAGCCTTCGGTGCGTGCATTCACAAATTCCTTGTCATAAAGGTTTTCGTTGATGATGACGTGCATCATCCCGTTGATCCAGGCCACATCGCTTCCCAGATTGGAGCGCAGCCACTGATGCGCAAAACCTGCAAGTTTGATCCGCCGCGGATCCACAACAATCAGCTTTGTGCCTTTGAATTTCACTGCCCGTTTGATAAAGGACGAAATCACGGGATGGTTTTCCGTGGTGTTCGAGCCTGTGAGCAGAATCACCCCGGCTTTTTCCAGATCGCCGATGGTGTTTGTCATTGCGCCACTTCCGAATGCAGCGGCCAGACCGGCCACAGTGGAGCTGTGTCAGAGACGCGCGCAATGATCTATATTGTTCGTTTTCAGCACGGCACGGGTGAATTTGTTCGCGATGTAGTTTTCCTCATTGGTCACGCGGGCAGAAGTAAGCACCCCAATGCTGTCGCCCCCGTTCTTTTCTTTGATGTCCCCCAGTTTTTTTGCCACCAGGCTCAGAGCTTCATCCCAGGAGGCTTTGCGGAATTTCCCGTTTTCCTTAATCAGGGGATCGGTCAGTCGTTCCGGAGAATGGATAAAGTTGAATCCGAACCGGCCTTTCACGCAGAGACTGCCATAGTTGGGAGCCACTTCCTCCACACCCGTGACCTTGACCACTTTGCCGTCTTTGACATGGAGATGCAGTTGACAGCCCACACCGCAGTAACTGCATGTGGTGCGAACTTTTTCTGTTTCCCAGGGACGGACATGATAACGGGCATCCTTTTCCACCAGCGCGCCCACCGGACAGACCTGCAGGCATTCACCGCAGAACACGCAGTCCGAATCTTTCAGGGGTTTGTCCTCGGCAGCCACGATCTTGGTGTCTGTGCCCCGGTATCCGAAACTGATGGCATTGTTGACCTGCACATCATTGCAGGCCTGCACGCACCGTCCGCATTTGATGCACCGGGAAAAATCCCGGACAATGAAGGGATTGGCATCTTCAATGGGATAGAGAGTATCGGTTCTGGGAAAGCGTTCCGCAGAAACCTGATACTGATAGGCCAGATGCTGCAGTTCACAGTCCCCCCAGACCGGACACAGTGCATCAGTTTTGTCATGCCGGTTCACGTCAAGCTGAAAACTGCTCCATTCCCTGTCATCTGAAACCCGGACGGCACAGTTGTGATTTCCGGAAGACAGCAGCAGTTGCAGAATCAGTCTTCTGGCCTTTATCACCTCCGGCGATTCTGTGCGCACCACCATGTTGTGGGCAGCAGGTGCCGCGCAGGAGGCCACCAGACTGCGTGCGCCCTGTACCTCCACCACACAGATCCGGCACTGCCCTGTGGGAAAGGCGCGTTTGAGATGGCAAAGTGTGGGAATCGGAATGCTGTTCCGCCTTGCCACCTCAAGGATGGTCTCTCCGGGAGTAAAGGTGAACTCATTCCCGTTGATGACAATGATGTTTTGTTTTTCCATTATATTCTCCTTGCAGGGTTGGTAATTGATGCCACATACCAAAAGATATTTTTTACAGAAAGTCCGAACTTTTGTCAATCAGCGATTTCATGTTCCGTGATTATGCCGCTGCTGATCCCAAGTCCGTATACTCCGGCGCCTGTTGCCGCGCCCAGCATATCTGCCAGAAAATCCATTACATCCGATGACCTGTACCGGACAAAGGACTGGTGAAACTCATCGGCCGCCCCGTAAAAGGAAGAAGCAAGAATGCTGATACACAGAAGAAAAAATGTGCTTTTCCGGGGCAGCGAGGCACGGAATGCTCTGAAAAAGAGAAATCCCAGAACCGCATATCCGGCAAAATGAAGAAATTTGTCTCCGTGGGGCAGAAATTTGGGGATCCGAAAGGGAGACGGAAACGCGGACTGCACATAAATCAGCAGGCAGTAGAGGCAGACCGGCATCCAGTACAGGATAATCAGTTTTGATGTACGGGTCATAAGAAGGCTGCTCTCTCTTTCCTGTTTCGCAGGCAAAGGGTTTGGAAAGAATCGCCCCCTGGTTTTCGTTTCCAAAATCAGGCACAGGATTCCGGGCTTCTCTCTCCGCGCAGGGGCATACGGCTGAGACAGGAAGCAGAATTTGAAAGATTCTTCCTGCGACTGGAGACAGGATAACAGAAAATCAATCTGAATTCAATGAATTTAGGTCGCATGGGGCTGAATTTCAACGGACTGATTTTTGCACACGGAAATTTTGTGCCGCACAAATCCGTTTCCGCAGCATCAAAACCAGCAAAGACAAATCCCGGATGTTCCGCTTCTCCAAAAATATAATTATCTGTTTTTTATATTAAAAAAAACTTGTTCACAGAGATTGATATTTTCCCCGCATTTGCTATACTCAGCAGATGGAAAAAATGAAAACTGTGCATGCTGTCTGTTTTTCAAACGCAAAGGACATGTCTGAAATCCCATCGGACAGCATTGATCTGGTCGTAACCTCGCCTCCCTACCCCATGATTGCAATGTGGGATGATCTGTTTGGGCAGCTCAATCCGGAAATCGGCGAATGCCTGAAAGCAGGCAGGGGAATGCAGGTTTTTGAACTGATGCACAAAGAACTGGATGCGGTATGGACGGAAGTTCGGCGTGCGGTAAAGAGCGGCGGATTCATCTGCATCAATGTCGGGAATGCGGTGCGCACCCTTGCCGGAAATTTCGCTTTGTATCCCAGCCACAGCCGCATTGCTGCCTGGATGACGGAAGCGGGACTGACGCCCCTGCCGGAAATCCTGTGGCGGAAACAGACCAATGCGCCCAATAAATTCATGGGATCGGGAATGCTGCCGGCCGGAGCATATGTGACTTTGGAGCATGAATATATCCTGATATTCCGAAAAGGTCCCAAAAGAGAGTTCAAAAAAGCCGAAGAAAAAATCCTGCGCCGAAAAAGCGCTTACTTCTGGGAGGAAAGAAATATCTGGTTTTCCGATATATGGACGGACATCAGAGGCACCTGCCAGCATCTTTCGGATAATACGGTCAGAAAAAGAAGCGCTGCCTTTCCTTTTGAAATTCCCTGGCGGCTTATCCAGATGTTCTCTGTTTACGGAGATACGGTGCTGGATCCTTTTCTGGGCAGCGGAACAACCCTGTTTGCGGCAATGGCTTCAGCCAGAAATTCCATTGGGTATGAACGGGAAATCGGTTTTCGGGACATGCTTTTTTCCGCATGCGATTCTGTTTTGTCTTCTGCCCGAAAGCGAATACGGGATCGGATGGCGGCTCACAGGGATTTTGTGAAAAAAAGACTGGCTGAAAAAGGCTGCATGAACTGGACCAGCACCTATTACAATTTTCCGGTGATGACTGCCCAGGAGCAGGAACTGATTTTTTATGAACCGGAGGAATTGACAAAGACCGGCAGGAATCTGTTTGAAGTCAGATATCTGCCCCATCTGCCGGAATAAGTAGCCGTTCATAAGTCAAATCCTGAATCGCTGAGAATTTTGAAAACCCTCAGAGGTTATAATACCAAATCGCCATTGAATTTATGCAATTTCTGCTTTTGGGTCAGGGGCGGAGGTGTCCCGGACTGAAAGTCAGGGACATTGAAATGATTCGGAAATCCGGACAAAATTCCGTTTCACTTCATTTCGGCACTCCGGAAATTCCCTGACCTGACAGCATTGGCGATCTGCGCGGGAACGGGATTGGATAAGCATATTTTCAATGGAGAATTGGTATAATACCAATTCTCCATTGAAATCATATTTTGCGGAAGGCAGTGCCGGTTCTCCGCCGATTTTATGCCGCCATGCAAATCTGCTGTGACCTCTGTGCCGTCTTCGTGTCCCTTGCGGTCAAAAAAAGCATGGTTTCAACAGCGAATCGGTATAACCGTCGAAAATATATGAACGGTTACTTTTACTTTGAAATTGAAAAACAGGCAGGCAATATGAAACCTGAAAAAGATTTCCGCACGGAAGCCCGCGTTTTCTGACCGGATAACCCCAAGGGTCTATCAGAGATCTCATCCGGAAAATCTCCTCATCAGAACATGATAAACATTGTAATTATCAGCATATATTTATAAAAAATGGGAATCAGTTTTCTGCACGGTCAAATTTGATCTGTTTTAAGGGACTTGGAATTTTTTCCATTTTATTGTATAGATGCCGGACTGCTTATTTCTGAACAGGAGATTCATGATGACAGACATACAGGAACTCCGGGAATCGCTTCGTGAATTTGTCCGACAATACCCGGAAAAGACAGGGGAAAAAAATATCTGGCGCGTACCTCTGCTGGCTGCCGCGCCTGCGGATGATCGCTTCCAAAGGCTCAGAGAAATCGCTGCCCCGGATCATCTCATGCCCGCAGATTTGCTGCCATCAGCCAGATCGGTTCTTGTTTTTTTCATTCCCTTCACCAAAGAACTGGCAAAGGAAAATCACAGGGGCGATATCCCCTGCCGCAACTGGGGGCTGGCTTACCAGTCAACAAACAGACTTATCGGAAAGTTATGTGAACATATCCGGACGGAACTGGAAAAAAAAGGATTTCAGGCCGCACTGACACCCGCGACCCACAATTTTGATCCGGTGCGCCTGATGGCCCGCTGGTCCCACAAGCATCTGGGATATTTGTGCGGACTGGGAAGATTTGGCGTGAATGCCCAGTTTATCACCCCTTCGGGATGCGGGGGCCGTCTGGGCAGTCTGGTGACAGACGCTGATACCGGGGATCAGCCTTTGGTGGAGGAAGCGGAACTCTGCCTGCACAAAAGGGGCGGCAAATGCCTGATCTGCGTGAAACGCTGTCCGGTGGGCGCAGTCAGTGAAAGCGGCATTGATCGGCAGAAATGCTGGGAGCGTCTGAAATCCAATCTGACAGAGACAGAAGAACTGGCCGGGCTGGAAAACACAACCCATGTCTGCGGCAAATGCCAGGTGCTGCTTCCCTGCAGCCTGAAAATTCCCTCAGTTTCCCAAACAGAAACCTCCTGAATTCAACATGCTCCGAGAACTGTCCATAAAAAATTTTGCCATCATAGATGATCTGCGCATCTCTTTTTCCAAAGGATTCACCATTCTCAGCGGAGAAACCGGCGCGGGAAAATCCATCATCATCAACGCTGTCAATCTGCTGCTCGGGTCCCGTGCCACTTCCGCGTTTGTGCGCACCGGCGCGGAAACCGCAGAACTGGAAGCCCTGTTTGAGATTGCACCGGACAGCAAAGTCTCCGCCATTCTTGCAGAAAACGGGCTGGAATCTTCCGAACTGATCATTCGCCGGATTGTGGCCCGCAGCAACCGGCACAGGATCTATATCAACAGCCGTCTGTCCACCGGCGGGCTTCTCAATCAGCTCACAGAGAATCTGGCCAGCATATCGGGCCAGCACGCGCATCAGGGGCTGCTGGATGAGGAACAGCATCTGCTGATTCTTGACCGTTTCGGCAATCTCATTCCGCTGCGGGAAAAAGTCAGGAGCTGCTTTCAGGAAATACAGCCCCTGATTCGGGAACTTGCCGATCTGCACAGTCTCAAAACCCGGCAGGCAGAAAAAATTGAGCTCCTGGAATTTCAGAAAAAGGAAATTCTGGATGCAGACATAAAGCCCGGAGAGGAGGCACAACTGGAGCGGGAACTGGTGCTGCTGAAAAACGGGGAAGTGCTGTATCAGGCCGTGCACGGCGGCATTGAGGAACTTTACAGCGCACAGAACGCGATTGTGGAACGTCTGGTTGAGGTGAAAAAGCAGATGGAAAAAGCCTGCCAGATTGATCCGGGACTCAGACCCAAAGCCGAAAGCATTGCGGATGCCGCGTTTCAGATTGAGGATATTGTGGAAGGGCTGCGCACCTATCTCAACGGCATCCGCATTGATGAACGCAGGCTGGAGGCTGTGGATGAACGCCTCAATATTCTGCGCAGACTCAGCCGCAAATACGGCGGTTCCCCGGAGTCCGTGCTGGCCCATCTGAAAAAAGTGGAAGAGGAACTTGCCGGAATTGAAAATCTGGAAGAACGCATGGCCGAAGCGGAAAGCAGACTGGGGGAGCAGCACAGCAAACTGGCGGATCTGGCTCTGCGCCTTTCGGAAAAGCGGAAAAAAACCGCAAAGATTCTCGCGGGAAAGGTGGAAAAAGAACTGGATTCCCTGAAAATGTCCGACACCCGTTTTGAGATTTTCCTGCAAAAAATTGCCCTTGCGGAAAGCACCCCTGAATGGCTCCGTCTGGATGGCGGGGCCATGAGTGAAAGCGGCATTGACCGCGCGGCTTTTATGATCGCACCCAATATCGGGGAGGAACTCAAACCCCTGGCCCATATTGCCTCCGGAGGAGAACTTTCACGGGTGGTGCTGGCTCTGAAGGTGATTCTGGCAGAAACCGAATCTGTGGAAACCGTTATTTTTGATGAAGTGGATGCAGGCATTGGGGGCGGTGTCGCGGAAATTGTGGGCAGAAAAATTGCGGAACTGGCAAAATTCCATCAGGTGATCTGCATTACCCATCTGCCCCAGATAGCCAAATTCGGAAATCATCATTTCCAGATTGCCAAACAGGTTTCCGGAGGAAGAACCCGCACCTTCATCACCCCGCTGCAGGAGGAGGAGCGCATACGGGAAATCGCACGTATGCTCGGCGGTGTGAAAATGACACAGGCCACGCTGGATCATGCAATGGAAATGTTTCAGGAGCAGTGAGAGACAGGGCTGGTTCCAATGCAATTGCAAGATATTGAGAACTGCATGGGCGTTGAATCTCTCAGCGGGAGGAGCAGCATACAATGGATTCAGACAAACCGGCATTGCACGGCAAAACAGAAAAAAGGAAAGGATATTTTGGAATGACGGCTTCCACTCCGATCTGGGTGTTTCTTGTCTATTGCCTCTATTGCGGAATTCTTTTCTTTTTGCAGCGGCAGATTCTTTTCCCTCGCGATCTGACGGATGCTCCGCCCTCTTTCCGGGATGATATTCCCGGGCTGGAAAGAATCTGGCTGGAAACAGCAGACGGGAATGTGGAAACTTGGTACATCCCGCCCGCGCCGGAAAGTGAACTGCCCGCGCCGGCAATGATATTTGCGCATGGAAATGCAGAACTCATTGATTTCTGGCCAGATGATTTCATGGCTTTCACCCGTATGGGAATGGGCGTGCTGCTGGTGGAATATCCCGGATACGGCAGATCACAAGGGCGGCCTTCCCAGAAAAGCATTGCCCGCACATTTGCCGCTGCCTATGACATGCTTGTCAGACGCAGTGACATTGATTCAGCCCGGATTGTGCTGGCAGGCCGTTCCATCGGAGGCGGGGCAGTCTGTCAGCTTGCTGCCATCCGCCCGTGTGCGGCTCTGATTCTCATGTCAGCCTTTACCGGCACACGGCCTTTTGCCAAAAATTATCTGGTTCCCGGTTTTCTGGTCAGAGATCCCTTTGACAATCTGGCTGTGGTGAAAAAATATGCAGGGCCTGTGCTGATTATGCACGGGGAACGGGATGAGGTGATTGGATTTGAGCACGGCAGAAAACTCCGTGAGGCTGCCCTTCACGGCACAATGATCACCTATCCCTGCGGACACAATGATTTTCCTCCCCACCAGCCCACGTTTGAAGCAGATGTGTCCGGGTTTCTCCGCCAGGCAGGAATTCTGCGCGCAGACTGACCACAACCTCTTGTTTCCGAAGTACATTCCTGATTTGCTCAGGTTCTGTTGACACTTGCACAATTTATGAACAGTTTCAGTATTCCGAACTTTCAGTTCGGATTCGGATATGCTTAACGTGACAGCAATGCCCAAAACCCCCCGCATCCTGATTTGTATTGACAAAACCCTGCTTTGTTTATAAAGATTTCCAAATGCCGGATTATGCTGAATCAGAAC
This sequence comes from Desulfobacterales bacterium, assembly GCA_041390465.1. Classification (GTDB taxonomy): domain Bacteria; phylum Desulfobacterota; class Desulfobacteria; order Desulfobacterales; family Desulfococcaceae; genus JAABRU01. Next base: position 16,397 of record JAWKPW010000048.1, on the reverse strand, counting down.
TGCTCACGGTGTGCACACAGACCGTATCTCTGTGTCTGACTTGATCGGAAAAAATGAACAGATTGAAATTGTTGCGAAAAAAATATTCCGTCATTCCTGCGAAAGCAGGAATCCGGTGTTTTCAATATATTCCGAATATCAGCTCCTGTCGGCATGACTGTGGTGCATAACGAGGCAGGCAATTGTTTTTTTGAATCAGGAATCAGGAAACAGGAATCATGACATGTTACAAATTCAAATTTGATTTTGAGGTGGGCAGTCTCATCAAAAGTCCGTGCAAAGACTGCAAGGAAAGAGAAGAGAATTTTCCCAGATGCATAGCCATGTGCAAAATTCTGGATAAGATTCAGAGCATTCTGGCTGAAACCCGATCCTGCAGCAGAGCCTGAAGATTTTGACCGCCGAATGAATCTGCCGGACTCACAGCCCCAGAGTTCTTTGCTGCCCCGCAGTGTGAACTCCTTTCCTTTTAAGGACATCAGCTTTTTTTGTGCTGTCCTTGGGGCAATGATCTGGTTTGTGATGAGCGGTGCGGAAAAACTGGGCTACAACTGGCAGTGGTACCGGGTTCCGGGCTATATTCTTTCTTTTGATACAGGTCAGTTTGTCAGAGGACCGCTTCTGGAAGGTTTGCAGGTTACGCTGCAAATTACGGTTCTGAGTCTGGGGCTGGCCTCTGTTTTCGGACTTGCAACGGCTTTTCTGCGGCTTGCCCCTTCTTTTTTTGGCCGGATTATGGCCCGTCTGTACCTGGAACTCATCCGCAACACCCCTTTGCTGGTGCAGCTTTTCTTCATTTATTTTGTCCTTGGCCCCATCCTTGACATCAGCCGTTTTGCCTCTGCTGTGCTGGCACTGAGTCTTTTTGAAGGAGCGTATGCTTCGGAAATCTTCCGGGCCGGAATCGTCTCCATTGAACAGGGACAGTGGGAAGCTGCCCGGAGTCTGGGAATGAACACAGCTTCCACTTACCGCCATATCATTCTGCCACAGGCCATCCCCCGGATTCTGCCGCCTTTGACCGGTCAGACTGTTTCCCTGATCAAGGATTCCGCTCTGGTCAGCACCATTGCCATTTATGATCTCACCATGCAGGCCCAGGCCATTATTTCCGAAACCTGGCTGACCTTTGAACTCTGGTTCACCGTTGCCGGAATCTACCTGATGCTCACCATTCCCCTTTCCCTTTGCGCAAACCTGATGGAAAAATACCTGAGAGTGAAATCCTGATACAGAACGCACCAATTTTTTTATACCAATTCTCCATTGAATTTATATAATTCTGCATTCCCGGGATCCACGGCAATGGCATTAAGTCAGGCGCGGAGGAGGCCCGAACTGAAAGTTTGGGACAGCGGAATGATTCGGTAAATCCGGCCGGATTTTCATTTCAGCACTCCGGGTGTGCAGGCCAAAATTCGGTTTCACTTCATTTCGGCACTCCGGAAATTCCTTGACCTGACGGCATTGACGCGAAGATCGGGAATGAGATTGCAGCCTGTTTTCAAAGGGGAATCAGTACGATACCGATTTCCCATTGATTTGATCCAATTTAAAAAAATCCCCTTTTGAGAGGGGGGAGGCAGAGGCATTGCCGTCAGGTTAATCACCGGGGAATCCAACGACCGAATTAAACCGCGCGGCGAAGCGGCGCAGGTTTGAATGCGTTGTCAGGCATGATTGGATTTTTCCACTTTCTGAGTCGCCCGGCAATCCCCTCATCACCGCTGCATCAGCGCAAACACACCCCAGCCCAGGTATTCACGCGTGCAAGCGGCGTAGCGCGCGGGTTCCGAGGTCAGTCTGGCTCGAACATCTTTCGCGAACTCGTCGTCGGGATTGGCTTCAAGCCATCGGCGCATGGTGAGCCACTTGGCCGCCTCGTATCTGTCCCAGCCGTCCTGGTCTGCCAAAACCATTTCCACGACGTCGTAGCCAAGGTGGCCGAAAGACGCGAGAAGTTCCGGAAGCATGAGAAAGTCGGAGATGGAGCCGGCAAGACACCCCCGGACAACATCTTCTGTCGGCGGTAACTGCCGCCAGCAGGGCTCGCCGATGAGGATGATCCCTCCGGTGCGGAGGCTCTGCGCCAGAAGCTCAATAGTTCCGCTGACGCCGCCGCCGATCCATGTGGCGCCGACACAGGCTGCCACACCGACCTTCTCGTCAGAGACGTAGCCCGAAGCATCACCATGTATGAACTTGACTTGATCGGCGACACCGAGTTCTTCAGCGCGGAGTTTCGCTTGCTCGGTGAACAACTGGCTCATATCGATGCCGGTGCCGATGACTCCGTAATCGCGTGCCCAGGTGCACAGCATCTCCCCTGAACCGCTGCCGAGGTCGAGCAATCGGGTCCCCCTTTCCAGACGCAGCGCCGCACCGAGAGTGGCGAGCTTTTCGGGTGTGAACGGGTTATGGATGCGGTGAGCACTTTCGGTGATGTTGAAGATCCTTGGAATATCCAATGCAGAAAATCTCCTTACGAGTGTAAATAGATTCAGTCACTGCCTAACGCCAAGTTAAGCGGCGGGGGCGGACTCTTTCGTTAACGGCAGCCCCGCCGGGCGTTAAAGTCACCCATAACGCTCCCAACGTCAACCTGCTTTCACGTAAGCCCCTTGTCCACTACGACGGGTTGCGTTTCATCTGTTTCAGCAGACTCATTCTGTCTGGGAGCATTTGTCAGCTCTTCTCAAGATATTCCGGAGACAGCGGATTTTATCTCTTTTGAATAATTGTAAATGTCATTCACATTGCTTATCATGTGCCTGGTTTCGGATTTCTGCCTGAAAAATGTCAGGATATATTTCTTGTGGGTGAATTGAAATGAAGACGGCATATCGGTTTTCTGTTGTTATCAAGGATGATCTCCGCAGTAGCTATCTCTCATGGAATATGGGTGACCTGCATCAACAACACTTTACAACAGCCTTGACAATATGATAGCCTTTTATCTTCTTCCATAGTCGTGACTATCTCGTTGTCACTGCTTTCGTATTCCGGGCATCGTCTCGCTGTTTCGATTCCTGTTCCTTTTCATCATTTAGAGCGGATTGCATCATTGTTGATTTTTTCACGGACAAACTGGTTTAAAGCATCTTTGACGATTCTGGAAAACTGGGCAATCACCGACTGGGTTTTGACACCTGAATATATCAGAAGCAAAGAATTTTACAAATTCATCCGAAGGAGCCATGATTTCCTCTGCAAAGATTCTTTTTTTATCGCACTTGCATATTTCAGTGTGCTTGCTGTCGCCAGGATGTTCTCCAGATCGTGCTGATGACTTCGTGAACTTTTTTCAGTTCCTCTATCTGCTGATCTTCAAAATTTAAGATATTGAACTCATAAAAGGTTTCAAACTGATTTGTTCTTTTCCTCAATGTCGGAAAAGAATTTGAAGCATGATGCCGTTGGTCAGTATTCCGAAACGGCTTGTGACAGAGAAATAACGGTACAACTGTGAAGGATGCTCTTTTTCAAGATCGCACCCGCACCATTTCCATTCCACCAGCATAATAATTTCGTCATCTTTTTTACTGCGTAATCAACTTTTTCTCCCTTCTTTGTCCTGACATCGACAAATTCAAACCACTTCAAGAGGATTGAATACATCATAGCCGAGAGCATTGATAAAAGGCATGATGAAAGCGTTTTAGTCGTCGGTCGTGAATATGACCGTTGGTTTCTGGTATTCTGAGCTGCTATTTCTTTAATCTTGTCAACCAGATCTATTTCCCTTTCATTTTATTCTGAAGCATAACCATTGATTATCAGGTCATTTTGCCCTGATAATACCCAAAAAAGCCACTTATCAGAGCGATTTTGACCTGATAACACCCAAAAACATCACTTATCAGGGCGAATTCGCCCTGATAATACCCCAAAGCACCGCTTATCAGGGCGGATTTGCCCTGATAATACCCCAAAACATCACTTATCAGGGCATATTCGCCCTGATAATACCCCAAAACGGCACTTATCAGGGAAAGTTCGCCTTGACAAACTTTCCCTTTTTCAATATTTTCCTGTTTCATTTAGAAGTATATCCTGCAAGGACATCTTATGTCAAGCACAAAAAACAGAAGAATCATGGATGAAGTTCGTGAGAAGATGCGGCTTCATCATTACTCCATCCACACGGAGCGATCATACTGCGACTGGATTAAGAGATTTATTCAGTTTCACAAAATGAAATCCCGGGATGATCTGGAAAACGGGGAACGCAAAATCGAAGAGTTCCTGACGCATCTGGCTGTAAAAGGACATGTTTCACCGTCCACACAGAATCAGGCCATGAATGCGCTGGTTTTTCTGTACCGGAAAGTGCTTAAACAGGAACTGGATCAGAAAATTGATGCAGTCCGTGCAAAAACAAGAAAAAACATACCGGTTGTGATGACCCGTGAAGAGGTTGCAAAAGTGATTTCTCTCATAAGCGGAGTCCCCCAGATTGTTGTCAAACTGCTTTACGGAAGCGGTCTGAGAATTGCCGAGGCAATCCGTCTGCGGGTGCATGACATTGATTCTGAACTGAAAGAAATCACCGTGCGCTCAGGAAAAGGGGACAAAGATCGGATAACGACCTTTCCGGCCTCTGTCATGCCCGTGCTGAAACACCGTCTTGCAGGGGTGAAGATGCTTCATGATCAGGATTTGGCAAAAGGATACGGTGAGGTTTGTCTGCCTTATGCTTTGGATCGCAAATGCAAAAATGCTGCAAAGGAATGGCAGTGGCAGTATGTGTTTCCGGCTGCAAATCTCTCAGCAGATCCGAGAAGCGGCATAACCGGAAGGCATCACATTGATCCAAGTCTTGTCAACAAAGCAATAAAATCTGCGGCGAAAAAAGCGGGAACAGAAAAGCGTATCACTGCCCATACTTTCCGGCACAGTTTTGCCACACATCTCCTGCAGAGGGGCACAGATATCCGTACAATTCAGGCAATTCTGGGACATGAGGATGTTTCCACCACCATGATTTACACCCATGTGCTGCAGCAGGGCGGATACGGGGTGAAAAGTCCGCTGGATGATCTTGATATATAACATTCCGTTTCTCAAGATGAATTCAAATGAATACAGACAGAATTCCTGCAAACGCCGTGAAACTCTGTGTCTTTTTGGCTGAAAAAAATCAGCAAAATCATCCGGAAAGAAAACAGAAACGCCCGTCTCACTTTGTGAAACGGGCGTTTCTGTTTTGTTGTTTAAGCGGTGTCAGTGATGACCGCCGTGATGATCTCCGTGATGCGCGCCTTTGCCCTGCTGTGTGTCAATGGCCGCCTTGATGACACACCAGGTCATTCCCATGCCGATGATGCTGAGCGCATACCACAGCGCACCCATGAACAGCATGTGGCCGCCGTCCCAAATCCATTCAAAAAAACCGGGAAACATAATTTCCTCCTATCCTGAAAAGGGATGAATGCCATTCCCTTTTCTAATCAACGGGGTTCAGTTCCTTTTCCTGCGGAAAGATCGGCATGTAGCGGTAGGAAATCGCCACCAGAATCACGCCATAGGCCACAGGCAGAACCGTGGTTGCCACTTCCTGCCAGCTTGGATAATACATGGCCCAGGAATCAAAAGGCATGACCGGAACTGCCATTACCTGCAGAACCATGACCCAGCGGTTGACACTTACACCGATGCAGGCCAGAATAATGGCTGTGGTCAGGAGAAAGCCGTTTTTGCGTCCCTTGTCTGTAATCAGGATCAGGCCCGGAATCAGTCCGCCGATGATGACTTCCAGCACCAGAATCCAGATGCCGTAAACCGGATTGCCGGAATAGAAATCCATCAGGGTCTGACCTTTGCCCGGCACTGTCACAGCAGCCCAGTACAGGGTGTCGGCAATCTTGGCAATGGTGTAGGTGAAGATCATCCACCCGGATATTTTTGCCAGCAGTTCCACCACATTGTCCTTGACCAGTTTTTTGCCGGTCACCTTTTCCAGCAGTTTGGTCAGGGTCAGGGTGAAACAGGGGCCGAAAGCTGCCGCAGACCATGTGAACAGGAAGAATGTCCAGGGCCAGACAAACACCCCTTCCCGGACAGCAAATGGCCGTCCGAAAAGAACGCCTGCCACACCTCCCAGTGAGCCCTGATGGAAAAAGGACAGGAATGCACCGGTCGCGGCAAATACAGCCATGATCTCGTGCATGTTATGGGCCAGATTGTGGAAAAAGGGAACCTTGTTCAACTGGCGGTTTTCCAGCACCAGCGGAATGTACTCAATGCAGAGAACCCCGAAATAGCAGGACAGACAGAAAGCCACTTCGGTCAGCATGGAATGGACATTGGCATGCCAGAAGATAAACCAGCCTCTTAAGGGCTGGCCGATGTCAATGGCCAGAATCAGCAGTGCGGAACTGTAGCAGATGAAGCCGATGAGAACCGCATAGTTGATGATGTTTTTCAGTTCATCCTTTCCCACAAGATACTTGAGAAATCCGGAAAAGAACGCGCCGCCGCCCAAAGCGATGACGCCCAGATCCGCCCAGATCCACAGGGCAAACCCGTAATAGTCGTTCATATTGGTCTGGTTCAGGCCCTTGAGCCAGCACAGCAGCATGGCATACACGCCCCACAGCAGCACCAGGCTGACAATGCCGATAAAGACCATGAACTTGCCAAAGGAACAGCGTTTGACGCCTTCAGGTATCAATGCAGAATCCATAAATGATGCACTCCTCATTTTTGCGCAGTTTTTGTCAAAACTTTCTGCGGCACATTTTTAATGATGTGCGGCAGCCACCTGTCCGGTTTTTTCATGGGCCAGATAGTTGTCCCCGGCTCTTCTCACCCATTCCCGCTCGGAAACATAGTATACCTTGGGATTGGTTCCCAGTCTTTCCAGCAGGCGGAAGGCATTGGGGTTCTGCTTCAGTTGGCACACCGCATGTTCCGGATTGTTGAGATCCCCGAAGGTGATGGCCCCGGCCGGACAGGCCTGGGTGCAGGCTGTCTGATATTCGTTTTCCGCAAGTTCTTTGCGTCCCTCATAATGGGCTTTGTCCATGGCACGCTGATAGCGGTGAAAACAGAAACTGCATTTTTCCACAATGCCGCGCATACGCACAGACACATCCGGAGAGAGCATTTTCTCCATGCCTTTGGGCCAGACCGGATCCCACCAGTTGAAGTACCGGGCATGATAGGGACAGGCTGCCATGCAGTACCGGCATCCGAAACAGCGGGTGTAAATCTGACTGACGATTCCGGTTTCCCTGCTGTAATCGGTCGCGGTTGCCGGACATACGGAAACACAGGGGGAATGTCCGTCATGGCCTTCGCAGTGCTGGCAGGGTCTGGGCAGATAGCAGGTATCGGCTTCCGGCCAGGCTTTTCCGTTTGTCAGTTGATAGACACGCATCCAGGTGATGCTTTTGAGTTTGTCGCTTTCATCCTTCTTGAACGGCACATTGTTTTCCGCCATGCAGGCCACCATGCATGCCCCGCACCCGGTGCATTTGTCCAGGTCAATGACCATTCCGTACTTCTTGGCTGTTGTATGTTCTTTTGCACTCATCAGAACCTCATTTCAGTTATCAGTTATCAGTTGTCAGTTGTCAGTTGCCAGTTGCCAGTTGTCAGTTGCCAGTTGCCAGTTGTCAGTGATTGTTTATCTCAATCACTTCCACTGTCACTGTTCACTGATTGCTGTTCACTGATTACTGTTCACTGTTCACTGATTCAGGCTTTGGCCAATTTTGCCCGGATGCCCCAGGCTGCGTCCAGACCGGATACCGGATCTTCCACCGGGCCGATGAGTTCGTTGAAGTTGGTTCCTTTTCCCGCGATATATTCATCCGGGCCGCTGTGCCCCAGTCCTCTGGGCATTGCCAAAATGCCGGGAGCCACGCTCTGGGTCAGGCAGACTTTGACCTTTGCCTCACCTTTGGGAGTGGTGAGGATGGCTGTTTTTCCCTCACACAGTCCCAGCCCGGCTGCGGTTTCCGGGTTGATTTCAATCACAGTCTCTTTGCCCCTGAGCATTTTGTCTGAAACGGTTTTTATCAGAAAGGGCGTATCTGCCACAGGACCGCAGGCCAGACGCATGGAATCAACCGGCAGAAGAATCAGGGGATAGCGGTTTGCATCGCCCTCAATCTGGGGAGCTGCGGCAGATCCGCTTTTGGCTGCCTGTGCGCAGGCTTCGGGCATAAAGACAAATTTTTGGGAGGCAAAGCTCTGATTCCAGTCCGGAGGGCTGCAATCTTCGGCAATAAACCCTTTTTCCTTCAGGGTTTCCCATTTGTCACCCAATGTTTTTTCCAGACATTCCTCATAGCCTGACCAGTGAAATGCCTCTGCCAGAGTGCCGCCCAGAGCCTGAGCCAGAGCAATCAGACAGTCGCCCGGATAACGGGTATTGTGCTGCGCTTTGATCACGGGTTTTGCCAGCCCGATGACAGTTTTGTTCATTCCCAAAGCCGCAGGCACATCTTCATATCTTTCCAGATGACCGTGAGAGGGCAGGACAATATCTGCCATTTCCGCTGTTTCATCCATATGGGAGGCAAAACTGACAACAAAGGGAATTTTGGCAAAGGCGGTCTTCACGGCTTTGCTGTCCGGCAGGGAATAAACAGGATTGGCTCCGGAAACAAAAAGCATCTGCACCGGAGAATCCGCTGCCTCATTGATGACTGCGGCCAGACGGGCAGTCAGGCATCTGCTCAGGGGATATTTTTCACTTCCCGCGCCGTCAATTCTGGCTTCTGCCAGACCTTTCTGTGCAGTTTCATCCAAAGCGGGTTCGGGCCAGTTCACATATTCCTGTTTTGGCATGGCCCATACGCCGCCTTTGCGGTTGACACTGCCCACCAAAGCATTGAGGGCATGAACAGCCATGAATTCATGGACACTGCCCGGAGTGTTTCCCTGTCCCCGTCCGCACAGGGCAATGGGCGCGGATGCTGCCGCAAATTCTTTGGCCACTGCCGCAATCACGTCTTCTTTGATGCCCGTGATCTGCGCAACTGTGCCGGGCGCATATTTTTCCGTGACAAAGTTTTTCCAGATGTCAAAACCCTGCGCGTATTTTTCTGCAAATTCTTTGCTGTGCAGATTCTCTGAAACAATGACAGCAGCGATTCCCAAAGCCAGAACAGATTCGGTTCCGGGGTTGATGGCCAGCCACTGATCCGCTTTCGCGGCTGTGTTGGAAAGGCGGGGGTCGGCCTGAACCACTTTCACCTTTTTGTCCTTCCACGCGCTCCTGGCCTTGAACATGCGCACAGATGCGCCCCATCCGTCCAAAATGCCTGCCCCGAAACTGATGACATAGTCGGAATTTTCCAGATCAAATCCCACTGCGGATTCTGTTCCGTGCATAAGTTTGAGGGCCGTTTCATATGCGTCCTCATACGAGGGCATGGTCATGAAATTGGGAGATCCGTATGCGTTGAGAAAACGTCTGAAAAGGGCAGGCACGGTTCCCTTGTCCGAACCGGTGATGCAGGCCAGCGTATGGGATTTGCCTTCCTCTCTGAGTTTGGAGAGTTTTTCTTTGATTTCCCCGATGGCAGCGTCCCAGGAAATCTGCTGCCAGACAGGTTCGCCTTTTTTGCCCACATTCTTCAGGGGCATCTGTATGGCACTGGGACTGTAAAGCAGTTGAATGCCGGACAGGCAGAGCGCGCAGGCATTGCCTTCACTGCCGGGCCAGCCTTCCTGTCCCTCAATTTTGACAGCCCTGTCATCCACTTTGCGCACTTTGATGCCGCAGCCGCACCGGCACAGGGTGCTGACAGAATTCACATAATTTGTTTCACCGTCTTTCGGCACCGGTGTCCAGGGCCACATCTGGGTCCATATCGAAAGATCATCCGTAAGTTTCCAGGGCAGGGGCGAAAGGGCAATTCCGGCTCCTGCACCCACCCCCAGAGACAAGAAACTTCTTCTGTCGATTTTCATAAAATTCCACCCCTCAAAACCTGATAGTTATTTGTGACAGACAAAACAGGCCCCTTTTTCAGTCTGAACACTGTTCTGTTTGACCCCAAGTTTCACATGGCATTCCGAACAGTCATCCATCTTCATCCTGTCCCAGGTGTTCTTTTTGAAACCTGCGATATTTTTTCCCCAGATGTCCCGACTGTAACCTGTGATCCGGTTTTCCTCATAGGGCTTGAGACTTTCCGATTCTCCGATGGGGCCGTGGCAGGTTTTGCAGTCCATCCCGCCGGATTTGACATGCGCGGCATGGGAGAAAAACACACAGTCCGGCTGTCTGGAATAGACCAGCCAGGGAACTTCTCTTCCGTTTTTCACATATTCGTTGACGAATATGGCCTCATCCTCTGTTTCCCCCTGCACATCCTCATGACATCCTGCGCACTGCTCCAGAGTTGGAACACCGGCATAACTTCCGTCCTCACGGAAGAAATGACAGCTTTCACACCCGTTGTCCACCAGTTCATTGTGCAGTGCATGGTTGAAGTCAAAAGGCTGCTTTTTCTGGGAATAGAGAAGTTTCGGAAAAATCACCCATCCCACAATCAGGCTTGCGGCCAGTCCGACAATAAAAAAGAGGATGGCAAATCCCCCGCTGCCGGAACCCTTTTTTGCTTTCTCTTCTGATTCGCTCATACAAACTCCGTCACCTGTTTAAAATTAATACATTATAAAACAACCAACCAGCCTAAACCCTTGACAAAGGACACAAAAGGAAAGAACAGACAGGGGTGTTCTGTACCTGCTGCGTCCGTTTTTGTCAAGGAGAAATCACTGTGTGCTGTAGCTGTGCAGTCCGGGCAGAAGGTTCACACCGAAATACGTGAAAAGCACAGCCATGAATCCGATGATGGAAATATAGGCTATTTTTCTGCCATGCCAGCCCCGCATAAGCCGGGCATGGAGCAGTCCCGCGTAAATGAACCATGTAATCAGAGACCAAGTCTCTTTGGGATCCCATCCCCAGTAACGTCCCCAGGCCGAGTTGGCCCATACCGCGCCGGTGATGATGCCCACCGAAAGAAAGAGAAATCCGAACTGCACCATTTTGTGGGTCAGATCATCAAGTTCTTCCGGACCCGGAAGACGGACAGACAGAGAAGTGCCTGTCTGTTCCCTCTGCCGGAGAATGTACATGATGCTGATGCCGAAAGCAATGGCAAAGCCCGCATATCCCAGAAAGCAGGTGATGACATGTGCGATGAGCCAGTTGCTTTTCAAAGCCGGAATCAGCGGCTGAATCCGATCACTGATATTGGGAGAAAGAGAGGCATAGGCCATTGCGAGAAAGGCAATGGGCATGGCAAATGCGCCGATGAGTCTGTTTTTGTAACGGTATTCCACAAAAACATAGATAAAGGCAATGGAGCAGGCAAAGAAAACCAGGGATTCATACATATTGGACAGGGGTGCATGTCCGAATCCCAGTTGGTAGGATTCGATCCAGCGCAGAAGAATGCCTATGAGATTTCCCGTTCCCCCAATAACCGCTGCCCAGGTTGCCAGTTTTCCCGGCTTTTCTGTCCGGAATATCCACTGGGAAATGTAAAGTACCGCTGAGAATCCGTAAATGAATGTGATGATGGATAATATTATGGAACTGTTCATCTTGCAACCTCTGAAAAATGAATTGTAAACAAAAAAACTGTTTTTTTCCTTATCCCCTGTTTCGCTCAGAGAGCTGTGGGATGAAATTTTTTTATTCCGCCTTCCGGCTGAGGGTCACTGTCAGCCCCTGATCCGTACTTGAACATGCAGGTTTTACTGCTGATTTGATTTTCAGATCCAGAACCACACGGATAAAATCCGGATGCTGACCGACTCTCACCCGGGATACCCTGCTGTCTCTGACTTTGAAAAGGGCATCGCCCCGGTGCTTCCATTTCCCCGGCAGATCCACCACCAGTTTGGGCGGAGATTTGAGATGAAAAAAGGCATAGTCCCGCACAGGCCCGTCTGTCACAATCTCAATCCTGAAAAAATCTTTTTCCGATTCGGTTTTGACCGTTTTCAGTTCACGGAAGGAAACAGGCTCTGAAACCGCTGTTTCCGCACTGCCAGACTCGGGATCGGGAGCCGGGGGAACTGTTTCTGCGGCTTTCACGGCCTGCGCCGGTTCCTTTTCTCCGGTCAGCAGAGATTCACCGGGGACTTCCGGCACAGGCTTTTCCCCGGCTGTTTCCGCATCAGATGCCGCTGTTTCCGTTTTTGCGCTTTCCGGCAGGACAGATACGGATATTTGCTCAGATTCCTCTTTTTTCTCCGGGAGTTGGGATGAAGCGGTTTCCGCAGTCCCGCTTTCCGGAAGTTCTTCCCCTTTTTCACTTTTTTCAGATAAGGGGGGAACTTCCTCTTTTTCACGGGATTCGGATGCCGGTTTTGGAGAAATGGAGATGACTCCGGAATCCGCGGAAGGTGCTCCCAAAGGAGCCGCATCCCCTGTTTCTGCTTTTCCCGCTTCAGGGACAGCTATTGAGGGAGTGGGAATTTCTGCGGATTTTTTGCCATTTCCCTCTGTTTTGGCCTGATTTCTGACCTGATCCGTCTGTGGATGGGGGGCCGCGTCCGAAGAGGATGTCTCCCTTTCAGATTCCTGGGGACCGGATTCCGGCACTGCTCCGACGTTCCGCTGAACCGCCTGCCAGGAAGTCTCTTCCCCGCGGGGCAGGAAATACCATGCAAGCCCCAGAATCAGCAGGCACAGAATGCCGCCCCCCGCGATCTTTGCGACTGTATTGCCGAAAGGATTTTCAAACTCCCAGAATCTGCTCCAGCATTCCCTGCAACGGTAAGGCGTTCTGAGGGAAATGAATCTGCTGATCCTTTCCATTCCCTTCCTGTGGGAACGGGTGACATTTTCGCTTCCGCATATGGGGCATTTCATTGCATTTTCTCCGTATGAACTGACTGGTCCGGGAAAATTTCCGTATTTACCGGTGACTCTGAAGTTCCCTTTTTACGACACACGGGAACAAACATCAACAGATTTCTTCAGCCAGCACCATTTTGCCGTCCTCTTTTCGGGCCAGTTCCAGAGAAATCTTCCTGACCAGATTCTCCATTCCCAGAGGATTTTTATTGGCTGAACCGCTTATGATTACCCGGCTGCCCCCTTCCTTCTGAACCACTTCCGCACACACGCGCTGATGGGACATGAAAAAAGTGACATAACAGCCGAAAATGATGAAAATGAATCCGGCATACACAGGCAGCACACCGGGATCATGAGTCACCTGCAGCCCGGTATAATATTTCTCTGTCATATCAATGTCTGTCTGTTCAACCGCAATGGTGAAATCTGTTCCCTGCCGCATTTTGTCAAACCGGGGAAAACGGACAGGAAGATGAACTTCTGAGGCTGTGCCGTCTGGCTGCGTAAGAGTTCCGATATAGGTTGCCCCCAGGTCTCTCTGCCCCATGAACATGTAGGAAGGAAGCAAATCCTGAAGAACAAAGCTTCCTCCTCCTTCGGGAATCTCAACCGGCTGATTTTTATAAACCTTTTTTTTGTAAATCATGCCGGAGGATCTGCTTGCAAAAGAGAGTGTGATTCCCTCTTTGTCAGAAAAGCGGGGCGTTGACGGGATTTTCCCGTAACTGGACTGAAAGATATTGATGCCCCTGTAACGAAGGGGATCATTGACAATAATAACTTTTGTCAGAACCTCCCCGCTGTCTTCCAGAATCACCAGACGGGAGCGAAATTCTTGTGTCCGGTCTCATAAAACCACATCAAAATCCTCACACCGGATTTCCGGGATCCCAGGGCATGGGTTTTGGTCCGAATCCCGCAGACGGATGCCGGTGACAGACTCGCCTTCTGGGAATGTTCACAAATCCCTCAAATCCGAAAATGGAGCCGATCAGACTGCCTGCCAGCAGCAGGACAATGCTGAAATGAACAATATAGACTCCCAGCCGTGTCCACCGTCCCTTTTCAGCAAAAATGCAGTATCCTGTCTCTGTATCCTCCGCGCTCACATATCCGAAATGCTTTCCCAGATGGGATGCAATATCCTGTTTCAGATCTCCGGCAGATCGGCCGGTTGTGAATTCAGATTTGCGGGAAGAATTCCGGAAACCGGAAAGACGGAAGACCGGTTCCCTGACAAACACGATTTTCCACAGGGAGGAGAGCCGGTCAAAGGAGCATACCACAATATTGGCGGTCAGGATCAGAATCAGCAGACGGAACCACCAGGAATGGTACATATCAAAAAAATCCAGTGCATAAAAAGTCCGGTACAGGACTTCTCCGTATTTGCGGAAATAGGCTTCATGACTTTCATTCTGGGGAATCAGGGTTCCGATGACCGATGCGGCTGCCAGACTCATCAGCACCACCACTGTCAGACGCACAGAGGCAAAAAATTTCCATATATTGTCGAAAACAGATAAGCGCTCTGCTTCTTTCATTCTTTTTCCTTTCCAAGGGTTGACGGTATGGCAAAATTTACATTGTGTATCAAAAAAATCATTCGGAATCAATCCTTAATTATGAGTTCCCTGCAAAACAGCGGAGGCAGATTGTCTTTTTCCGGACAGAATGCGGCATTCTTTTTTGAAAAACAGTTGCAGCAGGGGAATGCCTGTACTATATATCCATAATACATTTCACTTCCGGAAAAAAGGCAAAAGAGCGGCAGATCAGTGTTTGCTGACAGAACTTCGCCGGAAACAGCAGGGCCCCGTTCTGATTTTTCCTGTATTCACCGCAGGTTTTTCACAGAGAAAGTTTCTGTCCGCATCCGGGTCCCTGTCCGTCAAAAATGAACTTCTGCCCGAAGAAAGAGGCTGGATCCGGGGCAGACTTGGACATAAGAGGCAATGGCATAGCGGTTATGGGATATGTATTTACATACAATGATGCGAGTGCATGGGAGCGGCGCATGGAAAATCCGGGTCTCCGGGCTCAGATACAGATGGAGAACCGTGTGATGTGCCGGATGCTGCATCCGCTCAAAGGGCAGACCGTGCTGGATATCGGATGCGGAACAGGAGAAGGGCTTGCGGCTCTCTCAGAAGCGGGATTGCAGGTGACCGGTCTGGATCCTTCTGAGCCCATGCTTGCACTGGCATCCGGGAAAATGGGAAATCGGGCTGATCTCCATCGGGGCGCGGCTGAGGATCTTCCCTTTGATGACAATGCCTTCACCTATGTCTGCCTTTCAAACACCCTTGAATTTGCAGATGACCCGCTCAAAGCAATGGAAGAGGCTTTCCGCGTGGCAAAAGACAAAGTGTTCATCGGCATACTGAACCGGCACTCGCTCAGAGCCTCCCGGCTGCGGACCGTCCGTCTTTTTACCCGGAATATCTGGAGCAATGCGAATCTCTTTACCGTCTGGCAGATGAAGCGCATGACCCGGACTTTGGTGGGAAATGTCCCTTTTTCCTGGCGCTCGGCAAACCTTGTTCCCATACCCTTTGGCCGTTTTTTCCGCAAGTCCGGATATGCTGAGCTTATCAGCAAAAATCCGATCAGTCCCTTTATCGGCATGACCGTCATTCCGGTTCCCCGGTTCAGAACCCGTCCTCTGGAACTCAAACGCAGTCCCAGGCCCGCTGCCGGAACCGTGGCCGGGCTGGCAAGAAGCAAAAGGAGTGAGGAAAATGGAAGCATATCTGTATGAAAAAATGGAAGATGGCAGTGCAAAATGCGGTCTGTGCAGCCACGGCTGTGTGATAAAAAAAGGTTCGCGGGGCATTTGTCAGGTGCGGGAAAACCGTGATGGGGTTCTCCATTCCCTTGTGTATGGAAAACTCATCGCCCGGCATATTGATCCCATTGAGAAAAAACCCCTGTTTCACATGCTGCCCGGCAGTCTGTCCTATTCCATTGCCACTGTGGGCTGCAATTTCAGATGCCGTTTCTGTCAGAATGCGGACATTGCCCAGATGCCCTCGGATCGCGGGGGCATGATTATGGGAAATCCTGCCACTCCGGAGGAAGTGGTTTCAGACGCGCTGCGCACCGGATGCCAAAGCATTGCCTATACCTATACCGAACCCACAGTATATTTTGAATTTGCGTATGAAACCGCAAAACTGGCCCGTGAAAGGGGCATAAAAAATGTGTTTGTCAGCAACGGATACATGAGTGCGGCCTGCATTGAAATGCTTGCACCTTATTTGGACGCAGCCAATATTGATCTCAAGGCATACAGCAATGATTTTTACAAAAAATACTGCAGTGCCAAACTGGAGCCGGTCAAAGAAAGTCTCAGACTTATGAAAGCCAAAGGCATTCTGGTGGAAGTGACCACTCTGCTGATTCCGGGATTGAATGATGCCCCCGCAGAGTTGGAAGCTCTTGCCGCATTTCTTGCAAAAGAACTGGGGCCTGAAACCCCCTGGCACATCAGCCGTTTTCATCCCACCTACCGCCTGACGGATCGGGCAGCCACGCCGTTGGAATCCCTTGAAAGAGC
>JAWKPW010000047.1:0-42730 GCA_041390465.1 Desulfobacterales bacterium | reverse complement strand
AATTTAGAAAATCCCTGATCTGTCCAATGCTAATTCCCATCTCCGAACATCACCAGCGGAGCCCAGTAATACGGGTGCTGCCATTCTTCCCCAAAACTGCCATTGATCATTTCCAGTTTGATTTCTCTCAGAGCCTGGGCTCTGTTTTTTCCGGCTTTGAGTTTTTCAAACAGGCCGACATTCAGTTCCTTGGCAGACAGGGATTCCACTGACCATAATGTCACCGTGACAGCCGGAGTTCCCGCGTACATGAAAGAACGGGTGAGACCCATGACACCTTCCCCGGCAACAGATTTTCCCCGGCCCGTGTTGCAGGCTGAAAGTGTTACCAGATCCGCGTTCATTTTCAGTCCGAACACATCGGACATGGTGAGAAAACCGTTTTTTCCTGTCTGGGGATCAGGCTGGGACAGCACCAGAGCAGGCTGCTGAATGATGCTGGTGGTTTCAGGAATCACGCCGTGGCAGGCAAATACCAGGTATCTGTAATCATCCAGCCGTTCGGATGTGTTGAAGGCCAGAACATTGCTGCGGGCCGCTTTTGCCTTCAGTTGCAAAGGATCGGATCTGAGCGGTGCGTCAAGGGTTTGCCGGATGGCCTCGGCCTCATCCTCAGTTTCCGGAAGCGGCATGAAATTTCCGTTCATGGCGGAACGGAGCGATTCGCCCTGTAATTCCGAAAGCCTTTCCGAGTAATCCGACCTGTTTTTTTCTTCTGCGGTGTCTGCTGTTTCACGATAAACAGGATTTGCAAATGCCAGCAGAGGGTAAATCGGTCTTTCCTTTCGTCTGGATTTGAACTCACGGAGTATGTTCAGCAATGAGGCTGAGGACAGATAGGATATGCCGTGATTTTTTATCAGGTAACTGTCTTTTTCCGTTTTCAATGCTTCAAAGGGCAGCAGGTAAAGGGGGCCGGTGGGTATGATGTAAAGGTTTTTGCTTTGTTTGATATGCTTTTGAACTTCATTGGGAAAAAGAAGGGCATAAAGATCCGGAATTTTCACTTTTTCATCTTTTTTTATTCTGAAGATCTCCCCCCTCAGATTTTTTTCTCCGGCTCCAAGGGCATGGTTCCTGACGATCTCCACCTTTTCTGCCAGTTCGTCTTTTCCCGCATCTATTGCAGTAAGTGAAAAATTCTTCCTGTCAATTGTCCACACACAGATCTGATTTTTCATGACATTATAAATGAGCATGGTTTCACCGGGTTTGAGCAGTTTTTTCTGAACCGTTTCGCTGCTCACCGGTTTGGGGTATTTGATGGCATAATAGTCAGGATAGAGTGTCTGAATGATTTTTTCCAGTTTTGTCAGATCAGACTGAACCTGTTTCAGTTCTGCTTCAATTCTCTGAACAGCTTTCAGGTCTCTTTTTTCAGGGGCTTTCTCTCTCTGTATTGACAACTGGCCGGATAACAGTCCGATCTGTTTTTCCAATCCGGCTTCTTTCTGCCGGACAGCCTCCGGCAATCCTGCATACTGCCTTGCGCCGCTTTTTCCCATTTCCTCCAGAAAGGTTCTGCCCTGCTTTCTTTCAAATATTTCAAATGCTCTCCGGTCATAGCCGTCTTGGGATGCTGCCGGTGCAGTGTATGCAGGGCCGGTAACATCGTAAAAACTTCCTGTTTGTCCTGCACATATCCGATTTTAAGTTCGCTGTTCCCCTAGATTTGAACGTACAGATTCAATGGATTGAAGAGATTTTTCATATTGAATCAGGTTTCCTGTAGTTTGTTTTTCTGCACATAAACCGACCGAGACAGTGATACTTCCCACTTATTAACTTGATCGCTAATATTTTTCTCTTTAACCATTTATGTATTTTTTCCGTAAGGATAAGCCCGATCCGCTGCTGATATTCCAGATGGATGTAAGCCATATGGAGAAAATTTTCTAACACTCCCGGAAAGTTCCTCCAGTTGTTGAATATTAAAATTGATTCCTCTTTTGCATTTGACAGCCTCATCATATTTGCCAAGTTTGGCGTAAAGGCCATCCCCGCCAGAGTTAACAGTTTCTCATGCCTGTATTTGCTTTTGCCCTGGCTATGGAATCTGAAAAACAGGTCATGGCCTTAACATACTGTTCCGGCTTTTTGCATAAACAGTCCTCTAAATTGTTCATACTCCCTTTACCCAAAGGTCTGCATAACGATTGTTGGTTTTGCATTCTTCCATTATCGTCAGGCTTTTTTATAGCAGTCTTCAGCTTTTTCTGCGCTTCCCTCTCAAGAAAATAATATGAAGAGCCCATCGCACCTAACGCGTCGGACGTTGAAGCGATCTTCACCATTCCTTTGTCTCCAAGCAGCGTATTTGATTGCATAGCTCTTTCTATAGGGCCCGCTCTGTATATTCAAGTCCTTTTGTATATTCCCCCATACATCCATAGTTATGTCCCATCATTGACAAGACAGCGATTTCCATTGTTTCATTTCCGACTTTTTTGCTGAGGAAAAGGCAATCTCAAGCATATCTGCTGCTTTATCAAAACGACTCTTCTCCCAATATGTAATACGGTGTTTTTTGTGGCTTCATTGTATTGCTTAAACGCTTCCCTTTTTTCCTTATCCAAAAGTGTGAACCAAAGATGTAGCAAGTCCCAGTTCAGCCTGGATATGCACAACCTGCCAAAAAAGTCACGGCCAGCACCATCAATACGATTTTTTTCAACATGGTGTTCTCCTTTGATTGTTAGAAATTGTAGCACAACATTTTAAATCCATTGTATATATGAAATCTGAAAAAGAATTGTGAATAAATCTTCGGTAATTTGAGTCTTCGCTGCTTCCCCTCTGAAATTCAGCAGCTTACTGCCATTCTCCGTCATTCCGGCGAAAGTGCCGGATCCAGCAAGTCCGGGATGTTCCGGACACCGACTTTCGTGGGTATGCGTAATATCAGTTGGAAAAAAAGCGTCAGGGGTTCTTTCCCACCTGAAATGAATACTGCATGGTTCCCCACTGCTCTCTTCTGATGCGGATCACCTCGCCGCGTGTTCCGTCCATTGCATTGCTCAGCAGTCTTTCCAGAGGATTCATCTCTTTATTCTCATCTCTTGTAAACCCTCTCTGGATCCCAGCAGGGCCACATCATTGGGTTGTTCTGTTACAATAATCTTAACCGTCTCTTCACCGCTGCTTCGCCAATGTTGCCACATCCTGGTAATCCTGTTCTTCCAAAGACCGTATCAGGGCATCTTCTCGATTGTCTTCCATTGTGGGAAAAACAGCCTGAATTTTGCCTTCTCCGCAATATCAATAAAATAGACATAACAGGATCTGTCAGACAGGTTTTTCACAGCAAAGGTGAGAAGAATTTTCCGAAGAAAGAATTTCTCCTATCTTCCGCAATGATATTCTCCTGCTTTGAATGATCTCCCATCCGGCAGATGCAGGCAGTCCGGATCAGATGCCGGGCATCTGTCGGCAGGTTCTACATTAATATGGTGCGAAATTCTGCTTTCGGGCCGGCTTTCTGATAGCGCGTTTTTTCAGATCTCTGATTCGTGCAATCTTTTTTCAGATTCCGTTTCAGCATCGATGTCTCTTTGCGGATCTTTGAATGAAATGCGCAGAGTTTCATTGAGCAGTTTTTCCGTGTCTGTGAGTATCCATACCTCCGGGGGCTGGTCGGGAAAAGACCGGGGCAGGGTGTCGGAAATGTTTTTCCGGATATATTCCCCCCTCTCTTTTTTGGGACGCAGCACATACAGAAGCATTTCACAGGCTTTCTGATCCGCAGCAGGGGTGAATGCAGACAATTCTTTTTCCTGTAAAACTGCCTGCAACTGCTGCATCAGAAATCTGTCTGTATCCTGGGGAAAATTCAGGTTCAGAAATATTGGAATGGGTTTGAGGTCATATAGCGGCTTTTTTCCACCACCAGATCGCCCGGTTTCATCTGCGATTTCTGCCAGACTGTCAAAGGGCCTTGTCTGTTTAATCAGAGCAATGGTAAATCTGCTGTGTTTTTCATCCGGGGATCATATGCCAGAAAACAGAACCCTGTGCAATACCGGCCAGTGTTCCGGCCTGATGACGGTTAGCATCATCTGCATTTACATTGATTACCGGTATCCGGCGGAGCCGGTTTGACCCTCATTGAAAACAGGCATAATGCCGGAGCCTTTTATCTGGGGATGTTGAGAACCCCGCCGTTCCGTCACTCTTTGAGCACACGCTGGAACAGACATCACGCCGCTCGGTTGTGCCGCCGAGCGCTTGCGCCCAGAACCAGGTGAACATGCCGTGAGTACCTTATTATCCTCTGTCCGAATCCTGGCAGCAGATTCATCATCCTTGTGTTGCGCCGATGAATATGCCTTTGTTCAGCTTTTGGGGTGAAAATTCATCTTTGCCTCTTTAAAGATGCTCCCGCACAGTCAGCAGGAGCAGCGCGGATAAGGGGCGACTTCTTCTCCCCCGGCATACACTGGCGGAATGACAGGAATCAGAAACAAAGATCACCTGGTCAGTTTTGAAAGAATGGGAATCGTTTTCATTGATTGATTTCATCATCCAGAATATCATACTGTCTTTTTCTTTTTGTCAGAGCAGCGGGAACCATAGGATACCCAGGTCTGATCATTTGTTTCGGTTCCTGTTTATCCAGATTGGTGTACAGGAACCATGACCCGAATAATGTATATAAACCTGTCCTCTGGGCCGGACATGTCTTTATGAAGTTCTGAAAAAGTTCGTTCAATGGCGTTGTGGCCTATGTTTCTGTTTTTCAGGATGATGATATTTTTATCTTCAAATTCATAGCGGTTTTTCAGAACTTCGAATCAGATCAATGTCATTTGTTGAACTCCGCCGGTGAGATCAGACTGAACTTGATACTCTTCAATGCCGATGAGCAGCGCAATGTTTCATGTTCCGGCAGTCAGTGGCAAATCATCCGCATTTGCTTTTGACTTTCCGGGAGATGCAGCCGGATATTTTTCGCATCTGTTTCGCTTATCCGGCTTGTCCTGTACCCAAAGATGAACTGTCCGCCCTGATGATTTTCACATCCAGTACGCCCAGTCTTGGGGGTCTGACTCAGCCAGTCACTCACACGGGGCGCAAAATAATAATAGAGTTCATCAACGCATAAATAAGGTTTACTGTTTGTTTTCAATGCGTTGATAAGAAAATGGGCAAACACACTGTTTTGCCCAATTTCTTTGTCAGAAGCCTCCTCTTTTGCCCCTGCTGAGGTCATGGCAAAGCGGCTTTTGCTTTTATATTTTTCCCTGTAAAATTTATCGTTGATTTCTTCGCCCCGCGTCCGTTCGTAAGGATATATGGTTCCGGCATAACAGGCATCGGCAATCAGCAGAACAAGGCGTGCTTCATTTGTTGATCTGATCCGCAGCCATGTTGGAAAGCTTTCGTGTCTTGCGTCCTCGGTTGTATCTGAAGGAATCCACCATCCCTCATTCCTTTTTTTGTCAAGTGAGCCGTGGCCGGAGTAATAGATCAGGATGCTGTCTTCCTCTCTGCTGTCTCTGACCAGAGCTTCAACAGCCTGAACAATCTTCTGCCCTGTGGTGTTTTCAGAACCTGTCAGAAGAATTGGTTCCTGAAATCCGTATTTTTCTTTTTTAAAAGCCCGGCAAGGGCCTTTGCATCATTTTCAGGATAAAGAAGATTGCTGTAATTTATCCCAATGATAAGCGCCTTATAGGATCGTTTTCCGGTGTCCGGAATAATGGGATGGAAAAGATCAGACATCTCTGTCGATGTAAAACCTGTGCATGAAACACCTGTAAACAATATTATGAAAATCAGTAAGTTTTTCATGATGTTCATTCACTCTCTGATGGCCCTTTCAAAATCGGGAAGTTATCCGTTTTTACCGTCATCTGGGCGAAAGCCTTGACTCAGTATTTTCAGGAAGTTCTGATACCGGCTTTCGTCAGTGTATCAGGGCCCTGGCAGGAGGGAAGGCTTTTTCCTGTCTTTTCCTTACAAACCATTTTATGACCCACTGATCATCCACACTCTTTTCAAATCCGATGGGCCGCAGTCATTTTTATTCCTGATGAACTGTCCGAAAACATAATTGCTCCTGCCTTCCCGGCAGAGTAACTTTGATCCATTTTTTGTTCTTTGTGAACTCTGCCTGGAGAATATCCCAAAGAACAGGAAGCAATTACAGCGAATCCAGCCCCGGTTGTTCCCGCACACTGATATTGTTGCCAATGACAGCCCAGTATTTTGCGGCTAAACCGTTTTGGGCCAGAGAGAATGAACATAAGGCGCAGAATCTGCTTTCGCTGTCATCCGCAAAGCTCTCCCTGCGAGAAAGAATCTCTGCCATTTCATCCCACAGGGACTGAAACAGTTCGCCATTTTTCCGAAATGCCCTGAATGCCGAAATCCTGAACAAAGCCATCTGCATCCGGTGGCGATATTACTCACTTTTGGATCAAGAATGTTCAGAACAATTTGCATCATGATTTTTTGCCGCTCCAGCAGTTTCCTGTCTGAAACCGTAACGAGGCGTCACCTTTCTCCCTCATCGCGTTGGCCGGAAAGAGTTTGCTTCCACGTACGTCAACATCTCGGTCTTTTTCCCTGTTCTGCTGCATTGCAGAGCGGCATTCCCTGCATAAGAAGCAGGGCACAAGAATGATAGCAGCAACATACTTCAGCATTATTTTTTTCCTTTCATCGTGTCCAAAAACCATTTCAGATTCGGCTCTTTTCCAGAGGATACTGTTCTTTGTAAGAAGCGGGAATGGCATCAGTGTATTTTTCTTATTTCCCTGATTGCGGATTCATCTCCGTCCCGTGCCTTGATTGCAGATGATACGGCAAGAAAATAATGAATTCCCTCTTTTCTGTGATTGCTGACAATCCTAGCTGCCAGTTCCTGATCCTCTTGGGAGCCGCCCGAAGCCTTGCGTTCTGCCTCGTCAATCAGTTCCATTGTTTTATGACCGGCGCTGATGGCCTGATTTGCATAATCCTTTCTCTCTTTCAAATCTGATTCAACCCATGCCGCCATGGAAAATGAAAAAGTTGCGAACTGGTATTTCAGTATTCTGTGCTTCAAATCCATCCCGCTTTCATCAATATTCAGAATCTGTTGCGCAAACGAAGCTTTTCTTACTTCACGGGGCCAGCATAATCGCTATAATCATCAATGCTTTCAAATGCACTGTGCAGTCTGAGTATCTTATATTTTATTTCATCAACAGCAGCTTCGGCAGGGCTGATGGCAGCAGAAGCGGTATCGGAATGAGCGGATGATTCAGACTGCTGTCCTGTTTGCATATACAGAAATGCAAAAACAGAAATCAGCAGCACTGCCAAAGGAACAATCCATATCCGCGTGCCGGAAATTTTTTTCTGAGAACCGAGTGGTTTTGCTTTTTCACTTCCGGCCGGCTTTTTCAGAGGGGCAAAGTTTTCCACACCCACTTCACAGATTTCAAAAGGTGTATCCCGTCCTTTGAGCAGATAGGGGCCGTGCCTCTGCCAGACTGTTTTTCCATTGATGCCGTCAAGATTAATCCCGGTCAGTGCCTGCTTTGCACTGTCAAAGGCAGAAGAGGAGCAGAGAATCTGTCCTCCCTGTGCAAGTCCCATGATCCTTGCTGTCATATCAGCCTGAAGTCCTTTT
The DNA here is from genome assembly GCA_041390465.1 of Desulfobacterales bacterium. Classification (GTDB taxonomy): domain Bacteria; phylum Desulfobacterota; class Desulfobacteria; order Desulfobacterales; family Desulfococcaceae; genus JAABRU01. Next base: position 35,112 of record JAWKPW010000047.1, on the reverse strand, counting down.
ATATCCCCGATGCCTCCCGGCATATTCGGGCCTTTCAGACCGTGTTCCACAATGACTTCTCCCAGATCAATGCCGATTCTGAATTCCGGCAGATCCGGCCATTGTCCGGCACGGGCTTTCCGGTGTTTCTCTTGGCTGAGCAGTGCAAAATGAATGGCATGACTTGGGTTGGAAAAAACAAAAATATAGGAATCACCTTCCACACGGACAGGCTGTGCCACATTATCCTGATAAAAAATCCGGATCTGATCCAAAACGTCCAGCAAAATCCGTTTGTGCTCCAGTTCAAGGGTCTGGGCTTTATGAATTCCCTTTTCAGCTTTAATGGCTGCCGACCCGACCAGATCCGTAAACAGGATGGTCAAAGTCCGGGTGGCATGACGCTGGGAAACTGAGTTGGAACTGACAGAAACTGTCTGATCATACCAAACGTTATGCCCGGAGGTTTTTTCGCGGCTGTTTTTTGTATCCACTTGAAAAGGTACAACTTTGTTTTCTGAACGGTTCATAATGCTTTTTTAACCTGTATTCGGATTGCTGCACCGGCAGAATGTGTCATCGCACTTATATGGCCTGTCTTCAAAATCATTCGGAATGTCCTGCAATAATTTTTTTATTTTCTCAATCTCATCAATATGGTTTATAAACACATCCGTAATTTCCGGATCAAAATGTGTTCCCCGATCCTTTTTGATTCTTTCCACAGCTTCATCCGTGGAAAGGGCCGGTTCATAAGGCCGGTCAGAGGTAATGGCATCAAAGGCATCCACAATGGCAACAATTCTGGCTTCCACAGGAATCTGCATACCTTTCAATGCCTTTGGATAGCCTTTGCCGTTAAATTTTTCATGGTGGGATTCAACTATGGTTTTGGCGCATTGAAGAAGTTCAGAACGGGGATTTCTCAGAATATTTGCCCCGATAATTGTATGTTTCTTGATTTCGTCAAATTCATCTTCCGTAAGTCTGCCCGGTTTCAGCAGGATTCTGTCAGGAATGCCGATTTTGCCAATGTCATGCATGGATGAGGCATTCCGGATACATTCCGTTTTTTCAGCAGAAAAACCGATCTTTTCTGCAAGCAGCCCGCTGTATTGGGAAATGCGGAATATGTGGCCACCTGTGCATTTGTCTTTATATTCTGCCGCAAGCACCAAGCGACGAACCGATTCCATATCCGCATCTCTGAGTTCCTGCTTTGCCATCAGTTCCATCAGCGGACTTACCTCTTTTGTGGCCCGCCGAAGCTTTTGCAGCAGGCCCTTCAGCAGAATGTCAGACATATGGGGATGGGAGGAAAAGATCCTGCGAAATTCGTTTCTTGGGATGACCAGCAGTTCTGTGTCCTCCTCTGTTTCCACTGAGGCGCATCTGGGTTCCCCGTCTATAAAGCTCATCTCACCGAAATAATCCCCTTTTTCAAAGGAATTGAGCCGCATTTTCTTTCTTTTGTGATTGAGGGTAAAGGCATTTGCTTTGCCTTCTGCGATAATATAAAGAGATGCGCTTGTATCTCCTTCATTGATAATACATTTATTTTTTTGATAATATTGTATTTCAGCAATTTCAGCCAACTGCTCCAGTTCCTTTTCATCAAAACAGGAAAAAAGAGGATTTTGTTTCAGTATATTTTTGTAATGCATTTTTCTGCCTCTGAACATGATTTAATTTATGCCATTTTCAATGGCTCAATCGGAAGTTATCTGACAAAATTTCTTTGAAAGTCAAGAGATATTATCCCTTGAAACATATGTAAGACATATCTCAGAAAATAAAATGAAAACTCCGCAGGAACCCCTGTAAAAAATTTTCATCTTTCTTAAAGAAAATAAGGAGTGCCGGATTGAATAATCTTGACTTTTTGATAAATCAAGGCATGTTATATAGAAAAAGATAAGTCGCAAGGACAAAATCCGTTTCTGAAAAACACAAACAGGAGTTTTTAAAGAATGAATATCCGTAACCGCAGTTCAAAATTGATAAAACAGAACTTTTTTGATATTCTCCGAAAGGTTCCCCTGTTTTCAGGTCTTAATGAACATGAACTCATAACGCTCGCTGATATTGCTGTGAAATAAACTCCCAAGGATTCTTTGCTTATCATAAAGGATACCCTGTCAACAGAACTTTACATTGTCCTGAAGGAGAAGCGCATGTGCAATCAGCATTAATGAGGATAAGATGGAAATCAGATTGTTTTGGGCCTTGAAAGCTAGCGATTATTTCGGAGAAATGAGCTTTGTTGATATGAACCCCGCTAAAATGCAACGGTTCAGACAAAGGAAAAATCCGTTTATTGCGCATCTCCAAGTAAATAAATTCAAGGATATTATAGCCTCAAATCCTGAAATTGTTTTTAACCTGATGAAAGGATTATTGGTGAAGCCCGCCATGCAACCGAGCAGATTGGAAGCTTTTGCATTTAAAACACAGTTATGAAAAAATTGTCAGTCTTCTTGCAAAATGGCAAAACCCAAAGAAATTATTAAGTATTATTGAAGAAAACTGACGCAGACGGATACGGAACAGGATCACAGAGCAGATCAACTGTCAGCAAAATACTTTCCCTCTTTAAAGCAGGAATTATCTTACACATGAAAAGAAAATCATCACAATAAAAAAACAACTGCCGGATTCCTATTAATGCGAATGAGGATTGGAATTCTGCAAGGCAAGATCAATCAGTTGCAAATTGGATTATCCGGTTTTGTTTTATAACATGCAGTTTTTGCTTATTTCAGTTTTTTAATCTTCATCTGCATCATTATATCTTCTCTTTTGACCTTCGCCTTTGATTCATACCCTTCCAAACGTATTTATATAAAATATCAGCATGTTGCCGCACCCCTTTTTTCAGGTTTCCCAACCTCTTCTGTCGCCGGATTAAAAGGAAAGAATTATTTCGGAAAAGTGAATAATCAGCAAAATATAATTGCATGCAAAACAGTCATCACAGAATTATATCTGCCATATTCCCGATAAACAAGTCTATATGCGGCCTGTCTTTGAAACAATAAACCTGAAAGGAACACTTCCCATGAGACAGTTTCTGATAAGAATCATTGTATTTATCCCAGGTTGGTTTCTGTTTCGATCAGCTTAAATGGTCTGGCATATTGATCAGGTCCATATGGAAAAAATCTGCAATGCTGTTTCCATATCCTCCTTGATTATGACATTGTTGGCACAGATTTTCTGATTGTGCCGAGGATTATAAAAAAACAAAAACTTAACATACTTGATGCCCTGATTAATATCCTGCTTCTTCTAGACTTCAGCATTTCTGATGCCTGTAATCAAGGTTCTCTGGTTTTCATTATAATGTTCATCACAGGAATACCATTGGCAATTGCCTCCAAAAACTGATGCAGTTTGTTGTCTGGGTTGGTCTGCATTCTGTCAATTCCTCTGTATTTGTTTATTTTTTCACCGGAATATGGCGATTATGCTGTTTGAGCCATGCAGCCGGATATTTTTTCTGGTTGGTTATGGGGATACCTGTAATTCCTGCGGGCCTGATGTTGAATATTTTTGTCTATCAAAAGGCAGCATTAGCATTCTTTTGGGACAATGCAAAATCGCGAGATAATGAAAATAAGCCTGAGATGATACGCTGAAAAAATGAATTTTCACAGAATTTATTTTGAATCGTCACAGACATTCAGCAGGCGGTCTGTTATATCTGAAATCAGAAAATGCAGAGTCTGTTCAGGTTTTGAACAGAAATCTGACAAAGGGCGGTTCCCGTAAATTCCACAACAGGAGGAACAAATTATGAAAAACGTATTGTCAATTATTGCCGGAATATTCCTGGTTATTTATTCACTGGCCAATTTTGCGCATCATTCGACAATTGCCAAGGCAAAGCAGTTGGTGAAACAGCATCGCTTTGTTCTCCGAGCCCTGCAGATGGCAGGAAATATGAAAGCGCAGCTCAGATAGAAAAAAGGCTTTGAGCAAACACTTGGTCCTGTATGGCATTGCGGTATTCATTTTGCTTACAGCCATTTTGAATCTGACTGCGGCCATAGGGCTTTTCTCTCCCCAGACATGGACATTTAATGTGGTGACTCTTTCTGCAATTTGCGGAATACTGGTGGAGATACAGGATACGGCGGAAGATGGTTTCGGCATCGGCAAGTTCATATTTTTTGCAATCAATATTTTGGCATTTATAGCTGCCTATTCAGCAAAGCAGGAGCAGGAACTTTTAACAGAATAATCAGAACAGGGGGAACCGCCAAGAGAGTTTCACACATCTCACAGGGGGCGGATTTTCAACCGCTCCCAATTCTTCTCAGAATTACTTCGCATCCATGATGAATGACACCATCTGCATCTTCATGACACCCGTTGTGGTGAGCATCTGCCGGACATACGGGCTGCCCTTCGGGCCTTTTCTCATTGCGCTCGCGACTTCCGCAAATATTGGCAGTGCAGCCAGTCTGGTGGGAAATCCCCAGAACATGATCATCGGCAGCCTCAGCGGTTTCCATTTTGGCAGATTCCTTCTCTTTGCCGCACCTCCGGCGCTGCTGGGACTGGGGATCAATATGGTGCTGCTGCGGCTGATCTACCGCAAAGAAATTCCGGCCGCTTTTGCCTCGTTGCCTGATCCGGAGGAGAATGGAAACGGCAACGGAAAATGTTTCTGTTCTGGCAACCGTGCTTTGCGTGATTGCGGGGTTCTTTGCCGGATGGCATCTGGCCTACACTTCTCTGTCCGGCGTGATGTTTCTCATCATCGCGGATCGGGAGGAACCATCGGAAATCTTTGCCCGGGTTGACTGGTCCATTCTGGTGTTTTTCTTGCTGCCTGTTCATTGTGCAGGGGCTTAATCTGACCGGAATTGTGGGAAAGGCGTGGACAGCCAGCGAACTCTTGTCTTTGGCTTTTCCCGTCCGGACGGACTTTTTCTTCACTGCGCTGATGACACGGTTCCAACATTGTTTCCAATGTGCCGATGGTCATGCTGACCGGCCCCTGATTGGCAACGGGCCTGGTTGAGGCCGGACGGGTGCTGCTGGCCTTTGTTACCACAGTCGCGGGCAATCTGACCTTGATTTGTTCAGCAAACATCATTGTCGCAGAGGGAGCAAAAATATTACACCCTGAACTTTTTGAATATCTCCGCTTGACCGATTTCCACCATAGCAAAGGCTGACTGCGGGCGTATGATTTTGCTGATGATGGCATAATCAGGCAGATCCGCAGTTCTTAGCAGTAATACATAACCAACTTAGTTTTTATAGGATGAAATCAGTGATTAAAACTGAATTTTTGGAAAAATTCAGTTTTTGATCCCTATAAAATTCAACGTGGTCATGTAGTGTAACGCGGTTTCCAAATATAAATTTGCCATGCCTTAAAGGGAGTCACAGACTGAAAGTTTGTGGCCGGACTGTCAGACATCAGACACCGCCAAACTTTCAGTTTGGCACCTTTTTGGCAGATTTTTTTCAGGAAATCAAACAAACTTAGAATTATACCAATTCGCCATTGATCTGAAACATAAGTTTTTCAGAAAAACCGGATTTTTCCCCAAAATCCGGTTTTTTGAACACACGGAAACCTCTTTTTTCCTGCTTGCAAGTATCTTTCAATGGGGAATTGCGCGATACCAATTCCCCATTGAAATTATGTTTATGGAAAGAGATGCCGAGATTCTTCCCGAATTTTATGCAGTTCTGTCAGTTTGTTATGACCTTTGTGCCTCTTTGTGTCCCTTGCGGTTAAAAGAGTTTTCAATGGAGAATCGGCATGATACCGATTCTCCATTGTAATTATATGATAGTGGACTCTTCATGCTGACAAAATTATAAAAGCAGGGAGATCCCGTATTTTCTCTAGATGCCATTGTCAAAGGAGCAGAAAATGATTGCAGCAGAATGCCGCGCCCAGGCAGTGAAAATATCCGCAAAAACGGGACAGCACCGGAGGGATGCCAAAAAATTCACCGCAGAAACCGCATTTTTGCAGTGCATCGGACATTGAAACCGAAGAACGGGAATTTTGTCTGAAAACCGCTGAAAATTCCGTGACAGAAAGACTTTCACAGCGCGGACTGCGCGCACGCTCCGGATGGAGCAGGACAGCAGTCTGAAAAATTAAAAAAAAGTTGCCCCCCACCCCGGGACAGTTCCCGCATCAGAAAAACGCCCCGTTTCGGAGATGGATGAAATATGGTCATGCAGGGAAAAGTCAGATCAGACATGGAGTTGTTTGCCGGAACGCCTGTGCACGCTCTGCCGCCGGGATCGCATTCCGAGACCGTTCAGCCTGAACATATTGGAATTTATGGAAATGTTCTCCTGCTGCCTGACCCTGCTACGCTTGCCGGCCAGATCGACCGGAAAGTCATGCGGGCGTTCTTCCCCCGGAATGTCACAGGGCATCAGGAAAGGGAGGCGGGGAAACTTCGCACATTGAACGCCTCAACTGCACACTGCGCCAGAGATGCCCGAATTTGGCAGGAAAAACGCTTTCCTTCAGCCGTGACGGAGATCTTCACAGAATCCGCCTCCGAACTTTTTCTGATCATTATAAATTCAATCATGAAAAGTCCCACTGTCCGATTCTGAAGAGATGGACAGACAAGACGATTTTCCAATATGAATCTGCCCTGTCTGAAGGATTCACAGATGAAAACGCAATGCAGGGGCGAGTTTCAAGCCCGCTCCCGCAGAAAATCATCAACGGATTTGATTTCCCACAGATTTTCTGTTTTTTCCCTGAAAGTGCAGGAAGCTGTGCCCGGAAACCAGCATTCACATGCAAAACAGAAAAAGCACTCTTTCTTTGGCTATCACCTGATCCTCCAGTTCATTCACCCTGGCAGAGAGTTTTTTGCAAAACGCACTGTCCTGTATGGATTCCAGATTGATTTTCACATTGCGAAGCGCGCCCATCACAGCGCTTCTGAGCATGAGCATCCCCACCACACCGTCTGTTGCCGCATTTTTGTTGCCAAAGCGCAGCGCCTTTTCTGTCAGATCCATAGCATCCAGTCCCATTTCTGCCACTTCCAGCGGAACCAGAGCAGCATTTTTCAGGGCATTCTGAATCGATTCCGTTCGCCGGGCTTTCTGCTCCTGAGTGTCTTTGGGAAGTCCAAAGGACTTCATCACCTCTTCATAGGAAGCAGAATCCCGGTCAATGTATTGTGTCATTTTCTCTCTCAGTTCAGCGGCTTTTGCCCGGATGCCCCGCATTTCCCCGTCTGCGGATTCATAACCTTTTTTCCCGATGGTCAGGTTTGCCACCATTTCCGTAAGCGCGGCTCCCAGAGCAGCTCCCAGAGCGGCAACGCTTCCTCCGCCCGGAAAGGGTGAAGAGGATGCGGTTTTTTCCAAAAATTCCTTCACACACAGATTGCTCAGCATATTCCTCCTCCTTTTCTGTCAAACACAATTTTGCCTTCTTTGATCACGGTTTCCACAGTGTTTGCGGCCATGTGATAGGGAATGAACTGATACGAGGGATGTTCCAGAATGAGAATGTCCCCTTTCTTTCCCGGATCGATACGTTATTCGTGCTGTCCGCGCCCCGTCTGCGGCGCTGTGATTGATGGTAAAGGCGGTCACAGCCCCCCTCTTCTGTGCTCATGCCCATCTCCAGAACCGCAAGGGCAAAAATCAGGGGCACAGATTCCGTAAAGCAACTGCCGGGGTTCATGTCTGTTGCCAATGCCGCGGCACAGCCCAGATCAATCATCTGCCGGGCTTTGGCATAAGGTTCTTTCAGGCTGAAGGCCGTGCCCGGCAGAAGCACGGCCACAGCGCCTGCTGCGGCCATATCTGCAATACCCTGATCCGAAGCCCGCAGCAGATGGGCAGCGGACACAGCTCCCAGTTCCGCGGCCAGTTCCGCACCGCCCAGAGGAGCGATTTCATCCGCATGCAGGGTAATCTGAAATCCCAGTTCCTTTGCGCGTGTCAGGTACTGTCCGGACTGTGCAATGGAAAACACATTTTTTTCACAGAAAATATCACAGAATTCCGCAAGATTGCGCTGTGCGATTTCCGGCATGACCTTTTCTGTCATGAATGCGAGGAAATCATCCTCTTTTCCTCTGTATTCCGGAGGAATGGCATGTGCACCCAGAAAAGTGGGAACAATGTCAACAGGATGGCTTTCATTGAGCGTGCGCATGACTTCCAACTGACGGATCTCGGTGTCCCTGTCCAGACCGTAACCGCTTTTGCCTTCCACCGTGGTGACACCAAAGGAAAGCAGGGCATCCAGCCGTTTCTTTCCGGAAAGCATCAGTTCCTCTGCCGAAGCCTTTCGGGTGGCTCTGACCGTGTTCATAATTCCGCCGCCCTGTTCCATGAGAGACAGATAGGTTGCTCCCCGCAGTCGCCGGGAAAATTCCTCGGCCCGGTATCCTGCGAAAACGAAATGGGTGTGGGGATCTGTGAACCCCGGAAGCACGGCCTTTCCGGACGCGTCCATCACCGTAAACCCCTGCGTGTCAAATCCGTCCAGCAGTTCCTCTGTCCGGCCTGCGGCTTTGATGTGTCCGTCTTCAATGATGACTGCTCCGTTTTCAATGAGATGAAGCTCAGACATTTCTCTGCCTGCTTTGGCTTTGCATCCGCTGCATGTGACCACCTGTGCGGCATTGGCAATGATGATATTTCTGTTTTCCATAATTCCTGCAATCATGTCATCCCTTCCGGGATTTCACTCCGTTTTGGTGCGTGTCATTTTCTGCAATCACTCTTCCCTTACGGAATTTCGGATTTCGCAACCCCGCAGGGAGTGTCATTATTACTTTCATTCTTATAATGAACAATCTGAAAAATGTAAACAGAAAAGGCACAAACTCAAAATATGGAAAAAAATATGCGGGGCATGAAAAAAACAGTTGCATTTATTCCTGTCACATGTTAATTTAAATAAACAAAACAAATCAAACGGGGAAACCAACATGAATGCATCTGAATTTGATATATTTCTCTCCAGGGTGTATGCGGCCACCGGGATCAAATCCCAGAATGAACTGGCCCTGTTCCTCAAGGTCAACCGTTCAGCCATCACCCAGGCCAAAAAAAAAGGGCTTGTTCCGGAAAACTGGATATTCCGGCTGGCCCGGTCTTTTGATTTGAATCCGGACTGGCTGGAAAAAGGCATCGGACAGCAGCGTACTGCCGGAACCGGTTTTTTCCGGGTTCCCAAAGTCAAAGCCAGGCTTTCGGCAGGAGGCGGATCCTTTCAGGTGGATGCGGCTCCGGACAAACATCATTATTATTCCTTTCAGCGGAACTGGCTGCGGAAAAAAGGGGATCCGGATCGGATGATGCTCATGGACATCTTTGGCAACAGCATGGAGCCGGAACTCCGGGACGGAGATACGGTTCTGGTGGACGGCGCGCAGACCGAGATTGTGGCCGGAGCCGTGTATGCACTGGGCATTGATGATGTCATCCTGATCAAACGGGTGGAAAAGCATCCCAACCGGCTGGTGCTCCTCAGCGACAACAGCAGATATGCGCCAATCTATCTGCAGGGCGATGAAATCGGCAGTGTCCGGGTGATTGGAAAGGTTATCTGGGTGTGCCGGGAATACCGCTGAATCGAGCATGTTCCATTGATAAGCTTACAGCAGATCAACGCGTCTGCCAGATACAGTTCAACCGCAATTAAGGAGGCAGGGCGAAGAGCCATTTTTTTGTCTTGAATGTTTATTTTTATAAACAAAATAATTGTATATTGATTAACAAAACAGGAGGGAAAAGATGAAAAAAAGATCTGCCGGAAATACAGGAATGGAACTGCTGGTCAGCCGGTATCGCAGGACCTTCCGAATACCGGAAAACCTCAACCATTATTCCGGTGAAGACTACCGAAATGCGGAGCGGAAATTTTTGAAATATGCCATAGACAATGGTCTTGGCATATGATTTTTTCCGAATCTGACACAATCGTTCACACCCATCATATGCTTGCACCCTGGAAAGCATATCTGCGAAAGGAGAAATCTTATGGATATCAGAGACGAACTGACCCCGACAATTTTAAAAATGAGGAATCTTGCGGACGCATTTTTCTGCCCTTTGCCAGATCGCCCCGACCGGTCTGAGAAAAATCCCGCAGGAGGCATTTCCCACCTGCTCAACGGACTGGCTGATGAAATTGAATCCGTGCTTCTGGCTTATCCGGGAAATGCTGTGATGAAATACTGACAAGTCTTCAGAGAATCCGGAATTCCGGCTCCCCTCACTCCTGTCATTATGCTTGGCGGCTGATGATTTTTTGCAGGGCAGGTTTGAAACCTGCCCTTGTTTTTTTCAGCAAAGTTGCCCTGCTGTCCTATAATGATATATTGACAAAAAAAGAAAACAGTATAAAATTTCAAATTTATGTGTTTTGCGGCACGACACGCATATTGTGCCGAAACATGCTTTTTCCTCTGTCCTCCGGATTCAGATCAAAAACAGTTGATTTTTCCCGGTCAGATTGTCAGGCAGAAATCAGGTCCAAAAAGCAGCCGATCAAAAAAACTGTTTTAAGTTAAACATTCACGCAGCGAGTTGCATAATGAAACAAAATTTGCATGTTTGCAGCAAAATTCTCCTCACAGGCATATGTGCATTGTTTTTTTTCCTGCTGGGAAATGTCCGGCCCGTTTTTTCCTGGCCTGTTTCTTTTCAGGATGCGAATAACCGCAGGATAACAATAGAAAAAAAACCGCAACGCGCGGTTTCTCTGGTTCCTGCAGTCACGGAACTGATCTTTGCCATTGGTGCAGGCGACAGTGTTCAGGGCGTGACATATCACGATACCTATCCGCCCGAAGCAGTTCACAAACCCTGTGTCGGCGGATTTTTTTCTCCTTCTCCCGATCTTATCCGGGCGCAGAATCCGGAACTGATTTTTGTTTCCGATCTCCACAAAGAAGTGACCGCGGTTTTCAAAGATCAGCCGGTTCATCTGGTGCGCGTTTCTCTGAATTCCCTGCCGGATTTGTCCAAAACCATTGCACTGCTGGGACAGATTTTTCAGCAGGAGGAAAAAGCCGCGCAGCTTTCTGCCGCCATTGACGCCCAGTTGAAACATACTGCACAGAAAACAGCACACATTGCCCCTGCGGAAAGAAAGCGCGTGATCCGTCTGATGGGCAGAGATCAGGTAATGACACCGGGCGATGATTCCTTTCAGAATGAGATGATTCGGCTGGCCGGCGGCATTCCGCCTGCACTGGGAAAATCAGGCAGCATTGTTCCTGTCACGCTTGCGGAATGGCAGAAATTCAATCCCCAAGTGATTTACGGGTGCGGAGATGACAGAAAAACGGCGGAAAGCATTCTGAATCAGCCCGGATGGAAAGACGTGGATGCTGTAAAAAACGGGAAAATTTTTTACTGGCCCTGTGATCTCACCTGCCGCCTGTCTTCCCGGACAGCTTATTTTGTGTCTTGGCTTTCTGCAAGGATTTACAGAGAAGCCTTTGAAAAATCTCCAAGAATTGTGCAGGACCGGCTGCTTGGATCCAAAGCGGTTTCAATTGATCTTCCTTATGTGAAATCTGCGGAAATTGCAGAAAGTTCCCTGTATGATTTTGTGCATAAAACCCTGCTCATCACATTTGGCAAAGCAATGAGCGTTTCCTCCACTCTGGAAGGTTTTCGGGAAAATATTCTTTGCGCGGGCAACAGCTATTCTCCGCCGCAGGTCTGGGATTTGAATCACCGCATCGGGCTGGATGTTTCCCGCAGAAAACTGCTGGAATCCCTTAAAAAAGATGCCGAAGACACCAGTCTGCTGTTCACAGGCGCGGATATGGACAATCTTTCTGTTCAGAAACAGTCCTTTCAGGAAATGACGGTTTACGCGCTGGTGACAGCCGGAGTGGAAAGCAATGCGCTGCGCATGTCTCAGGATACGGGTGCATATTACGAACCCGGCACGATCAACATGATTCTGATGTCCAACAGGAAACTGACCCCCAGAGCCATGAACCGGGCCATTATTTCTGCAACTGAAGCCAAAACCGCTGCCTTGTGGGATATGGATATCCGGAGCAGTCAGACCCCACTGAACAATCCGGCCACCGGAACCGGCACAGACAATATCATTGTGGTGCAGGGCGATGGCGCAGTCATTGACAACGCGGGCGGGCATTGCAAACTGGGGGAACTGATTGCCAAAGCCGTGTATGCCGGAGTTCAGGAAGCAGTTTTCCGGCAAAACGGTCTTGTGCAGAAACGCAGTGTTTTTCAGCGTCTCAAAGAGCGGAACATCAGTCTGCATGGAATGGCAGCCGCATGTGAATGCGGGATGGAAAAAGGAAATATATCGGCAGATCTTGAAAAACTTCTGCTGCTGCCGTATTATGCCGGATTCATGGAGACAGCTCTGAGCCTGAGTGATGCGTATGAGCGGGGGCAGGTGGAGGATACAGCCGCATTTCAGGCTTGGTGTGATCGGATCAGCGAAGAAATCGCAGGAAAGGCCATTGAAAAGAAACAGGAATTTTCTTTGGCTGAACCTTTGCCGCATGTGCTGGAAATGGCATTCAAAGCCCTGCTCAACGGCATTGCTGCACAAAATGAGGAATAACTGCCTGATTACATTTTAAACCAAAGAGTTACACAGAGTTATGCGCAGAGAGACACAGAGCAATGCAGGAAAAACTCTGCGGAACTCTGCGCATAACTCTGTGTTATACCAATTCGCCATTGTTCTGAAACATAAGTTTTTCAGAAAAACCGGATTTTTCGGAAAAATCCGGTTTTTTGAACACATGAAAACCTCTTTTCTGCCTGCTTATAAATATCTTTTCAATGGAGAATCGGTATTACTCTGCGCTTAAATATCGCACAGGAAGTTTTCGTGTATCAAAAAAATCAGTTGCTGCTGCCGGATATCGGATTGACAATGAACATGAAAAAAAAATTTTCCAAACAGATCTTTCTTTTGCCGCTGCTTTTCCTTTTTGCAGCAGAATCTTTTGCGGGTTTCCGGGAAATGCAGGATCAGGCAGGCCGTACCGTGCAGGTTCCGGATAATCCCCAAAGAGTTGTGGCTTTGGCTCCGAGCGTTACGGAAATCATTTTTGCTTTGGAGCAGGAAAAACGGCTTGCAGGCGTCACCCGCTTCAGTGATTATCCGCCCCGCGCGCAGCAATGGCCCAAAGTCGGTTCCTATATTCAACTGGATTTGGAAAAAATTGTTGCGCTGAAACCGGATCTCTGCATTGCTGTCAAAGACGGCAATCCCATTGAGGTGGTTTCCCGGCTGGAGGATTTTGGCATTCCCGTGTATGCGGTCAATCCTGTAAATCTGCAGACTGTTATGGAAGCCATCCGGAATATCGGAAATCTGCTTCGGGCTGATGCACAGGCTCAATTTCTGAGTGCACAGATGGAAAAACGCATGAATCAGATCAAAAAGTTGACGGCTGAAATCCCTCACAAACCCGGTGTGTTTTTTCAAATCGGCATCAACCCCATTGTGGCTGTGGGCAAAGATTCCTTTCTCCATGAACTGATTCTCACTGCCGGAGGACGAAATCTCTCGGAAGGGGATATTCCCTATCCCCGCTTCAGTCAGGAGCAGGTGCTGGCTCTTTCCCCTGAAATTATTATCATTACCTCTATGGCCAGAGGGAAAATCTTTCAGCAGGTGAAAAAAGACTGGGAAAAATGGCCGGATATGCCTGCGGTAAAAAACGGCCGGATCCATATTGTGGATTCTGATGTGCTGGATCGGCCCGGCCCCCGCATGGTGGAAGGTCTGGAATATCTGTTCCGGCTTTTCCATCCAAAAGCCGCAGGAAAATAATACTTGCAAAAACCGGATTTTTCCAAAAAATCCGGTTTCTTCGGACTTTCAACGCATAAAATCAAAGTTTGGAAAGCAACAGACTGTGCCGGATATTGTCAAACGCATTGCTGCTGTATCTTTTTTGCTGCTGCTTATTCTGGTGGCAGCCGGACTTCTGGGACTTTCCCTGGGTTCCAGTCAGAGCCTGCCCACCGTGCTGGAATATTTCTTATCCGGCGGAGAAAAAGATCCCATGCTGGCAAACATCATCTGGCGCATCCGGCTTCCCCGTGTGATTCTGGCTGCTCTGGCCGGTTCTGTGCTTTCCCTGGGCGGTCTGGTCTTTCAGGCCCTGCTTCGCAATCCTTTGGCAGAACCCTATATTCTGGGCATTTCCGGCGGCTCCGCCATTGGCGCGATTCTCGGCATTCTCATGGGACTGGCCCGGTTTCCCGGTGTCTGTCTGTGTGCATTTGCCGGAAGTCTGCTTACCCTGCTGCTGGTGGTGGTCATGGGAAGCGGCCGGGCCGCGCTGAAAAAAGATTCCCTGCTTCTGTCCGGCGTCATGATCAACGCATTCTGCTCCTCTGTCATCACTTTTCTGCTTTCCCTGTCCCAGGATTCCCGGATCCACAATATTCTGTTCTGGCTTATGGGCGATCTGTCTCTGCCGGACCTGAAACAGTCCGGCGTGCTGGCTTTGCTGGTTTTCCCCTGTTTTGTGCTGATTTTCTGCCTTTCCCATATCATGAACCTGCTGCTGTCCGGCAGGGAAATGGCGCGGACAATGGGCGTCAATACGGGAGCAGTGATGCTGGTGCTGCTGATATGCACTTCCCTGATGGTCAGCGCCACTGTGTCTTACTGCGGTCTTCTGGGATTTGTGGGACTGGTCATGCCCCATCTGCTGCGCATGATTTTGGGCCCGGATCACCGGGTGCTGGTTCCGGCCTGCATTCTGGGCGGGGGCGCGTATATGATTCTCTGTGACATCCTGGCCCGGACTTTGCCGGAACAGGGAGAAATGCCCACCGGTGTCATCACGGCCATCATCGGCGCGCCGCTTTTCATCTTCCTGCTGCGGAGATCCAAAAAATGATTCCGGCAGTTTCAGCAGAAAATCTGAGCTGTGCATTGGACAGAAAAAGGATTCTGGACAGTCTTTCCTTTTCCGTGTTTCAGGGGGATTTTTTCATTCTCATCGGCCCCAACGGTTCCGGCAAAACCACCCTGATGAAAGTGCTGACCGGCATTCTGAATGCCGAGGGAGAACTGCGGATACAGGGCAAATCTGTGAAAGATTTCCGGCGCAGGGAACTGGCCCGGAAGATCGCGTTTGTTCCCCAGCAGATTTCCGATGATTTTCCTTTCACTGTCCGGGAAACCGTGATCATGGGACGTTCCCCCCGCATGGGAATGCTGGGAATTGAAACACAGACAGACAAAGATATGGCCGATCAGGTCATGGAATTCACCGCTGTCGCGCATCTGGCAGACCGGCATCTGAACCGGATCAGCGGCGGCGAACTGCAGCGGGTGTTCATTGCACGTGCCTTGTGTCAGGAACCGGAAATTCTGCTGCTGGATGAGCCCACCGCGTTTCTGGATTTGGCCCATCAGATTCAAATCATGGACATGCTGGAGACATTGAGAAAGGAAAAAAATCTGACCATTGTGATGGTCTCCCATGACATCAATCTGGCTGCCATGTACGGGACCCGGCTGATGCTGATGAAAC
Organism: Desulfobacterales bacterium; assembly: GCA_041390465.1. Lineage (GTDB taxonomy): Bacteria > Desulfobacterota > Desulfobacteria > Desulfobacterales > Desulfococcaceae > JAABRU01. The sequence continues at coordinate 19,603 of JAWKPW010000047.1, read as the reverse complement.
AGGGAAAAATTGTGTGCACGGGAACACCCGAAGAGGTGCTTACCTTTTCCACTTTGGAACAGGTTTATGGCTGTGTGGTGCTGGTGGATAAAAACCCTCTGGGAAATTTCCCAAGAATTGTTCCGGTTCCGGGCAGGTTTGTTCACAGGAAAATACTGTCCTCTGACTGATTCTTCCCTTTGTTGACAGGGATATTGTCAGAACATACAAATAATCCTGAACCCCATTCCTTTCTTCATCTTTCGGGAGAGGAGAACTGCAATGCGGTTTTCTTTAAAAAATATTAAAATCAAACAGTTGTGTATCAAAAATCACTCTGTGTGCAGATAAGGCCCGGTATTGTCATGCTGCAAAAGTGAAAGAATGGATTAAAGATAACCATAAGATGCGGATTAAGAGTCAGATTCTGCCAGAATTTGACTCCTGATTCGCATTGTTTAAAGAAAACAGGGAGAGTTTCCATGTTTCACAGAATTGTATCAGTCTTCGGAGCCCTGATGGCTCTTTTCAGCATTTTTTTCTGCTGCATGGCAGTTTATGATCTGATGCACCCGGAAACCACCGATACTGAGCCCGGTGTACTGATCGGGCTTTTTGTATTCTTTTTCCTCACCGCGGCAGTCGGCATATACCTTTTTGTCAGCGCCTCCCGCAAATCCAGACAGGGCGGCATGGAAAAAAGCGAAAGAGAGATTCTTGCCCTGATAGCGGAAAAAGGGGGGCGCATCACCCCCCATGAAATCGCTCTGAACACCCGGCTGACTGTGGCAGAGGCCAAAATACATCTGGACAGAATGTGTGCAGACGGCTCCGGGGAACTGCAAATAACACCCGAAGGGAACATGGTATATGTTTTTTTCACTTTCCTGTCAGAAAGGGAAAAAATGAGTGCGAGGAATGTCCTGGAACTGTGAATCACTTCCTGTTTGCGGGACGGATGCCGGTCAGCACCCCGTGACAGCGGCAGGCTGTGCTGACAATCAGAGAAGTATCCGCATTTTTCACCGCATCCAGCAGTTCAAACAGAGCCTGGGGCCGGTATCCGCCCACGCCCGGAGCCAACTGATGACTGCGGATGACCAGAGGCCGGAATCTCGGAACATCAATATCAGCCAGCACCTCAAACATGTTCCTGGGTCTGGGTTTTCCGGTTACCGTGCAGATGTTTCCGGGTTCCGAACATTCGTCCGGACACAGAAAAGTGGCATGGGTCACATAAATATCCCCGCTCTCTCCCCGGATGGGATTGGGAACCTGGGAATCAATGCTGTAGGGCAGTGCGGTTCTCTGCACCAGATCCGGGCCAAGTCTGCGCAGACACCATTCTGCTGCCAGATGAACAGGAAGAGCAGGAATAATCCATTCCGGAGCGTTTTCCGAATGCAGATGTCTGTGCAGAAATTCCACGCCGTCAGACTCTTCAATTGAACAACTGGAACAGTCAAACAGCTCGATTCCCTTGATGTCTGAATCCACCAGAACAAAACGGGCATCCTCATGGCTTTCAGCCAGATGATCCAGTGACAGCAGACCAAAACGGCCTGCGCCGATAATCCATATTTTTTCCATAACCAGCTCCTTTCATCTGTCTGAAACCAATTTCCTTGTCTCAGCATATTCCTTCCCGCAGAGGATTGCACGAACGGGAAAGCATGTAACTGCAAAAAACGCAACACGGTGCAGGCTCTGCTCTTTGCCGTCTCCGCGATCAGAAAGCAGAGCCGGGAAATTTTTTTTGACAGTCCGGCAGGCAGCAGCACTTTATGATATGTCTGTATAACCTTTTTCCGGATCCCAGCATCGGATTTTCAGATAATCCGGAAAGGCAAAGGGCTTGAAAACCGATTTGTTCATCAGCATCCGCAGACATTCCTGTATTCCCTCGGTCACTGTGGGATGGGGATACACGGATTTGAGAACATCCGGAACGCCTTTCTCCTGATCCATGAAATGGGCAATGGACATGATGGTTGAAGATACCTGGGGGCCTGCTGCCCGCATTCCCAGAATCCGCCGGTTTTCATCATCTGTCACGATAATCTTGACAAATCCCTCGGTGGATCGCATGGCAATGGCCCGGTTGCACAGGATGTTGGAATACCATGCCACCCGGAAGGGGATTTTGTTTTTCCGGCATCCTTTTTCATTGAGCCCCACTGCCGCAACCGGAGGATAAAAAAACATGACCGTTGACATATTGTCATACCGCAGCGGCCATGTGGTGCATCCGTACATGTGCTTGACCGCATACCGGCCTTCCATTTCCGCAATATTGACCAGCGCGGGATTGTGGGTAATATCCCCTGCCGCATAGATATGATCCCGGACACAGCAGTTTTCATCCGTGTCCAGAAGACCGGATTTGGCCGTGATTCCCAAATTCTCCAGTCCCAGATGCGAGAGATCAACAGTTCTGCCGATGGAAATCAGCGCAGCATCCGCTTCAATGACCTGGGAGTGACCGTCATCAAAATCAAGAATGACCTGAATATAATCCGTATATTTCACAATCTCCCGCAGTTTGGCGGAATGAATCACCCGGACGCCCTTTCTGAGCAGATGAATCCGCACAAACTCGCTGAGATCCTCATCCTCATAAGGAATCACCCTGCTGGCATGATCCACCAGCCAGACTTTTGTCTGGCTGAAATGGGAAAATATGGTGGCATATTCGCACCCGATGATGCCCGCGCCGATAATGACCAGTCTCTGGGGAAAACACTCCGTGAGAGGTTCAAATATGCCGTCAGAACGGAAAATCTGTTTCGTCAGCCGGTGCCTGCGGAAAATCTCTGGGGGTTGATCCTTGTGGCAATCAGAAAAAATCTGCGCTGACCCTCTCGCATTTTCCGTCCCGGCATTGGATTTCCACTTCTTTTTCCGAAACAAAGCGTGCCCATCCCTGGCGGTATGTCAGAGAACCCGGCCCTTTCCAGCGCTTCGGGGAAAAGGTCTCGATCTGGGAGAGCATCTGATACTGTTTTTCCTTTGCTGCCTGCATCACTGCGGCGCGGACTGCGCAGTAATCCACTGTCAGTCCCGAAGCTCTGTAGCCACGGTCGGTTTTTGCGGCAATGGCATAATCCTTTGCCAGTTCCCACATGGTTTTGGAAGCCAGCGCGCCCCACAGGATACCGGCTCCGCCGATGTCACGGCCTTCAATGATGCAGACATGTCTGCCCAGATCCAAAGCCCGCATGGCTCCGGCAAAGCCCGCAGGCCCGCATCCCAGCACACAGAGATCATATTTGTCAGGCATATTGTCTTCCCCGGAAAGCAAATTTGGAGGTCAGTTTGGCAGAATTATATGCGATTGCTGAGGGAACGTCAATGATATACATGAATGGAACAGCCGGAAAGATGGCAATATCGGACAATGGGGAAGTCCGCACCGCATTCATCCGTGCAAAAGCAGATGCGGAAAGGGAGCGAAGGGAGAGGCAGAGAAATCCGTATTGCATAACCATCACAATATTTGGATACCGGCTTTCGTCACAAAATTAATACTAAGTCTTATTTATCTTTCGGGCATAACAGCACAGATTGAGATTTCAATTTTTGCCGAATCCTGTTTTCCGGCATCTGTTATGTCCATTATTTTGAGAATCTGTATCTGTTTTTCCTTCCCGTCTATCCCAGGAAAACAAAAAAATCAGCAAACCAAAGAACCAGACCGCTTTTTTCAAAGCGGGAATCTTGTTTTTTTGATCTGCCGAAAGCGGAAAGAAAGGAGAGGAAAATGCGTTTTGAGCATCTGCTTGCGGACAGAACAGACAGAATGGGAGCTAATGCCATACGGGAAATTCTGAAGGTGGTGTCCCAGCCGGGTATGGCATCTTTCTTACGGGAATTCCCGCACCTGAGAGTTTCCCCATGAAAATCATCAACGATCTGAGTCATACAGTGGTGGAAAAATACGGGTCAGATGCTTTTCAGTATGACCTGACTGAGGGCTTCGCTCCCCAGGGCAGTGTTTTCCTGATTATCTCGCGCAGAAGGGAATACAGAGTTCTCCGCAGAGGAGGTGCTGATCACCAGCGGCTCACAGGGCGTGCTGATGTTCTGGGAAAAGTGCTGATTTCCAAAGGAGACAGGGCGGCCGTGGAAGCGCCCACCTATCTGGGAGCCATTCTTATGCTCAATCCCTGCGAACCTGAATATGTGCGCATGGATACCGATGATGAGGGTCTGATTCTGCTTCTGAAAGGGTTCTCCGAGCCGGAGGCGTGAAATTCATTTATCTGGTTCCCACGTTCCAGAATCCCACCGGCTGACAATTCCTTTGAGCGAGAAAAGAGATTGCTGCCATCATAAAAAGATATGATGCGCTTCTTGCGGAAGATGATCCCTACAGTGCTACAGGTACAGAGGAGAGGATCCCCTCGCGATCAAAACCTTTGCCCCCGATCATGTGGTGTATGTCAGCACACTTTCCAAAGTGTTTGCTCCGGGACTGCGCATCGAAATCCTTGCGCTGCGCCGGAACTGATCCGCAAATGGCTGGTGCTGGTCAAGCAGGGGAACCGATCTGCATACCAGCACCTACAATCAGGCTTTAGCGGCAGAACATCTTTCCGGCGGACCGCAGCAGCATCTGCCGGAAATTCTCAATATTTACCGTCCCAAGCAGGAGGCCATGTCAGTGAGGTTGGAGAGCTGGTTTCTTTCAGGCTTTCACTGGTCAAAACCCGAAGGCGTGGGATGTTCTCTGGTGGAAGGCCCAAAAGGGTTTGACATGGAGAAGGTTTACTGAAGGGCCATTGAAAAAAAGCCGCTTGTGCCGGGCAGATTTTTTTATACAACTGAGGGGAAGGTCTGGAAACCATGCGTCTCAACTATACCATGTGCAATGAGACAAAATTGCTCAGGCAGTTCAGATTTTCGGCCTGTGCAATTCGGGAATGCTGCTGAGTCATCTGTCAAACCGCCGCTTTACCAGTTTTTTGCAGAACACGATTGACTGACAGACTGAATTTTTCAAAAATTCAGTTTCCAATCCTGGATAAATCTGAGATTGGTCATGCACTGCCGGTTTTTGCCTTCTCCACGTCAGCCTGAATCCGGAGGAGAGGGAAACGAGCAAAGCGGATTTTTGCAGATTTCCGCATAAATTTTCGGTGCTAGTTTTTCGTAGAAACTGGATTTTCGGAAAAATCCGGTTTTTTGAATATCGGAAGACGCATTCCTGTTTCACTGGCTCCCGTTTATATTTTTTTCAGGATCTCTTTGGGATCATGAAAAAGGAAGGCTTTCTGCCGCCTTCTGGGTTCCGGACAGACAAGATCGGCAAAACGGAGATCACAAATTTTTTCCAGATCGATGATTGTGCCGATTCCCATTTTTTCCAGACATGTAACGCTGAATCTTGTCCAAATCCTCAAGTGCCGGATACAGATCATGCGTCCGGATGCCGTGATGCTCGCTGAGCACACTTTGAGCACCGATGTTTCAGTTGCAGTTCTTCCGATCCAGAAAATCCACGGCAACCCTGCTGCTTTTTCCGGATTTTTTCAATAAACGGCCTGCCTGCACCAGCAGATCCGCACCATGCACGGCATCCGGATGTGCGGAGATGATTTTTTCCCGTGATGGCCACAACACAGCAGGTGATGCTCCCACATTTCCTCCGGAAAGAAAAAGCAGTTGGGCATTTCCGTCAAAAATGGTTTTGTTCCAATGGGCTGGGCCACCATAAAACCGCAGGCGTCCTCACCTTTCCCCCAGAAACTCGGGCATCATGACCGGAGGAATCACCAAAGATCACATCCAGCCTCTTTGGTGCCCACCAGCCCGGCTTTCAGACCGATTTCCCGGAACAGCATGTCAGAGACATATGGTGCACGGAAAGCACATGGGGAATATAGAACATTTTGTTTCGGCAGTACTGCCGGAAGGAGATGCCTGAGCTGTCTTTTGTTCCGGCACACAGATGCTGCCGTTTTTGTGGCCAGCAGAATCAGTTTTATGGGAACGCCGAAACTGAAAAGATCCATATAATGGGCGCCATGACAAGCGCTTGCATCCACCTCTGCCTTTTCCAGGGATTTCTGCACCGGATTCCAGCCGGACATGCACACACGGTTTCCCAGTTCAAAATATTTGGGACTGGATTTCCCTTTTTTGATCGATGCTCCAAAACGCCCAGAACCAGATGATCGGTAATCTGAATATGTCCCACCTTCCAGGCGGATTTTGCCGACGGTGTTTTCTGGGGAATATCCCCTCCTCCTTTCTTTCTATGGAAAAACTTTTTCCAGAATGCGTTTGAGTTCCTCAGGTGAAAGGTTTGGTGATAAAATAATCCGCTCCCGCCTCGATCACTTTGGAGGCATCCTTTTTCTCTGCCTGGCTATTACCATGATAAACGGAATATTTCGGCAGGATTCTTCCGCGCGCACCCATTTCAGAAATTCGTAACCGTTGACAACCGGCATGTTCCAGTCACTGATAATCAGATCAATATCTGCCTGTTCTTTGAGTTTCCGGATCGCGCTTTCCCCGTTTTCCGCCTCCACAATATTGTGAAAGCCGATTTTGGCCAATGCCTTGATTTCCAGTTTCCGGGTGACATTGAAATCCTCGACAATCAGTATTTTCATCCCAAGATCCAAAGCCATACCTGTTTTCCTTTCTTATTTTTTTTCCATGCTTCAAACCGTCCCGGAAAAACGATTGTCTCCGGCAGTTGGTGAACGGTTCCATAAACGGGAATATTTTCAAAGTGTGCAATGTACACCATATTGCATAAAACAGTCAACCAAAGATGAATCTCCGGAATAATTCTTTTTTGAAAACTGGGCAGTTGTTTTTTTCAACTGTTTGACTTTAAAGAGACAAATCTGTGCATGTAAAATCAATGGCTTGAAATTCAAATTTTCCCGCCGAAGCTCCCGCCGCTCCATGAGGTTTGCAGCAGAAGCTGCCTTTTCTGTCCGGTTTCTGTCAACCTTTCAGAAAAATTATAAAATCTGCAAAATATGGGATAAGCTCCCCCAAACCGGCCTGAAAAAAAGTCAAACACAGGTTGATATAATGCCTTCTTTTGCCTATACTGTATTTGTATATGAAACAGGCAAAGCGGAACTCTCCGGGCAGTTCGGTTTTTTGCATCCGGCATTGCTGACGGGAGGATTCTGCCGGAAAAAAAGCCTGTTTCAGCGCTGCGGTGATATCTGACATTCAACCCTTTCAAGAGGAGATGCAAGCCATGACAGATTTTCAGAAAGCGTTACAGATCGGCAGAACCCCCAACATTGTCAGACTGTTTCCCAATTCCAGGGCCCTGATTGTGAGCGGAAAATTCATTGATCTGGCCATGCTCAGAAAAGGCAGTGCCATCTGCATGGCCGCCAACGGCAGAAACCATTTTGTCATCCGGGGTGCGCTGCGGGCAGCACAGCGGGCAAATTCCGCGCTGATCATTGAAATTGCCCGTTCCGAGGGCGGCGCATCGGCTTACTGCGCTGTCAGTCTGTGGAATCTCGCCCGGCAGGTGGATGCGGTCTGCAATGAACTGGGCATTACCATACCGGTTGCCATCCATGCGGATCATTACGGCATCAAGAAGGAAAGTGACGTGGAACCGGCCAAAACCGAGATTCCCAGTCTTTTTGACGCGGGTGTCACATCCATAGCCATAGACGCATCCCATATGCCGGATGACAAAAACCTGCTGGCCAGCATTGAGCTTGTCAAAAGTGTGGTGCCGGGATGGGCCGGACTGGAAACCGAGGTCGGGGAAATCAAGGGAAAAGAGGGGCTTTCCACAGTGGAGGAGGCTCTGTTTCTCATTCAGGGACTCAATGCCCATGAGATTTTTCCCAACTGGATCGCACTCAACAACGGCACAACCCACGGCATTGAGGCCAGTGATCAGGGGATTCAGGTGGAACTGACAGCCAGCATTCATGCAGCTTTGGAAAAATACAGGGTTTCGGGAGCACAGCACGGAACATCCGGCAACAATTCCGACCGGCTGCGGGAAATCGCACGCAAAACCCATACCACCAAGGCCAATGTTGCCACCGCGCTGCAGATGATTTCCTGGGGGCTGGAGGTCAATGACTACGGAAATGCGATACTTGACGATGCGGGAAATTTCATAAAGATCAAAGGCGAGGGCGTGACCGAAGACATGTGGTCTGCCATGAGCAAATATGCTGCGGAAAAAGGATGGAAAAAGGTGATTATAAAGACTGAACCTGCCTTTTGAAAACCGGCTGCTGGGTATTATACGCAGGTGCGAGAGCGCATGGTGAAACGGGTGGAGGATTTTGTCTTTCACATGATGAGCGATGTGTTCAATTCCCGTGACACAGCTCCCATCGTTATTGATTTGATTTTAAAAACAGGATCTTATGATCCAGGCCCCAAATCTGGGCGCATTGAGGATCCGGCTCTCTGGACAAAGGAAAAAATCATCGAAAGGGCCAAACCCCTTTCCGGTGAAAAAGGTCCCAAAGGGAATTTCGACGACTGATGCGCACAAAAAAATACTGTCATTTCTGTGCGCATCCCCTGGCTGAAAAGCATGTGGAGGGACGAAAGCGGCTCTTTTGTGAAAACTGCAATGAGCCGCTTTACGAAAATCCCACTCCCGCAGCCTGTGTCATTGTCACAGATGAAAGAAAACAGGTGCTGCTGGTCAAACGGAGCGTGGACCCGAAAAAAGGGCTTTGGTGTCTGCCCGGAGGATTCATGGAACTGGGGGAGACACCGCAGGAAACCGCGCTTCGGGAACTGCGGGAGGAAACCCGGCTGAACGGAAGGATTGATCGGATTGTGGGCACAGATTCCCATTCCAGCGCATCCTACGGTACGATCACTTTGATCTGTTTTCTGGTCAAAGAGTTTCACGGGAAACCTTCTCCGGGGGATGACGCCTGTGATCTGGCTTTTTTCAGTCCGGAAAACCTGCCGGAAATCGCGTTTGAGACCCACAGAAAATTTATCCGGCTCTGCCATAAACAGGTGCAAGAGAGCAGGTATCTCAAATCATGAAAATTCCTTTCCGGGTGTCCCCTCAGTTCTGTATTTTCCAGACACCCGGTTCACAAGCTGATGTCCGCTGTCTGCCATATGCAGTTCTGTGCCCCGAATCCGGCTTTGTCCGGAACAGCACTGAACATCAAGGAGGATGCATTTTTTTTCCGATTCCCGGATCCGCCTGAACCCAATCCCCCAAATATTCCGGATTCCCCATTTCATACCAAATCCCATTGAATTTATACAATATTATACCAATTCTCTGTTGAAACCATATGTTGCGGAAGGCAAAGCCGATTCTCCGCAGATTTTGAACCGTGCTGTCCATTTTTTTGTGACCTTTGTGCCCTCTTTGTGTAAAAGTATGGTTTCAAGTATGAGACAGAATTTTGGCCCGGTTTCCGGATCATTTCCGTGTCCCTGACCTGGGGCAGGCATTGCACAAATTCAATGGCGATTTGGCCTGATAACGATTCTCCATTGAAACCATGCTTTTTTTTGACCGCAAAGAACACGAAGATGGCACAAAGGTCACAATAAATTTATATCACTGCATAAAATTGGCGGTGAATCGGCACTGCCTTCCGCAGAATATGATTTCAATGGAGAATCGGTATCAGGCACACCCGAGTGGCAGCAAAATTGTTCTTGACCGTCTGTTCTGTTTCTGATATTGGTTATGCCAATTTTGGACAAATCAAAAAATTGGAATAGCCAATTTTTATGTTCATTGTATAGGAATTTCCATTTTTTAAGGAAGAATCAGGGAAATGAGCATGGATGCCCCGTCTGCTTTTCAAGCAAAGAAACATCTGTATCAGGAAATTGTTGAAAAGATCAAACAGATGATTGTTTCTGGAGAATTTGCGATGGGAGACCGTCTGCCTGCGGAACGCAGACTGGCCCAGATCTTCCGGGTTTCCCGCAACTGCATCCGTCAGGCCATTCAGGCTTTGGCGGAAAAGCATATTCTGGAAACCAGAAGAGGGGATGGCACATATGTATGCGCTGCAGATGAATCTGCTTTGGCAGAATCCTTTGTCCTGGCTGTTCAGTTCCAAAAAGAACTGCTGCATGATATTCTTGAATTCCGGCTGATGATGGAGCCGCAGGTTGCCCGTCTGGCAGCCCGGAATATCACGCGGGAAGGACTGGATCGTCTGAAAATCATTTTGTGCGATCAGCAGAGAAAAGTGCTGGCAGGCATTGCAGACGGAGAATCAGACGCTGACTTTCACATGGAACTGGCACGGGCTTCCGGAAACAGAATCATGCTCAAGGTTTTTCAGACCATGAACGAGATACTCAATGAAAGCCGGTCGGAAACGCTGCAAGCTCCGGAAAGAAACAGGATTTCGGTGGAAGGCCATCTGAAGATCATCAATGCACTGGAAAACCGGGATCCGGATGCCGCGGAGACTGCAATGAAAGGGCATCTGGCTGCTGTGGAGAATTTTATTTTGTCCGCAGACAAAAAATGCCAATTAAGAGTCAAAAATGTCAGACTGAACAAAAACAGTCTGTAATAAAAACGGTGCGGATTTGACAACTTTCAGAAAGTTGTCAAATCCTGTCTGAACCAGACTCTTCATTCGCATAAAAACTACAGGGAAGATGTGTGGGCAGGGATTTTTTTTCAGCTTCCCGGGGGACAGCAGTTCATGCAGTTTTGTCTGGTTGCGATCCGCTAACCCGGCATACAGTTCCTTGCAATCATTTAACATTAACCATTTCAAATTATTGAGGAGAACAGAATGTATTCAATTTTGCTGCTTTATCTGGCTTTGGGGGCTGTGGCCGGAATTCTGGCCGGACTGCTGGGCATTGGCGGCGGTTTGGTGATTGTTCCCATGCTGGTGTTTTCCATGACCTGGCAGGGAATTCCCCATGAGAGCCTCATGCATCTGGCTTTGGGAACCTCCATGGCCAGTATCATCTTCACATCGGTGTCCAGTTTCATGGCCCATCACAGACGCGGGGCAGTGCAGTGGGTGGTGGTCAGACGGATCGCAGTGGGCATTCTGACCGGCACTTTTCTGGGAACCTGCATAGCCGCGCGGCTGTCCACCAATTTTCTGAAAGGCTTTTTTGTGATTTTTCTTTATTATGTGGCAGTGCAGATGCTTTTGGACAAAAAACCCAATCCTTCAAGGGAAATTCCCGGAAATGCAGGCATGTTTGCTGTGGGAAATGTCATTGGAATTGTCTCCAGTCTCGTGGGCATCGGCGGTGGAACCCTTTCTGTGCCGTTTATGATCTGGTGCAATATCGCGGTGCATCATGCCATTGGCACGTCTGCGGCAATCGGTTTTCCCATCGCGATTGCCGGAACCCTCGGTTATATCTGGAATGGATGGAACGCTACAGCACTTCCCCAGTATTCTTTCGGATATATTTATCTCCCCGCTCTGATCGGAATTGTCTGCGCGAGTGTGCTGACCGCTCCTCTGGGCGTGCGTCTGGCGCACAGTCTGCCGGTTGCCCGTCTGAAACGGGTGTTTGCCATACTGCTTCTGGTGGTTGGAACCCGGATGCTGTACAGTCTGATCTGATACCGATTCTCCATTGATCTGAAACATAAGTTTTTCAGAAAAACCGGATTTTTCCGAAAAATCCGGTTTTTTGAACACATGAAAACCTCTTTTTTTCCTGCTTGCAAGTATCTTTTCAATGGGGAATTGCTATGATACCGATTCTCCATTGAAACCGTGTTTTTTTTGACCGCAAGGGATACAAAGCGTGCACAGCGGTCACAGGGAACTGACAGAACTTTGCAAAATCCGCGGCGAACCGGTGCTGTCTTCCGCAAAAACTGCTTTCCATAAAGCATGTTTTCAATGGAGAATCGCTATGATACGGATTCGCTTTTAAAACACACCGGAGCATGTTGCACAGATCTTCAAAAACTTGGCATCCCATTCTGTCAACCCGCACTCCGCCGAAAGCCGGAATCCAGTAATTTCAGCAGATTCCGGATACGGACAAACCCATTGCTCAGAAATAAACAATCAGCGAGGAATACAGAGTGAATTCCTGAACATCCTGTGAGAAATTCCAATTTTCCAGCATATATTCTCTTACGGAATTTCCGAACCGGTACTGAAAGGCCAGATCAAAGGTGAAATGCTTTCTGTCTGAAATGCCTGTGCCAATGGTGAAACCGAAAAAATCGTCAGGGCTGCCCGGTGCGGGGGCCGGGTCGTAAAATGCACCGAAGCACAGGGGAAACACATAGTCAGCAGTCTGAAAACCCAGATATTCTCCGCCCATCCGCACCTGAAGCGCGGGGTCAATATCAGATTTATCCGCGTCTTTTCCGGTGACAGGGGAGATTTCTTTTCCATCGGCAGTTTTCAGGATAAAATCATCCCACCGGGTCTGATACAGATCCAAAGAAAGCGTGAGAATATCTGAAAAGCGGTAGGCAAAACCAATGCCGCAGGACAGAGGCATGTCAAGTGTGGCATTTTCCGTAAGCAGAGGCGGAGAATACAGGATGTCATATTCTGATGGCAGATCGGGGAACTGCGTGAAAGCATAACGTGATTTTGTGTGGCGCAAATCCGCTTCAAAAGGTGTTTTGATGACTGCACCTATGGTCAGGGGCGTATCAAAGACATTTTTCCATAACAGTCCGATATTGAAATTGTATCCGCTGAAAGCATACGCATCACAGTTGAGCGCCTCTTCCACAAAAGCATCTGTCCCGTCTTTTCCTGATCCCCAGAGAACCGTCTTCTGTTCCCAACTGTTTTTTGTAAGATCATCATCCCAGATATTGACCGTGGCGCCGAAAGAAAGTTTTTCCGTAAACTGGACACAGTAAGCCAGCCCCACAGCCGACAGCATTCCTTCGGACTGATGATCCGCGTTCATGTTTTCTTCTGCCTGTGTGAATGCAAAATTCCATTTGCGGGTGAAATCATACAAATGCTGGTAACTGAGGGAGATGACCATGTTATGCTCCTTGAAGGTGAACGGATACGCTGCACTGAGATAATTCAAATCCATATGGGACACCGTTTCATTTCCCCCGGATTCCGGATGCAGTCCGAAGCTGTTTTCCTCTGTCCGGTGAAATCCGGCTCCCGCAAGGGAAATTTCCGGTTTATCCAGCCAGATCAGACCGCCCGGATTCCAGGATGCGGCAGTGGCATCATCCGCTATGGCAATAAACGCGCCGCCCATGCCCAAAGCCCGTGCGCCCGAACCCACAGGATTGAATGAGGAGGGGATTTCCAGCCGGCTGTCCTGTGCAAAGCCTGTGCCGGAGCCGATGAGAATAAGGACAGATACGAAAATGGAAATGAAGATTTGTTTCATTGCAAAACCTTTCATAAAATTTACCTTGTTATCACATACTGCCCTTCCCGGATTTCCTTTGGATTTCCCCTGCGGATTGCAGCATGGGATTTTTCCTTTTTTACCGACTGGATGCGGGCTGTTCCCATTTGGGGAAAATCCTCCTCCTGCTGTTGGGGATTTTTCTGAAAAACAATCAGATCCATGCCTTCCTTAATCCGGGTTTCCTCTCCCAAATCTGTGGTTATGTTTTTTTCAGTGTCGCGTTCAATCACTTTTCCCTCTGTCAAAGGCAGTTCATATGCCAGTTTCAGATAAATCCTGCGGGCCAGTTCCTCCAGGATATTCCTTTCTGTCAGGTATTGTTCCCTTCTGTTTTCAGGTTCCCAAAATGCATCCGCAGTGACATTGGCAATACGGCGGGGGGCGCTGCTGTCTTCCCTGAAATACAGACTTGCTTTTATTTCAATGTATCCCGGTTTTTTCCAGATACAGCCCTCCAGAACACAGTCCGGCGGACTGCCGGAAACCTGGTCCGGTTTTACAGTCTGAAAACGTTTTTTCTCAAACAGGACCGTATCCAGTATCTCATGAAAATCAGTATGCAGAACAGAGTCTTCAGCAAAGTTTTTGATCAGCATCCGGAGCCGGGCATTGTATTTCCGCACTGCGGGATCTTTTTTCATAATCCGGATTTCCCTGCGCGCCTCATTTCCGGCAGCATCTCTTCCCCGGACAAGGATGCTGTTGATTCCTTTTTTCAGAACATGAATGCAACTGAAACGGTTGTCCTGTCCGCTCCTGAAACGGATAAGCTCCCGGTTGAACCAGAGCCTCATCTCTCCGTGCGTATTTTCATCATTGATATTTCCCTCAATGAGAATTTCATCCAGAAAAGTTTCATACGTCCTGTTCTCATTGAAATAATCCAATGTAAGAACAGGCTGACTGTGATCTGTCTGCATTGCAGTAAGCACAGGTTTCTGCTTCTGTCCAATCTTTTGGAGAAGAATTTTTTTTGCCAGACGGTTCCCCTTTTCAGCAATGAGAACAGGGCAGTCTGCGGATTCGGGAAAATCCGAAAACGCATACGCTGCTGCTGTGCGGTTTCCGGCTCTGTCTGTGACAGCAATATGCAGGGCATTTTCATCCCTGCCCGCGTTCATTTCCCTTTCCAACTGTATTTCCTTTTCTCCGCTGTATACGATTTCCTCTCCGTTGACGGCAATGTGCATGATGCCGGAATCATCAGACACTGTCATCCGGAAAGAGACCTGATTTTCTGTTCCTCCTTTGGAGACAGACAGATTTTCCATGCTGATGACCGGGCCGATGCGGTCAATGTGGACAATCACATCTGTATGTGTTTTTTTGCCCGTGAGATCTTCTGCAAACACGGAAATCACATTTCGGCCGGACTGCACCGGTATTTTTGCGGAAAAGGCAAGGCTTGGACCGGACAGATCCGTATGAATCTCCTGATCTCCGACACGAATATGACGGACAAAGGTGTCATCTGTCACTTTCCCCCGCACAAGCACGGCGGAAACATTGCTCAGAAAATCCGGTTCGGGTGAGAGAATGGAAAATTTCGGCGCGCTGTGATCTGATTTCTGCTGTTCTGTGACCGCTTTTCTGGCCCGATCCAGATAAACAGCCGCACGCGCGCTTTTTTCATTTGCAAGAGAAATTTCCAGTTCCCGGATGGCACCTGTCAGTCGTCCCTGCTGATACAGAACAATTCCCAGTTCCCGGTGGGGAAAGTATCCGGAATCCCGGCCTTGCAGATCCAGCCAGTGTCTGCCGTATGTGCGGGCTTTTTTCCGATCCTGATCCCGTTTGTGAATGGCTTTCCGCAAATCCGCCTCTGCCTGTTTCCAAAATTCGCCGTGCGCAAAGGAAAGTCCCCGCTCGTAATAATGCCACCATTCCCCTTTGAGCGCGACATTGGTGATCCCATACGGTTTTCCGTCTTTTGTCAGGCTTTGCTCCGGAAATCTCTGGCAGGAGCAGAATAAAAACAGGAAGAGAAAAAGAGAATTGCTATTCGTCCAGAGATCTGCGAAGTTACCGGGCCTGTTGTAACTCGTTCTACGCTCCGCGTGGGAATGAAGGGACGCTCTGCGTCCCGTGTGTAAGCGCCAGACGCAAAGCGTCCGGACTGCGTTCCCATGCAAGCGTGGGAACGAGGGATCGATAATCCTGCAATCAGACGCAGAGCGTCTGAAACTCGCGTTCTCACGGGGCGTGGAACGAAACATGCTGTTGTATGATTCATATTGTTTTATTCCTTTTCCCGGACCAGACGGAATCCTGTGTCACTGAATTTTCATCCTGCCTGTAACGCAACCGCCGGGTGCAGACGCCATATTCCGAAGGACTGCTCCAGCTTCTGCCCCGAACCACTTTGTATTCACTGCCTCCGGAGACAAAGGGATGAAAGAGACCGTGACGGTCATAAGCCCTGTCCTGAAAACCGTCTTCACACCATTCCAGCACGTTTCCCTTTATATCACATATCCCCAAAGCCTCTGAGCAGAATTTTCCCGCAGCCCCTGTTTCATTTCTGGGTGTGCGGAATTCATCCTCATTGCCGGTTTTGCAAACATATTCCCATTCCGCTTCGGTGGGAAGCCTGTATTTACCTGTATTTTCAGTATGCTGATTGAGTCTGCGGATGAATTCCTGCACATCATTCCAGCTTACGGATTCCACCGGGCAGTCCGCGCCGCAGTCTGCAAAAACCGAGGGATTGTACTGCATGATCTTCTGCCACTGTTCCTGCGTCACTTCATTTCGGCTCATGTAAAAAGAATTCAGGCAGACCGTATGCACCGGAGTCTCATTTTCAAAGCATTCTTTTCCCCTCTCACATCCCATTTCAAAACATCCTGCCGGAATTCGGACAAATGACATGCCTGTGACCGGATCATGAATGACATCCTCTGCGGAATTGGCAAATAAGACTTTTATTTTCCAGAATAAAATTTTGGACTGAACAGTGATTGTATCTGTGCGGAACAGCGCGAACACAAAGACAGTGAACAGCAGACAGATTCCTGTGTATTTCCATGTCCTTGTATTTTGCAGCAGAAATTCCGGAAAGGAAAAAGCGGATTTTCCGAAAATATGCCGGGTCAGGGCTTCCAACTCATTTCCATGAATTTTCAGGATGGTTTTCTGCTCAAATACCTTTCCGGGAGACAGTCGGCGGAATTCCGTCAGCGACATCACCCGCACCTTTGCGGATTCTGCCATCTGCATATGAATGTTTTTCACATTGGCAAGGGGTACAATAAAAAGCCTGTCCTGCGTCTGTGATATAAATGCCTGTATTTTTGCATCAAACAGATTGGGAAAAACCTGTTTCAAAAAAGGTTTGTCACAGACAATGTGAACAGTGCCGGTGCACCAGATGTCACCGGACAGCGTATCCCAAAGGGTTTTCCGTTCCCGCTGCATCAAAGCCAGCAGATAGGCCAGCCCCTTGGAATCTCCCAAATAAGCAAGATCCTGATCTTTATGCTCATAAATCCGGAAGCCGCTTTCAAAGGATTTGGGGGCCAGCATGGACGCGACAGTCAGCACTTTGGAAAGAGAACCCATGTGCGGATCATCAGCCTCCTGCGCCTTTCCGACATTCGGATCAACGGCTTTGGCAGCAGAATACCGTCCGCATCCGATAAAACAGTTGTTTGAATCCACATTGGGGTAAGCAAAACGCATGGCAGTTGTCAGTTTTCAGTTAGCAGTCACCAGTTAGCAGTGATAACTGCTCACGGACAACTGACTGTCGGTTTCATCATGATGGATGTGGCCCAGCGGTCTTTGGAGGGATCAAAACCCAGTCTGTCTCCGGTGATGATTTTGCCGCCCTCAGGTTCTGCTCCCAGAAGGATTTCTGAAAAAAGGTCATGGGTAAGAGGATTGACAAAACGCAGCCAGAGTTCACAGTCTGTCATCAGACTGGCAGTCCAGGAAATCTGAATATAAGCCGGGCTGTTTCCGTAAGCCCCCTGCCAGGAACAGGAGATGTCTATGTTTCCCTCACGCATGACAAATTCATGGTGCTGCTCCGGAATATCGGCTGCTGTGACCGCAACACCGGCCCACTGCGGTTCCCAGATTGGGGAAATCCATTGAACAAGGCGGATGATGTTGTCTTTCATCCGGGAAAACACAGAACCGGCATGACTCTTTTCCCTTTGTTCACTGTAATATTTTCCAATCCTGCGGCGCACATATTCAGTCTCTGCCATGCGTTTCAGCACACGGATTCTGGCCGAACTGCCTGCTGCAGTTTCAATCATCTGTCTTTCCCTGTGTTCCAGACCGGATCTGCCGCATTCTGTTGCCATTTTTCTCAAAATTTCCGCAATTTCATCAGATACGGAGCTGGAGATCACCGCCTGCCTCTTTTTTAGTCTTTCCATCTGTCCGTATAAAGTGTTTTCAATATTCATCACATTCCCCTTTGCTTTCGGGGTCTGATCCCTGTGCTGACAAAAGGCATAAAGAAAGTTCTGCCAGGAATCATAATTGGCAATAACCGCGTGCCGGGTTTCTGTGTTTTTCTGACAGAGAATGATTCCCATGGGATATTCCAATGGCGCAACTGTCCGGAATCCGGAATCATGCATTTCAGCGTCTTTCCCGTAATAATACTTTTGCAGATCCGCAGTGACATATACATACCAGTTGGCTCCTTTTGACACAGACATGTTCTGCCGGACAAACCTGGGTCTGTCTTTGCGCTGCCCGGGGTTGAGATTCATATGCATTTTTGCATAATTGCACATCATATCCAGAGAAAGGGAGACGGTTTCCCAGCGGATGAAAAAATCTTTTTCATCCGGGGAAATGCCAACAGCATCCGGTTGTTCCGGCGGAGGAAACATGTTTTGCCTTTTATGCAGTCCCCGATCCCACAGCCCTGTTTCACACCATCCCTCAAGAAAAGTCCTCTTGACTTCGCGTTTGTCAATTTCATGCAGGCAGCAGGCTCCGTTTTCATTTTCACAGGGAAACGTCCGGATGGTTTCCCATCCGATGGGATTGTTTTTCAAACCATAGAGATCCGTTTTTCGGTAAGCTCCGGACTGGATAATGCTGCACAGTTGATCATACAGCGTCCATCCGTTTTCCGAATACAGCACACGGTTTTCAAACACATAAAGCTGTTCCGCAATATCCTCTTTCCGCGTTTCTTTTACATGGTTCCGAAGTTCCTGCAATTCCTCACACAAAAACTCCTCAGATTCCCTGATTTCCGCAGGCAGCCAGAATCTGCTGTCCGGATGCTCTTTTTCCATATGTTCTCCTGCTGAATCTCTCTATAGCAAATTGCAAAACCCTCACTGGGCAGAAATGAAATCAGTTTGGGACTTGCAGATTGAAATTTTTTTGTCTGAAAAAAATGGATGAATGCAAATCTGTCTGTGAGTATGTATGCAGAATATCACGGAATCAGATAAACAGGCAAGTGAAAATTTCCGGCAGAAAACAGTTGAATTTTTCAAAAAAAAGAGATCTTGCGGAAAAGTTGTTTTCGAGAATCTGCGGAAGGTTGGCTGGTCAGGAAGTCGGCTTCATAATCCGTCATTCCGGTGTAAGAAGGAATCCAGTAATTCCAAAAGGTTGCAGATAGCGACTTTTTGTCACTATGACGGCAGTGCCGGGTTTCCGGGGTATTTATTTCAGACAGACATTGTTTTTAAAACAGATTTTCGGAAAATTTCAGGAAAAAAGCCGGTTCTGCAGAAAATGTGCGGATAAAACATCCGGAACTGCTGACGTCGTCATTGGGCGGAACGGGCTGTATGATCTCCCGCTCTCCTGTTTTTTCAGTATTGTCTTTGCAGTCCACAGTTCCGTTACCGTTGTCATCACTGTCCGGAATTCCGTACCCGCAGTCTCCGGGTTCGGTTTTTTCCGGATCTTCCGGGCATCCGTCCTTACAGTTCGGAGTGCCGTCTGCGTCCGAATCTGTATCCGGAATTCCGCATCCGCAGGTTCCGGGAGCGGTCTTGTCCGGATCATTCGGGCATCCATCCTCACAGTCCGGAATGCCATCACTGTCTGTATCTGTATCCGGAATTCCGCATCCGCAGATTCCGGGGGCAGTCTTACCGGGATCATCCCGGCATTCATCTTTGCAGTCCGGAGTACCGTCTCCGTCCGAATCTGTATCGGAAATTCCGCATCCGCAGGTTCCGGGTTCAATCTTATCGGGATCATCCGGACATTGATCAACAGAAGGTTTGGAAGGAGGATCCCCGCATTTGCCTTCTTCCGCAGGTTCCGAATTTCCGCATCC
>JAWKPW010000046.1:0-43400 GCA_041390465.1 Desulfobacterales bacterium | reverse complement strand
TCGATGAGCAGATAATCCGGGTTCATCTCATCCAGAGATCGGATCAGATTACCGGCAGACCCCGGGCCGTGATGGCGGATGCCGAACACTGTGAAAGGAGATTTTTTCATAAGGCAATTATCCGACAGAATTCATGTCCCGGCATGCCCGGTACAGGTCTTTCCAGTCTTTGCGCTCCTTGACAACGGTTTCAAGATACTCCTGAAAGACAATCCTGTCCTGAACCGGATCTTTGACAACCGCGCCGATAAGCCCGGAAGCCATATCCTCAGCCGTGAGAATGCCGTCACTGAAATGGCCACTTAAGGCCATGCCGCTGTTGATGACCGATATGGCCTCTGCCGTGCTCAGGGTGCTGCTGGGGGATTTGATTTTGGTCTTGCCGTCCGTGGTTTTCCCCTCCCGAAGTTCACGGAAAATGGTCACCAGACGCCGGACTTCACTGGAGGCGGGCGGTTCCGCGGGGAGTTCCAAAGCCCGCCCGATTTCCCGCACCCGTTTTTCCACAATCGCGACTTCCTCTTCCAGACGGGCCGGGAGCGGCAGCACAACCGTATTGAACCGGCGTTTGAGCGCGCTGGACATCTCATTGACCCCTTTGTCCCGGTTATTGGCCGTGGCAATCACATTGAAACCGCGCATGGCCTGCTGCTCCCGGCTGAGTTCGGGAATGGGGAGAGTCTTTTCTGATAAAATGGTAATCAGCGTGTCCTGCACATCGGACGGAATTCGGCTGAGTTCCTCAACCCGTGCAATTTTGCCGGTTTTCATGGCATTCATCAGAGGGCTGGGGACCAGCGCATCTTCGCTGGGGCCGTGCGCGAGCAGGTGGGCGTAGTTCCAGCCGTAACGGATCTGCTCCTCACCGGTTCCCGCAGTTCCCTGTATAATGCAGGTGGAATCGCCGGAAATGGCCGCGGACAGATGTTCGGAAACCCAGGTTTTCCCTGTTCCCGGAACGCCGAAAAGCAGCAGCCCCCGATCCGTGACCAGGGTCGCGACCGCGATCTCCATCAGGCGCCGATCCCCGATATATTTGGCAGAAACCTCAAAACCGTTGTCCAGTTTGCCCCCGAGCAGATAGGTGACGACTGCCCAGGGAGACATTTTCCAGTTCGCGGGTTTCTGCCGGGTGTCCGCTCGGCTCAGTTCCTCAAGCTCCTGTGCAAAATCCTGCTCCGCGTGTTTTCGTAAGACCTCACTCATGACAACTCCTTGTGCAAATCAATGCGCAATTTGATGATTTCAAAAAATTCATAGCCGGTTTCCGCGTAATAGGGCCAGTTCTCATGCGCCTCCGGCCATCCCGTCAATGCCGAATCCAACACATCCGGATGAATGAATAAGGCCATCTCTTTGATATAAGACCTCAGTGTCCAGTCCGCCCGATGTTTGGGTATGGTGGCCTTGACGGCTGTCAGGACAGTTTTACTGAGTTCGGAGCCCCAGATTTCCGGATCATTGGAATGGATCAGGATATCAATAACACGGATGCTGTCGGGTGACAGGGTTGATGCCACCCATTTCTCCAGATCAGACCGGGGCATGGCTTTCATCAGCGCATCCCGGTCCGGCTGAAATTTGCCTGTTTTTCCAGCCTCAAGCAGGGCAATGAGCCATGCGGGATTGTGCTGCGTGATGGCAGCATTTGCCAGCCCCATGAAAAGCGCGTCTTTCCACTCCGACTTTCGGATGATCTTCAAACTCTCTTTGGGGGAAAGATTCCCTCTTTCCTGCCACCAGCCCAGCGGGGTGAAGGAAACCATCCACATGAGCATGGCCGCGCGGGAACCGAGGCCGGAAACGGCTTTATCGAGAATGCCATCCCGTTTCATGGAATCATTGATTTCCTCCGGAGGCTCCACCTTGCATGTTGTCCTCAGCCGGCCCTTTTCTATGGTAACACATTCCTCCATCCGCTCCTGCATACGCCGGGCCAGAGCGGAAGAGGGGAGTTGGGACAGCAGGGACGCAATGGTGCGGCGAACCTCGATGCTGCGGTCATCCAGCAGACTTTCAAGCACAGGTTCATCGTCAAGGCTCAGGTTGTGCTGAAACAGGGCAATGAGTTTGCTCCGGTTTGAAGCATTTTCCCCCTTCAGCCCCTCCCTTATCAATTCGCGGGTTTTGGCAGGGTCTTTTTCCCGAATGCGGATCATACAGTCGCACCGTTCCGCCAGGGTTCCCTCTTCCCACAAAGAAGATTCTGAACGCTCCGAATCCGCTTCCGCAGCCCAGTGCCAGTCAGGATTGGCCTGTGCCAGCCACCGACCTCGGGGGCCGATACATCCTCTGACCGCAGCCCGATATACCGGAGTTTCGGTCGCGAACCGGAGCAGTGCCGGAAGCGCCAAAAACGGCGGACGGATATCGCGGACAGAAGCTCTGCCAATCCATTCAGCCACAAGCTGGGGCCAGGGTTTGGCAAGGGCATCAAGGAAAATGCGAGCGGCCGCGGGCGTGCAGGTTTTGCGATTATCTTCGGGGGATTGTGTCACGGAGAGGGAATCTTCTCTTTCCGGAAGAAAAGCCGCAGTTTCAAAAACACCCGCCAGCGCGCATTGATGCAGAAGCTGCTCCTCTTTGCTGACCGGCAGGGCGTTAATATTCTGAAAAATGCGGGAGGTAATATCCGACACGCCCTCTGTTATGCCATCAACCTCCCGGCGAGTTCCCACAAAAAGCTGTTTTGCAATCGTATCAATCATTGTACTAAACCGTCAATTCTGCGGAAAACCGGTGCCAGCCTTCCCCGTTCCAGAAAGCCAGAGGCAGCAATGAGCGATCTGTCCACTCACCGGCAACTGTAAGGCCATGTCCCCCTGATAAAGCGAGACATTCCCACAGTTCGCGAAAGGAGGCATGGGCCGGAATCCTCCGGTTTTCTTTGTCGAAAAAAAACAGCCTGTTCTCCACCACGCGGGGAACCAGATTTTCAATCACCAGAGGATAAAGCATGGTCCAGGGATTCAGGGAAACCGCTTCCGCATATTTTTCAAGGGCCTGGGCAATGGTTTTTTCTCCGCGCATTTCCTCCATTGGTCTGGGAGCAGAAATCCGCTTTGCCACCAAAGCCCGCAATGGGTGCGAACCGGGGTAGAAAATCAGCTCCGCGTCAAGGCAGGTTCCCGGAACCAGAGACACATCAGGGGGCTGACCGCCATAGGAAAAAGAGAGCACCAATGCCGCAGTCTGTGTGCTTACCTCCCGCAGCCAGACACGCTGTTCTTTCATTTTGGCACTGTCCCGGATGCTCTCGCCCACAACAGCCCATGTGCCTGCAACTGTTTTGCCATTTGCCATGACCGTATCCCTGTCAATGGGCCAGCCTGCCACAGTCCTCACATCCGCCTGCCGGTCTTCCGGCAGTTCCCGGAAACGCTGAAACGCTTTGATCAGCAGATAAAGCTTTCCCATGAGAATGGTCAAATCCCGCAGCCAAGGGCCCGATCCTCTGGCCGTGATCTGTGCCATCTGCAGCACCATGCCTGCCGCACCCGGAACCTGCGCGTCAACCAGCCGGGCAGCCGCATTTTCCCATACAGCGTACCCCTGGCCCGGCAGCGAAGCCAGTCCGTTGGCCACCAGATCGCGCAGCCACAGTTCGCAGTCATTGAGGCCGCTGGTCATGGTTTCGATTCGTTTATCCTGTTTTTTTGCGATGGTTTCCGGTTCAGCGGGCTTGGCCGCTTTTTCCTCGGCCCTGCTGACGCGGGCTTTTTCCCGACTTTTGCGTTTGTCCAGCCAGTCTGAAACCCAATCCGGCACGGGTTGTTCAGCAACTGCCCCGCTGCCGTCAGCATGGAGCAGGAACAGGGCCAGCGCATGTTTGCAGGGGAACTTCCGGCTGGGGCAGGAGCATTTGAAGGCCGGTCCGTTCAGATCAATTCTGACTTCATAGGGTTTCCCCCCGCTTCCCTGGCAGTGCCCCCATACGGCCTCATCACTGTGGCCGAGGAGGGGCCATTTGGAACGCGAGGCAAGTTTTTTTGCCGCAGTCATTGAGGAAGCATCCGGCGCAAGTGCAATAACCTGGTCTTTTGTGTAATTCATAACCGTTCCGATCATATTCGGGCAAGGCCCGGACAAAACCCCTTATTCTTTATTATCCTTTATGATTTCCTGTCTGTCCTGTATGATTTCCTGTCTGTCCTGCTCATACTGATCATAGGTGGGCGTTTTTTCACCGATCGGCGGTACCGGGTCTTCCCTTTGCATTTCCTGTGTGTGGTTAGCGCCTTCATACATGCCGCGCAAAAAGCCGTCATAAACTTTGTCTTTTTTTGCACATGAACACAGGCAGAGGACAAAACACGTGAAAATCAAAATTTTTGAAACTGTTTTCACAATTTTTTTCTCCTTTTAATTGAATTGTCAAACAAATTCCTTCCATGAAAAATATGTGTTTTCCGCATAACATTCTTCTGCAGGTTTTGGAATAACTGTTTTGGCCAGACCGGGCTGAACGCAGTAAAACTCAGCATTCTGCGTTTGTTGGTTTTCGTTCCTCATCCCAACCTGCGGGAACACCCAGAATTATTTTCTTAAAAGACTGTGTGCAATGCTGTTTCCTTAAGGGAAGGGAAGATTGTTCTGCCAAACTTTCAGTCTGACACTCCTCCTCTCCCTCCAGGGAGGCAGGGCTGTCAGTTCTCCACCGGATTTCTCCCTTTTGCAAACGGGGATTAAGGGGGATTTTCAGGCGGCTGCGGAGAAATCCCCCGTTCGGCTGATCTCACATCGAAGCCTGCTCTCCCTTTGCAAAAGGGTGGATAATAATTTCAGTAAGTTGTCACAGAACTTGACAGCCATGCCTCAGGGGCGGGGAGAAAATTCTGCATCCGAAGATTTATGGAACCTTATTCATATCGTGAACCAATACCATTCCAACTGCTTTTTATAACAGGTGCAAATCTCACTGTCTTGCCTTTATCCCCTGATCAGCAATTCTCTTTTAAAGGGCAGTTCTCTCAGCCTCACCCCTGTGGCCTTGAATACGGCATTGGCCACGGCAGGGGCGACTGACGGGAAAACAGGCTCGCCCACGCCTCCGGCTTTCAGATTATTTTGAGCAATATGCACTTCTGTTTCCGGCACGTCAGACAGGGTCAGAACAGGGTAATCATCATAATTGGCCGTCTTCACCCCGCCATTTTCAAAACGAACCTTTTCATGAAACGCCACACTCAATCCCATGACAACACCGGCTTCGGCCTGCGCCCGGATCGCATCAGGATAAACGGCAGTGCCGCAGTCTATGGCGCAGACCATCTTATGAACCGTGATTTTTCCCTCTTTGCTGACCGACACCTCTGCCATATGCGCGGCAAATGATTCAAAACAGGAGGTTGCAGCCACTCCCCGTGCCCGGCCTTCGGGGACAGGCGTTCCCCAACCGGCTTTTTCTGCCAGAAGTGAGAGAACGTTATAGGGTCTGCCGCCTTTTTCCATATGATCCAGCCGGAATTGAACAGGATCTTTTTTTGCGGCATGAGCCAGTTCATCCATAAAGGATTCAACAGCAAACGCATTGACAGAGTAGCCCACCGACCGCCACCATCCCACAGTCACGGGGGAATTTACCATCACATAGTTCACAAGCAGGTTTGGGAGATCATAAGGCATATCGGTTATGCCCGAAACCGCATCTCCGTCAATGCCGTCCTTCACATATTCCGGCATCAGCCGG
The DNA here is from genome assembly GCA_041390465.1 of Desulfobacterales bacterium. GTDB lineage: Bacteria > Desulfobacterota > Desulfobacteria > Desulfobacterales > Desulfococcaceae > JAABRU01. The sequence goes on along the minus strand of JAWKPW010000046.1, from coordinate 37,711 downwards.
GACATCACGGACGGCGCTGCAACGGTATGGGACCAGGCCATCACCCGACCGTCCTTATCCAATCCGGCCTTTATTCTGCACTGACTTGCCGGACGGAAACGATCGTTGGCAAAGTCATCTTCCCGGGTCCACATCACTTTCACCGGGCGGTTGAGTGTTTTGGAAAGCAGAACTGAATCCTCCACCGGGTCCTGTTCCCCGCGCAGTCCGAACCCTCCTCCGGCCGGCAGGGTCATGACCTCCACCTTTTCAATGGGCAGTCCGGTCAGTTTGGATGCTGTGAGCTGGGTATCGGTCTGCCCCTGGGTCGGCGTCCATATACGGCAGCGCTCTTTTTCCACATGCGCGGTACAGTTAATCGGCTCTGCCTGGGCGTGAGAAAGATAGGGCAGTTTATAGGATTGTTCCATTGTCTGAGCAGCCTGCTCCAATGCTTTTTTCACATCACCGTCATTTTTCGCCACCGCTCCGGGTTTCCCAAGATGTTCTTTAAACAGCGCATCCAGGGTGTCATCGTTCAGGTTCGGCTGAGAACCTTCTGACCATTTGATGTTAAGGGCATTCCGCCCTTTCATGGCCGCATAGGTCGTTTCCGCGCATACCGCAATCCTGTTTTCAAGGGGAAGCACTTTGATTACCCCTTTGACAGCCATGGCCGCTTTTTCATCATAGGATTGAGGAGATGCTCCGTAACGGGGCGGTCGCGCCACAACCGCGATGCACATGCCGGGTACAGTGAAATCAATGCCGTAAACGGTTTTGCCCATCACTTTGTCCGGAATATCCAGCCGCTTTCTCTGGGTTCCGATAATGCGGTATTCTTTAGAGTCTTTCAGGGGCGGATCTTCGGGAACCGGGCGTTTTCCTGCGGCTTCTGTCAACTGACCAAAGGTGAGGCTGCGCCCGTCCGGATGAGTGACGCTGCCGTCTTTTGTGACACATTTTTCCGCAGGAATCCCCCACTGCTCGGCCGCTGCTTCAACCAGCATCTGCCGGGCAGCGGCCCCGACCTTGCGGAGCAAATCCCAGCGATGGCGGATACTGCTGCTTCCGCCGGTCGCCTGCATATGCCAGACAGGGCTTTTAAACGGTTCCGCGGCAAGGGCCATCTTCACCTGCACCTTTTCCCAGGCCGCATCCAGTTCATCCGCGATAATCATGGGAATGCCGGTGTGGGTTCCCTGTCCGAGATTGGTCTGGCCCACCCAGACCGTGATGGTATCGTCCGCGGCAATCTCCAGAAAAGCATGGGGCTTGAAAGGGGCATCAGCGCCTGCCAGAGCCGGTGAAACATGAAACAGGTTCACCCCGCCGGGCAGAGCTGCTGCCGCAATCACCAAGCTGGTTTTCTTCAGGAAATCCCTTCGTGTGATATGGGTATTCATGATTTACCTCCCTGCTTTGCAGTCATTTCCGCAGCCATCTGAATGGCCTTTCTGATCCGGGGATGCGTGCCGCAGCGGCAGATCACATTGTCCATCGCATCATTGATCTGCTCCCCGGTCGGATTCGGCTTCCGTGAGAGAAAATCAACCGCGTGGAGCATGATGCCGGGCTGGCAGTAGCCGCACTGGGGCACCTGCTTTTCGATCCAGGCAACCTTTACCGGATGATTTTCAGGCAGCCCCTCAATGGTCGTGATTTCACTTCCCTGGACATCCCCCGCATTCACAATGCACGAACGCCGGGCTTCTCCGTCAATGAGAACCGTGCACATACCGCATTCGGCAATGCCGCAGGCGTATTTCACACTCGTGATCCCCAGATTGTCCCGCAAAACCCACAGCAAAGGGGTATCCGGGTCCGCATCGGCCTGCATCTTTGTACCGTTCACATTCAATACAATCATATTCCCTCCCTGGTTTGCTTGCATCGTTTATCTTATTGAATGAACAGTTTATCTGGTGAGGTGGTGTTTTGTCCGCAGTCTTTTTGCTGACTTTTGTTCCCTGCAAAAGCAAAAACAGATGTCCCTTTTCCGAGCAAGGTTTCATACCGATTCTCCATTGAAATCATATGCTGCGGAAGGCAGTGCCGATTTGCCGCCGATTTTGTACAGTGATATAAATTTGCTGTGACCTTTGCGCCATCTTTGTGTCCTTTGCGGTCAAAAAAAGCATGGTTTCAACAGCGAATCGGTATCAGATGTTTTTAATGGATAAAATATATTGAAATAACTATAATTTTTTTTATTTTTGGCAATGGCTCCGCACATACGGACAAAGATATTGGGTGATTTCTGAAAATGGATGTGCCGGTTCAGTCATCTGAAAGATTTGACAACTTTTCAAAAGTTGTCAAGTCCCGCCGGAACCGGGCATCGGCCGGATTCCTTGTGGCGAAATCAGTTTCAGTAAATTCAGTTGGTTATAAAAATATCAACAGAAACCGGCGATTCTGACAAATGAATGCCAAAGGGAAATTTGGATATGATTTTCAGTTGTTCCGGTTTCTCACATCATGAACGCCCAGACTGCCGGAGGAAAACTGTTCCACGATGATTTCATAAAACTTTCTCTGCTGGGATGGGGACAGCAGTTCTTTTTCTTCCAGAATATGCGCAATCACTTCTTTTTCCAGTTCTGACTGCCGGGCCATAATCTCGCCTGCGACCGTGTCAATCTTTGCCCTGTCCGCTGGTTCCTCAAAAAGAAAATCAGCGAGCTGCGCGCGGCTTTGGCGCAGATTTTTTCGAATGTCGGCCACTCTGGGCAGAAACGTACTGCGGATGCTGCTGACCTGTTCCCGCTGGATGGGGCTCAAATCCGGGATAAGATCCAGATAGCCTTTGATGACTGTCAGACTTTTCCGCTGTTTTCCGATCCGGAAAAAAATCAGGAACATGATCACAAGCATTACCAGCACTGCGGTTCCGAAACCCGCTGCAAAACAGGCAAAAGACAAAATGCTATCTCCTTGTGGATGGGAAATCTCAAAAAAGATTAAAGTAAGCACGGCTCAGGGAACAGGGCGGAAAATCTCCGAATTCATCCAGCGTTCCGGTATTTTTCTTTTTGAAGGCAAAGAGGAGATCAAAGAAATCCTCAAAAAAATGCACCAGACTGGAAGACCGCGACCGCTTTTGCCGCAGTTCCGCTGCTTTTTTCATCAGGTTCCGCACAAAATCCTCACCCATCTCTTCCGGAGGAAGTCCGGCAAGCAGACTGTCCGCGCATCTGAGATCATTGCGCGCCTGCCTGCATTCCGCACACTGCAGCAGGTGTTTTTCCATCTCCCCGGCTTTTTCCGCATCCAGTTCCCCGTCAATATACACGGAAACGGTTTTTCCCCTTTTTCGGCATTTCATGCGCTCACTCCTTTTGCGGGAATTTTTCTCGCAGGGTTTTCCGCGCTCTGTAAATCAGGGATTCCACCCCCGGAACACTGATATGAAGCACCTGGCTGATTTCCGTGTAAGACAGGCCTTCGGTGACACGGAGAAGCAATGCTGCCCGCTGCTTTTCCGGCAGTTCCTTCAAAGCGGAAAATACCGCATTGCGCAGATGGAAGCTGTCTTCCGGACTTGGGGATTCAGAGCCTGAAAAACTGTGTTCCTCACAAAGTTCCTTTCTGAAATCCCTTTGTCTTCTGCGCCTCCGGGCCTCATTCATGGAAAGATTGTACGCGATGGTGAATATCCATGCCGATACGGACGAATCCGGACGCACTTCAAAACGGGGGGCAGCCAGATACACTCTCAGAAAAACCTCCTGCGTCAGATCCTCGGCCTGCTGCCGTTCTCCGTCCATGTATTTCCGGATAAAACCGAAAACCGGATTTTGGTAACGTCTGACAAGGGTTTCAAATGCCTGACGGCTGCCATTCCGGATGGCCTGCATCAGGTCGGTGTCCGTTTTTTCCATGCGGTTTTGGCATCCATGTCCAAATATGTCAGGCAGCGGCAGTTAAGCGAAAAAAAACATATTTCCCTGCCATCTGTATTCAAATGTTTTATATGAAACACAGTATGTTATGGGGAGCAGCCCGGGTTATTTGAAGCGACTGTCAGAACGTTTGTCAGCCACTTCCTGTTTGTCTGCTGTCATCCAGCCGGAGGAACTGCCCACCACGGCATCAAAATTTTCAATATAGGGCTTAATATCCAGAAGCGGGGTTCCATCAAGAACATCAATCCCTTTGACAGTAAGCACCGAGCCTTCTGTTTTTATCAGTTGAACAATGGAGATGCCGATATGGTTCGGTCTCAAAGGCGAACGGGTTGCAAAAACGCCCCGCTCCACTGTATCCATGAAAGGCGTGACACGGAGACAGGTTCTGTTTGCCCTGTGAAAAAGATAAATCAGATAGATATGGCTGAATCCATCCAAATCTTTAAGCCCTTCGGCATAAGACCCGTTTATGTGCACTGTGCCTTCCACATCTGCCGCTCCTTTGGGCTGTATCGGCATATTTTCTATATTTTTGAAAGGGGAGTGAATGATTCCTATGGGTTCCAATGTGTTTCTCCTTTTCTGCGATTTCTGCCGGATGGAATCCTCCCAATCGGTCCCGGAGGAGGGAATATCCAAAAGCAGTCAGTCCCCTGCACCGGCATATGCGTCATATCCGACTGCGTTGTCAAAATAAAACTTACGTATACATTTTTTTGTGCCCTTTGTGCCGTCTTTGTGTCCCCTGTGGTTAAAATCCGTCAGAACAAACCTGATGACAGTGGGTGAAACCGGTTGACAATTCTATAATAATGGCAATCCCTGCGGATTTTTTCCGTCCCGGTGTCAGTCCTGATCAACGGATTTGATCCACTGTCAAATTTTCGGGCATAAGGTTTTCCGAAAAATCCGGTTTTTCGGAAAAACCGGATTTTTTGAACACCCGAAAATTTCCATCTGCCTGCTTATCTACAATATCTCCGTCAGCCTGTCAAATTTTGATTTTTGCCTTGCGGATAAAAAGATCCGTCACAATTCCGATGCCAAAGGCCCATGCCATGTTGGGAACTGCCAAAGAGATGCCGCTGATTAAAAGAGCCACAAAATATTCCTCATTTGTTTTCAGACTGCGGATCAGGGGACAGAGTTCAAGTCCGGCAAAAATAAGCAGAACACCCAAAACAGAATTGGGAATCATCATAAGAACCGAAAACCCAAGTTCTCCCAAAAGCAGGGCCATCACAACAAACACAAGCCCAATCATGAGCGGCGCGCCGCCGGTTCTTGCGCCAAAGCGGTAATGCGCGGCCAATCCGCCGGTTCCGTGACACATGGGAACCGCGCCGATAAATCCGGCAGGCAGATTGGCAAGGCCCATTGTCAGGGCAAATCTCCCTGCTTTGGCTTTCTGAAGCAGCGGATTTTTGGGAAAAAGTGTGGAACAGGTGTCAGCGGTTCCCACACAGGCATTTCCGATTGTCAATGGTATCTGCGGCAGAATCAGCAGGATAAATGCAGTCCAGAAATCTTTGGGGGAAGGGAAAATCAGACGGACCTCCGTAGGCCCCAGGGAAAAACTCTGTCCTTTGAATCCCCCGAAAATCAGGCCTGCTGTGATGCCAACCCCCACCGCTGCAATTGCCGCAGGCAGTTTTTTGTTGTCCAGCAGCAGAAGAACCATCACAAAAACAATAATGCCGAGAGTCAGATTCACATTGAAACCTGCCAGTTCTGCTGAATTTCCCGAAATAAACAAATTTTTTGTCACAATCAGATCAATTCCTTTGCGCAGAAACACCAGCCCCAGTGCAAGCTGAATCCCGCGAACAACCGGCTGGGTGAACAGTTTTGCCAGTTTGTCCACCAGACCGGTCAGGGCAAAAAAGATCAGAAGAACGCCGAAAATCATGCCGGATGCGCCGATGACCGGTTCCGTAATCATCGCAGGATAGGCAATGGCAATGGCTCCCACAGCTTTCAGGGGCTGCACAGGAACCGGGAGTTTGTAATACCATCCGGTGATGATGTAAAACAGTCCGAAGGACAAAAACACAGAGGATGGACTGAGTTTGCTGATGACAATCATTCCCAGAACAATGGGCAGCAGGGTTCCCAAGTCTCCGAAAGAACCGGCGAGCTCCATACGGTCAAATTTGAAATTTCCCAAAAATCTGTTTATCGGATTTTCTGCGGGTATTTCAGAAGAATTTTTTGCTTCTCCGGATTTCACAGCCATGCTGTTTCCTTTTTCCATAAATGACCTCCTTCTTTCCATGCCGGTGATGCTTCCAAGACCGGCAATGATGCGGAATGCACACGTTTTTGAAAAATTCTGTTTTCTCTTTCTGAAAGGCAAAACAGCGGAAAAGGGAAAAACCCGCGAAAATTTTTTTGCAAACAGATATTATTTCCTGTTCATAAGTGCCCAGCCGGAAGTTTTCAGGTATAAAAAACCGGATTTTCTGCACACTTCAGATTAGGTTCTGTTGACATTTCAGATTCAGGCGGCTGTTCAGATCGGCAATCTGAACCGGCAGACTTGCCGTAATACCGATTCGCTGTTGAAATCATGCTTTTTTTAACCACAAAGGACACGAAGATGGCACAAAGGTCACAATAAATTTGCATGGCGGTATAAAATCAGCGGAGAATCGGCACTGTCTTCCGCAAAATATGATTTCAATGGAGAATTGGTATAATACTGTATGCTGCCGTTTCGGACAGAACCGGTGAAACTCCGTCTGTCCGGCTCAGAGAATTCCGTATAAATTAAAACAGTATGTTACAGAAATGTCAACAGAACCTAATAACAATTCAATCTTATCGGAATTATCAGCATGAAAAATCCCACTGCCAAAAATTTCAAATAATAAATGTCAGGAGTTGCGCAGTTGTTTTTTCAACTGTTTGATTTTGATGAAGCGTTTTTGCGCAATGCAACATTTATATCCATAAAAAATCAACAGGTTAAATTTCAACTGCGTAACTCCCAAAATGGATAGGTTGAACGGTTACGCAAAAAATATGTCAAAAAAAAGAAAATTGAAATATTGTAATCAGATAGCTTCCCTGTCAAACGCCGCTGCCGGCGGCAGATGTATCTCTTTCAGCATTGCAGCACGGCGGTTTTTCAATTCCCTGTCCTGAGGGAGAGTGTCAATCATCCGGGAAATATTTTCCATTGCGTCATACCAGTATCCGGCTTTGGCATAGATATGGTAATGCTCTGTTTCCGGTGCATTGGCAAGTTCGATTTTCAGTTCCCGGGAAGCTTCCATATACTGCATGGTCGCGCTGGCAAGAAAATCAGCCGATCTTTCCATGGGATCGTTTACAATTACCAGAAACCATTCATATTCCACTCCCGGTTTCAGACGGATATTGTAATCTGCCAGATTGATTTGCCAAAAACCTTTGCCTGCGGGGCCGTCAATTTCTGCTTCCAGAACCGGTTCAATGGCGCCGCTTTCATTCAGGGTAAATTCCATTTTTCCGGGCCATGCATCGGAAATATACCAGCGAAGCACAGGCTGATCCGTGGCTGTGCAGGCGGTCTGCTTCGAAGTCAGGGGGGCCATGAAATTCGGAATTGGTGCATCAGGATATTCAAATTTTTCCAAATCAGGAAAACCGGCCGGCATCGCGCGTGAAAGTCCCCGGCTGAGTCCGCGACTGAGACCTCTGGAAAGCCCACGGCTTAACCCCCGGCTCAATCCTCTGGACAGTCCCCGTGTTTCTCCCCGCGAAAGCCCGCGACTGAGACCCCGGCTCAGTCCGGAGGCTCTTTTTTACCAAGGGATATGACCGTATCCCCGCGATCCAGGCAGGATGTTGTGTAAGCTCGCATTGACAAGATAATCCCTCAGCAGCCGGGCTATCTTGATTTCATCTTCCACAATCAGTATCTGTTGCATTTGTTTTTTTACCCTGTCCGTTGATTTCCCGTATAACATAAAATATGAGCGTGAAATAACTCAGCGGCAAAAATCCGTGCTCAGATTTTCCCTGTTGTCAATGAAGACAAAAAAATGCAGGGTTTCACAAAGATGGCAGACGAGCACCTTTCTTTTTCAATTTTCTGCAAAAAGCCGGATCGCTGTCCGGAGTCCCAAACTGAAATTTCAAAGTGCCTCGGTTTTGCCAAACTTTCAGTTTTGCACTCTGTGACCTGTCAGACCGGGTTTTGAATGGGAAAAACAATCTTTATGCTGACTCCGCCCAAAGAGGAATGTTCTGCCAGCATTTTCCACGGCTACCTTCCCCGCAGATGGAAAGCCCTGTTCGAGCTCCAGCATGCGGCTTCGGGATTTGTCCACCCGGTAAAGCCGGTCAAACAGGCGATCCAGAGATTCATCCGGAACTCCGGGAGCAGAATCCTCAAAAACAAAGCAGATTTCCTTTTGGGAACACGCTGAACGGATATGCAGTTCACCGGGCGAATCTGTATAACGCAGGGTGTTTTCCAGCAGATTGCAGAACACATGCTCCAGCCGTTCTTCATCCCCGCTGAGAACCATATCTTCACCGTTGTGCGGATCATCAAAATGGACGGCAATGTTCTGGCGGCTGAAACGGGAGCGGAAACGCTCTGCTGCCCTGTGCAGTGTTTCCAGAGGTTTTATGCGCTCCTTTCGGATTTCCAGATTCCGGGAATCTGCCAAAGACAGAAGATGAAGGTCATCCACGAGCCGGTTTATGCGCAGCACTTCCCGCATGGAGTGAATCCAAGGTTTCCCGGTCCATTTTTCGGATGCCGTCCTGCAGAGCCTCAATTTCCCCCCGCAGAATGGCCAGAGGCGTTCTCAGCTCATGGGAAATGTCGGAAATCCACTGACGCCGCATGTCTTCGTATTTTTTCAGGGTCTGTGCCATGCAGTTGAAATCGCGGGCCAGTTGTCCCAGTTCGTCATTGCTGCGCACGTCAATATGGGTGTCAAAGCAGAAAGAGGTCAGATTCCGTGTTCCTTGCCAGTTCCCGGATAGAGCCATGATGCCGGGCCAGAAAAAAGGAAACAAAAATGACCGGTATCAGAATAATTCCGCCCATGAGATAAAACAGCTTTTCCTGATGCCCCAGAAACTGCGCATCCAGGGGGTTGGACAGATTCTCCTCTTTTCGCAGCCCAAGCCAGCCGACAGTTTTTCCCTTTGACACGATTTCCCTGAGTGTATGCTTTTCCGCAGAAGCCTGTTTTTCAAAAACCGCTTTTTTCTGCGCGTCAAAAAGGTTCAGCCGCATGCGTAAGCGCATGAGATTTTTCAAAGCCGGATCATGAAATTCCTCAAAATGCCTGTCACCGGGGCCCGGCATTTTCTCCTCAAATCTTTCTCTGGGCGGAGGAGGGCCGAAACCCGGTTTCATGGGCTCCGGAGGACCCGGCCTCTCCCAATTCGGTTTTTTCCATCCGGGGTTCTCTCCGGGGGTGGGGCGATGGCGCGGATCAAAGTGCGGTCCTCCGGGAAAATCTTTGGGAAAATCCTTTCCCAGCATGGTGATTCGGAAGGTTTCCATAAAAATGACCGGATTTTCAGCAATGCTGTCCCAGTTTTCCTTTTTTTCATATTCTGTTTTCAGGGCATTGACAAAGGTATCCAGTTTTTCCAGTTCCACCCGGTTCACATAATCTGAAAAATTGCGGAAGATGAAAAATTCATGACAAGGATCAGCGGAGTGACAATCAGCAGGATAGCCAGCAGAAAGCTAGAAAATTTGAAGGAAAGATGCAGTTTCAAGGTATTGTGCCATTAAAAGGAATTGATTGTTTCAGACTGTCTGTTTTGCCAGCATACAGGATTTGACAACTTTTAAATAATTGTCAAATCTTTAAACCATTTTTTTCCGCTTTTCAAGGCATTGGGAAAAATTACACAACATCTCCACAGTTTCCCTTCCCGAGAAAATCCGTAAGGATTGACATTATTACAGAAAAAAATGCAAAAAACAAAGCAGAATCCCGGAAGGGATGACATTGTCAGATGATCTGCCCTTCTGTCCAAATTTTAACCACAAAGGTCACAAAGACGGCACAAAGGTCACAAAAAAGTGTATCTCTCAGTTTTGCCTGCTTATTGCCGCTCCGGAAATCAGGCTGTTCTGAAACCCTGAGGGTTTTCAAAACCCTCAGGGTTTATAATAGTCGAAATATATGAACGGTTACTTATTGTCTCTTGCATTCAGGCCGGATTGGATATAATTTAAATTTGTCAGAGAAAAATTCAATACAGAAAGAAAAGAAGATATGAAACCGGGAATTGATCCAAAGGTGGACTGTGTGTTCAAAAGCATTCTGGGAAAAGAGGAAAACAAAAATCTCCTGATCCATTTTCTCAATGCCGTGCTGGAACCGGAACCGGGAAAACGGATCCGGGAGGTGGTTCTGGAGAATCCCTTCAATGAAAAGGACTTCATTGGCGACAAACTGAGTGTTGTGGATGTGAAGGCTCTCGATGAGAAGGGAATCATTACCAGATTGAGATACAGATGGCCATCCACCCGGCCATAACCTCACGGGTGCTTTTCACATGGAGCACCATATACCAGTCACAGATGAAAGAAGGGGATTTTTTGAAAACTCAGACCCGTGATTTCCGTATGGCTGGTAAACGGAAACCTGTTTCCGGAGGAGTCTGACTGTCACCTGTCCTTTCACAAACCAGATAGGCACACTGTCTTCTTTGAAGCGATGATCATCTGCAGATACACATACTCCAGCTTCCCAAATGGAAGACTGAAAAAAGCGCGGGAACAGAAAAAGACAGGTGGCTGTATCTTTTCAGGGAAGGAAAAAATGTTGACACGGAGAATCTTCCGGAAATTCTTAACACAAAAGAAATGAGGCAGGTTATGAAAGTAATGCAAGGTTTTTCGGAAAATCAGAGGAATTATCTCCTGTACCAAAGCCGCCTGGAGGCCATGTATGAATACAACACATGGCAGCATGAGATGGAAACAAGCAGAAAAAGAGCTGAGCAGGCTGAAAAGGAAAAACGGCAGGCGGAAAAGGAAAAACGGCGGGCGGAAAAGGAAAAACAGCAGGCTGAAAAGGAAAACAGCAGGCTGAAAAAGGAAAAACAGCAGGCTGAGGAAAAACTCAGACAGATGGAAGCGCTGCTGCGGAAGAAGGGAATAGAAATCCCCAAATGATGCCGGAGACAAAACGGTTATCTCATCCCAAAGGAGGCAAATTATGAGTCCAAGTTACAGTCATGCGGCAATATCAGGAATGCTGATTACGGAAATCAGCAAAGATCGCAGATTTCGGGCTTTTTCAGAACTGACCCTGCTTATTGACGGCAAAGATTATATACCGGATATTTCCGTGTATCCGTGGAGAAAAATGAATTATCTGCGCGGAGATATTGTGAAAATGACAGAACTTCCTGTTCTGGTTATGGAAATCCTTTCTCCCATGCACACAGCTTTGGAACTGTATGAAAAAGCCCAGAATGTGTATCTGCCTGCGGGGATTCCATCTGTGTGGATTGTGCTGCCGCTGGCCCATACCATTTCTGTGCTGACAAAAGACAATGTGCGTCTGTATCATGAAGGGCGACTGGAGGATACGCAGGGGTTGCAGTTGATTTGGGGGTTGTTTTTGAGGATGAGGAATAAAAAACCGCAGAAGGCTGGGAGCCTGTTATGGTTTTTTGTGCCGGTGTTCCCACGCGACGCGCGGGAACAGGAGGAAACTTCTTTTATCCCACAAATGATAAAAATTATCAAAGTCATATTTTTATTACATGCTGATTAAACGGACAAAACCAATCTCAGAGATTTTCCTGTTTTTCCATATCATCATTTGAAAGCACTCCGATTTTCTGGATAAATCTTATTTCTGATATGCTCTTATCTGAAAAGTATCCACAGCAGAATCTTTTTTCAGACCATTGGTTTCATCCGGTTTGATTTTACCATCCACGTACGGTATCGTATCTGCTTTTCCAATCTGTGAGAGGTACGACAATTTTAAGTGGCAGAATGCCGACTGCATCATCATTCACAAATAACAGCCGGACGTTTTTTTCTTATTTCTGCCCCAACTGGTGGTCCCAGATTGATCACCCATATTTCATCCCTCTGCATAAAATCCTCTCCATCCAAAACGGTAAATGCGGTCAGTTCACTGTCATATTTATAGCTCATTGCAATAATGCCTCTGCCGCTTCTTTCATTTTGTCCTTTGCATTATCAGGCAAAGGAGGGAATTAAACGGGCTACTTCCTTTTGTTGCGCAGGATGGCAATTCTTTCGCCCTGGGCAATTCTGTCAAGATAGGCAAAGATGTTTTTTCTCAGTTCTGTGGCAGATACGGTCATCATAAAGAAACTTTCCCCGAATCAACGGATTTGAATCATTAGCCCTGATTTTATCAGTATGAAAATATGTTAAAGATTTCGTGATGGCTGTCAGAGAACCTGACAGCACTTTTTTTCAGGAAGGAAGATTTTTTTGTGCCGGGACTGACGTTCCCAAGCGGGAGTGGGAACAGAGAAATATTCAAATTGAATACAAAACCGCAGGAGGCGGGGAGCCTGTTGCGGTTTTTTTGTGCCGGTGTTCTACCGCAGCGCGGATTTGCATATTTAGTAAGTTAACGTCCGACTATGCCGGAACAACCCGGAACTGTATTAGTACAGCTGCTGTAAAGCAAAATCAACAGTTTCGCAAACACCCAGAGGATACGAGATATAAGGATCATTTGACGATATATCTGATCGATCTCTCCAAGTTCCTCATATGGATATACACATCGTCATAGGTCTCAGAAAGACGAACTATATTGGTTGATTGGACATTTGTTGTATGTAATCACAAGTTTTGAACCTTAATAGGCGGATTGCCGTTTTATCTTCCACATATACCATAAAAGCATATTCATCTGTTCCAACCCAGCTTTCCAAATCTGCCAGTTTCACCACATTATCCATTACATCGCGAACCCTTATTATGTTGCCGGCATCCTCCTCCTGATAGACAAGATCACCATTATTATCCCGATACACCACGAGAACCTTTAATTCAACCGCATTCGAGAACAGAATCGGCAGATCCGTTACGACCAGATTGCTCAGGCCGTTTGCCAGCCGCTATGCAGGCGCGCCCGGTTTCCAATCCGGTGGTGGCTTTGTAGAAATTGATGCCTTCCCCGCCGATGAACAGGGCTTTGGTGTTATCCGGATTGTCCATTGCAAGGTTAGACTCGAAAAGACTTGGTGTCATCCGGCGGATCAAACTGGGGCAGATTGATATTGGCTCTTCGCCAGTCGCCCAACGGCAGGGAACCGTCGCAATGTTCAGATCATGCACATACACATTTGGCCAGTGATGGCTCTGGCCTCCAGCATAAAAATAGGTAAGGATATAGATCAGGCTGTGGGCTTTATCCACCAGAATATCCTTGATGTTTTCCCCTGAATCACGGGTGGTGGTAAAGGTGAATTTGTCACCGTTTTTAAAGTTTCCTTCGGGTTTAAAGCGCAGCATGTTGGGAATGACATAATATCCGTCCTCTGCAAGCAGTTCCGCAGTTTTGTCTCCGGAATCTTTGCCGCCGAGGGTATAGGAATAAACCGTTGCATCTCCGGAACCTGTGACGGTAACTGTAACTGTCCAAGTGTCAAAGGCGTACTTTTGTAAAATTCGCTGCCTGGTGCCTTTTTACCGTTGTTTCGGTGATATTTCCGGTTCCTTTATTGTATCTGTCCGCCTTTGCTGTACTGGCACTGACCCCTTTGCCAATGCCTCCGCTGTAACGCGTCCAGCTTGCACCGCTGTCAAGACTGACCCATATTCCGGCTCCCTCGGTTCCTGCATAAAGCACGTCATTTCCGCTGGATGAAGCTTTGGGATAAAGAGCCAGTTTGGTGATATAATCTCCCAGAAAAACTGCTTTTTTCAAGTCCGATAATGGTTCCGCCATCCGTGCTCTGAAAACACCGATACGTACCGGCATAAAAAGTTTGGCAGTTGCTCCGTTTGTCCTTTCGACTTTTACAATGTCCTGAACAATTTTCCCATGTCCCAAACTTTGCGATTGGGCGAAATGTTCTCCGTTCAGGTATACCAGAGACCAGCTCCATAGGTTCCAATCCAGACATAATCACTTCCTGCCATCATCACACAGAACAGACAGAGCGGCCACATCTGCACTGAAAACGCCATTCCATTCCTCAATATTGTTGCTGTTCCATGTCAACCCCCGTCAAGACTATGATATACATTGCCTTTTCCCAGAAAACCTGTGGCATACGTATCGTGATCATCCGGATCAACATCCACATCATTTACATAGGGATCAATCCAGTTCTGTCCCTGAATGGTGGAGGAACGCACATATTCTGCCAAGGAACCGGAATTGCGGATCTGTAACTCCGCCGCCGTCGTTCCGGCATAGAGAATCTGGGTGTTTTCTGTCTGGGAAACAACAGTCAGCGAAGTGATATGGGTTGTCCGCCCACCACTGACAGCCTCGGCAGTGACAGAAAGAAAAACCTTGCGAGGGAATGGGACTGGCTACGGAATCCAGAAAACTGTCGGTATAAATTCCGACTAGGGCGCGCTGGCAGGGTGCATTTCACCGGTATTATAGGTTTTAAAGGAAATGGCCAGGCTTTCCGGTACCGCATTGCCGTAAAAATCACCCGCCATCCACTTCATGGGATTATGGCTTCATATCTCGTGGACTCGAAATATTCCGATAACCAGTACCCCATCTTCTTCATTATTACTGACACTGAGACCAACCTCACCCACCGGCGGGCCTACCACGCTAATCTGCTGGTGCTGGTGAACACATTGGTATCATCATGATATGTGGCTTTTGATGCTGACCGGGCCGGATTTGAACCCGCTTGCGCAGAATCGTACTGACTTTACCTCCGATGTTACTGCATGTTTGGTGAGAGTTCCTCACCGCCAGTTAGCCGGAAAGGATTTCAAAATCAATGCGGTATCCATCCGCGCATCGGTTGTCCGGAACTGTCTTTCACATCAAAAACAATCTGTGAAGTGGTCCCCGGTTCCCTTTACATTGATGGAGGTGGATTGGGGTTGGGATTTTTCCTTGCTGATTTATGTCACCTCAATAAAAGCCGGGGACTCAGGATTTGAATATCCAACGTACGCTGGCCAGAACCGTATCAATTCTCCTCATCCAGTTCCTGTTATTGTGGCGGTTCCGCCCTTTGTCTCAGCAGTGAACACCGTTGTGGTAACACCTGAAACGGTCGTATTTTCTGCGGGCGAAACTCACCAAGCGTCACATCATTTACGGAAAATTCACTGTGCCGCCGTCAACCAGAGCGCCATTTTCATCCTTTACCACTGCCCTGACTTCTAACCTGCACATCGCCTGAACCCAAATGGCATTTTTCGTAACAGACAGTTCCACACTGCCGTTGTATTCACGGGGTCACTGGTAAATAATACAAGCCGGTCTGGCAGTAACCTCTAATTTGCCTGCATCCGGGCCGTTGTAAAGTTTCACCTCTGCCGCACCGTTGAAGGTCAGGCCTCGGTTTTTTCCAAACTTCCTTGTTGCTGATGGCGTCGTTTCCTTCAATGCTGGGAATGACAACTGTTCCATCCGGTACTGCTCCTCCGCCCCTCCAGAGAGGCGGAGTTGCTTTAATCACCGCATAATTGGCAGTTCCGGTTTTGTTGATGGGCACAGAGTAACGGTTGCTGGTTCCAATAACAGGTACAGGATTTCAGGGCCGGTTCATCTTCAATTTCCACCATATCCAGAGTAAAGCATGCCGGTACTGCTGATAACAGTGGCGAGTACCCTGCAATTTCCGGCTGATGCCGGTGGAGTATATGACGGATGTCGCCAATCCCTCACCCGTGATTTTCAAAGGTGGACGGTGACACCGTTCCTCCGTTGGAAATCAATGCACCGGTATCCGGGTCAACCACTTTGAAAATCACAGTTGCCCAGGCGGGATTGCCGTTTTCATCCTCGCGATCTTGCCCGGATAGTGCTTGTGGTTCCGGCCTCGCGACCAGTTTTAGTGGGCTGGCGGTGAGGCCGTTCTTGTCTTTATCTGGGCGGCCCGGCATAGGGGTGTATGTGAACCGAATATCAATGGATCGGGAAACCCTGATGGGTGGAGGTCGTGACAGTGGCTGACTTTGTTCTCTTGTCACTCTCTCGGAACGCAGCGAGGCGGTTACGCTGGAGCCTATCTCAGAATAGGTTTTACATGCTCATTGGGAAATTCTCCAAGGTGGTGCCGAGAGTGATGGTTGTTCCCACAGGCACAGCATCACCGAAGCCAGTTTCAGGCTTGCCGTGATGGAGCCTGTTGCTTTTCCATCTCCCACAAGTTCTGCCGGGTACCGCTCAGGGTAAGAACCGGCAGGCGTACTGCTCGGCGCGGTGAAATCCACTAGGTGCTTTTGTGATACTGGCAGTTGTTGCACAGTTGCGGTTCCGGCAGATGTCCCGGCAGTATACGGATACAGTCACTGCTCCGAATCATCCGGCGTTTCACAGTAAACTCTCCGGTTCCGTTGGGAATTCCGCTATTATTATGGTATTGTTGATCTTAAAGGTTACGGGCGTACCTTTGAAACCGGTTGACCTCCGCTGTCTGGCTGTTTGCCGTAAGTGGCTGTGGAACTCACCCTGTCCGCCGGAACAGCATCCGGCTTCACTGAGTGACAGAGATGGCTATCTGCTGGGAAACCAGCGTCAGAGAGTTTCGGCAGAACCGTAACCAGGCAGATGCGGGAAATCTTCACCGCTCCGGCCTGTCCAGCCACATAGGGCGACAGTTACCACACCGCCCTGGGTCGTGCCGAGGACCTGCCTGTCGCCGGCTGGATTTGAAGGTTCCGGAATCAGCGGAAAAGGTAATCTGGATTCCGGCATCCTGCAGAATATTGAAATCCGCATCCCGCAACTGTGCGGTAATGGTGCTTTCCGCACTGCCGTTGGCAATCAGTTCCGTGGGATTTGCCGAAAGAACAATCAGTCCCTCTGTCAGAGAAATTTGCACAGAAGCGGAAAGACCGTTCTGCGTGCTTGCCTGAATCGTAACAGTTCCGGGAGTGGAATATGCGTAATAGGTCAGATTGGCCAGCGTGCCGCTTACCGTGCCTCTGGTGATGACAGTCTCAGTCTTGTCTTTTTCAAATGAACCGGTCCCCTCAATAATCGCGACCGTCACCTGTGTGCCGTCAGCAACCGCAGCTCCTTTGGAATCTGTCACATTCACATCTATATTGGTGGTGGTTTTCCCATTGGGAATCAGAGAGACTGCCCCCGCGCCGATGGTAATTTTGCTCGGCGGTGTGGTTTCCTCGGTAACACCGATAAACACACTGGTGGACTGGGACACCCCGCCGGCAGAAGCTGTCACTTTTGCCACCCCTTCCTCCTCGGCATTGGAAATCAGGGCAACGGCTGCCTTTCCTCCGCTTGTAATCAGGGCAATGCTTTGCGCTCCGTTGGGGAATCTGCCCAGCGTTGTGCTTATCTGCACCTGTGTGCCGTCGGGCACGGCTGTTCCGCTGCTGTCGCTCAGGGTGGCTGTCACCACAGTGGAACTGAAACCATCGGGATTGATGGTATCCGGATTGGGAGCCAGTGAAATGGAGGCCACCGGCAGATTGGTTGCGCCCTGACCGAAAATCACGGAAATCACCTGCGCAATGCCGCCGGAAGAACAGGTGACTGTGGCCACCGCATCCGCGGTGGAGGAAATCAGGGAAACCGAACCGGAGCCGTTTTCATCTGTGCTTACGGTTGCGCTCTGTCCGCCGCTTAAAAATGTGCCGTATGTGGTGGTGAAATTCAGCACCGTTCCGGCAGAAACAGCCGTTCCCCCGCTGTCTTTCAGCACTGCCGTAATTTTTGAAAAACTCACACCGTCCGAGGGAATCTTGTCCGGTGTTGCTGTCAGGGTGATGGTGGCTGCCGGAGGTGTGACTGCATCTCCGGTAAACTCCAGTGTGGTGGCCTGGGAAACATTTCCGGCCAGTCCTCTGATCTGGGCGGTTCCTGCCATATTTCCCGCAATGATGGAGGTGGAAACGGAACCGGTCTCATCCGGTGTTTTTACCGTATAGGAAGTCTGACCGTTGGGAAATTTGCCCAGACTTGTGGTAAACGTCACGGAAGTTCCCTGGGACACGGCCTCGCCCTTGCTGCCGGTCATAGCCGCCGTAACAGTGGTGGAACTCACTCCGTCTGCCGGAAGGCTGGTTTTGCCTGTGGACATTTCAATGGCTGCGGGTTCCACAACAACAGCCGGTGTCCCGCCATCCGACTCTCCGTCATCCATTCCGCCGCTTGAGCCGCATCCGCTGATATGAAAAGCAAGACTTACCATAAGAAGAAGTAAAAACAATGATCTGCAACTGCTTATTTTCATGGCAACACCTTTCTGTCTGAAAATTGATTCTTCCTTTTGTGCCACAGCCTGCGGACAAACAGGCAGACTGCTGAAATTTCCTGTTGTTTATATAAAACAGGAGTTACGCAGTTGAATTTTGACATCTTGATTTTTATGGAAGCGAATATTGCAGTACAAAAACGGTTCTTTAAAAATCAGATAGTTGAAAAATCAACTATGTAACTCCTGTAAAAATCTCTGTAACAGATATTACGGAGATATGCCTTCTGTCATTGCGGTAAACAGGACGCGCTCACTTCAATGCCAAAGTCGGGACGGTTGAAAATGTCATCCCTTTCGGGATTCTGATTTGTCCTGCAATTCTTTTTTCTATAATAATGTCAATCCTTGCGGATTTTTTCTGAAACACAGAAGTTGACAGTGCCATCCTTTCGGGATTCTGATTTGTCCTGCAATTCTTTTTTTGCAACAATGTCAACCCTTACGGATTTCTCCCCTGCCTTGACCCGGTACACTGCGGTTTATAGCAAGTATTCAAGATCATGCATATCCTTGATTCTCCCACTTGCTTTTTTGTTTATTTTAAGATGTTCTGAACTGATAATATTCACACTGATATTATCAATAACATCTGTTATTCTTTTGCTGTAGCATTCGTCAAAGTTTACACCCGATATATCCGTCAGCACTTCGATTCTGATAGGTGGCATTCCCATTCGTATCACCTGCCTCTTTTTCAGAAACATATTAACGTTCAGTTCTGGAACATCAAATCCGAATTCTTTCAGTACAGTTACCATTTTTTCAGCATTTTCAGATGAAACTGCAATCCAGATATCCATATCTCCTGTTGCTCTCGGATATCCATGATAACCCACTGCAAAGCCACCGATCAGCAGATACTCAACCTTATGAGAGTTCAGCAATTTCAAAAAATCTCTGAAGTCTTGCGGTAAGCGGATTGTATCCATAAAGCATCTGTCTTATTATTTCAACCGTGTATATTCGCTCAACAGGCGTTTTTGAAAACCAGTGCTGCTTCTCATCAGATGCATCATCAAGACAGGTTACTGAAAAAGCAGTTTTATCCATTCTGATGTTATCCAATGACCAAAATTTTTGCATAAGTCACCTTGCATTGTACGGAATAATGCCGCAGAGTTGCAGAAAAACATTGTCATCCTGAACCGCTGAGGGTTTTCAAAATAGTTGCATATGCGAATTAAAAACAATACAGCGCAGGTCAGATTGGCGTCAGCGTAATCCGGCGCTGCTGTTTTCTCTGAAAACATAAGTAACCCAACGGAAGTTTTCGTGTACAAAAAAAACCGGATTTTTCCGGAAAAAATCCGGTTTTTCATAAAATTTATGTCTGAAAATATATGGAAACATACTTAAAATGGCGGGCTGAAATTTTTCTGTCGTTTTTAAGATAAAGATTGTCTCTCTTAAAACCCTGATGGTTTTTTGGACAATTTTTTTCTTAAACCTGTATTTTGCCCGCCATTTGCCCTGCCTAAAACTGTGCTGTGCGCTGCTCAAGCTGCACAATTCTGGGGGTGATGAAAATCAGCAGTTCCTCTTTGCGCTCAGTTTTTTCCGCTTTCTTGAAAAGCCAGCCCAGAATCGGGATTTTCGACAGACCCGGAATACCTGTGGTGCTGTCACTTTGGGTAGTTTTAATGATGCCGCCGATGACCACAGTGTCACCGTCATTGACCAGCAGTTCTGTCTGGGCCTCTTTTGTGGTAAAAGACTGCTCTCCGGAAATCACTTCGCCCAGATCATTTTTGGTGATATTGATGGTCATGGAAATCCGGTTGTCCGGTGTCACATGGGGCGTAACTTCCAGAAGCAGATCCACATCCTTGAACTGCAGATTCACCTCTCCATCCTCCACCGTCTGATAGGGATAGCTCAGACCCTGCTTGATCACGGCTTTTTTGTTGTCAAGGGTGACAATCTTGGGAGCGGAAATGATCTTGCCCTCGCCCTGGGATTCCATGGCCTGCAGTTTGGCATTGAGCAGCAGCGGGGTTCCGGCCACACGGGTAAAACTGAATCCGAAACTTCCGTAATTGTCAGTGGCAACAGGGAAATTCATGGCTGTGTTGAAACCGTATGTGCCGCCCAGTTCCTTGTAGCCTTTCTGTCGTCCCACGCCCACACGATCCTCAATCATTTCGGCCACCGCATCCGTCAGACCGGTCACACCGGCTGCCACATCACCGTCCGCAGCCTCCTCGGTTGTCCCGACCTGCTGCACCCCAATGGCCATTTCCCACTGGGTTCCCAGCACACGGGAGAAAGACTCACTGGCCTCCACGATTCGGGCTTCAATAATGACCTGCGGTGTCACCCGATCCAGTTTGCGAATCAGATCCTTGCCCTGTTTGATCCTGTCGGCCGTGTCTGTCATGATGATCATATTGGTTCGGTCATCCACACTCACACTGCCCCGGTCTTTGGTAAGAATTTTTTCAATATGCGGCGCAATTTCCGATTTGGCCTTGGAATAGTTGACCGGTATGTATTCGGTAATCAGAGGCTCCATCTGCTTCTGCTGATCCCGCAGGGTCAGCTCCGCAGTCCTTTTTTCCTGCCGGAGTTTTTCCTCATCATCCAGGGTTTTGCGTGTGGCAATGCGGATGATGTTGCCTTCTGCGGTTTTGCCGAGCTGGTTCATCTTCAGAATCAGATCCAGCACCTGATCCCAGGGAACCGGCTCTGCCAGGGTCAGGGTTACCTTGCCGGTGACATCCTTGTCCACCGCAAAGTTTCTTCCGCTGATTTCCCGCAGAATGCGGAACACATTCTTGATGTCGGTTTCATAAAAATCCAGAGCAATCTTTTCTCCGGTATATTCCGGCACTTCATCCACGGAAAAACCGGTGTTCACATCTGTCATATCCTCTGGCATATCTGCTGGGGGCGCAGGAGAAAGCCCCGGAGTTTTCAGATCCGTATCCGGACGGAGTGCTGCAATCGGATCGGAGGCGGAAGGCGGTGCGGAGGCAGGCGGTGCAGAAGATATCAGCGCAGGAGATGCCGGTGCAGAAGATGCAGGCACGGTCGGAATGGCCACAATGGGTTTGGGGGATATGGAAGATGCCTCAAAATGAATCTTGAGATTTCCCCCTTCCTGCTCCACAAAATAGGGAACCGACTCCCGCAACTGTATGGCAAACAGGGCGGTGTTTTTCCCGTCAGCCCTGCGTCCGGGCATTATCTGATCCACAGCACTTTCAAAACGGTCTGTTATCAGGGGACGGACATGATGATCCGGGAGTCCGGTGTTGAAGAGTTTCAGTTCCAGTTTTCTGTCCCCTGACTCCATGACCTCATACTGCACCGGCCTTGTTGTGCCCACAACCAGCATGGATTTTCCGGCATCCATGCCCAGAAAATCAATCTTTTCCACCTGTGCTGTTTTGCTGTAATCCACTGGCGGAGAAGTCGGAGCGGGCGCGGGCGGCGGAGAGGCGGTGAAACGCATACCGGTGTCCGCAATTCCCTGTCCTGTGCCGATATGAACCACCAGCCCGTTTTTGTCCGGATGGGCTGAGAAAGCCGAAAGCCAGGGTTCCCGTGTTTCAATGATCAACTGCACCCCTCCGGGTGTGCGCTGATGACGGACGCTCTTGACCCACTGGGTATCCACAGGAAACGAATTCTCCCCTTCATACGGACTTTCCACACCGCTCATATCCACAATGATTTGCGGCGGCTCATTGGTAACAGAGGTTTTGTAGGTGCTGATGGAGCCGCTGCCCCGGACTGTCACCAGCATGCCCTTGTCCAGTTGGGTGGCATAAACAGACTGCAGACGGACTGATCCGGATACAGGAGGGACAGCCGCGGCTGTTTCAGCCGGACCGGGCTGTCTGTCAGCCGGAGCGGCAACAATGCCTTCGCCCATCTGAATCAGGAGCCCGTTTTCCACCGGAATTCCCTGAAAAGCGGAAAGATAGGCCGTCTGAGTTTCCAGAATGACCCGCACCCTGTCGGAATAATTGTAATAACGGATCTGGCTGACCCATTTGGTGTTGACCGGTATGACTTTTTCCCCGGAATAGGGGCTTTGAATATTGAAAATATCAAAAACAATGCGGGGAGGGCTGTCTATAATAAAGGATCGGTAATTGGTGATCATGGTGCTGGCGCCCACAAACACCTTGAGACTGTCTCCGAATTTTGCAGCATACACAGACTGCAACTGATTTGCACCGGATACGGAGCGGGAAGCCGGTGCTGCCGGGGAAGTCGGATAAGAAACAGGTGCGGGTGAGTGTTCCGGGATATAGGATGGTGATGGCAGTGCTTCCGGACCTGGGGAAGCTGCGGGCATGGCCGCTGTTTTGCTGAAAGACACCCGAAGCCCTGTTCCTTCCCTGCGGATCTCATAAAAGGCATCTTTTTTCAGATAAATCTCAATTTTGGAGGTATCCACAATCTGGGAGGCACTGACAGACTGCAGCACCGGATTGGGGGGGGTGAAAAAGGTCTCGGTGGCATTGAGACGGGTTTTGGAAAAATAGAGGATAAGTCCCATGGGAGAAATCTGTCTGACCGAGGTATAGGTCAGGGCCTGGTTCCCCTGAATCAGGATATCAATGGATTGGGGATGATCCGTAATCCTTACATTCTCAATGTATTTGTTCAGCGTGTCATCCGCAAGCCCGGATGTCCCCCCGGCACAGATGACGGCAAGCATCATGAAAACGGTAAGGGATATGGGAATAACTCCGTACCGGGAGGTCCCTGCACAGTTACATTTCATAATAGTCTTCTCCCTCAGGTCTGTTAAATTTCAGTTCTCTTTTTCTCACAGTCACTTTTCCCAGCACATCCTCATCCTGTTCTTCCACCACCACGCGATCCGGAAGAATATCGACCACAATTCCCGAATGAATTCCGATATAGGTTCCCTTGACAATGATATACCCCTTGCCTGAAGCCTCTTCCACCAATGCCTTGTTGCCGCTTTCAGCCCGGATGATTCCCACCAGCTTCAACTGTCCCAGATCCAGCTTTTCAAGGGGAGTAAGCCGTCTGGGCGGAGGTTTGGGCCTGGACGAGGCAACTGCGGACGCAGGGGGTTGAGGCTGCTCTTTTTCCGGTTCTTTTCTCTTTTCCCGCAGCAGAGGTTCAAAGGGATCCACCCTTCCCTTTGGATCATAGGATGCGGTGAACTTATCCGCATCTTCCGGATCCATGCCGGAAATGGCGGACAGAATTTCATCCTCCTCTCCTTCCTCTGCAATATCCGGGGGCACAGCGGTATCGGCTTTCTCCACTTCTCCGGCCCTGCCTTCCACATCTGTTTTGTCCGCTGCGGCCGGCACAGGTTCTTCCGGTTTTGACGCGGGTTTTGCGTCCTTATCCTCTGCCGCACCTGTCTGTGCCGGTACGGGTTTGGCATCCTGTGCCTGTGAAGTCGCTTTTGTGTCTTTCCCGTCCGGAGTGCTCACCTGTGCAAGCGCGGGTTTGCCGGAATCCGGTGCAGTTTTTCCGGGTTCCGCGGCTTCACTTTTTTCTTCCTGGGGTTTATCCCCTGTGGAAGGATCTGCCGCGACAGATGGCTCTGTTTTCGGGGGGCCGGGGCGCGCGACGATCTTTTTGCGGACTTCCCTGGGTTTGGGAGGTGGTTCCGGAGCCTGCTCTCCGCATCCGCACAGGATCAGGCACAGCACGGAAATGACAATCCATCCGGAAGCAATATTGCGCAAGATACGATATCTGTCCATGTCAACACCCTATTTTTTCTTTTTTCCGGATGCTGCCTCTGCGGGCTGCTCCACAAATTTGTAGGTCACTGCTGTGCAGGACACATCCAGAACGGTTTCCGTATCTTCCTTTTTCTTCACCGTATTGATTTTGATATTTTTGACATTCACAATTCGGGACAGGCGGGCAACTTTTTCATAAAAAGCCGCCAGATCATGATATTTGCCAATCACCTTTATGGAAACAGGAATTTCAGCATAAAATCCGCTGGGCACTTCCTTTTCCGGTTTGAACAGCAGAAATTCCAGACCCGAATCCTGACCGGCAAGGGAAATATTGGTCAGCAGGGAAGGAATTTCCTCACTTTCCGGAAGGGCCTGTTTTGCAATGGCAAACTGGGCCTCCACCTCCTTCATTTCCGCCTGATATTTGCTGAGCTGGCTGGCTATCTTTTTGAGTTCATTGAGTTCCGCTGTCAGGGTGTTGTACTCTCCGGTCAGCTTCTCTATTTCCTGATGCTTGGGAATATAAAGAAAATACACCGAAGGCCCAATCATCAGTGCCAGCACCAGAATGCAGATGAGGATCCGCTGTGCTTTTGAAAGCCTGCTGACTTTCTCCAGAAAGGGATCCAGCGCCTCCAGAGACAGTTTGGAGGACTGTTTGGACGAGACTTTGGGAGCCAACTGAGGTTTTTTCATTTTTCCTCTTTTTTCTCTGCTGTGACAGGTTCAGCTTTTTTCGCAGGAGGTTTGATGCAGGCTATCTGAAAACCCTTTAAGTTGATGTTCTCGCTCCCTCCTGTTTTCATTGTCTCCTGTCTCAGCGTAATCAGTCTTACATCTGTAAACAGTCCGGACTCACCCAGCCGGGTCATGAAATCTGCCACGGTTTTGTTGTCCAGAGCGATTCCCTCTATATTGATGGCAACATTTGCTCTTTCCACTTCTTCCGCAGGAGCGGGTTCCGGAGCCTTCCCCTTTTTGCCTCTCTGGGGGGCGCTCCGCTTTGTTTTTTCCTCCATGGCATCCAGTTTTGTGAACCACAGCCGTTTTTTCTTTTTCCTGTCAATAATCACTTCTGACATGTGACTGACCACAGCATAGGCTGTTTCCCGATCCGCATCCAACTGCCCAATAATTTCCAGCTTTTTTCTGAGCATTGCCAGTTTCTGCTTGAGTTCCTCCACCTCTTCGGCAATCTTTTTGTAGCGCACAATTTCTTTTTGTGTATAATCTATCTGGGCCACCAGAGCCGCAATCTCTTTGTTGAGTTTTGAATTGTACCAGATCAGAGCGACCGCAGTGATCAGAACCAGCAGAAGAAAAACAGAAATCTGCTGGATGACATTTTCTCTTTTCTTTGCTTTGACATAAGGTAACAGGTTGATTCGTATCATTTGTCATTCACCCTTCTCATGGCAAGTCCCATGGCAATGGCTGCCTGGGGTGCAATTTTTTCCAGATAGGAATCATCAAAACTGCTGTCAACGGAAAATTTGTTGAACGGATTGATCATTTCAACTTCAGAAGAGGTTTCCACGCCCAGAAGCTGACGGAATTTCTTGATGTTGGCCCCGCCCCCGCTTAAAACAATCTTGCGGATCTGATCATTGGGATAGGTGGAATAAAAGAAGTCCAGCGCACGGCGGATTTCCGTGCACCAGTCCGTAACCACAGAGGTGACAATGTCAACGAGTTCCTTTGAGGAAATTTTGTCATTTTTTTCCGTATTGTAGAGTCCTTCGGCCTCTTCCAGACTGCATCCGGACAAAGAAACGATCTTGGAACTGATCTGGTGGCATCCGAGGGAAACATCCCGCATGAACACGGAATACGTGCCTTTGAGAATGTTCAGGGTGGTCTTGTTGGCTCCGATATCAATGAGTGCCACATTCTCCCCTTCCGTATCATAATTGGCCTCGTAAATGTTCTGCAGGGCAAACGCGTCCACATCCATAATGCAGGGATTCAGTCCGGCCATCTGCACCAGATTCACGTAATCGTTGACGATTTCCTTTTTGGCAGCCACCAGCACCACATCCATCTGGTTCGGATTTTCCGCATTTTCACCCAGTATCTGGAAATCGAGGTTCACATCATTGATATCAAAGGGGATATACTGCTCAGCCTCAAACTGTATGGTCTCCCGGAGCTGATTTTCCTCCATGGTCTGAATGCTGATATTCTTCACAATCACAGAATATCCGCCCACAGACACGGCCGCGTTGGTCTCCCTGATTTTGTTTGCCCGGAAGAGCTGCCGGATGGCTTCGGCAACGCCCTCGGGGTTCCGTATGGAACCATCCTCTATCAGTCCGGGAGCGATATCTGTCATGCCGAATTTTTTCAGCACCCATCTTTTCTTCTTTTCCTCTGCCTCGGCCACCTTGATTGTCCGGGAACCGATATCCAGACCGACCGACTGCATTTTTTTCCCGAATAGCATAGATTGTTCACCTTTCCGGCAGTATGCGTGCTGTTCCCTGTCCGCATATCTGTATCCTCCGGGAGACCGGAAGATCGCAAAAAACGGGGCAGCACCGATTTCTGTTGAAATAACAGACAATATGCTTTAAAATCAGCATGAGGATCAGGAAAGTGCGTCTGTTTGCAGCCGGACCGCACCTGAAACAAAGCCTGTTTCAGGGCCGAATCCGGCAAGACAGAAATGCTGTTGACGGCAATTTATCAGGATTCCTATCACAGTGTCAACGAAAATAAATCATTCCCGGCAATTTTCAGAAAAAGGGCTTTTTGTCCATTAATACGGAATGCCCTCGGAATTCAATGGGGATCATATGTATTTGAAGGTAGGAATTTCCTTCTTTTGTGATCTGCGGGGGGCTTTGCCGGCAGTCTGGAATCTTTCTGCCCTATCCTGTTTCTGCTGATTTGCCTCCGCGTCCGGCAAAATTTTTTTTGCATCTCAGACAGTGGTTCTGCACCTGCCCCTGAAGAGAAAAAACCGGATTTTTTGGAAAAATCCGGTTTGCCGCAGGTTGCGGATTAAAAACCCCATAACGTGATCGGAATCAAGTGCTTATGCTCACTTTCACTGTGGAAGAAAAAGCCAAACCGTTCCGGCTGGTCAAGTACTTTGCCTTCAGCAGTCTGATTGTCATTTTTCTGGGAACCATTGTGCTGTGCTTTCTCAACATACACTGGGCCAGAACCCTGCAGTTCAAAAAAAGCGGGGATTACGCGCTGCTGCTGGCCGAAAATCTCAATCACCAGATTTATACCCAGTTTCAGATACCGGTGTATTATATTTTCGGCAAAATTCAACTGCGCAACAAAAAGCAGTTTGAACTCATGGATCGGATTGTGCGCAGCACACTTCACAGTTTCCGGATTGACAGGGTCAACCTCTATGATGTCAAGGACAATGTCATTTCCTACAGTTTTGATCCGGAACTGGTGGGAAAAAGGGACATGGGCGGAGAGGGATATCGGGATGCGGTGGAGGGGAAAGCCACCACAAAACTGGTGCAGAACGGAAACTTCTGGGAGATATTGCTGGGTTTTCCCAAAGAAATCAAGGTAATCACCTTTGCTCCCCTTCGGGAGGCCCGGCCTTTGACCCGAATTTCCGGAAAAGTGCTGGGCGTGGTGGAGATTGTGCAGGATCTGTCTGAAGACAACCAGTCCATCTTCCGTTTTCAGGTGCTGGTCATCCTTACCTGCACAATGGTCATGGGCATTCTGCTGCTTGTTCTCATTTTTGTGGTCAAACGGGGGGAAGAGATTATCCACCAGCGCAATCTGGAAGGAATGCACCTCCGGGAGCAGTTGAACCGGGCTGAGCGTCTTTCCTCCCTTGGGGAGATGGTGGCCGGAATTTCCCATGAAATCCGGAATCCTCTGGGCATTATCCGAAGCTCGGCAGAACTGCTGAAAAAGAAGATGATCCAGTGCGGTCAGCCCAGTCAGATTGCGGATGTCATTGTGGAGGAATCCGGCCGTCTCAACAATATCATCACGGATTTTCTGACCTATGCCAAACCCTGTCCCCCGAACCGGATTCCCTGCCGGGTGGAGGAGGTGATTGAAAAGAACATCTCCTTTCTCTCCGCCCAGATCGAAGGGGCAGGATACCAGATCAAAGTGCAGCAGGAAAATGAACTTCCTGAAATTATGGCTGATGCGGATATGCTGTATCAGGCTTTTCTCAATATCCTCATCAATGCCATGCAGTCCATGCCGGCCGGCGGGGAAATTCAGGTTCTGCTCAGCGCAGGCCCGGAAAGCATAAACCTGATGTTTAAAGACAAGGGACAGGGAATTCCGGAAGACATTCTGGAAAAAATATGGAATCCCTTTTTTACCACCAAAGAAACCGGAACCGGTCTGGGACTGGGCATTGTGAAAAATATCATAGAAGCCCACAGGGGAAGCATCCGGATGGAAAACCGGCCTGTATACGGAGCCCAGGTCATCATTGATTTGCCTGTCAAAACGGAGTGATGCATGGAAAATATTCTGATTGTGGATGATGAAAAAAATTATACCCTGATTCTGAGTGCGGTTCTGGAAGAGGAGGGCTTTGGAACACTGACGGCCAACAGCGGACCGGATGCTCTGGAAATTCTCCGCAATTCAGATGTGGATCTGGTTCTCACAGACATGAAGATGCCCGGAATGGACGGAATTGAACTGCTGGAAAGCATAAAAGAAAATGATCCGGAACTCCCGGTCATCATGATGACAGCCTACGGGACAGTTGAAAAAGCCGTGGATGCCATGCAGAAGGGCGCATACAACTATATTCTCAAACCCTTTGAAAATGAAAGTCTGGTGATTCATGTGCGCAAGGCTGTGGAAATGTACCGAATGGTCAAAGAGAACCGGCGTCTCAGGGACAGCATGGAATCCCGTTACAGTTTCGGCAATATCATTGGAAAAAGCAAAGCCATGCAGGATGTTTTCTCCATGATCCGGAAGCTGGCCCCCACCGGCGCCACCGTGCTGATTGAAGGGGAAAACGGAACCGGCAAGGAACTGGTGGCAAAATCCATCCATTACAACAGCCCCCGGCGGGATGCCCCCTTTATTGCGGTAAACTGTGCCGCGCTTTCCGAATCCCTGCTGGAAAGTGAACTGTTCGGTCATGAAAAGGGAGCGTTCACCGGTGCGGCTTCCATGAAAAAAGGGCGTTTTGAGCTCGCGGACCGGGGCACGCTGTTTCTGGATGAAATCGGTGAACTCTCCCCCAATCTGCAGGTCAAGCTGCTGCGTGTGCTGCAGGAACGGGTGTTTGAACGGGTCGGGGGAACCAGACCTGTGGAGGTGGATATACGGGTGCTGGCTGCAACCAATAAGACCCTGAAGGAGGAAGTGGAAAAAAAACGCTTCCGGGAGGATTTGTATTACCGGCTCAATGTGCTGCACATTGTCATGCCGCCTTTGCGGGATCGCACAGAAGATATACGGCTGCTCACAGAACACTTTATGAAAAAATATGCGGCAGAGCGCAAATCCGATATTCCCATCAAAGGTTTTGATCAGGAAGCGGAACGCCTGTTTTATGAATACCGCTGGCCCGGAAATGTCCGGGAACTGGAAAATATCATTGAAAGGGTGATGATTCTCTGCACCGGAGATATTATCCGTGTGTCGGATCTGCCCAGAGATTTCAAGGCAAACGCAGGCAATCTGCTGCAGATTGACAATATTCCGGCTGATGCCACCCTGTCTGAAACCCTGGTGAAGGTGGAAAAGGACATGATCTGCCGGGCCATGCGGATGTCAGACAATGTCCAGTCCCATGCTGCCAAACTTTTGGGCATAGGCAAAAGCGGGCTGAATCAGAAGATCAAAAAATACAGGCTGAATCTTCTGGATTCGGAAAAATGAATGGTCAGCAAGTCAAATCGGCTGATTCTGAATCCCCTCCCCCGGTGGGAGGGGAGAATTTTTCTGTGATCTGATTAACCGATCAGCCACTGTCAAGGAAGGAATAACAGGGCGTTATCCGCAGCCTGGCCGGTGATCAGCTTTTTTCCGCTGCCGCTCCCGGCACTTTTTCCCTCACCAAATCCGCATACAGGGAATCCTGATAATCCGCAAGGAGTTTTTGGTAGGATTTCAGACTCTTTTCCTTATCTCCGGTTTTTTCGTACAGCATTCCCAGCCGAAATACGGCTTCGGACTTCATCAGGGCATCCGATCCGGAGGAAATTTTCTCAAAATACCCAATGGCAGAGGCATAATCCCCTTTTCCTTCAGAGGCAAAGCCCAGTCCGGCCAGTATCAGGTTTTTCAGGGAAGAAGCATCCCCGAAGTCTTTCAGGGCCTTCTGATACAGCTCAAGAGCCTTTTCATATTTTCCCGCGTCACAGGCCATATTGGCAAAGGTGAAAAGCGCCATCTGAGCGCCTTTTCTTCCCGCATATCTGTCAAACAGTTCCAGAAACTCCTTTTCCACAGCCTGATACGCCTTTTCCGGGCCGTCCTTTTCCATGACTTCATTGTAGCGGATTACCCCCTGATTGAGCATGGCAAAGGCATTGTCTTCCGCCCTGTTTGAGAAATAACCGACAAGGCCCCCGATTATCAGCAGGGCAAACAGGGCAGCCAGACCGCTGACAAATTTTACCCTGTGGAGCAGTATATATCCCATCATCTTCTGGGAAAATGTGAGAAATTCATCCGGTTCCTTCAGCAACTGTTTTCTTGTGACTTTTTTGGCCATTTTTTTCTCCGTTTTGTTTAAAAGTTATAAGGCGATTTCCGGAAAAGAACATTCTCCGGATTTGACAGCTTTCCAAAAGTTGTCAAATCGTTCAGGTGACTGAACAGGCATATTCGTTTTTATAAATCACCCAGGTTAAAAGTTGAAACCTGCACATTCCAGATTTCTGCGTCAATGACGTTAAGACAGGCAGCCGAACAGGGAGCGCAACACGCCACTTTTTCCTCCCCCTCCTGCCTGCTGTCTCAAAAGCGCACTTGCGTAATCAGAAACGCTGATCAGACAAATTGGACGACCACATATGCAGGGAAAATCATAACATCCCTGAGTGGATTGTCAAAAAAAATTTTCACATTCAGGATTTGGCAACTTTCTGAAAGTTGTCAAATCTGCCCTGTCCTGAAAGAAACCTGTTTGACAGTCCACTGAACCAAAGTGCCAAACGGAAAGTTTGGCAAAATTCGCACCATCCAAACTTTCAGTTTGGACTCCTCAAAATTTGAAGAAATTTTTTTGACAGACTGCTGAGCCTTGCTGTTCAAGGATTCTGGCATTGCCTCATTTTGTGTATTTTCTGTACAAATCAAAAAGAAATTCCATTCTGGCGGTTTCGCTGGCAAAGGGCTGGGTTCTGTAGCACAAATCCACAGCTTTGTCCAATGCCTGATGTGCTTTGACCAGTTTTGGGGGCATGGTCAGGGGATCGTACAAATCCGCAAGGCTGCTTTCCGGGAATTGCAAACGCACATCCAGAACTTTTTTGGCGCATTTTTCCACTTTGCCTCTGTTTTTGGAAACTGGATCTTTGGGCAGGAAAATTGTTGTAAACAATATCCCGTTTGAATATCTGAAATCACTTTTTAATCTTCTGGTTCATAAAGCTTACCCATGTCATGTGCATTTTCGACATCAGAACACCAAAATGATATATTTTCCCGTCAGGCACTGAACATGCAGGTGTCACTTACAATACTGTTTTGTCAAAAAATCCCATTGGTATATATTTTCAGGTTTTCAGAAGATACTCTTGGAATTACGATAAAAGTGTCCGGTCTGGTAGATCTCTGAACAATGCTGGGGTGACTGCATGTTTCTGAGTTGACGGGAGCTTTGCTTGCCAGTCTGGATGCTGACTTTCTGCACTCTGTCCAAAACCAGAGGCATGGCCTTTATCTCTTTTGGACATATACCTTTGCCAACTCCTGATTCTCATCTGTTTTTCTGATTCAAAAATTCTTTTGCACTGATGGCGGAAAATATATTTTTCACTTTTGGTTCAAGATTTGAGAAAGTCTTCCAATTCATTGTCATTTATTATTAAGAATTTCCTCCATCCAATGGCATATTGCCAAATGACATTTCAGGCACGTTACCAGATGGGTTTGCTTTTTAACGTTATCACAAAATCATCTGCATATCAAACAAATAAGGACATGTTTTTTGCTTTTACCACGTCAAGATCACCAACATCAGAATCAAACAAACAGTTTTTGTCTGCTATGTCAAAATTTGAAAATCCTATGATACAACAGTAAACGGCGAAACATTTTGGCTTCATTATTCCATTTGAAAGTGGTATGTGCAAAATGAATTTTTATACCGTAGCGGGTAAGCAGTTCATTCCACAATACCAACCTGTTCCGCCCTGTGTAATGGAATTTGTGAAACAAAAAGCAGCTTTTATATACGTATTTTGGATATATTTGGAGGCCACCAAATACCATGCCGCAACATAATCGAGTATTTTGCCATCTGGGACTTCTGAAAAGATCTTCATTTCCTGACGCTGATCTTTGTTAAGCAGTTTGGAACCCACAAACGGCGGATTTCCCAAAATATAACTCAATTCCTTTTTGAAACAACTGTTTCCCATTCAAGCCATAACATTTCCATGCACAATCCTTGCAGATTTTTTAAAGGCATAGCCCCGGACAAAATACAACCCCGTTATCGGAAGACAACCAGATTCATCTGATGATCCGTCAAAAGCACATCGCGACTTCTGAAATTTTGGCAGGCCATTCATCATATTCTATTCCGTAAAACCGATCCCATCCACCTGCACAATGGCTTCAATAGTGACAACCTGCTGTTCTGACTTGTACAATTCCTTTAAAACCTCAATCTCCAGATTCCCTCAGTTCCCGGTACGAGACAATCAGAAAATTCCCGCACCCGCAAGTGCGGGATCGAAATTTCAGTTTGGACAGTTTTTCATGAAAGGCTTTCAGTCTGTTTTGCTGCTTTTGCTTTTTCAAACTCCTCCTGGTTCATCAGAACAGGGGGATCAGCCTGAGAGTGTTTCAAAGTGTAATGCGCACGCCCAGATTTCTTCTTTCTTCGGGTTTCCATCACAACCTGAAACATGGAACCGAAAATCGCAGGGGGAAATCTTTCCCCAGTCAACTTACTCACATTCCAGCAGCATTTCCCCTATCTGAGAATTCGCGCGGGAATGGGCAAAGGCTCTTCAAACAGTTTTTCCGTTGATATAGGAAACTGACGCAAGAATTCATCCAGATTCCTCTACCGCTTCTCCTCGGAGTGTTCAGCACCTGAAAAAACTCGGAAAGCATGGCACCGGCATTGCTTCCGTCCTCATTGATTCTGATTTCAATATTGTTGAGACAGATCCTTTTCCAAAAATGCCGGTGTCCTCTGCAAACAGACAAACAAAATGCGGATAGGAAAAACCTCCAGCAGGATGTCTCCATAACCGCTTTCCTCCAGTTGATCGTGCAGCTTTCCCAACAAGTTCTGCTGCTTTTGCTGTTGACGGATCCTCCTCTCTGAAAACTCTTTTCTGATACCCGGCAATAAATCCGAACAGTTTTATATTTTGTAAAAATCCTTTATATGAAATTCATGTTTACATTCTCATCAAGATCAGCCTGGCCCGGAACCGCTCAAAAATCAGACACTCGCCACATATGCAAACTGAATCCCGCTCTTTTAACCCGCTGAAATAATCAAGGCCTTAGAGTATGCCCTGTCCAAATCCTTTCCCCTTGATTTATGCTCGACAAGCAGATGCCCCTTCCAGAAAAGATCAATGAATACTGATCATTCATCTTTTTTACGGGTTCCTCAAATGTGGCAGTGCGTCTTCTGCTCACACCGAAAACATGGAAAAAGGCATCCCAGAAGGATTTTGCCTCCGCGTGCTCCCTTGTCTCTCCTTCCCATTCCCTGGAGAATTTCAAAGCCCGGTCTCTGATTTCATTCCAGCTTAGAGCCATTTCATATCCTGTTATACCGAATCGCCATTGATTTGCTCGGTATAAGTATAGTGTTTAAGATAATAATTTGGGGTTCTGTGCAGGTTGTGGTGAGGAACGAATACCAACAAATTCAAAGCGTTATGGTTCAATGCATTCACCCCGGCCTACCCAAAAATATTATCTGAAAGTCTGTATGTTTTCAATGGGGAATCAGTATTATTGTTTATGCCAATTAAGAGTCAAAAATGTCAGACTGAATAAAAACAGTCAGCTATAAAACCGGTGCAGATTTGACAACTTTTTGAAAGTTGTCAAATCTTATCTGAGACGGACTCTTCATTTGCATTGTTTGTTTCCCCCAGACAATGCGTCAGTTTTTCAGGGAATCAATGTACTTTTTTCAGTGCGTTGGGATTGAGGAAACCTGACTGCTGCGCACAGAGGAAAGTCTGACACCGCAGGTTGCGGGACAGGTGGCCAATTCAGACAGAAGAATCCCGAACTGAAAGTTCGGGAGGCTGAAATTATTCTGGAATAATTTTCAAACTTTCAGTTCAGCATTCCGGGAGCCGCGTAATTGACAGCATTGGGACAGCAGCACCCTGCAATAAGGTGATTTCCGGAAAAGAATATCCCGACAAAGCAGCACAGGTCGGAAGCCTGTGCTGCTTTGAAAGAGTTCCGGATCTGGAGGATGTTCTTTTCCGTAACTCGCCTAAGGGTTTGTAAAAAAATAACCTGTACAATTTTTTCGTCTTAAACCCTAAGGGTTTTGAAAACCCTTAGGGTTTGCAACAGGTTATTTTGATACAGACCCTAAACCGGATAAAACCTTCATATGCTGAAGTGATTTCTGATTCTTTCCCATCCCTGTTCCGGGATTTTTGCCCCCATCACGCGGCAGACCTCATATCCGCACCAGGCACCCAGTTCTCCGGCCTGTGCCGGGGAGCAGCCGTTTGCCAGTCCGTAAAGAAATCCTGAAGCCCAC
Source organism: Desulfobacterales bacterium (assembly GCA_041390465.1). Classification (GTDB taxonomy): domain Bacteria; phylum Desulfobacterota; class Desulfobacteria; order Desulfobacterales; family Desulfococcaceae; genus JAABRU01. Next base: position 2,828 of record JAWKPW010000046.1, on the reverse strand, counting down.
AAATCCCCTGCGCCTGTGGTATCCACAATGCGCGCACCGTGCAGCGCGCTGATGTTGAACATCTGTCCCCCGCAGCAGACAAGGCTGCCCCGCTCGCCAATTTTGAGGACAGAGATTTCAGATTTTTCCGACAGGACTTTCAGGGCTTTTTCCTCATCCGCATATCCGGTAAAGGCACGGGCCTCATCCTCATTGGCAATGAGAATGTCCACATATTCCTCTGCCAGTTCATCAAGAAAATCCTTTGACTGATCCACCACGGTGAAACTTGCCAGATCCAGAGAAATGCGCGCGCCTGCACTTTTGGCTGCTTTCAGCGCTGCTGCAATCAGTTCTTTGTTGAACAGCAGATAGCCTTCCACATGCACAATGTCTGCTCCCGCAAAGCATTTTTCAGAAATTTCAGCAGGCTGGGCTTCGGCAGATGCACCCAGAAAAGTGAACATGGTTCTCTGCGCGTCCGGGGTGATCACAGAAAGCACCCGGCCTGTGGGAGAGGAGGAAGTGAAAAGAAGAGGCTCCACCTGATGGCTTTTCAGTTCCTCTGTAAACAGCTCCCCCATGCGATCCTGTCCCTTTTTTCCCACAAAACGGGCCATTCCCCCCAGTTTTCCCACACCGATGAGGGTATTGCAGGCAGAACCGCCCGACACCATCACCGGTGTCTGTGAGGACAGGGAAAGGATTTTGTCAATCACATCCGGAGCCACATAGGTCATTCCGCCTTTCTGCACTCCGGTTTTTTCCACAAAAAAATCATCCTCGCGGATCAGTATGTCCATCAGCACGGAACCGATGCCTGCCACCATGCCTTTATGTTTTTTTTCCACGTTATGCTTTCTCACCATACCAGAGATTTGTGAATCCAGCCTTCATCGCCATCCGCATGACGGATTTGCATCCATTCCCCTTCCTGTTTGATCACCCGGAAGGGAACCCCTCTTTCCACCGTGAAGATGATATTGTGATTTGTGCCGGGACCGGAACGGACATTGCACTTGTCCTTTATGGCGATTACGGAAGGTTCCTTTGATACAATATCACTGTGTATCCAGCCTTTGTCGCCTTCAAAATCCTGAAAGTAATACCAGGAACCCTGATTTTTGATCACCTCAAGCGGATGATATTTTTCCACTTTCCACAGAATTTTGCTGCCGGTGCCCGGCCCTGATCGGACATTTGCCAGATTCACATTGACCGTGATGCGTTCCGCGAATGCCGCAGAACTGAAAATGAGCAGCAGAAAAACAGTGAAAATCCCTCCGTAACATTTCATGGCAAAATCCCTTTCTCTCTCAAATCGCTGCGGTCTGATGCACACAGCGAAACCTGAAAGTCTTTCCATATTCAGAAAATCCGGCTCCGCAGACAGCCGGAAACCGGCCGATCCGCAGGACTTTCATTGAAAAGATACTGTCCGCAATCCGGTTCACCGGACAAACCGATGCGGATACTCCGACCTTACAGACATGATCATGCCTGATAAAATTCCATTTCCGGCAGTCTGACACAGGTCAGGCGGTTGCCATATACGGCTCCGGTGTCTATGCCGATTTTATTGTACTGCACCAGCGGTTCCGGAAAGGGGGTATGTCCGAACACCACCTGTTTTCCGAAATCGTAAGTGGAATGAATAAATTTGTTGCGTATCCACAGCAGATCATCTGCCACCTGATTTTCCATGGGAATTTTTTCCCGGATGCCGGCGTGGACAAAAATATATTCCTCTGACTCATAATAAAGGGACAGGGAAGAATAAAAATAGAGATGCTCCCTGGGAACCATGTACATGCCGGTCCCGGAATTATGCGCCATATAGCTTTCCAGGGTCTGCCGTCCCCCGTTGGAAAGATAGGAACTGCGCTCCAGCCCTGTCATATACTGGCTCAGCATTTCCTCATGATTTCCTTTGAGAAAGACAATGCCCGGTATCTGTTTTTTCAGGCCAATCAGATATTCTGCCACCGGAAAGGAATCCGGGCCCCGATCAATATAATCCCCCAAAAAAACAAGTGTATCCTGTTCAGGCTTATAGTCTCTCAGAACTTTTTCCATAAGACGCACAAGTTTGTCATGGCATCCGTGAATATCTCCTATGGCATAAATGCTTCCCATGTTTCATGCCATCACAAACACGCGCCCCGGCCGGTCGATCCGCCGGATGCCTTCTTCTTCAGCCGCGCGCAGCGCATAGGTGAAATCGCTCCGGGACGGATATTCCCCCAGTCCCTCCACTTCGGAGGCTCTGCCGCAGGGACGGTACTGGGACATGATATTGACATAGGTATCCGCAGAGATTTCCTTTGCAATGAACCGCATAATCTCACGGGTTCCGGCCATGCCCCGGGGCAGCACCAGATGCCGGATCAGCAGTCCCCTCCGGGCAATTCTCTCTTCATCCAGAACAAGATCCCCGACCTGGCGGTGCATTTCCTTTATGGCTTTCCGGGCTGCTTCCGGATAATCCGGTGCATTGCAGGCTTTCCATGCCAGATTCGGATCCCAGAATTTGAAGTCCGGCATGTAAATATCCGCGATTCCGTCCAGCAGTTTCAGGGTGGAGACCCTGTCATACGCGGAGGTGTTGTAAACCAGAGGAATGCAAAGGCCGTTTTCCGCAGCAATATCCAGAGATTCCAGAATCTGGGGCACAACATGGGAAGGCGTGACAAAATTGATGTTGTGACAGCCCTGTTTCTGCAGTTCCAGCATGATTTGGGCAAGCTGCTGTGCAGAAACCGGTTCGCCCGCGCCCTCATGGCTGATGTCAAAATTCTGGCAGAACAGGCACAGGAGATTGCAGTGGGTGAAAAAAATTGTGCCTGATC